>NZ_FOUB01000025.1 GCF_900114745.1 Nitrosomonas communis | reverse complement strand
GAACAGATAACGAAGAAGGGGGTTCAGGCTGTGATACCGAGAAAGCGCAACTCGTTGAAGGGTAATGCAGATATGGATTGGGGTTTATATCAATATCGGCATTGGCTGGAGAATGCTTTTGCCAGGCTAAAACAGTATCGGGCAATAGCAACGCGATACGACAAACTGAAGCGAAATTACGAGAGTATGGTAGCCATAGCGTGTGGATATCTGTGGCTACCTATGTGAAATGTCAACAGACCCTAGTATCTGACACGTACCCGATAGGTTAGCGTGGCTTCACTCTCAGCTGGAATAGGTATTTTCCATTCAACCATGCCAGATGATAGCTTAGTGTGAGGCGTTGATTCAGATAACATGGTCCAGTCTCCTGGAATGGGTTCCTGTACTTTTACTGTGACTGCTTCTTTCTTGACGTTTCTTAGGGTAATTTGATAAGCCGTTTCAACGATGCTGCTATGACCTAGCGCGCCAGAGATTTGTTGAAAATCGGTTTGTAGCTTATCAGCGGTCATATCAAAGGTACTCCCAAGGCTGAGACGGACCAACTCATTTTGAGGTATATGATCGATCTGATCTTCACCGATAAATTGATTATTTCCTCGGGTATCTTTTTTGTAAACTCGAATAATTCCTTTTGGGAGCGGTATTCCCAAGCCTTCACCCTTATTAGCAAAACTGATGAATACGTTAGTTTTTAGTTTCTGGCTGATTATATTGTATTGTCCTGAGTAATAATAATCGGCACCTTGCAGAATAAATTCTTTGCTGACTGGAATATGAGTTGCAGACATGAGTGCAACCTGTTTAGTCTGGTTTTCAGCAAGTGTGATAGGGCGCGGTGATGTATGAAGATGATATTCAAAGAGTGCTTCTTTTTTCATTTGCGCGCTATCAGCTACTTCTCGCGCAAATGTCATCATTTTTTTGGAGATAGGCTGTTGAGGGTAAATTCGATGAACATCGCCTGCCACTAGTTGCAACCTGGCATTATGATAAGCTATGCCACTTTGATTGGTGAATGTTACAAGACCATTGAGATCAAGCCAATTATCATCTGCATTCAGATCAGCTACATAGTCGGCATGCCAGGATAAGCCGGACGTCAGGTAGGATAGCTCAAGATCATGCTTGCCTTGGGATGGGCTAATCAGTGAAATGAGTAATGTAGGTTTGTCACGCAGATTTTCAGGTAAACTAGGAAACACGATTCGTCCAGGTACACCGCTTTCAACTCGGTCAATAAATTTCAGGATAATTCCTTCATTAGTCGAAAGGACTGTGGCTACTTCGCTTGTTTCAGAACCAGTTGCAGGGTTGGTGCGTATAACGGTTACTTCTTTACCTGAGTACTTTTCCAGTAGTTTTTTCGGAGTGAGTACATCGAGATCAAAATATTGCTCTAGTAAGAGAAATCCTGAAGAATAAGCAAGGTTGCGTAATAGCGCAGTTTCAGGGCGTATCTGCGCAGAGACTTCCTGCCAAGCCAGCTTGTTGAAAGCTTGATCCAGTATAACGCTACGTAAGTCTTTTATTAATGCTAGGTTCTCGTTATAAATAGTAACAACGATGTTCTTCTGATCTTGGGAGGTAGTAACTCTTTCGTTTGTTATTGCAGTCGCATAACTTATAGGAATAGAGATACTCATTACTGCTATTGCAAGTACTATGATTTTACAACGAATTTTTTCATCACTATACTTTTTGTCTGCTGCTAAATGCATCTTGCCCAGCCATTCCATTATCATAGTTTACTTTTGGATTGGAAATAGTGTTTTTTTTACATTATTTTAGTTATTTCAACATGTTCTGTGATATCTGTCGAGTCTTTGTGTTTAGCTTGAGACGTTTATGCCATTTCTTCCGCACTCGTAACGGCTTGCTTATTAGCTTGATTGAGGAGAGCTTAGTCAATAGCTTAATTTTTAGTTAACTACTTTTTGAGTAGCTTCTATGCCGTCTTCTTTGTATGATAGCTTTATAATATGTAAAATTCTTTTATTTGGATAAATATTGAGAATGGCCAAAACGCTCAACATACTGCTGGTAGGATATTCAGCCAGAGATGCTGAGCATATCTGTCAGGCACTCAGGGCAGGTGGTTTATGCTTTAATTCAGAATGTGTCAATATCATTCAAGCCTTTCCGAAGGCACTCGTCGGATTTTCATGGGATATGATTTTATCTGATGATACAATACCTGAACTAGGTGCCGAACAGGTATTATCTCATCTTGCTACGCATCATTTAACCATTCCAGTGATCGTCGTATCCAGCCGTAGAAGTGATGAATCTGCAGCTCATTTGATGAAAGCAGGTGCTCAGGATTTCATTTCTATAACTTGTTGCACGGCAAGATTGGTGCAAGCGATACAGCGTAGTCTGAAGCAAATGGAAACGCTTCAGCATATTCGAGAAACACAGCTTGCGTTGCAGAAAAGTGAAGCACACTTTCGTGCAATTGCTTCGAATTTACCCGGGCTGGTATTTCAGTTTTTATTGAACCAGGATGGCTCTAAAAGCTTTTCTTATGTGAGCGAAGGCTCTGTGATGCTGTTAGGAATTTCGCCAGCCACGTTAATAGAGCAGCCGGATTTATTTACTGATCTGATTTTGCCTGAAGATAGAACTTCTTATAATCAACTCATGCAAGTATCGGCCAAGCGTTTTTCTACTTGGAATTGGGAGGGACGCATTCAAGTTAAAGGGGATCCAGATATTAAGTGGGTCAGTTTACGTGCAACACCACGTCGGTCACTCAATGAGGGTGTTCTATGGGACGGTATAGTCATGAATATTTCACGCAATAAGATGGCAGAAATTGAAATTGCCCGCTCGCATGCGCGACTGGCTGAACTTACTTCTTATCTACAGAAAGTTAAGGAGCATGAGCGTGCAAGGATTGCACGAGAAATTCACGATGATATTGGCGGAACCTTGACAGCAATTAAATGTGAGCTATTGCTCTGTATGGACGCAAAACCGAGAAAACCTGATTTTTACCAGCAGAAAGCAGCCTCGATTGAAGAACTGGTCGATAATGTGATTGACAGCACACGCCGAATAGCAATGGACCTGCGACCAGGGATACTAGATACTAGATTTTGGTATCGTGGCGGCAATTCAGTGGCAAGCAAAGGAATTTAGCAAACGCACAGAAATTCCTTGTCTATTTTGTTGTGACAGTGAAGATATCCCGCTAGATGCAGATTTAGCTAGCGCTATTTTCCGTATTTTTCAGGAAATATTGACTAATATTTCTAAACATGCAGGTGCATCGAACGTTAAAGTCAAGCTGTCTGAAAATGACGGTTGGGTATTTTTGGAAGCGATTGATAACGGACGTGGAATTAGGGAATCAGATATGAACAAACCAGGATCTTTTGGAATACGTGGAATGCGTGAACGTTGTCAACAATTGGGCGGAAACCTTTATGCTAACGGAATACCAGAAAAGGAAACTTGTGTGATAATCCAGATTCCAGTGAATGGCAAAGAATAGTAGCTTTGTAGGTCGTATCATGTATCGAATAATAACAGGCGAGGGAGGGTAGAATGATACGTGTAATGATTGCTGACGATCATGCCATCGTACGCCAGGGTTTGAAACAGATTCTAAGTGAGACGGATGATATTAGTGTAGCCGGTGAAGCAGAAACCGGGTTTGAGGCGATAACAATCGCACGCCAGCAAGTTTTTGATGTGATGCTACTGGATATCTCACTGCCTGACAGAAATGGTATTGAGGTGCTCAAGCAGATTAAAAAAGATCAGCCTAATTTCACTATATTAATGCTTAGCATGCATCACGAAAGTGAATTTGCGATCCGCGCGATTAAAGCTGGAGCAGCCGGTTATCTGAGTAAACAAAGTGCGCCCATGCAACTGGTAACTGCGATTCGTCAGGTTGCAGCGGGGCGCAAGTACATTACGCCATCCCTTGCACAGGAGCTGGCTAACGCAATTACATTAGATACTAACCAACCATTACATAACAGTTTATCTGATCGAGAATATCAGACATTATGTTTGATTGCAGCAGGTAAATCACTTTCAGAAATTTCTACCAGCTTGTGTCTGAGCCCAAAAACAGTCAGTGTTTATCGTGCCCGTCTTATGGAAAAACTTAAGCTAACGAATAATTCTGAATTGGTACGTTACGCTATCAAACATAACTTGGTTGATTAATCTGAGTTACTCCACAAATTACTCGGTAAAGATTAAATATTCCTTGGGATCTCTACCTTATCCCGGCATTTGACTGAGTTTATCCTGTTAAGGATCTGCAAGTGTTTTCTTATGACTCATTCCATTTCTAAATCAAAACTGACTTTATCGGCTTCACTTTGCCGTATTATTTATACTGTCTGCGGCTCGCCCTCACGTCATTTTTGATTTGGAAATGGAATAAGGTTGGAGGAAATTTAGAATAAAGCTAGATTTCCATTTTAATTTCATTTATTGAATCATACTGAGTTTGTTAGTCTACGGATAGCAGTAGATTATTCCTGCAACGGCTTCTTCTTTCTAATTAATCAGTGTTGGCTTGAGCTTGACCGGGATAATCATCTTGTTCCTAGTGTTATCAATGAGAGGTTACATTATTATGCAAACTTTGAGTGAAATGCGATTAAAACTGGTTAAGTCATCCGAAGTTGGAGAGGAAAATGAAACAAGTGAGGAAAGCAGCAAAGCATTGTTAACCGTTGATGAATATTATCAACACGCTGAGCAGTATGCGCGGGAAATCAGAAAAACTCATGATGTTAATGAGATAATTAGAATTCTTGATGCTGTTTTGTCTGAAACCAGGGATTTGCATCAAAGCGATGAGATGTCCAATTCACGGCAAAAGATTTCCGATACTGAGCAAAAAATTGAATCTCTGAGACATGAGCTAGCACTCATCAGAGAGTTAGTGCATACCGATCAGATGACTGGCTTGTTTAACCGACGCGGGCTGGATGAACATTTTATCCGTGAAGCTGCCCGTGCTGACCGAAGCAAAAATCCGTTATGCATTATACTGATTGATCTGGATAACTTTAAAGAAATTAATGAGACTTATGGTTATCCATTTGGCGATAATGTTCTGATCTCTTTGGCGAGAATCATGAAGAATGCGTTGCGTCCAACCGACGTGGTTGCCCGTTATGGTGGTGAGGAGTTCGTTATCTTATTGCCTGATACAGAGATCAATGATGCGGTGCGTATCATACAGCGATTACAACGCATGCTGGTTAGCAATCCTGTACTCAATGCAGATAACCAACCGGTATCGGTTACTATTAGTTGCGCGGTGACATTACGTCAAACCGATGAGCATCAGCATACGGTGATTAAGCGAGTTGATGAAGCATTATTTCGTGCAAAAAACATAGGATTATCTCAGATAGAAGTTGCCCTATGATTTCTATCATCTTGGCGCGAACCAGACTCTGATAGCCTCTATTCGCTTAATGTGGCAGGGTATAATAAATATAAATGCCTAATTCATTCTCTTGGTATGAATTGAGCGCTTAGCGCTCATATGCCAATATCGGGGCAAGCCATCTTTCCGCTTCATCCATCATCCAGCCTTTTCTTCTGGCGTAATCTTCTACTTGATCTTTACCAATTTTACCTACGGCGAAATAAGTGGATTCGGGATGCGAGAAATAAAAGCCAGATACAGCCGCGGTAGGAACCATAGCATAAGATTCGGTAATAATGATACCTGCTCGTTTTTCAGCTTCGAGTAAGGCAAACAAAGGTCCTTTTTCGGTATGATCGGGACAGGCTGGATAACCCGGGGCGGGACGAATTCCTTGGTATTTCTCATCAATAAGTTGCTCGTTGGTGAGGGCTTCATCTTTGGCATAGCCCCAGAATTCTCGCCGCACACGCGCATGCATGTGTTCGGCAAATGCTTCAGCCAGGCGGTCAGCTAATGCCTTCAGTATAATGGCACTATAGTCATCATTGGCAGCTTCGAAAGCTTTTATTCGCTCATCGATACCAAAACCAGCACTGACTGCGAATAACCCAATCGTATCAGTGATGCTGCTTTCTTTAGGTGCAATAAAATCTGCTAAACAGAGGTTGGGGCGCCCTGCAGGTTTGACCGTTTGCTGCCGTAAGGTGTGATAGGTCATCAGCACCTTGGCACGTGACTTATCCGAATAAATTTCGATGTCGTCATGATTAACTGTGTTAGCTGGAAAGAGTCCAATGACAGCATTGGCTGTAAGCCATTTTTGCTCAATGATTTTCTTCAGCATCGTTTGTGCATCGCGGAATAGATTGCTGGCAGCTTCACCTACTACCTCATCTTCTAGAATAGCCGGATATCGTCCAGATAGTTCCCAGGCTTGGAAGAAGGGTGTCCAATCAATATAAGGAACTAGTGCTTCTAAAGGATAGTTCTTCAGGGTTCTAATGCCGAGGAAGCTAGATTCAGAAGGAGTATAGTACTGCCAATCTATTTTCAATGCATTTGCACGTGCTTCAGCGAGGGTTAATAATTGTGAGGGACCTTTTTTGTTTTTTTGCTGAGCGCGGATTTTCTCTTGTTCTGCCTTGATTTCCTGCTTATACGCGCTTTGCTGATCCTGAGACATTAATTGGCTGCATACGCCAACAGCCCGGCTTGCATCAGGCACCCACACCGTAACTCCACTATAGTGCGGTGCAATTTTAACGGAGGTATGCACGCGCGAGGTCGTGGCACCCCCAATGAGAAGAGGAATAGTAAAACCTTCCCGCTCCATTTCTTTGGCTACATGCGCCATTTCTTCGAGAGAAGGTGTGATCAAACCAGATAATCCGATAATATCAGCTTGTTCGTTGCGTGCTGTTTCCAAGATTTGCGAACTGGGCACCATCACACCCATGTTGATGACTTCATAGTTATTACACTGGAGGACAACTGCAACGATGTTTTTGCCTATGTCATGGACATCGCCTTTCACTGTGGCAACAACGATTTTTCCCTTGGGTTTAGTGTCACCAGAAATTTTTTTCTCAGCCTCAATGTAGGGAAGGAGATATGCAACTGCTTGCTTCATGACGCGTGCAGATTTGACTACCTGCGGCAGAAACATTTTCCCAGCGCCAAACAAGTCGCCTACTACATTCATACCATCCATCAGAGGGCCTTCGATTACTTCTATTGGTCGTCCCCCTCTGCTTTCTATTTCCTGACGGATGATTTCAGTATCTTCTTCAATATAGGTACTGATTCCTTTGACGAGTGCGTGCGTTAATCGTTGGCGGACAGATTGGTTACGCCAGGCAAGATCTTCAACTTGCTCTTTTTTCTGTCCTTTGAAATTCTCGGCAAATTCAACCAGACGCTCAGTCGCATCTGGGCGGCGGTTAAGCAGAACATCTTCAACTCGTTCGAGTAAATCTTTGGGAATATCCGAATACACGCCTAATTGGCCTGCATTGACAATACCCATGGTCATGCCAGCTTGGATAGCGTGGTATAGGAATGCGGTATGAATGGCTTCTCTGATCGGCTCGTTTCCACGAAAGGAAAAGGAAACATTAGAAACGCCACCGCTGATTTTGACATAAGGCAAAGTTTGTTTGATGACGCGGATGGCTTCAATGAAATCCAGCGCGTAGTTGTTATGTTCTTCGATACCGGTTGCCACCGCAAAAATATTTGGGTCAAAAATAATGTCCTCTGGCGGGAAGCCAACCTGGTTGACTAAAATACCGTAACAACGTGTACAGATTTCAACTTTGCGCGCTAATGTGTCAGCCTGTCCTTTCTCATCAAATGCCATCACGATGACTGCTGCACCATAGCGACGCGCAAGCCTCGCGTGATAAATGAATTCTTCCTCACCTTCTTTTAAGCTGATGGAATTGATAATGGCTTTACCCTGAATACATTGTAGACCTGCTTCAATGACTGACCATTTACTCGAATCAATCATGATAGGCACGCGACTGATATCCGGCTCTGCTGCAATCAAGTTGAGGAAAGTAACCATGGCTTTTTGTGAATCCAGCATGGCTTCATCCATATTGATGTCAATGATTTGAGCGCCATTCTCGACTTGGCTGCGTGCAATGCTCAACGCTTCCGCATAATTGTCATTGAGTATCAGACGGGCAAAGGCTTTTGATCCGGTCACGTTGGTACGCTCGCCCACATTGACAAAGAGTGAGTCATCACCAATATTGAGTGGTTCTAAGCCGGAGAGGCGGAGTTTCTTGGGGATATCCGGGATTCGTCGTGGCGCAATACCTTCTACTGCCTCAGCGATGGCTTGAATGTGGGCAGGTGTCGTGCCACAGCAGCCGCCCACAATATTAACGAAACCCGACTGGGCAAATTCCTTGATTAGTCCTGCGGTATATTCGGGTGATTCGTCATAACCTGTTTCAGACAATGGATTCGGTAAACCGGCGTTGGGGTGAGTACTGGTATATACCTCAGTCACATTGGAGAGTTCTTCAACGTAAGGACGCATTAATTCTGCACCCAATGCACAGTTTATGCCCACTGACAAGGGTTGGGCATGTCTGACTGAATTCCAGAATGCTTCTGGTGTTTGTCCAGACAGATTGCGACCGGAAGCATCGGTAATCGTGACCGAGATCATGACAGGCAAGCGAATATTATTTTTCTCAAAGTACTGCTCAATCGCAAATAATGCTGCTTTAGCATTCAGTGTGTCGAAAATGGTTTCTACTAGCAGAATATCGGCGCCTCCTTCAGCTAACCCCTGTATGGATTGCGAGTAATCCGTCACAAGCTGTCTGAAAGTGATTGAACGGAAACCGGGATCATTTACATCCGGTGAAATAGAAGCTGTTTTGGTCGTGGGCCCGATAACTCCTGCAACAAAACGGGGTTTATCCGGTGTTTTAGCTTCCATCGCAAGCGCTTCTTCACGTGCTAATTTTGCTGCTGCAAAATTCAATTCATATACCAACTCATGCATATGGTAATCAGCCATCGAAGGAGCATTGGAGTTGAAGGTATTTGTTTCAATGATATCAGCGCCAGCCTCCAGGTATTGCGCATGGATAGAACGGATGATTTGAGGCTGCGTCAGCGTTAGCAAATCATTATTGCCCTTGAGGTCATGAGGAAAATCTGCAAAACGGCTCCCTCGATAATCAGTTTCGCTCAATTTGTAACTCTGGATCATTGTTCCCATCGCGCCGTCTAGAAGTAGGATGCGACGAGTAAGCAAGTTTTCCAATAAAGCAGTGCGAAGATGAGTCATGATGGAATGATATTTTTCCGTTAAATACAAAGTAACTGATTATACCCCATGTGATTCCTGCAACATGGTCTGGGGAAGTATTTCCATTTCTGAATCAAAACTGACTTTGTCGGCTTCACCTGCCGTATTATTTATCTTGTCTGCAGCTCGCCTTCGCGTCATTTTTGATTTAAAAATGGAATAACTACTAGCATTTCAGCTCCGGCAGCTCGCTTTGCGAGAGGGTAATAGGTAATTTCCAATACCTTAATCTATTTCTATATCAAACCTGACTTTGTCAGCGCTTTTTATCGTATTATTTTTATATTGTCTGCGGTTTGCGTTCGCGGTTTGCATTCTTTACGCTTGATTTGGAAATAGAATTATTTTTGTGAAGGGAATAAGGGATTAAGTAGTAGCAATGAGTCACTCACTGCGCTAGCTCACTGTTATCAAAATAAAGCCTGATATTGATTTTTCTGTTTCTGCAGAAATTTTAAAATCTTTAGAGCAAAGGTTGTTATTTTTTTATCCCGGTCAATAGCACCCAGTCTTCTTTTTTATTAGCAATATCCATTTCAAACCATTGGCGATAAGTATCGATGACTTGGCTAGCTTGCTCCTCGAGGATACCAGAAAGGGCTAGATAGCCACCTTTGCGCACAGCATTCATCAATATGGGGGCTAGCATAATTAAGGGGTTGGCTAAGATATTTGCGACCACCTTATCAACTTGCCCTTGTTCTTTTTTGTTGGTTTGGGATAAATCTAATGTCGTAGAAAATAATATTCTCTCCGGATCGCAACGATTGAGTACAGCATTGTCACGACTTGCTGCAATCGCATGGGTGTCAATATCAATGCCTAGCACATTACTTGCACCCAGCTTTAGCGCAGCAATTGCCAGTATACCCGAACCACATCCGTAATCGAGTACAGTCTCACCAGATTGTATATTACTGTCTAGCCAGGAGAGGCAAAGTTGAGTAGTAGGGTGGCTGCCAGTACCAAATGCCCGCCCGGGATCAAGAATTAAATTGATTGCGGCCGCATCAGGAGAGGAATGCCAGCTTGGGACGATCCATAATCGTGATGATATTTTGATGGGGTCGAACTGTGCTTGTGTCAATCTGACCCAATCTTGCTCTTCCAGGCGAGCTAAACGGTATTCAGGTTGGGTTGCAAGCTGCAGTGCCTGGGTAACCCATTGCATGATAATTGGAATATCTACATTTTGCTCGAATAATGCGGTGACGGCCGCTTGTTCCCAGATTTCGCCTGTGAGTTCGCCAGGTTCATCAAACAAAGGCTGCTCTTGTTCAGTGCCGGCAGAAGCATCCTGAATATCAACGGATAATGCGCCTAGCTCGAATAGTTTATCACTTAAGATTTCAACATACGCTGCATTGATTTCAATGGTAAGTGATACCCAGGACATTTTAACTGTGGATGACTTCAAGAGGAGTATTTAACCATTTTCCTTACCTGCTTTATTATGCAAAGCAAGTTTGTGTTCTAGATAATGAATTGAAACACCTCCATTAAGGAAATGGGTATCTGATAACAGATCAAGGTGTAGAGGAATATTTGTTTTGATACCATCTACCACCATTTCTGAAAGCGCAATACGCATTCTGGCAATGGTTTGATCTCGATCGTCTCCATATGCGATAATTTTGCCAATCATGGAATCATAATAAGGCGGCACCATATAGTTATGGTAGACATGAGAATCAACCCGAATACCTGGACCACCGGGAGCATGATATTGAGTAATGCGACCTGCCGAGGGGGTTAGTTTGTAGGGGTCTTCGGCATTAATACGGCATTCGATGGCATGGCCTTTGATCACGATGTCTTTCTGCCGTAATGCGAGTTTTTCTCCTGCTGCGACCCAGATTTGGGCTTGAACGAGATCAATGCCGGTAACTGCCTCAGTCACCGGATGTTCTACCTGTAAACGTGTATTCATTTCTATGAAATAGAACTCATTGTTTTCGTAAAGAAACTCAAAAGTTCCCACGCCACGGTAATTGATACGACGACAGGCTTCCGTGCAGCGCTCGCCAATTCTGTCCCGCAGTCGTGGAGGGATATTAGTTGCTGGGGCTTCTTCAATGATTTTTTGATGTCGACGCTGCATAGAACAATCCCGTTCACCTAGATGAACCGCATTGCCATAGTCATCAACCAAAACTTGAAATTCAATATGCCGAGGGTTTTCCAGATATTTTTCTGCATATACAGTTGGATTGCCGAAGGCTGTTAGAGCTTCATTCCGCGTCGTGATGACTGCATTAGAGAGTGCAGCTTCCGTATGGACTACACGCATACCTCGTCCTCCACCACCCCCAGCCGCTTTGATAATAATGGGGTAGCCAATTGATTTGGCGATTTTCTTGATTTCCTCAATAGATTCCGGTAATGCATCATCTGAGCCAGGAACGCAGGGAACACCTGCTTGTCTCATGGCATTTTTTGCGCTGACTTTATCGCCCATTAACCGTATGGTTTCTGGACGTGGACCGATGAAGACAAAGCCACTTTTTTCTACTCTTTCAGCAAAATCAGCATTTTCTGAGAGGAAACCATAACCCGGATGAATGGCTTCAGCATCCGTCACTTCTGCCGCACTGATAATAGCCGGTACATTGAGATAGCTCTGGCTGGATGCAGCAGGACCGATACATACGGATTCATCAGCAAGTTTGACATACTTGGCTTCAGCGTCGGCTTCAGAATGAACTGCAACGGTTTTAATCCCCATGGCACGGCATGCACGTTGAATACGCAAGGCAATTTCGCCTCGATTGGCAATAAGTATTTTCTCAAACATATTTGAGGTGAAATCTGGAAGGGGCTAATTCAAAAGAGCGGATAGTTGAAAAATTATCCAATCACAAATAAAGGCTCACCATATTCAACTGGCTGACCATTTTCAAGTAGAATGGCTTTGATCACACCAGCTTTGTCGGCTTCTATTTCATTAAGAAGCTTCATTGCTTCAATAATACATAAGGTATCACCCACTTTAACGGTCTGTCCGGTTTCTACAAAAGGTTTTGCTCCGGGTGCGGAAGCACGATAAAAAGTGCCTACCATCGGTGATTTTACAATATGTCCTTCCGGTAAACTGGGCTTGGCTTCTGTTTCCATTGGAGCAGTTTCAGTTATACTGGTCGGCATATTTGCTGTTGGGACAGCACCAGCTTGGTAAAATTGAGGTATGGCTGCATAATTTTGTGAGGAGTAGCCGGATTTATTGATACGAACTTTCTCTTCACCTTCAGTAATTTCTAACTCAGCGATATTATATTCTTCAACTAATTCGATAAGTTTCTTTAGCTTTCTTAGATCCATATACAGCCTCCCGGAAACATCCCGTTTACGAGTAATCTAAAATCAAACCTGAGATACAATCCATGATCAAGGTTTGTAAGATTTAGTTTAAAAATAAAATAGAACTTATGTAGTTCGCTAACAAAGTGATGCATCGATACATATCTGAATACGTGGCGGCGGCATATTACTACATATTATTAATTCGTTGTATTACTTATTATTCTTTATCGTTAGTCTTCTGTATATTTTTGATTGAATGCTTAAGTAAAGAACATACTTGTCATTAAAAAATTGAGTTGGAGACTATCGGTCATTTAAAGCGAACTGTAAAGCTAGTTCATAACCTTTTGCCCCTAGGCCGCTGATCACACCAATTGCAAGATCAGAAAAGTATGATTTATGCCGAAATACCTCACGTGCATAAATATTAGAAAGATGTATTTCAATAAAAGGCACTCCTGTTGCGGCTAAAGCATCACGTAAAGCAATACTGGTATGAGTTAATCCTGCTGGATTGATAATAATAAAATCGGTTTCATCATCCATTGCTTGCTGTACCCGGTTTATTAATTCACCCTCACTATTGCTTTGAAAAGTATCTAGCCTTACTTCGGCTGCTAGTGATATTGCAGATAATTTTCTGTTAATATCATCCAAAGTCGTTTTGCCATAGATTTCTGGCTCCCGCCTACCCAGAAGATTCAAGTTGGGTCCATGGATAATCAGAATATTTTTAGTTGATATATTTCTAAATGTCATTATGAAATTATGGCTTTTTTTGCTTAAAATGTACAGATTTTTGGAGATATTCGAAGAATTTAACCGAAATTATTGTTAATTTATTTTGTTCAATTATTTAATCCAATAATTTCTGAATTTTATTATTGATATATTTAGTTATCAAAAGACTTATAATTGCTCACAGCCTCTTAAACCTCTATAATTCCGCCCTTGTCAGTAATTCAGAACGCTGTTGTAGCTCAGTTGGTAGAGCAACTGATTCGTAATCAGTAGGTCGGAGGTTCGACTCCTCTCAACAGCACCATATAAATCAAATGGATAGCGTGATATATTTAAGCAATTTATATAATATTAACTTTGAATCTTCAGTTTAGTCCCAGTTATGGTCCTAGTTGGCATTTTGGTTGCTATTAAATATTCGCTATACAATATGCTATTAGTTATTTATAGCGATCAATAGAAAAAGTTAGAATATTAGAACTCAATAAATTATTTTCTTAATGGTTACGTTTTAGCTACGGTTCAACCCTAGAATTTTTTGCGGAAATATTGTTGTACTTTTCACTATGCTTCGTCTTTGCCTGTCTTGGCTGGTGGGTATCGCAGGTTAATAAACTGTGTGTATTTGAACTGTTGTAGATTTAGTACCAGATGTTGTGAGAGTATCTACATCATACGTCAGTGCATGAATGGATGTAAATTCTGTGGTGATGGAGAAAATACAACTTCAGGAGCCGGAAGTTTATAACCCTATGAACTATGCGGCCTGATAGTGTTGTACTCACGCACCCACTGGTTCACGATAGCTTGCGCTTCCAGAACGCCATAGAAAATTTCTCCGTTGAGTAAATTATCACGTAATGTTCCATTAAAGCTTTCACAGTAGCCATTCTCCCATGGGCTGCCAGGTGTGATATAAGTCGTCTTGACGCCTATCCGCCAACCATGCGCGCAAGCGACTGGCCACAAATTCTGGTCCATTGTCACTGCGAATGTATTCCGGGATACCATGAGCAATCATCGCATTGGCCAGTTGGGCGATTACTTCGTCAGCTCCTATGTGTCTCGCACAATAGATACCCAGACAGGTTCGACTAAATTCGTCGATCATAGTTAGCATACGAATTTTCCGGCCATATCCGTCCCCGATCAGAACAAAGTTATAACTCCAGATATGATTGCCATGCTCTGGCCACAGCCGAAGACAACTGCCATCATTGAGCCAAAGGCGACACCGAGGTTTCTGTTGGTCAGGTACTTTCAGACCTTCTTCACGCCAAATGCGCCGTACTCTATCCGGGGTAGCCAATTGCCAGCCTCTATTTCGCATTAACCCTGCAATCATACGATATCCATATCGGCCGTACAGGCAGGCCAGCCGGATGATCTCCGCCCGGAATAAAGTTTCATCATCTCCCTTCTGCGGTTGATACCGTCATACTGTTCTGGATAGCCCTACCAAAACACAGGTTTACGCTCGGATGTTGGGAATCGTTCCATCAACATCTTCGCTGCCAGCTTGCATCTGGCAGGGCTTAGTAGTTTCCCTTGACAACTTCCGTGAGCATGGCCCCACGCAGAGAGAGTTCTGCTACCCGTTTCTTAAGCCTGGTATTCTCTGCTTCGATTTCTTTGAATTTCCTTGCCTGATCTACCTTGAGGCCACCATAAATCCTGCGCCAGCGGTAATAGCTCTTGTCACTTATACCTGCTTGCTTGCATGCCTCCAACAAAGTCTTGCCATTGGCCATCATGACTTCAATCTCGCATAGCAGATTCACGATCTGCTCAGGTTTGTATCGCTTTCCTGGTGATGCCATTTATCGCCTCCTTAAGTGAGTTATTTAAGTTAATACCTCTCTCAACTTTTGGTACTAAAATGACCTCAGTTCAAATTTTCAACGCGAGGATACTCAATGAAAGAGATAATAAAATTAATCAGCTTACTACTGAGCTTGCTGCTTCTAACCGGTTGCGTCTCAGTGTCAAAGAAAGAAACTGCGGTATCGACGCCATGCCCGGAAATGCCGGTAGTAGCCAAGAGCGTATTCATTCAACCAGTGAGTCTGGATCGCGAAACGAAGGAGCAATTCCTGAAACGTTTTATAGCGCGACCGAAAACAGTCTCAACAACGGATTAGATCAGGTGTGGCAGGAATTGGAGAAGTTGAAGATATATGCCTGGGATTTGACTGAGAGGTGCAGGCCTAGATTTAACGTGGTTAATGACAAAGCTGAATAATCTATTTTACTTGCTATGCCTGGCAATTTTATGCGCCAGCATGTCAGAGTATTCCTATGCCGGATCTTCAATCATTTGCGCCAAGGTTGCATTGGTGCATAACCGAGATACATTTGATGTAATATATTAGGTTGCTACGTGCTGATGTATTTATTGATGGCATTGATGTTGGACGAGAGATGATTAATAAATCTTTGATTCGTCCTTATTCAGGCGGGAAGAGAAAAGGGTGGTGCGGTTAGTTGGATTGTCTTTTCTCCAGTTCATCTTCGGTTCATCCCTACGCATGTGAGGAACACCTGATAACTACTCTAATAGTTGTTGATCAGAGCTTAACTTTCTTCCAGGTTATCCGGTTAAAGGGGCCGCAACAAATTCAAGAAATACAACACCTAACGTTGCCCATCAGCCGCGCCGCTTTTTGGTGTCGGCTGGATGGACTTGACAGGCTGATGCATCTTTGCAAGACCACAAACCCCGCTCTTCGTTCTTTCCTCTTAGAGATGCATGTTTTGGACGCCTAGGTCGAGTTGCGCCGGGTCCGCTGCGAGAAGCTGCGCAGCACGCCGTGGGTCGGCTGGCGCAGTGATAACGCGCGAGTTGCGTGCTCGGTCGCAGTGGCCGCGATGGCGCTATAAGCCTGCTGCTGTACCAACCCACGCGCTAGCCGGTTTCCGAGCGTCTGGCTCTGCTCTACTTCAGCAATCTGCTCTAGGATCGCGTACAGTGGTGAATGCGGCGGTATCGGTTTGAACTTGCCATTGATGAAGATCCAGCCGCCACCGCCGACATCAACGCCGCCGAAGGTGATGCCCGGACCAACCCCAGGAGGCCGGGTATCCGCCCACCGCTGAAGCTGGATTGTCGCCGTTTGCGTCGCTGCGTCGATATCGGTCACGGTGATCTGCATCCCAGCACCGTGCAGCGGCGGCGGCTGGTTACTCACATCGCCCTCAGACAATGTGTTGCTGGCGATGAAGTAGCCGAAGCCGTCGTCGGCCAGCCGCAGGTAAGAGTGTCCATCGAAGAAGTCATGGATCAGCACAACCGGTTCACTGAATGCGGCGTCCCAGCGATCGTTCATCCGGAACTCGATGAAGAGGTCGTTTATGCGGGCGCACAAATAACCCGGCAAGTCGAGCCGATGTAGGGGGCGCAGTTTGATAGTGCTCGTTTTGCTGCTGGAACTGGATGTCCAGACGCGAGAGCTGTCCAGCCAGCCGAAATGACTCATGGTCGCGGCGTTGAGGCCCGGCCCTATTAGGAAGACTGGGTTGCCGCGCTCGTCCCGTTCGGTGAAGAAAGGGTGAGGCGCCATGAATGAGCCGATCGTGCTCATGATGTCGAAGGGATCCATATAGTCCGCGGTCGAGCCTTCGATGCGTGCGTGATCGAGGCCGTAGCCATGGCCCATCTCCTGCCCCAAAATCGAGGGCGAAAGACTACTCATGCCGTTAAAACCGTTGCGACCGTCGTCCGTCGCGACGCCATCGAGGCTTCCGTAGAGATCTGTCGCTGTATTCATCACGACAACGATGTTGTAGAAGCCGGTCAGGTCATCGCCATTAGGGGCGGCGGCTTCGCGCGCCCAGGTCAGCAGCGCGCCTCGCCCAAGCACCGGTGTATCAAAGCCGAGGTAATCGGCGATCGGATGACTGATCGTGTACCAATCTGTCTCTCCCTGCAGCGGAAACACCCTGGAACCGTTGAGGTCCAGCTTGCCGTGCGACATGTCGCGGAAATAATCGATCATGTTGAACTTGCCGTTACCCGCGCTGGTGAAAAGCTCATCGAAGCGTTGCCGCGGATAGATCGGTTCGGAATTATCGTCATTGAACTTGCACAACAAGATTGCCCAGGGTGTGGCCAGCATTTATTTCCTCCTATATTGGAAATTTACACAAACTTTCTTTTCGATGTTCTTAAATTAGCCTGCCATTTCGTTCAGTTCGTGGCTGCCGCCCATCGTAGAAATCCTCAAAGCATTTTTCTATGCGGACAAGATGAATATTTAACTTGAGGTGGTACAAGCGCACGGCCATTTGTAGTTTAGCAATATAATTTTCGATTTTTTTGTTTTCTTCCTTCGACTTAGGTTGGAGTGTGTATAAGTCAAGGAAAAAGTCCGCACATTTCATTGTTTTGTTACTCATTAAATAAGTGCTTTATACTATATATCTCATCAAGCATCTATGCAATGGTCATGATAATTAGTATTCCAGTTGAATAAAATAGTGAATTGACTCTGCCTGTTTTGTCGCGAGCAAAACTTGATCCTATTCTTTGTGCATTACCATTATTGCAGTATCGAACCCCTGCTGGGTTTCCATCTCCTGCGGAAGATTATGCTGAGAAAGGACTGGATCTCAATAATTATCTGATAGGAATAAAGCAGCAACGTATTTCTTCCGAGTGGTCGGCGATTCTATGACCGGTGCTCGCATCCATGATATCCATGATGGCGATATGCTAGTGGTTGATCGCTCAGTCGAACCTAAACACGGGCATATCGTGCTGGCGGTAATTAACAATGAATTTACCTATAAAGCGATTGTATTTCTGCAATGGCGTGATCGAGCTGCACCCTGAGAATTCGGATTATCCACCTATCCGTTTCCGTGAAAATGATGAATTGCAAGTGTAGGGAGTAGTAGCGGGAGTGGTAGCACGCTTTATTGCGTAATCACGTTTTCTGACGTTGGTATTAGCTATGCTAAGACTGAGCGGTGCCAGGATGGTTGAGAAGATCAAGGGCATTGCTAAGTAAATTGGCTGAAAGGTACACGCCCAGGTTTGAGGTGTTTGATAATAAATGATGTGTGACAGATCAAGCTTGAGTTTCTAGTTTGATCAGTCAGTTCCCATATCAATCTGATATTGATCAACTGAATCCGACCCAAGTGGACAGTGAGATGGTGCAGAAAGTATGTTTAATAGAATTGAATGCGTTGTTGGGCAGCAACTTGCTCATTCAAGTGGTTCTAGTTTGAGATGCCGCTCAATCCTAGCAACACGTTTTCTGATCTCTTCGATATGGGAGTCTGCCTTGTCATTAGTTTCGTGCACATAGGTAGATAGACCCCTTAACTGTATTGCCGCACATCGAATGTGCGTCTTCGATGGCAATAACCCAAGTGAGATGTGCGATACAAAACTATAGAATGGAATCGCGTTTACTTTCGCCAATAGTTCGCATGAACTCTTAAGAAGCGCCTCATAAGCTTTGTCAGATCGATCTTGTGTTCTGGCGATGGGTGTATGAATGACTCGTGCATGAAACGCAAGATTAAAACGTACCTCACCAATTGCTTTTTTCAGCTCATGTGTGGGATCAATCAGAAATTTCGAGATAAGCTGACCGGTTACATAGACTAACATACCGCCAAATATTGTAAAGGCAGCTGTCAAGACAATTTTTTCTAGTTCACTCACATTATTCTCTCGGTGTAGGAGATAACAAGTAATATTACAGCTTCTATTTATCTTTTATAATTTGATTTTAGCGGCAAAAGAATTACTACGTTTATTTGTTAGATTGCAAACTATATAAATTGCTGAGTAATGTGCAATTTTTGCATATTGCTCAATTATTGATCAAATATTATTTCCGCAAACGATATTAGGAGCGCATGGGAATGGTAATTTTATACTATTTGATGTTGACCAAAATGCTGACCATGCTATGCAAAAATCATGGCTAAATTCGCTCCGCAAAGAATAAAGCAGCTGCATGAATAAACGATCTTTTACGCATATTTTTTATTTTGCTCCGCGTTTGTTTTGATGTTATGTGTTTGATAAAAAAAGATATTTCACCGTACTTTTAATCCGTTGGTCGCGAGTTCGAATCTCGCACGACCTGCCATATAAAACAAAGGCTTAGCTAAAAATACTTAAGCTTTTGTTATTTCAACTTTTAAATACGTGCCGTTATTAGTCTGGCTAGAATAAAATTGTTCATCCTACAGTTAATGCCAGTACCACTGCTTTCACAAAACTAATAAGATAAGTCTGATGAAATATGTTTATATTTCAAATACATATAATTTTTGAAATTTAATAGCTACTTACGAAGGAATACCTTCGTTTGCAGATTATTGCAAATTTTCCAGTTGAAATTAGCAAACTGATGTGAATTAATTAGTGCCAGCCCGAAAACCCTCTTCTTCGATAAGAAACATGGGGTTGCGTCTAATTTAAGAAATGAAGATTTCTGAAAAGTTGAGTTAAAGTGACGTTATTAGGTGGTTTTGGCGCATTTTCAAGCAAAGCGACCTCAAACTTCGATTAAAATTATTGAAAATATCGCCTTCAAAAATGAACTTCGTTCAAGTGGAAATCAAATGCGCGTAGTGCAAAATACCCAGATGGAATTAGGTGAAATTGATGTATCCCAAATCAAATTTGATTTGAGATCACGAGATGACATTCCAAAGATACTGTGCGGCTTACAGCACTTGTACCTGAATGAGGCATTACGCCACAAAGTTTTTGCCTTACTAGCAAGTAAAATTGCTCCCAGGGTGGATAAGCACAATGGCCGACCTGGCATGACCCTATGGAGTATCCTGGTTTGTGGCGTATTACGACTGGACTTAAATGCTGATTATGACCGTCTGCATGAATTGGTTAACCAGCACAGGACCTTGCGCGAAATGTTGGGGCATAATCTGTGCGATGAAGACAAAAAATATGCTTATCAAACCTTGGTGGATAATGTCAGTTTGCTCACGCCGGAGCTACTGGACCAATTAAACCAGATCATTGTTGAAGGAGGGCATGTCCTCATAAAAAAGGACGAAAGAGCCCTGCGTGGGCGGTGCGACTCCTTTGTGGTTGAAACTGATGTGCATTTTCCAACCGACATCAACTTATTGGGGGATGCCCTGCGCAAAGCGATTATGCTGACGGCACGCTGGTGTGAAAGCCAGCGATTAAACTACTGGCGGCAATATCGCTACAACCTGCGTCAATTAAAACGACTGATGCGCAGTGCCCAGAGCAAGAAGCGCCGCAAAACCGCAGACCAACCAAGCAACACACAAAAGATTCAAGCGTATCAGGCCTATATTGACCAAGCCCAATATCACGTAGATAAAATTCAAACCACCTTAACCAAGCTGGCAGCAACTGCTCCTACTGAACTGCTGCAAAAGATTGAAATTGAAGGCTACCTACAACACGCCAAGCGCCAAATCGACCAAATCGATCGTCGTTTTATCAAAGGCGAAATCATTCCTCACCAGGAAAAAGTATTCTCCATTTTTGAACCCCACACCGAGTGGATCAGCAAAGGCAAAGCAGGTGTGCCTGTTGAGCTGGGCGTCAAAGTGTGCATCCTGGAAGACCAACATCAATTCATCTTGCACCATCACGTGATGGAAAGACAAACCGATGATCAAATTGCGGTAACCATGGTCACGGAAGCTAAAAAACGCTTTCCCATGCTCAATGCCTGCAGCTTCGATAAAGGCTTTCATTCACCTGCCAACCAGGCTGAATTAGCCCAACATCTCGACCAAGTCACGCTCTCCAAAAAAGGCAAGCTATCCAAAGAGCGCAGAGCAATAGAACAAACGGAAGAATTTGTTAAAGCCCGTCGTGCGCACTCAGCAGTAGAGTCAGCAATCAATGCGCTGGAGGTGCACGGTCTAGACAAATGTCCAGATCATGGCATGGGTGGTTTTAAACGTTACGTTGCACTGGCTATTGTCGCCAGAAACATCCGCCGAATAGGTGATATTCTATGGCAGCAGGATATGGAGCGTGAGCGCAAAGCTATAAAACGTAATTTAAAGCTAAAGCACCAACAAGCAGCTTAAGCTATCCAGCTAACGCAAAAACCGCCTGATTGCGAGCAATCAATGGTGAATGCCGGGTAGAAATCGTATTTTTTATGCCATGCCTCACAAAAAATAAAATCAGGAGCTTTTGGGATGCATGGTTTCATTGTATTTTTACAAAGGCGCTTAATAATTAGGCAGCTTACCCGTGAAAAAATGGGGTTTTCGGGCTGGCACTAATTAACGTTCATCTGAGAGACTGTAATTATTTAGTTTTAGTTATAGGCTGATTTAATTGCTCTACTGATTGCTTATTTGTTCCATCACGGGCGATACTGTTCATAGCTGCATTTATTCTGAAGAAAAAGGTTTTAGAGAAGGGGCAATAAGATGTCATTGGCTAATTGCGAAAGGGTCAACCAGATATCCATGCTTCAGGTAGGCAAATTACTGGCATGCATTCATGCATTAGGATGAATCAAGAATTGGAATCTGCAGTGATAATTGTACAGCTGTAGAAAACCCTTTCATCGATTGTTGTCGTTTCCCATATACCCGCGAAGAAAAGCGGACCGCCAGCGTTGGCGAAATCATAGCATGGCTGTTTGCTCTTGCCTTCCGGAAATAGTTTCAATTCGTAGAAACTGGAAAAAAGGTTGCATATAGTAAAGCAATTATTATTGCGCCCACCCAAAGAATTGTGTCACCAAATTATGGGGATACAAAAGAACAGGATATCAAACTCATATTCTTGATTAACCAGATACTGATTCAAATACAGAACGGGCTGTGACTGAAAAAATCAAAGTAATCATTCTGTTGGCGGCTGAAAGATCACCGTTAATGACGTTACTTTTAATAAACTACCTTTAAGCGTTGATAATCGATCTGATTGTGAAATAATCAAAGATGAGATTTCTCAATTAGATTACTTAAATCTAGGAAACTCTCTAATTTTCTACATTTAATATAACCTTAAATTCCCTTATCCCCATTTTCCTCATCCATGCCTCAACACCAGCAAGTCTAACAAACTGTCTTATCTCACCCCTTTTAGCTTGTAATCGGTAGCCATCTCGATCATTTTTTTTGAATTCAATTACCCATTTTTTATCATTCTGCTTCACTACAAAATTACTTATTTTCTCAGAAGCATTTTCTGAAATACTCTGTTGCTCCAATATATAAGCAATATCACCTTCCACAAGCGCTCTATTTTGTTTTCTCTTAGGAAATCCACTCATTCTTTCACCATTTGATCAACTAAAAATAATTAGAAGAAAGTTTACCAAAAGTTAACTTTTGGGAAATGGATCTTAATAAATATTAGCGGAAGACAAAAAATCTTCTGAACATTACTAATATTTAAAAGGAACATACATGAGTAAATTTATTCGATTGAATCAAGTAAAAACGATAACTGGTCTGTCTCGTAGTTCAATCTACCAATTCATTAAAGATGGGAATTTTCCATCTCAAGTAAAGCTTGGGGCTAGGTCTGTAGCATGGGTTGCCAGTGAAATTGAGGAATGGATGGCATCTTGCATCGCTAAAAGAAGCAATTCTTAAACTTTCATGCAAACGCCTGAATAAGGCTGAAATAGTCCTTTTTACATTATGAGTTTTTCGGTGAGCGCTATACAAAAAAGAAAACCAGAGACCTTGGAAAGTACTCTGGCTTACAAGTAAATATAACCTCTATACTATATTTATATAGATTTTGTGAGCTTAATTTAAGGTTCTCTTGGTTAAATTTAATTAAATTAACCAAAATGTATAAAAATAAATGGAATATATTAAAAATATAACGAAAATTAGATTAACTAAATTTATTGATGCTGATAAAAAAACAGCAAAATCCTATGATTTTGTGAATGGAAAACTTGTTAAAGAAACAAATGGTAATTTTTGGAATGGGTCATTTGAAACAATCAATATAAATTATACAGAGCTACCTGATTTTATTAATTCAATGGTGTCATGGGAATTTTTGATTCAGGGCGTGCATCATTCTTTAACCGAAGGTAATTGCCCAGAAGATGCTACACGATTAAAGGAAACTTTCCCCTTTGCTGATAGCCCAGGATTACTCTGTATAGATTCAGATTCAGTTCATAAGCAAGGTATTCAATCGCTTGAAGAATTGAATAATGCTTTGGGCAAAATTGATCCTAGTTTAAATAATATATACAAAGTGATGTCAACATCGGCTAGTAGTAATATTTCTGTTGATGGCAAAGAATTTAATGGGTTGCGGGGAGTTCATACATTTATCCCAATTGATACCACCAAAAATAATAAAGCTATTCTAGAAATTTTACATGCTCGCTCAATAATTGCTGGTTTTGGTTATGCGAAAGTTACTATTTCTGGGAATATTATAATCTGTTCTTTAGTGGATAAAGCACTTTGTACTAGCAATCAACCAATATATGAAGGTGGTGCAATTATAAACAATGATTCAATTAAGCAGGATAGACAAGTTGAAACATTTGATGGCGATATGTTATCAGCAGCTTCTATTTTGCCTTTGACTCAAGAAGAAATTGAAATCTTCCAGAAAAAATCTGAGGCATTAAGAGCTAGCGTTGCAGAAGAAGCTCAAAAAGTACGCGAGCAATTCCAAAAAGTGCACAGCGCTAGACTGATAGAAAAGAATTATCAGTTAACGACAACTAATGCTGCACATATTATTGATCGTGCCATCACTGATTATGAGCTGTATGGTCAAATTTCGATACTTTTGGAAACTGGTGAAGAAGTTACAGTGCAGCAGATTCTTGATAATCCCGTAAAATATCATAATGCAGAATGTGCTCACCCATTAGATCGCTCAATTCGTGGAAAATCTATAATTTATTCCAATCAAGATAAGCCAGTCATTCATACATTTGCCCATGGTGGTGAAGTATTCTTTTTATGACCAAATCTTGAAGAGAAAATATTGGCGCATTGGGAAATCGAATTAAATGAATTTGTGATGGATCTCAATAAAACTCATGCACAAGTAATGATTGGTGGTAAGCATAGAATCATGAGAACTGTTTCGGCAGATGTTCATCAGGATTCCAGGATTTCATATGAATTTATCAGTCAGGATGAGCTTAAGAAATTTTATGCGAATGACCAAATTCAAGTGGGTGAAAAAATTAATGGAAATAGCACCACACCCATTATGAAGAATAAAATTATTGCATGGTCAGAACACAAAAATTGTAGATCTTATCGAGGTGGTGTTTTTTTTGCACCCGGTAAGGAATTACCCTTGGATTGTTACAATAGTTGGCAAGGATTCGCTGTAGAACCTTCGGAAGGAGCCAATATTGCTATCGTCAAGAATCATATTGAGCAAGTCATCTGTGCGGGTGATTCTGCTTTGATAGAATATTTTTATGATTGGTTAGCTTATACAATGCAACATCCTGATCGACCTGCTGGCTCTGCATTAGTTCTCCGTGGTGAGAAAGGTACAGGTAAAGGCACAATTGGACATTTTCTTAGAAGAATCTGGGGAAATCATGCTATCCATATTAGTAATGCAAGCCACTTTGTCGGTAAATTTAATGCCCATTTGTCAAATATCTGTTTTTTGTTTGCGGACGAAGCTTTCTATTCCGGAGACAAATAACATGAAGGAGTGCTGAAAACATTAATTACTGAACCTACTTGTATGATTGAAAGAAAGGGGATAGATGCCATTTACCAAGATAATTATCTAAAAGTCTTTATGGTCACGAATAATGACTATGCTGTTCCAGCCTCTAAGGATGAGCGGAGATATTGTGTATTTGATGTTTCGAATACCCGAATTGGAGATAAATGTTATTTTAATGCTCTAAATGCTGCTTGTAATGATAAGGCAATTCAATCTGCGTTTCTATTTGAGATGCTGAATAGAGATATAAGTAATTTTAAAGTTTCGGCGATTCCGGAATCTCAGGGATTAAAAGACCAAAGGCTGCATTCCCTCAAATCGCCAGGTAAATGGCTTGTTGACTCATTTACGCAAGGTTATTTTGACGTTCCAAGATTTGATGAAGATGAATGTAAAACTTGGCAACAAGAAGTTTCCTCCGAAAAGCTGTACAAGAGCTATAAGTTCTGGTGCGATTCAAATAAACTGGGTCAATATAATATTGTGAATAAAAATCTACTTGGTAGATATTTATCCGAGATTTTTACTAAGAAGAAATTAAGAGGTGATATAAGGGGTTTTGTTTTGGGTTCGTTGATGAGAGCCATTGGAGCATTTGAGAAATACGAGCGAGTGAGTCTCGACATTGATTTCGATACTGATGAAAAGCAGGATGGTATAAATCTATTAAGTGATTGTGCTAATGATGTTTTAGAATTAGAAACACCTGATTTTCATCATCATATTAGCTGTAATGCTAATGCACGAGCCAATGTTACTTATACCAATTGTAATTTGAATTAGTAGTAGACACATGAAAGTCATCAGACACATTCAATACTTTACAGAAAATAATGTGTCTGGTGTATGTATATGATTTTTAATATATAATACGCCAAAGACACATTCGACACATTATTTTATGATTTTCTACTCAAGATGTGCGTGAATGTGTGTGCCGTTGTGGTTGGATTATTTTTATTATTTTCCAGAAATATTAAAAAATGTGTCTAATGTGTCTTAGTGTCGAGATTCAATATTGGTAAGGATCTCTAGCACGACACATTTTTGATTTGTTTTAGAGGATGTGTCTTAGTGTCTAGAATTTTAATATTTTCTATGTAATCTAACTCCCAAACAAGCACATCGCGCATTCACATTCAGGTGAGATAGAACCTAATACACAACCTTCGCCGTAAAAGCAATGCGACGTTGCAAATACATGATAAATCTATTGAGCTACTGTATATGTTCCCGTTCTCAATGTTTATTTATCATTTAGCTGTTTAGCTTGAATGCTTACCTGCGATACCTCATTAAATTTAAGCTTATTAAAATGAAGGTGTTATATGTATATCGCTTAATTCTACGAATCAAGAGCTTAGAAAGAGATTTTGAAAAAATGCTGAAATTGGATTCACTCTTTCTTTACTCGCTAGCCTCAGGATTTCTTCTGCTGATACTTGACTTGCCTGCACAAGAGAAGGATCTGCTTTAATACTTTTCACTTCTCTATTATGAATAGCATAAAATTCTCCTGTTGACTGGATGGCCAGTTTATTGGTGACATCTGTTTTCGCCTCACTTAACATTGGGCGCAATTTATCGAGTGCTGTTTTTTCTTTAACACAACCAATAAACCATGAGGAAATCTGATCACGGGACTTATAATCCAGATCACCCGGGCTCTGCGTCGCAAGCATCAAACCAATACCTGCTGAGCGAGCACGTTTGAGTAAACTTTCCAATGGCTCTTTTGTAACTGGTTTAGATTGAGCAGGTAAATAAAGATCAGCTTCGTCAAGCAACATGACACCCTGCAATTTATCACTCGGGGATTTTGAAGCAAAACGCCCCATATCCAGCAATAATTGTGATACCCAAAATAACACATTATCATTATTGCCTAAATTAGTGGTATTGATGATACTCAAGCGAGTTTTATTCGTTTTCATTCTATTATCAGATGAGTGGCCAAATAAACTTTCTGTACTCAATAATTCTCCTGTTTGAGCAAACAGATTACCTTGTCCCAGCGCTAATGTCTGTAAATCCTGCACTAGCCGTTTAAATAATTTAGGCTCGAGTTTCCCGATTGCATTGAGTAATCGCGAATCTTCGCTATCGATAAAATCTATGAGTTGATTAATAGTTAAAGCTTGATCTGGGCTCAATTCACTGAGAATTGAAATCGCCTGCCCCAAGATAACAATTCGTGATTTGTTATCTTGATTAGATACCTTATAACCCAACATTCTTCCTAGCGAAAAGGCAGTCTGATTGGATAGTTGCTCACGTTCTCCTGATGTTAAAAACCCCAATCCTTTGGGTGCGATAGGGATATTCAACGGGCGGCCTTGTCCTTTAATTGCTCCAGGTGTATAAACTATGACTTCAATTTTGTCGTATAAGCTTTCACGTATTGCCGCACGTGTCGGATCTGATATCGGACTGCGCCACGCTTCCTCTTTCGCATAACTACATAGGTCGCCTTTCCGGTCAAGTAAAATTGCTGGAATACTTTGTAATAACAATTGCTCAATGATATTCAAAGCCAAAGTCGTTTTTCCACTTCCTGAGCTACCAAGAAAAGCAGCATGACGCACGAACTGTGAAATTTCAATGTTAAAAGGACACGGTTGGTAACCCTGAAGCATGCCTATTTTTAACCGTGAGGTACTTGAAGACGATTCGTGTTGATTCTCGGGAGTTAAAGGCTTAGCTTGTTCGTTTATCCTTTCTCCTGATCGATTTTCAATTTCTGGTTTGCTAATAGTAGTAATATATTCAAGCTCTAGAATTTGCTGAACTGAAGGTAGGCTGAGTAATGGACGTTCATTATTTAACCATTCCATAAATTCAGGTTTTTGTTTATATTGGCTGCGAAAGGATTCCATCGCTACCATCCTGCGCCAATCGGAATCAGATATCATTACTTTTTTACCACCTTTCGCTACAAATTGACCTAGTCGTTGGGCAATTTTTGCCTTAGGAGTATCGGGGAATTTAACAGAACGAATTGCAATTGCTGTGCGGTTAACAGCTATCCCTTGTAAATGATCAATCTGCCTTGTTAGCGCTCCACCTTGTGGTGGTTTTTCACATAAGCCTAATGTCAAATGCTGCTTAATATTTCCTGTGGCATTCTGAATATCGATATCCAAAAAACTATCTCGCTCAGAGAAGTGAAATTTATATGTCTTATTTAATTCTTCACCACAATGTTTAATAGCGCATTTAAGTAATTGCAACTTTTCGTTTTCAGTATTAGGTACCAGATGTGGGCCATTGAAATAATCATTCCATAATTGACTTAACTTTAAATTAGATGGTAGTGATGGTAATTCAGTTGGCAAGTGTGGATGATCTCGTGAATCATTCGCAGGCAATAGTGGGAGTTTGCCAGTTTGAATGGCATGCTCACGTTGCTGACGACACCATTCGAGAATTTGCCGTGTGCTCATTCCTGCCAGTAAAGTTGGGGTCTCTTGCTGAAAAGGGTAGATAGACTCCTCAGCATTGGAATCAATTTGATTGCTATCATAAAGATCATCTAAACGTACACTGATCAGTTTTCGTATTTCTGCTTCATTGCGTGCTGATCTTAGAAATATCGTATCAGGATCGTGTTCAATCCGATCAAGTTGCGAGTGAGGTAAATGACCTTTAAGTAATTCATATATATCTTGTAAGCAAGCAATTACAACAATTACATTCGGTATTTCAGCCAATTTGGTCATCTTTTCCATTGCACGTCTAAATTTTATTTCAGCTTCATCTGCAGGATGTATATCTTCTAGCTGATCGAGGCAGATGATAAACGTACCAGAATTGATAGCCATCATTAAATGCGCCAGTGCCTGCAATAAACGGTCTGGATCATCTTCCTGAATACGTGGTGTAATATTACCTAAGATTTTGCAATCATATTCCGACATACTTTCACAACGAAGGTATTTCAGAACCCTTGCATGAGTAGCAGGCTCATCATTCTGCAAATAGAGTAGAGCACGAATTAGATCAAGATCTACCTTATGAAATCTTTCTCTTTCTTTATTCAAAATGTCATCAGCAATTTTATTAACCAAATCATTCAACTCATTTTGATCCAATTCATCATTCCGTAACTTGCCAATGTCACTTAGTGAAACAATATTTTCTCTTTCGATTAGTGCATTAGATAAGTGCATTAACCCTGTCATATTTCTACTAGATTCAGAATAGGGCTTATCAAAAGAATCTATAGCATTACGAAGCGCATAACTAGCATAATTTGATACGGATGAAGTCATCTGCATATAGGCAAAATAACCCAATGCTTTTTCATGTGTATAGTTGCGGAATGCACGCATGAGATGTGTTTTACCAGCCCCAGAATCTCCAAGTAACAACATGATTCGACCAGAGTCTAATTTTTCAGGAATATTTATGCGATTTAACAACCGCTCAAAGCAATCTCGACTTTCCTGATGAATATTTTCTATATCGTAAGGGTCTGATTTCCAAATCTGATTGTGATGAGTGATAGGATGAAAAATCTCTTCCTTTAAACGGGAGCAAAATAACTTTAAGTATTTATCTTGTTCAGCTTCATCCATTTTAATGCTCCAAATTTATGAAATGGAAAATTGAATTTAGATAAGGTGTTTCTGATGCTGAAACGGCATCTTTATCCATAGCATAGGCAAGGTCTGCTCGGCTTAGTGAGATCAATCCTTGATTATTGGCTATGGTGAGATAGTATTTAAAGTCATTTAAATCTAACCCAAATTGCTTATCATCATGTTTCATTAGCCGCCAGACATGAGAGATAAATATCTTGTTATCTCCAACTCTGCCAGAAGGGCATCGATTAGCGACTTTCAACACATGGTCAGCAAAATTTTTTAAATCTAATGATTCGTCTGAGAAAATGGGAGATGGCGTAGGCACCAGTAGTTCTGGTGTAGCTTGTTGTTTAAAAGGTACTGGTTTTTCCGTTGCTGCTCTAAGAATGGCTAAACGTAGTTCTTCTGGGTTGATACGCCGTGCACCCACTAATTTTGCAACAAGCTGTTTCAGAGCTGCTTCCCAAGATAATTCACGTTCAGTATCTAACAAATTGTTCAGAAACAAAGTAATAATTGCACCTAGTGCAAAAGGCTTAGATTGTATTGTTTTTGATGCAACTAGTTTTTTCTGTAGATTTGCTGTCGCTGTTGTATCTGCCAATTGTTGCCAAAGTAAGCTATCTCGGGCTTGGGTCAGAGAAGAATAAGCAGCTGTAGATAATCGGAAACAATTGATCAATATACTTGCCCGAAGACCATCAGCACTTGTAATGCATCGCCGATCGTACTCATTAGTAGGCGCAGGCAATCCCAATAGTGAGGCAATTAGATAGCAATTTTTCAATGTCGGCCAGCGCATTGTGGAAGGTAGAGAATCTAAGCCTAATTTCTGAAGTGCGAGTTTTTTTCCTTTGGTTGTAGTTTGAAAGCGAGATTTGCCAAATTTTTGTAATACACCATGTTCAGTTAATTGTTGTAATTCATGTAACCACTCATCTCTAGAAGGCGGATTAAAGAAAAAATGTTCTAAGGATTTTTTTAGTTCGCTAATTATTAAACCATCAGAAGGTGAAACTAGTAGTCGGATCAAAAGGAGATCCTGAAAAGTTAGATTTTTTATATTATTCATTATGAGCATCTAGTTGGGTTTCCGACGGCGATGATGTAAAGCTTGACGGACTGTATTAAGAATTTCTTCAAGTCTAGAAACAACGTCTTTCGCTAAAAAGCGTAAAACAAGAATGCCATTCATTTGTAATAAAACATCCTTTCGTCGATCTCGGCGCCATGATTCTGAATCCTGAAAGTGATAATAGCCATCTATTTCTAGAGCTATTTGATCAGAAACAGCAAATAGATCGATTTCCATTGGTTGATTACCAAATAGAAATGGCATTCTGACATTTAACTGAAAAACGCCACGTATTTCAGGCACCAGCTCCAACACGTGGAATAAAAACAGCTCAGCTTGACTACGAGCAATGGAAAAATCATTACCTTTTTCAGTAATGGAATAAAACAATGATTTCGCCTCATCAATTAATTTTGTTGATGCATTATATTGACGAAGAACACGATCTGCTTCATCAGGCAAGGCGAAGTGCGAATTTTTATATGGATGCACTTCGATCATTCCATGAAGTAACATTGCTTTTATTCTTGATTCAGGAGCTTTTTTACAATAATACTCAAAGTTTGTAGGCTTAATTGATAGCGCGATCGGGATGCTAGGTAAGGATTCTGCAATTTGTACTAATGTTTGAATTAAAGGTGGCAGTAATAATTCATCATGAGTAATTTCTAATAACAAGCCAGGTAAAACGTCTGCAGGTAATAATTCTGCAAAAGTCTTGATCCCTTGCGCCAAATTTTGATCATCTTCTAGTCCCATAATCAACGCCAAATCTGAAACTAGACTAGGCGTTAATTTTCTGGATATAGAAATTTGCTTCAAAAACCAACTTAGAAGTAATGAACCCTGGGTGGAAATTTTTATGGATAACTGCTGCTGAAATATTTTTAATTCATAACTCGATTTATTCACCAATCTAAAATGGATTTGTTCTATTGGACACTCACTGGTTGTTGCTAGATAAGATAATAGCTGATGGTGCAGTTTGGGATTGGCAAATAACTTTTCTAGCCAACTGACAAAAAGCGTTTGACGCATACTTGGAGACCAAATTACAGTATCTCTGCCCTTACCTTGTATCCATTGACACCATAGTTCTTGGGTATCCTTGAAGGAACCGCTTAGGACAGTTAACGTCGGAATACCTTGGTAGCGCCAATGCGAATGAATATCGAGATGGGATTGTAAAGAACTTTGTGGTTCAGTCTGCCCGATATTAGTGTTGCTTTCTAACACTTGCTTTCTCTTGCATTAAAAAAGAAAAGTGAATCGGTTATTAAAGCGTACCTTTTCTGTAGCTGATTGTGAGTATATTGATTATCCAATTCCTGCTAAGCCATAAATTTCAATCTAATGACAATTGATTATTGCATGCTTGTTTATTAATTGGAATGGTCAAACCGCATCAAAGCAATCAAGTTCTAATAACTGTTTATATTTAATATATTTTATTTGATAGCTATAAATGAATTCGGAAATATTACTGCAGAAATTCTACCAGTAAACTTTCTGAAATCCATTGTTGGCTTATTGTATTGTATGCGGATTGCATCCCAATCACCTTTTACTTTAGCTCTTGCACTTAAACAAGATGTGCAGCGCTGTGAGCAGTTGAAGCTGTAAATCTATAAATCTATCGAAATAGAAGCATTCTTCCACGCCATCTACTTAATTCAGCCATTCATATAACAATGCTTATAGAATAAGCATAAATCAATTTATATTGTATCTATATAAGAAACGATTTATTTCATTTATAGGTGCTTATCTTTTTCTATCTATCCATATATTATGCATGATAAGAAATTAATAATAATAAGACGAATAGGGTTAATGTATTAAAAACCATAATATTATTATGACTAATATTAAGATTAATCGTCGTGAAATATTAAGTGAAGCTTTATGTTGGAGAACCAAGTTGATCATATCCTTGTTTCCTGTAAAGAACGTATTCTTAATATGGTTGTTCTTAATAGATTAGCAACGCATTATTTTCAATAGGAACTTTAAATAGAGAAGTGGGGGTTAAATTAAAGTAAGCTGATGGAGATTTTATGATGAAGAAGTTGACTTTTTTGATAATTGTGTGGGTACTTGGTTTTTTAACCGGCTGCGCTCAAATGAGTCCAATAGCAAGCACTCTGAATAATGAAAAGGTTGGCGCGAATCAACACTTCATAGATCCTAACAATCATATTGCCGTGGCTAAACATTATGAAGATGTAGCCAAAGAGATGAAAGCAAAACTACAGGCGAAGAAAGAACAGCTTGAGGAATATGAAAGGCACAACTACTACTATGGAAGAAGAGGGCAGAACTATCGATCGCATATTTGGGCTAATATGAGGCATTTAGAAGATTCTATTAAAGAGAATTTGAGAGAAGCTGCTATTCATCACAAAATGGCTCAGGATCAACAAAAACGGGAGTTTAGTAGTTTAAAAACTCGATAGACCGCAAGCTCTCAATTGAACTAGTAAGTATTTAGAAGAAAAACATCTAAATTCCAGAAGCAAGGAATCCTGCAATAGCCGCGGTATCGATTACAGATACGCGGCTTTATTTTTATCTCCTTTAACTTTATGGGTTATACCTGATTGGTATAAGCAGGCTTAAATTTTTTTAATATAGCCAAACAGCAGAATACAGCTTTTTATTGCATCATATTGCTGGTAAAAAACCTCGATTTTTTGGAGACTTCTATAGTTATCAAATTCTAAAGCAGTAACCAACCTGGAAACTTAGTTACACCGTAATTGCTGGGGAACACTCACATTTTAGAAGTATTTTATATCCTGGTGAGTAGTAGTCATAAATATCTCTTCTACCACCGCTTCGACTTTTATCATGCATTATTTTTGCTGGATTAATAGCATTTTAAAATTATTTTATATCCTGGTAAGCAGTAGTCATAAACATCTCTTCTATCAACGCCTCGACTTTTATCATGCATTATTCTCGGCGGATCAGTTGCATAAGGGTTATTGTATAAGTCATTAGGATATTGATTGCCATACCCTCCATACGGATTATTGATTGAATCTGGCGAGTAAGGAGTAACCGGACGACCATAAGGGTTAGACGTTGAATTTGGATCGTATCTCTCGGTGCTCAAATCACCCAAATATTTGCCAGTTTCCCGGTCAATCAAATAAGGTGGATCTGCAAATGAAAGACTTGTTAATGCACAAAGAATGAGTCCAGCGGAGATTTTCATGACCTTCTTTTGTCTCCTCCTACTTGTCAATAGTTGCAAGATTCACTTCTACGAGGCCTAAAAGCCCAACATAACACCGACATTCCCCGTGTTAATACCCATGAATAAATGACCCGGTGATACGCCATATGCAGGTGCAGGTGGATAGTATGGTCGGTTGTAATAAACATTTGCTGGTGGAACGGGTGGATAGTAAGGTTGACTGTAATAAATATTCCGCTGATGGTAATGATTATGCCCATGGTAATGATGCTTATGCTTATGCTTATGCTTATGCTTATGCTTATGGTGATGCCCATGATGATGGGAATGGCCTCTTCCAGCTTCAGCCACTATAGGAGTAGCTAAAACAACACTCAACAACATTCCAGACAATAATTTTACTGATGTGTTCGTTTTAGTTATTGCTTTCATGTTAAGTCTCCTTGATTTTTGTGGAGCAGAACTTCTTCTGTTGGTGTTAACTTTATACTGGAGAACATAAATAGAAACTGAACAATCTAAGAAGAATAAAAGTGGGATTACATGCGCCTTGTTAGGCAAAGATTGAGAGGGTTACTATTTTTAAAATAATAAGCTTTTTTATTCCTGTTTGGTGAAGTGGGTGTAATTTATATAGTTCCTGCAAATTTATTTCTCTCTAATTATTATTTGTCCACAATTTTTGTGGATAACTATGTGGGTAAGTTGTAAATACTATTGCTAAGATGGTTATTTGTAATAGTCTTTTTTAGATTGATTAAAATTTGTGCATGTAAAATTCCTATTTAAAATCAAAGTGTTATGTCTGTATATTTATATATTGACTATTCAAGCTATTTTGGTTGATATAAATTGCTTCTTAGCAAATAGTGTGGATTATTTAAAAATGTCAAGAACTCAATTGCACACACTTCTATTTAGAATATTGAGTTTTCGGTCCTTGAAAGAAGAGTTTTGAAGCTCTTCAGCAATTTTGAATCAACAAATAAGCGTTACCTTTTTTATGTTTAATAGGAGATCGGGTATACACATATTAAACTTGGTAACGCTTCCTATAGTTCATCTTAACGAAGCTGAATAATTGCTATACCTTGTTCCTGTGTGCGTTCATGTGTGGAAATCAGATTTCCTTTCATATCGTATGTCTTACTCAAGTCGTAGGTATAGTTGATACGAAAGCCAACAGTTTCCCCGAAGAAATCGAATAATTTCTTCAATCGCTCCTCATTGTTTGCCTCTTTAATCACGTAGGGCAAATAGTCTGTCTCCGTTAGACCATCAAGGAGAATTTCTCTATACCGTCCACAATTAGTTATGGCGCATATGGTGATTGACCTTGGCCGATCAGGACTAGTGATTATGTATGCCTTTGGTTTAAAAGTAGCACGTTTCCGTTGTTCTTCTTCTGCCACTAGCTCTCGTTTGAAAACTTCGACAGCTTCTTCTATTACCTCGGTCGGTAAATTCAAAGCTACTGGTAATTTTTCCAGTACACCCCTTGAGGATATAAGATCACCACAATAGAGTGAATCCAGTCGGCGCTGGGCTTTACTCACATTCGCATAGCCTAACCGTTGCAGAAATTCTCGATTATCCAATCCAAGTTCAGCACATCTATCAGTAATGAGTTCGGTAATGTTCTTTTTTGTCATCATACCCTCCGCTTGTTTACACATTTTTATTGGATATTATTTTCTGACTTGCCAAGTCAGCAATAAATCTTTGCGATCCTTGTACGGCTAATGTAGTAAATATGCATTCATCTGAATCGTTAAATGCGTAAGCGGAGTCTCAGTCTGAGGAAAGCTTCTGGTTCAGTTTGAAAAATGAATAGAGATAGTCCTAGAACGCAGTCGTGCGTCTCTTTATATAGTTGGACTACTTTTTCGTTGATTTTTGAATCTACAAACATAAAACCCTCCATGAAAGGAGGGTCGATGCATTCCGCTTGGTTGCTCCAATATGGAGCCACATCCGTTTTCACGATCCACCTTGCCCGGATAGGCAGGTTGGCATGGGCATCGACCCATTTCTTAATGTAGTGAAAAATCATCTTATCGGCTTCGCTTTTAACTGTCAATAAGGTTCAAAATCCGTGTAGAGAACAATTATATTGTCAGGAGTTAAAGTAGCTAAGCCTCTACCTAAGTAGATGTTTAATAATTGGCTAAGAAACTAACAGAGATAATCCTCTAGATTTGCCAGAGGAAATACATTTTTTCTGTGATCCAGTAAGATGCAATGCATCTGCTATGGCTACAGCACCAAATAGCTCGTCATTCCTCCTGCTTACACTTGTCGACTTGCTGCTAAACATGGATTTTCTCGTAAATCACAACCCACAATGGCAACTCACTTATAGCCTAATAGTTAATTAGAAATCAGGGAATAAATTATTATATTGACATATACTAGCACCATATTTCACATAAATTTGAAAGGGGAAAACTATGAAAAAAATAACCCAAATCTTTATGTTACTAAGCTTAATTTCCGGAGAGGCTTTTGGATTATCCATTGTTTATCGTGGTCAATCATGCCAAGACTCTATGTCTGATCCATTGACGAACCAAACTACATTAAATAACCTAATAGAAAGTCGTTTTGAGGTAATTGAAGACAATGGAAACGGAATGTTTCGTTTACGTCTTACGGGTGGATTAGCAGTTTTTGTTGTGAGAAGAAATTGTTCAGCTGCAGATCCAGAATGTACTACTCAAATTCATGGTTGTGTTGATATTGGGAATGGAATAGGAGACGAAGTCATTACAGAGAATAAAAATCAGCCCGTTGCTCCTGATGTGTCCACAGTTGTTACGCCAAAACAGTCTAATGAAGCTATCGGTTATTTTAACGGTCAGCAATTAGTTATTTCTATCCATTCATTGCATGCATTATCAAACCAAAAAGGTGCAATAAATTCTGAAGACAATACCTTCTCCTCTAGTTGGGTAAATCCAATTTCTAATACCTTGATTTTTAAATACATCCCAGAAACATCTTCTTTCAAACTCGAACAAATAATACAGAAGAAAGGGACAGTATTTTCTACCGGAAACACCACGCCGACAGATAAATACCTTGCTGAGATCATAACGATGGAAGAAGGAATTCCTCTTTATAACTTTGATATTCCTGTAGATTATAAAATATAGCGTAACCAGTTAAGAATGATTCAGAATATATAGAATTTGAAGAGCATCTCAACGGTTTGGTTTTGTTGTTTACGCAGTACTTTGGCGTATGCCCATTTGTGCTGGGTGAGACAATGAGCATACTCTTTGAATCGTTTTTAGCTGGTTTTGCTATAGAATAAATATTAGCTCCCTTACTAATTACAATTGGGAAGCATGTGCGCTAGGGTACTCACTATATAGAATAGGATTTAGTATTGTGTTTAAATCTGTAAGCCAATCAATAATTTTGTTCTTTATAATATTTCCTATAAGCTCAATCGCAGTTGATTTGAAATCTATTGACGGTATCTGGCAAAATGAGTCGAAGGAGAAGTTTTATTATTCTATTCACCAAGATGGTAATACATTAGTTATTATTGACTTACCTTTACTAGGATTTACTGGAGATGTATTTACAGCTACTTATGTGGGATCAATAAAAGATATCTCGACAGAAAAAATAATAGTAAATCCAATTAGTTTTCCAGATGTTCAAATAAGTATCGTTTTTCATTCAGACACTGAAGCAACTATTAGTTCATCCGGAGCTTGCCCCACCTGTATCACAATTTTCCCTTTTGGAAGACTTAAAAAAATATATAAATAAGGGACTTAGAGCCTCCAAAGACTTTACAGTAATAATGTCAGGAATCAAAAGTAATGGTGTCATAGAATTTGCCGTTGTGATGTTCGCAATTCCTTGAGCTACTATACTAATACCATATATGTTTCCAGAGATGCGTGTAATTATGTCAACGCAACTGGCTGGCAAATACTGATATGCATCTCGCTCCAATAGTGTTTCGTATCGGTCTTCTATAGATGCTGCAATTTTAGGCAGAATATATAGTGGATAATTTTCAGCTTCGTTGAAGATTTTTCTCACATACCAGATTCTTCCGAGAAGATCTTGTGTGATAGCTATGAGGTGATGGGTTGTTTGAACAATTTTCTTTCTATGCTCATCTTCGCGCATTATATTGCTGTTGACGATTAGACGGTTTGAAACACACGCAAATAGAAGAGCTGCAACTATTGGAATTGTTGTAGCGAGTATTGACCAGATTTGTTCATATTGGCTTATGTAAATTAAGTGTACTGTCCGAGCCAATCAAATGGACCGCACCATATTATATCGACCAATACGAAGGTATGAACGCTCCACTTTGCCAAAGTTGCAGAAGAAGGGATGCTGGTAATCATACAAGGGAGGTTTTTATCAAACCAGCTTTGACTACGAATGTGAGTAAAGACTTCATTGAGTATCACACCTTCGATAAAAAAGCTAAGAAAAAAGGGAAATAAATGGATAATCACGTTGAGTTTTGGAAAGAGCAAATGAGTAAGCAAGAGTGCGAGCACAATTGGGTTGTGTTTGAAAATGGCACAATGGTGCATCCTTCTGAGGATGGCTTATCTGCTATGGATATCATGCGTGCAATTGATGATGCTTATAATGAAAATGAAGAGCTAATTGAAGAGTATGAGTGTGCAGTCTTAGATGCGGATAATGCTGTTGTGCGCTTCTCGGGAGAATATGGAAATATCCTGGTTCGGTGTCCTTTCAGAGAAGTCGAAGAAGAAATGATTAATCATGACAGATCCAAATATAGTAAGGAGTTTCTTGCCGAAATTCTCTGCATGATTGCGCTGGATAAACGTGATGCAGACGCTAAGAATCGTATGATTCTTTATGAGAATGGCGTTAAAAATGCACATGCAGAGAAGCTCGAAAGTACAAAGAAAATTGAGGAATATTTTAGCCGGTTATCAACAGCGATCCACTAATTATCCATAAAATTCGATGAGCCATAAAGAAAGTTTGAGAAAGGAATTAATATTTGATTGCTTCTTCTAATAAGAACGAATTTCTTACTTTTTGAATTGATATAAAGCCCAATAATCAACAGGGAAAACAAATGAACCAACAAAGCTCAACAATCAATAAAAAAGTTAAAGTTCTAAAAGATGGTGCCATGTTAGATGGCTGCCTATTAGGCTTCTGCATTGGAAGAGATCAGCTTGGTTCACATGCAGTTTACGGAATAGTTCAGAAAGAAGATGGGCGGCTTGAAGAATTTCCTGTGAGCAATGTCAAGATTACGGGTGATGTAACATCAAATTGGCTTCCTATCGAGACAGCCCCAATGGATGGGACCGTAATAGATGTGTGGGTTTCAGATACTAATGCAGGGCCAATTAGAGTAGTAGATGTTAAATATGATGCAGAGAAAGAGTGCTTTGTGCATTTCTAGAATTTGTCAGGAAAGTACAAAAAGGTTTATGGCGATATAACACACTGGATGCCAAGCCCAAGCGCACCAGAAATAAATGCGTAGGTGGTTGAGTAAAACAATACCTCGATCTAATGCGTTATGTAATCGATAACAGCCGCCAAAATCGGTAAGAATTGGGTATTGGCACACTCTCTGTATTCAAATCAGATGCGATTGAATCTACAAGATGGGTTTCCCCTAGTAACGACAAGAAAGTGGATTTAAAGTCAGATATTCACGAATTGCTTTGGTCTTTTGAAGAGTGCTACTGACAATATTTTAACGAAAAGGGTGTTACGATTTGGGATGAACAGTCTGACGTGAAGGGTGTGGTTTGCCCTTCTATGGTAAGCACTGGCACAATCGGGCAGGTGATAATTCGGTGTTCCATGATCAGATACACGAATTCATCCAAAGAATAAGAACTAATCCTGATAGCCGACGCTTAATTGTATCCGCGTGGAATGTGGCAGATGTTGCAAGTATGGCACTCGCTCTTTACTATGATACTAGCCCAAGTGTGTAGGTTGCACAGCCCGGGGAGTTTATTTGTCCCTTTGGTAATGCTCATCTTTACCTTAATCATCTTGATCAGGCTAGGGAGCAGTTATCACGATAACCTAGATCACTGCCAACAATCAAAATCAATTCTGCCGTTACACATATTGATGATTTTAGATACAAGGTTTTCGAGCTAGTAAACTACAATCCTCATCCGTCTATTAAGGCAGAGGTGGCGGTTTAGATAATATTTAGAGAGGAAAAAATGAAACGAACAGTAATAATTAAACTACGTTCAAGTACAGTTGGTACTCGCGCAATTGTTACTGAAAAACTATCTCTCGGAGAAGAAATTTCATATGAATATCTATGCTACAGATGTGACCCTATTATGGGAGGTGAGTGGAAAAATGAAACAACACGAGTTTTAGCCACAGATGAAATAAATAAACTATTGAATGATTCAGCACGTGCTGCATCACAATTGCATCTCTACAACACAGCGAGAATGACCGGGAGTTAATTTAAGATATGGAGATAAAAAGCCATTACGTACTGAGCATTGGACTATATGGCCTTTATATCGAGGTAAAGCATAAAAATACATGCGCCAATAATTTAATTATAGTTAATTGGTTAGAGCATAAATTTACTGATTTACTTACACCCCCCTGTAAGCATTATTAGACGGATGAAATATGCATAGGTGGCACCCTAGAGATGATTAATAATCGATAAGATATAGCATGATCAAGGTAATTATCCTGCACCTCCAATCTCAGTTAATATGGAATGAGGGAAATATGAACAACTGGCAACCAATCGAAACCGCGCCAAAGAATAGGAGGATACTGCTTAGATATGAAGACCAGTCAATATATATTGGAAAATATCATAGAGAACATGACTTATTTTTGAATGATGTTCAAGAAATAATCATGATGATGGATAGAAAAAAATCTTTACCAGTTAATTATTTTCCTGTGGCATGGATGGAGTTGCCTGAATTTGATGGAGTACGGGAAAATCCTTAAATTAATGCCTAATCTTATTGATTATTAATGAATTATAGAGTGCCACCTTTATTCGTTTGGTGCATGGGAATCCTCTGATAATTTATTCGTCTTATACCCTTTATTTAATTTTTGATATTAGGGTACTAGGTTAGATAACGAAATTGTATTAAGTGAAAGCCCAATCACTGTAAGTGTATTGGATGAATTTGGTAATGTGATTTATGAAGTTGTCTCTGGGGACGAATTTACTGAAGATCAAGCACTGCAAAGTGTTCTTGATTGGATGAAGAAAGATGAATCATAAATATCTTTATTAATTGTAGTATAGAAAAGCGACATTGCTTAACCTCATGGCCCGGCACAGTCCGGGACTTTAATTCCTATCAAATATTAAACATCAAAGCGTGTAACCGTTCCTACCACAACTCCCCAGACCTGCAATTCATCATTCTCACGAAATCGGATAGGAGGATAAGCCGGATTCGCAGCATGCAGCTCAATCATGCCATTGCATGAATACAATCGTTTGACAGTATATTCGTTGTTAATCACTGCCAGAACGATATGACCGTGCTTAGGTTTGATTGAGCGGTCCACTATCAGCATATCGCCATCGTAGATATGTGCACCAGTCATTGAATCACCTACGACACGAAAGAAATACGTAGAGGCTTTATTGCGCACCAGGTAATCATTGATATCCAGACTTTTCTCTTTGTAGTCATCTGCGGGTGATGGAAAGCCTGCAGGAATTCGGTACAGCAATAAAGGCAACGCACAAAATGCAGGGCTAAGCTTTGCTCGCTGCAAAATTGGCAGGGTCGATTCGCAAGTTGGTTCAAATGGAATAATTGTCATGATATTCCTCTATTTGATTGCAATATGGCAATCGTCAGCACCGCAAGATTTGCACTGAGCTGATGTAATTTCAGGTACTGTTAGTTCATCGTCGCTATTCCAGTATACCGTGAACTTGACCATTGATCCTACAGGCTCCCATGTGCCTCCATACCTAGAGCCATGCTGATGAATGGTTTTAGATTCAGATTCCCCGCACGAGCAACTAATAGTAAAAGTTGTCTGGTCAATGATGGTCATAGTTCTCTCCTTATTTTAAATGTGCAAAGTCAGCATATTTTAAGATAACTGGTAGTTAGTTAAGAGTAAACAAGAGCCTTTGAGAGAATCAAACCCTGGTCTACTCAGTTCATAGATATGCCTTTCATCCGTAATTTTATCTGTGTATTCGAAACCAAGCTTGGTGAACAATTTAATACTATTACTATTGTATGGATGAATAACAGCAACAGCTCCTTTAGCTTTTTCTAAGCTGAATATGTATCTAACAAAAAACTGAACAGTTTTGGATGCGATTCCTTTCCTTCTAAAATCATTTCTTAAAAGTATTCTTAGCTCTAATTTTCTGGAATCTTGCTTGAACGGGTACATATCAATTGAACCTATTATTATATTTTCAGGGATTGCCTCAATGGCATAACCTACTGGGCAATTCACTTCGATAAATTCCTCCTTTGTGGTTATGGTTTGCCCTATGTATAACCGTGTGCATGGGTCAAGCTCAATATCGGCAATTTGAGTTGTATCTGGCTTCAAGCCAGATGTTGCGCTGTAACGCTGATCTTTAGGGGGGGGCACAACCAAAACCATTAAACATTTTATAAGAGTTTTAAATGAATCAACTCAAGCAACAACTTCAAGTATTATGGCTACTGGTTTTTGCGGTTTTCTACCTTTCTTTATAATCAAGAAGCATTTTTTTCAATCGTGGGGATTAGTTGTACTTTACCCATTCGTCACTCATGCTGATGTATCTACTTCTATCACTGTTGTTATTACTACCGTCGTTACTAACGTTGCTACTACGAGGGCATCTTTGCTAGGTGTAGTCTTGCCATCATCATCGTCTTCAAATAATGTTATTTAAACCGTTCTAATCATTTAACCCGACTCGCGAAGGGCTGACCAAGTCAGTTTTATATCAATTCGTACTGCCCATTCATCCATTCTCATATAATATTCATACCCGCTATAATTCCTTCATGTGTGGCGGTATCCAATATCAGAATCAGAAAATCTACTTTCCTCAACCCAATGCCGAATTGCCGATAATGCTACAACATGGTGGAGTAATCTGGGTGCTATGGGGCAAACGTCAAAATGAAGGATCAGGGAGGTTTCCTAATAGTGGTTGGGCAAGAATTGATTCATTAAAGGTAAGCAAATGGAAACCTTGGCATCCCCGACCAGTATTGATTCCGGAAGATAGTTTTTTAGAAAAAGGTCACAATAACCAATCTCATCGGATAAAACTCGAATCAGGAATGGTAATTCAGGCGCTACTTGCCGAGAGAAATTATGAGTACCGGGTCTATATTGTCACCGAAGAGACTCCACTCCAGTATCACTGGATACATGACCGTTGGCCAAGATTAATAAGGTTATCAGATCAGAATAAGACGGCAATGAAACATACATGATGCATTTTTCGCGCTCATTATAATGTTCTTTTCTACGGGGGCTTATTCAGTAGAAATCCAGAACCAAATTCTGAAAAATCTGGAGCCCCACAGCATTACGATTATGGGAGAAACCCATAGACAACCTGGTTCTATACAGTTCTTCCAGTCACTAATTACCAAGTATTTACAGCAGAAAAGATGCTTAACTGTTGCCTTGGAAATTGCGAGTAGTCAACAATTTATAATTGATAAAATTATGCAAAGTGGAGGTAATGTTGAAGATATTCAAATTGCTCCCATGATTGATCATCCTGCTTACCGTGCAATGATCGCTGATCTTGCTAAAATTAGCAGAAACGGTGCATGTGTGAAGCTAATAGCAATAGATGGTAATATTGAGAGCGGAGTAGGGCGCGATGAATGGATGGCAAAGGAAATATTGCAGCATGTTGGTCTGAACCCATTGATTGCACTATTGGGTAATCTGCACGCCTTGAAAAAGATTGATTGGAATAAATCCATAAGCAAAGTATCTCCCTTTGTTGCAGAGATACTGGTATCACAAAGCCATCAAATTAGAACCTATCCGCAAATCTGGATAGATAAAGCTTGTAATATTAATTATAGGTTAATTACTTCAGATGAAGCAGAAATTATCGAGATCATCAATAAAGAATTGATCTCTCTACTTAATGCTTCTGAGATTAAGACAGTGAACAATATTGTTGATGGAATTATTCTTTGGGAGTGTGAATGAGTGTTAATTTTTTTTCTCATTCTCATTCTTCAAAACTTTTTGAGCCGCTACCAACAATCAGATACATAATTTATAGCAGGAAGCACATCTAATTTATCTATAAAGTGGCTTGGAATCTCCATACCGGAACACATCGCTATCGCCCCTGCTATCGAAGCACAAGTGTCAGAATCACCCGATATTACAGAAGCGTTGTAAATTGCAGTTAGATAATCTGTTGATCTAAACACTGAAGATAATGCTATATATAATGCTTCCTCAGCTACCCAACCTTCTAAGTCTAATAATTCCCCATTTATAACTTTCAGCAATAATTCATACGTTCTGCTATAAGAATCAATTTCTTTTATGGCCAGTATTAATCCAGCTTCTAATTTCACACCAAGTACTAAAAAATATAATATCAGAAATAGAGCTGTAGCAGATTCTGTTGCTTCTGGATGTTTATGTGTAGCAAGCGAATCTTTCCGTACTAAATGCGCATAATGGCTATAATCCAATTTATCATCCATTGCAGCCTTCAATGCCCAAGGAGATATTCGCATTACTGTTCCATTGCCCTTAGAATCATTAATAACCTTTTCTCCCTTCGACAATGAATTGCAGGCAGACATGCAGGTATTTCCCGGTTCCCTCAAATTATATAGGCATTCAAAACTTAGCAATCCATCATGCAAATGAGAATTCTCTTTGAATCTATTCTGAGTAGAATACCAACGAATATAAGGTAGATCTGGAGCAAAATTAATGCCGTAATTCGCGATAGCTTCTGCTAAAAATAATGTCATTTGAGTATCATCAGATGCATTCAATATTTTGGCATTCATTGAATTCTCAAAATCATTTTTATTAGGATTTCGTAGAAATTCCAAGGGATATCCTATAGCATCCCCAACTGCCACTCCACATAACAAATCACGAATGGTAATCATGCCTTCCTATCTTGAATATTGTGATTATTTTTATTTGACTTCGAATGATTATTCTTGGCTTGTAGAATATCAGCAGTTATTTCATTGAATTGACTTACTTATTGATATTCAATACTGCATAGAGAAAATAAGCTGCATAAAATATAAGAATGATTAGATGACAACTTTGTTTTGTTGTCTTGCCTGAAAATTTATGAAAAAACTCATGATTCAAACCTTATCCAAAATACCTATTAAATAATCATTCCATATATCCATGGCTTCGCGTTTTTCTCTTAAGTAGTCATATTTGTCATAATGCATACTTGAAACATCTTGCAGCGAATGATTCTGCAATCTATCTCTAATTTCTTTTGATATTCCGGCTTTACCTGCTAGAATTTTAAATGTTCTACGTAAATCTCTAGGTGAAAATCTATCCATTTTAATTTGATTTAATAATCTGTCGATAGCTTGGCTAAATCCATCCACCTTTTGAGGTTCAATATTATTGTTGGCAGGGAATAGGTAAATCTCATTTAATTTGGGATTATTTTTAATGATCTCAAGCATGGTGTTATTGATCGGGATAACATGGGGAATCCCATTTTTTGTTCTTTCTGAGGGTAGAAGAATTATTTTTTCAGAAAGATAAATTTCATCCCAACGTAAACCTGCTATTTCTCCGACACGAGAGCCTGTAAGGAGCAATAATTTAAAGACATTAATTCTAAAGATTGATATTTTGCTTCTATCAAGAGCTCGCCAGAAAATCTTAACTTCTTTCTCAGTTAATGAGCGTTCACCTTTTTTCTCATTCTTTACTACTTTCTGAACTGTAGTTACTGGATTAGATTGAATAAAAAACTTGGTTTGCCTTGTGTATGATTCAACAGAATGATCGAAACTTATTCCATATTCAAACATCGCTGAAAGATAAGCTCTCATACGATTTGCCATAATATATGAGCCACGCTCTGTAATGGAATGCAATATTTGAATAATATCTTCCTTCGTTATATCGTTTGCTTTTACCTCAAGGTCAATTATAAGAAGATTTTTTTTGAATGCATTGCGAACATTGCGGAAATGAAGTTCTCGTGCATTTTTTTCGAGATGAGCAAGATAAAAGTCTGATAGCTGCCTAAGGCTGCCTTGCATTTGCTTTTTGCGTTCAATTTCAGCTTGAGCCTTTTTTTCTTTTTCTTCTTTTTGTGCGTCTTCTTGTTCTTGAACTTTAGGATCGATACCAGAACTATAGGTCGCAGAATGTATGCGAAATTCAGCCTTCGCTTGTGCCAGTGTTAATTGGTTGGAAATATTCCCATACCTACCAATCTTCTTTGATTTTTCTTTTCCATCTATAAAATATTTGAAATAAAAATCTACTTCGCCATTCTCAAGAACTCTGACAACAAATACGCCTTGGCCACGACCTCTTGATTTTTCTTTAATTTGAAAGATTGTGCCCGAAGTAGCTTTTTTCCTATATGAATCTAGGATTGTCTGCTTAATCTCAGGAACGCTGTATTTAACAGTTTTAATCTTAGGTTGCACAATTAATTAGTCCTAGTTATAGTCCCAGTTAATGGGGTGGCTGCAAATAGATTTTAAAGGAGCTCTCTGGACTATAATTATACCATATTATATGTAATATATTGAATAATAGTAATATTATAGAACTTGCTGGATGTGTTTGGATTAATATTAGAATGATTCGTAATCAGTAGGTCGGAGGTTCGACTCCTCTCAACAGCACCAAAAATCAACAACTTAGCGCAAATACTGATTACTTCTTACTCCGATTGTGCCAAATTTGTGCTATTGAGCACGTTATCCACGACACGCGCATGCTGAGAAAATTGCTCGGGTGCAAGGTGAGCATAACGCCTCACCATCTCAGCAGATTCCCAAGCCCCCATCTCCTGGATGACATTGAGCGACACACCATTTTGAGCTACCCAGCTTGCCCAGGTATGCCGCAATTCATGCCAGCGGAAATCCTCAATGCCTGCACGTTTTAACGCTTTATACCAAGCTTTGGTATTAACCTGGGTAATCGGTTTGCCTTTGTAGCTGAATACTGCCTTGGGATGCTTGCCGATCTGTTTGGTTAATACTGCTATGGCCGTCGCATTAAGCGTGACGTGAATCGGTTTACCCGCTTTCGCCTGATTACCGTGAATCCATGCCACATTACGCTGCATGTCAACTTGCGATCATTCCAGTTTTGTCACATTTGACCGCCTCAACCCTGTCGCCAGCGAGAATTTGACGATATCCGCCAAGTGTTCCGGCAACTCCTGCAAAAGCAGGTTCGCTTGTATTGGACTCAGGTAACGTACTCGCCGCTTGGCTTCACGGTACAGCTTGATGACTGGCGGTTTGTCGATCTATTCCCAATCTAAGGCAGCTCGTCGCAGGATAGAGCGAATGAGTGCCAGCAAACGATTAGCCGTAGCAAAAATCGTTTCCTGAAGCTTTAATTCACCTATCCTGGCGATGACATCCCTTGATAGCTCATCAAGATACTTGCCTCTAAAGAACTGCTGGAGCCAGCTTATTTTGGCCACATCATCATGATGTGTCTTTTTATGCTGCGTTTCCATTAGCCATTTATAGGCCGCTTCATCCCAAGTGCGTTTCGGCTTTTCACCCAGTTTGGCAACCCGCCACAATTCCGCTTTTAGCTTGTCGTGGAGTTCTCGCGCCTGGATGCGGTCTTCTGTTGCAGCAGAGCGTCTAACACGCTCGCCGCTGGGTATGGTGAAGCTAATCCACCACGTTTTTCCACGTTTAAAGAGTGACATAATGTGTTCTCCCTATGTCCCACTTGCAACGCTTGCCGGGGACTAGGATATAACGAGCGCATATAGGTAGCAAGATCATCGTCAATAAAAGCCCATCGTTTGCCCAATTTTGCCCCTGGGATGACACCAGCTTTGGCGCGACGGCGCACTTCTTCAGGATATAGCTTCAGGAATAGGGCGGCTTCTTCCAGGTTGAATGTTTTCATGCGCCATCCGAAGCTTTCTGATAATCAATAGCAGCTTGATTGACTTTCAATTGCTTTTGTTCTTCCTCAGAACAATTCAATAGCGTGTTAAATTCCCTTGCGCGTAAACGCACCTTTTCCAGGATGTACTCTAATGCAGATAAGCCCATGAAGAAGCCACGTTCATGGAAATACTTAAACAGGTATAGCATATAACGATCCAGACCTTCATCATCATCAAAATCATTCATGCCATGCTTTGCCATATAGGAAGCAAGCGAGCTGGCACCCAAGGAAAATATCCGATTATCGTCTGGCAGCCTGGTTGCTTTAAATGATCTGGATAAGGGCCCGCCATTGCCTTCCCAATCAATGGAAGAGATATAGCCCCATAAGGGGTGAATCGGCCAGCGAGAGCGCGTTTGATCATCAGGATTAGGGATTGTTAAACGTAGCCATTCAGCGGAAGCATAGCTCCACAAGCCGTTTAAATTAGCTAATACGCTATCTAGGCTGATCAAGCCATGTTCATTCAATACCTCGCGCATCAACTGAAATTCAACGCGCCAGATGGGATCATTTTCCTGCCAGCCAGCTTCTTGCCATAAGGGCACCAAATCGGTTCTGCCGCTCGATTGAATTTCCAGCAATTTGTTATATAGGCGGCAGGAAATCTTGCCGCCCAGGCCAATTGACCAACCAGTGAATGCGCCATTGATTACATGAGTATCGATCTTCTTGCCGCGCGTGATCCAGGCTTCTCGATGCCAGGATTCCATGTTTTCAGGGGAGATAAAATCAGCACATAAATCAATACGGCTGACATGGGCATGACTGTTCAAGCTGCCTAATTCATTTAAGATATAACGAAGATGTTTTTCTGCCTCTTTTGGAGAGATGCTGCATAAATAGCGGGAAGACAGCTTCACATAAGCCATGGGGTTTTCTTGCTGGTTCTGCATAGACTGATACGAAAGGCACCATCTTCCATCACATAAGAAAATATGGACGAGCCTTTATCCTTGACTTCAAAGATATGACCAGCAATGGCATATTGTGCTTGTGCCTGCTGGTCTATTTCTGGACGCTGTGCTAACTGTTTAAGCTGGGTTAAACGCTCTTTAACTTCTGGGAATAATTTACCTTGATAGGACAGATACAGGCTATCCACCCCAAACCTTAAAAGTTTGAAGTACTCACTATTGCAGTTATAGGGTACTGTATTACTACGCATCATACCCAGTGAGGATACTTTTGACGCTTGGGATACTTCTAGCGAAGTATCGTGCACTTCGCCAACGCAATACACCGCCTCCATTCGCTCGTTGGGCATTGCATTGGCTCGGTGGATTGAATGGGTCGTAAACGCCACATTCTGGTAGACACACTGGGATTACTGTTGGCGGTGGTAGTCACTAGCGCCAGTGTGCAGGATCGTGACGGTGCCCGCCTGCTGTTGCGTCACTTGCCGGGAGGGTGCAAAAAATTGAGGAGGATTTGGGTAGATGGTGGCTATGGCGGTCGTTTAATAGACTGGGTCGCACGACGGTTTAAATTCTGTCTGGAGGGGATGTTGCGCCCCAGGGAAACCAGGAAATTTGTGCTATTGCCTTGCCGCTGGGTAGTCGAGCGCACTTTTGACCGGCTGAACCATTCACGCAGACTGAGTAAAAGCTATGAGCGCCTCACCCGGACGGATGAAACCTGGGTTTATATCGCCATGACCCGCATTATGTTGAGGCGCTTGACATAAAATAGGAGTTTCCAAACAGTCTCTAAGAAAATGCCCGATTGTGCCTTTGCCTGTGCCTTTTTCACCGCGTAGAACTAATGCAGAACCAGCAGGTTCATCAGGAGGCTGCATTGTTTTAGCAATCCAATCATAAAAATATTTAACTAAGGCAGGATCACCACCACACATAACCTGCTCAATATGATTTTTTACAATATCTGTATTAGCTCCGTTAGAAGGTTCTATTGCGAATCCCTCCCAGCTATTGTAATAATCCCATGGCAATTTCTTACCTGGTGCAAAAACAACACCACCACGATAAGTTCTACAATCTTTGTGTTCTCCCCATGCAGTAATTTTATTTTTCATAATTGGTGTGGTGTTATTATCAATAGATTTTTCACCCATTTGAATTTGGTCATTCGCATAAATTTTCTTAAGTTCTTCCTGGCTGATAAATTCATATGAAATCGCTGAATCCTGATGCACATCAGCTGAAACAGTTCTCATAACTTTATGCTTACCACCAATCAAAGCACAAGATACAGATCGTTATGGTCGTAAAGTTGCACGGGTATATAAAGACGATATTGATGTAAATGCAGAAATGGTAAGACTTGGTGCGGCATGGGTATATAGGAAATATGCCAGAGATCAAAATCTCTATGCTTTGGAGAAACAAGCAAGACAAAATAAAGTGGGCTTGTGGAGTTTACCAGAAACCCAGCAAATTCCCCCTTGGGAATGGCGAAAAGCAAGGTGAAAAAGTTAAAACCTGGCTACTTTAGATTTGAGTTTCATCTGTTTCTAGTGATTAGGTAGATTAGTGCAATTAATTGTACTGCTTCAGAAGATCATAACTATCAATGGAATTTATTATTGATAAGGAATAACGGATAATGGTTAAGATACATCTCACTTGTATTGTGTTTTAATATTGTAGTTGGTATTTTCTTACGGCACGATTGCTGCAAAGATTAGTATGTTTAATTTGCCAAACCTATTGCAGATTTCTTAAAACTTCTGCTCCTATACCCTTATCAGTCGTCTCACAGGTGTGAGTTTGACCTAAGCTACCGATAACGGGTATTTTTATTTCATTACCGCATTCTTCTCGGAAAGGGATATCAACCTTTATTGATTTCTGTTGGAGAGGAAGATTTTCAGTGACTTCCATTAAATTCTGGGAAGTATTTGAAACAATACCGTCCCCATCGTGGTAATTAACCAAACTAGACAAAGTAGGCTGACCTGTTCCAATTATCGAGAGATAGATTGCATCGGATGGAAGGGGATGAGTAGTTAAATCATTAAGTATTTTCAAAGCGGAGCTGTCTGGCTGTAGTTCCTGGATTGCAGTACTGTGGGGATCAATGCCCAGATTGAAAAGATCGCAGATGCTATTATCACCGGAAATACCAAAATCATCATGACATACTTGTGCCCAAAAACTACCTTGATGCGGAGTGGCAATAGTGATAAGTTTCGCAACATCACCGCGGTAAGGAATGGGTGTTGCTGGATCGGGTGCTTGTGCTAATCCTTGTAGATAAGCTCTTGCAGCAAGCCCACCTAAGCTATGTCCAATCAGAAGAGCCTTTGTTGCGCCGGGATTTTTATCTAAAACTGCTCTAATAATTACTGCTAATTCGCCTCCTTGGATATTTAAGGGTAGCCCTTGATTATCAGAGAAATTTAACGTGTAGAAATTGCCCGCACCACCCGTACATTTAATTACCGGATTTTGGTTCGATGGGCAACTAATATCAACCATTTTTGTGTCATGATGGTAAAAGGGTATCCCACCGAATGTCCATTTGGCATTATTTATTAGATAATTTGTATATGCAGCCCATGTCTCTGCTGAAGAGGCTAAGCCATGAATAAAAATAACAGGGTAGGGTATTGTTCCACATCCTGATTCTTGCAAGAAAGTGGATAAATCACCGATGTCTTTTGGTGAGAGATCGGTCGGTCCTTGATAGTAAACATGATTATCTTCAGATGAAACGCCCACATAAGAATTGGTGTCGGGGTAATAGCGATAGGTAAAAGGGTCAGAAAATTGTACCTCTTGCACCGCTGGTGAAAATAAATCGGAGTGGAATGTTTGCGCCCAGTTTAACAAACACTCTATGTTGGGCATTGTTGTAGTATTAGTTTTTACCGAAGAGTCAATAGCCGCTGCTGTATTGCTAAACACCATGAGAATTACCCATCCCGCTACGCATGGTAGTAAGGCATTGATTTTGCATGGTTGGTTGTTCATAGTGTTCTCCCGAAGTAAAGACACAAATTAGTTAATCATGAGCAAATTGTTCTGCCCGATAACTTGGTTGCGATGCGATACAGGTATCCCATTAAAATTTTTAAAAAATATATTTGTTAAACTAACTGCAGTCGCTACGACTGTTATATCCATTTCTATCGAGTATAACGTAGAGAGTAACGGGCTGTAATAGTTTAGTTTAATAGTACGAATATAAGTTACTGTAAATCTTCGATGGCGTAGGGGGGTAGATAACAATTATTTTGGTGGTATGCGTAAGGCAAATATAACCTCTGGGCTGCAGCTAAGTTGCGAAAATTGGTATATTGAAGCGCAGTGGTAAGATATATAAGAAGGTTGTAGAGATATCAGGACATAAACACTGATGACTATGGTTAGAATCAAGACGCCATTTAGCTTCAGAGTGCTATACGATTTTACATAAAATGACTGCATCTTCATCATAAGAATATATTGCACATCACTACTGTCCGGTTAAGCAAAACCAAGATCAAGCTGCTGAGTTGAAGAAGGATTTTTAGGATTGGGTGGTGGTTCGGCCAAGGATTCCAGTTGTTTTCTAGCGAAGATATTGACACAGATCAGTCTTGCCCATTGCTGC
>NZ_FOUB01000132.1 GCF_900114745.1 Nitrosomonas communis | reverse complement strand
CACAGGCAAAGGCGAGATGAAACCTCACCGCCAGATGTTGCCAAGTAGCCGACAGATCCGTGGAATGACACAAATGATGGTCGATCAGAGTGGGGGTCAGGAAACCAGGCAACCCTTACGGTACCAGAGCCCCATAATTGCTCATTCAATGATTGAGTCAAGCTATTATTGAAATCTGGTACACGTATTCTTACTGTCCGAATGCACGATCAGGCCAGGCGGTGGCCGGCGTAGCCAGATCGCCATTCGTCATGCATCACAAACCAGTGTTGCTTTCATCCGTGAGCTCATACTCCAGCCCACCACCTTTCGGGAGAACAAATCGATGACAACCGCCAGATACAGCCAGCCTTCCTGAGTCCAAATGCAGGTAATGTCGCAAACATAGACTTGATCCGGTCTGGCAACCGTAAATTGCCGATTCAATTGGTTCTCAAACACTGGCAACGGGTGATGGCTGTCCGTCGTCATCTTGTACTTCTTCCGGTGTTTCACTTGTATCCCGGCTGCTTGCATTAGTCTGCTCGCCTTCCAGCGACTAACCCGATAGCCCAAGGCATTTAGCGCTCGTTTCATCCTGCGACTGCCATAGGTGTAATCGCATGATTTTGCAATATTCTGCACAGCATTAAGTAGTTGCCTGTGGTGTAGATCATCCGGGCAATTGCAGCGGCGTTGTTCATAGTCATGAGTCAAGCACTGCGACTGACACCCAATAGCCGGCACATCAGGCCGACCGGGTAGGTCTTTTTCTTTTGGGTGATGAACGAATACTTCACTTCGTTTCTTTCGCGAAAAAGACCGCCGCCTCCTTTAGTATTTGCCGCTCAAGCTTTAATTGCTTGTTTTCTATAGCAAAACCAGCTAGAAATGATTCAAAGAGTATTCTCATTGTCTCATCTAGCACAAATGGGCATACGCCAAAGCACTGCGTAAACAACAAAACCGAACCGTTGAGATGCTCTTCAAATTTTATATATTCTGAATCATTCTTAACTGGTTACGCTATAGTTTAAGCCGCCGGATTTCTTCCTGCTCCGGTGTCAGTTTCCCATTACCGCGGAATGCCTGACCATTAGTATCCGCCTGGCTCTCCCTGATCCATCGCCCAAGCATGTTAGCCCTGATTTCCAGGCTTTTGGCAGCTTCTGCTATCGTTAATCCCTGATCCAGTACCAAGCTGATTGCATCCAGCTTGAATTCCTTTGTATAGTGTTTCCTAGGTTCCATTTCATCCTCCAATTAAGACTATTTTCTCTTAACTGGAGTGTCCGGGTCTATTAGACCATATCATTACTCTTCCCCCTCGGTTTTGACATCATCTTTGCGCTTTCGACACGTCATCAAAGGTTCACTCGCGTTCGTCTCTCTAACACTTACCTGACAAAGTCCAGCTTTGCCTTTTTCCTTAATGCTCACCAGCAAGGCTCTTTACCTTCGCAGCATAAGGCGGTTTGAAGCCTCCTCCTGTAAAGCGGCTCCGAGGGGCCCACCCTCATCTTTTGCGCAGCATGCACAGGCATTTTTTTTACGCAATACCTTGTGCTCGTGGCACACGAAGAGCGGTGTATCTTTCAGCAAAAAATTGAAGACTATGAGCGAGCAGGCCGCGTTATCGTTTACCTTGATGAAAGCGGCTTTGCGCACGACATGCCACGCACGCATGGCTATGCGCCAGTGGGTGAGCGCGTCCATGGCGTAAAAGACTGGCATGCACGAGGTCGAACCCATGTGATCGGCGCTCTCATCGGAAAGACGCTGCTGACCATAAGTCTGTTCATAGCCCATATCACCGCTGACATTTTCTATGCGTGGATAACGCAGGATCTTTTGCCTAAACTTCTGCCCGCTTGCGTGATTGTCATGGACAACGCAACCTTTCATAAACGGCAGGATATCCAAACTGCCATTGCCCATGCCGGGCATACACTTGAATACCTGCCGCCTTATTCCCCGGACTTAAATGACATTGAACCCAAATGGGCTCAGGCCAAAGCCATCAGAAAAAGGCAAGGTTGTTCCATCGAGCAGCTCTTTGCCGCTTATAAAATTTAAGTCATTTTATATGAGATCTGCTATACGTAGGGTGTGTTTGAGCGATTTGTTTTATCAGAGATTCATCCAGCAGCATCTTCAACTGGAGGGTGGTTTAAAATCTCATGATTGCCTGTTGAGCAGCATTTATATATTCACTAACGCACCAATTGGATAAGAAAGACGCTATGAATCGAGTTTTGTGTGCTTCTTTGTTCATTAATTAATCCCTCTCTTTTTACCTAAAGTCATATCCGAAAAGCGACCTATCTCATGCTCAATCTTGGCGATCTTGTGGCGTTTATTGTGGGTGTCCGTTGATTTCTTTATCTAGCACGCAAATTACTCAGCCAGTCAATTTCATTTTTTGCTTGGTCAGCTTCGATCCATCCCGCTTTGTTTCTGGTCTCGCATCCAATGACCCAAAGTTGATCTTTTTCCTTCGTCTGCAGGTAATGCTCTATTGCTCGGGCGGACTTTTAGGGCATGTTGCTTTTCTATACTCATAATTTTATGTTTAATTAAAAAAGCCATTTTTGGTAAGATGGCTATCTTGTTTTAATTAATCATGAACGATCACTTTTACAGCTCCAAGCTCAAGCTCGGATCCCCAATTCAAAAGTGCATTTGATTTTATTTCTTGAAGATTATTCCCGCTGATGTTGTATGCTTCTTCTTTATTTGCAAACTCCCCCGAGCCTGTTATCCCAGTGTATTGAGCCATCCACCCTTCGGTCGTATTGAACAGTTCTAAAACATTCTCAATAGAGGCTGTAAGACATTCATCTGAATCAAGAAATTTCAGCAAATCCTCTTGCGTAGTTTCTACTGCTTTCGGGTTTCTATATGGGTTAATTGACAAAACACCATTTTCAAGATTTAGAAACATATTTATCTCCTGCCTTATCCCAAGTTTTACTTGATCAGTTACTGATTAATCAGTATGAATACAATCTATTGATAATAATATTAAATACGATACATTTAGAATAAAATATGAATATATAAATAAGGTAGTCCCCCGGCTATGCCGGGGGACTATTAAAGGTTTGATCGTGTGATACGGTCACCGTGATTCTTTTAGCTTGATCAAGAGCTAGGAGAATCAAATGAGAGATTATCAGAGTTTGGCCCATACGACATGGGACTGTAAGTACCATATCGTATTTATTCCGAAAAGAAGGAAGAAAGTGATATTCGGAATGATACGAAAACACTTGGGAAAAGTATTTCACGAATTAGCTGCGCAGAAAAACTGTCAGATAGTAGAAGGACACCTGATGCCTGACCATGTACACATGTGCATCAGTATTCCCCCGAAGTATTCGGTATCCTACGTAGTAGGATATATCAAGGGGAAAAGTGCAATATCGATTGCGCGGAGATTTACGGGGAAATCAAGGAATTTCACAGGTGGTTATTTTGTATCCACGGTAGGATTAGTTGAAGAGATGGTCAGAGAATATATCCAGCACCAAGAGAAAGAGGATGAGCACTATGATCAGCTCAAGCTTGGGATGTGATGCCACCTTTAGGTGGCTCCAATTCTTGCCCCTTTGAGGGGCTAACAGTAATAAGCCTCCGGCTTTGCCGGAGGTAATTTAACTCTTTGCTTAAATCATTTCCACAAAAATATGAGGGAGTGCGTGGATAAATGAGCTTTAGGTATATCTTTTTCTGATTTTTACGGAATAAAAAATATGGGTATATCTATGGCATTAAAAGAAAAATTGGCTATAACTGAAGAAGAAGTTCTAGGGTCTGTTGACAATTTGAGATAACTATTTAATAAATAGGAGAAAACTCGTAATATTGAGGTTCTTATACCACCAATAAAACGAGTTTGCGATGCCCCGATTGATGCTCAGTGATGAGTTCTGGTCGAAGCTGGAGAAGATTCTGCTTCAAGAAGCGATTGATAACAAGCACAATCTGCGCATGACGGTAGAAGGCATACTGTATCGAATGCGGGTTGGCTGTCCGTGGCGAGACCTGCCCAAGGCGTTCGGCTGCTGGAATTCCATCTATAAAAGGGTTCATCCGGTAAATGCGTACTTTGAATTCAACCGACCAGAACATAACTGGTTTCATGCAGCGCCATAATTTTTAGCTTAAAGAATTCAACATC
>NZ_FOUB01000141.1 GCF_900114745.1 Nitrosomonas communis | reverse complement strand
AGGAGAGAGGAATGAATGCCAGAAAATGGCTGAAGGGGCTAGCGATAGCCTGTGGAGTAATGTTTGCGGGAGCACTGCATGCGAACCTGTCGACCGTGCCGGATGAGACATACAAGGCATTGAATTTGGATCGTAGCAAGGCAACGCCGAAGGAGACTTACGACGCGCTGGTCAAGCGCTACAAGGATCCTGCGCAAGGGGCCGGGCGTGGCACGATGGCTGAATACTGGGAGCCGATTCCCTATAGTATGTATTTGGACCCGACCACCTTTTACAAACCCCCTTCATCGGTGAAGGAAGTCGTCACGCGTAAAGAATGCGTCGAATGTCACTCCGACGAATCACCGGTGTGGGTACAAGCCTGGAAACGCAGCACGCATGCCAACCTGGACGAAGTACGTAAACTGAAAGCAGAAGATCCGAAATATTACAAAAAGGAAAAGCTGGAAGAAGTCGAAAACAACCTGCGTTCACTCGGCAAACTGGGTGCCAAGGAAAATCTGAAGGAAGTCGGCTGTATCGACTGCCACGTCGAAGTGAACGCCAAGAAGAAAGCGGATCACACCAAAGACATCATCATGCCGACCGCAGACACATGCGGCACCTGTCACCTGCGCGAATTTGCCGAGCGTGAATCGGAACGCGACACCATGATTTTCCCGAATGGACAATGGCCGGAAGGGCGTCCCTCCCATGCACTGGACTGGAAAGCCAACATCGAAACCACCGTCTGGGCGGCCATGCCGCAGCGCGAAGTGGCTGAGGGCTGCTCCATGTGCCATTACAACCAGAACAAATGTGATGGCTGCCATACCCGACATGAATTCTCCGCGGCAGAATCCCGTAAACCGGAAGCCTGTGCGACCTGCCACAGCGGGGTAGACCACAACAACTGGGAAGCCTACTCCATGTCCAAACACGGCAAAGTCACCGCCATGATGGGCGACAAATGGAACTGGGACGTTCCTCTCAAAGACGCCTTTGAAAAAGGGGGGCAAAGTGCTCCGACCTGTGCCAGCTGCCACATGGAATATGAAGGCGAATATGCCCACAACATGGTCAGAAAAGTACGCTGGGCCAACTATCCCTTTGTGCCCGGTGTGGCTGAAAACATCACCAGCGAATGGTCAGAAAAACGACTCGACTCCTGGGCAGCCACCTGTAGTCAATGTCACTCGGAACGTTTTGCACGCACCTACCTGGAACTCATGGACAAAGGCACCTTGGAAGGCCTGGCCAAATACCAGGAAGCCCATGACATCGTCAAGAAACTCTACGATGAAGGTCTGCTGACCGGCCAAAAAACCAATCGTCCGAACCCGCCTGCACCGGACAAACCAGGCTTTGGCCAATTCACCCAGCTATTCTGGTCAAAAGGCAACAACCCGGCCTCGATGGAACTCAAGGTGCTCGAAATGGCTGAAAACGACCTCGCCAAGATGCACGTAGGCTTTGCCCACGTCAACCCTGGTGGCTGGACCTATACTGAAGGCTGGGGTCCAATGAATCGCGCCTATGTTGAAATTCAAGACGAACACACCAGACTGCGTGAAATGGTTGCCTTGCAAGAACGCGTCAACAAACTGGAAGGAACCAAAACCAGTCTGCTGGACCTGAACAGCACCAGTGAAAAAATCTCACTGGGCGGACTGGGCGGCGGCCTGCTGCTGGCAGGCACGCTCGCACTGATCGGCTGGCGTAAACGTAAGCAAAACGAAGCTTGAGTACTGCAAATGACAAACAGCGCCCCCGTGGGGGGCGCTGGCTGGACAAGCTCCTCCCGTTACTAGGCACCACGCTCGTAACGGGAGGTTTCATTTTACTCATCTGGTTTGCTTATCTATGGCTGACCCCGCAGACAGCCCCCTATCAATACCAGCTGGCCGCAGAAGGGGAAGCGAACAAATTTCCAGAACTCGAACTGGAAGCCTGGCCGACTCTCAAGATCAGCAAATATGAAATCCGCGTAGCCGAAAAAGACCAACCCATTGCGCTTGCCTATTTTGGGCAACGAGAAAAAGCAGCCCCGGTGCTCCTCAACTGGGAAAATCGCACAGGAGAACCGCTGATCACCCTGGAGCGCAAACCTTCGGAACTGAGCGCATTAGCCAGTGCTATCGGCAAATACGCCTCGCAAGACGCCCTCATCCTTGCCTGGTGGGATACCTCGCGTCAAATACACTTGCTCTCCGAGCGCAACACCTTATTTAACGCGCACTTAACCGAACCGCTCATCATTCCGGCACACTGGCAGGAGCAAAGCGACCCCATCCGTGCCTATGAAAGCGACATTTCGCACAGTGTCCCCACCGCACAAGAGCGAGACCAGTTCCGTCGCTTTACTGAAGCACTGCTGCAACCACCCGAAGCAGGCGCAGCCAAACTACGGGAATTGATTGGCACCGACCAGGAAGCCTACCTCGTGGTTCATGTCTCTGACTTATACAAATTAGGGCTGCTGCACCCGGACAAATTCGGAGTGGCGTACAAAAACTTTGCCCTGACCGGCAATATCCATGGGCTAATCAACCACATGAAAGTCGAGATGAAAGAACATGATTACAGCACCTATACGCTGCAATCACTATCTGATCGCGACATTCGGGTATTCTTCCTGGCAGACGAGCCAAGCACGGACACCCTCATGGCGCACCTGCTGCCTTTTACTGAGAAAGAGCCACCACTGAACCTGAAAGCGGTCCAACTCGTTTATCAACAGGGGGGATACTGGGTATACAAGCTGCCATAAAGAGCAATACCCCTGACCGCATCAAAACCATTTACACAATCTGGTGATCGCGTACAATGACGGTTAGCTAGATTATATTCAAGACCCAAATAGAAAAGAGGAGAGAACATGAAGTACATTACAGCCTATGCCGTTGCTATCGCAGCAATGTTTGCATTCATGACAGGCGGTGCTATGGCCGCCTCAGACGCCCCATTTGAAGGTCGCACCAAATGTAGCAACTGTCACAAATCGCAAGCCAAATCATGGAAAGACACCGCCCATGCCAAGGCGATGGAATCGCTCAAACCGAATACCAAAAAGGAAGCTAAAGTCAAAGCCAAACTGGATCCTGCGAAAGACTATACCCAAGATAAAGACTGCGTAGGCTGTCATGTCGACGGATTTGGCAAAACAGGCGGCTATACTATTGAGGCTCCGAAGAAACCGCTGACAGGGGTAGGCTGTGAATCCTGTCATGGACCGGGCAAAAATTACCGTGGCGATCACCGCAAGGCCGGACAAGCGTTTGAGAAATCAAACAAGACCACTCCGCGTAAAACCCTGGCAGACAAGGGACAAGACTTTGCGTTTGAAGAAAGCTGTAATGCCTGTCACTTGAACTATGAAGGATCACCCTGGAAAGATGCGAAACCGCCTTACACTCCGTTTACCCCGGAGGTGGATCCAAAATACGCCTTTGACTTTGATAAAATGGTCAAAGATGTGAAGGCCATGCACGAGCACTTCAAACTCGATGGTGTGTTTGTGGGTGAGCCTAAATTCAAGTATCACGATGAATTCCAGGCCAATGCCAAAGAAGGTGAAAAAGGAAAAGAAGAGTAAAACTGTAAAAAAG
>NZ_FOUB01000032.1 GCF_900114745.1 Nitrosomonas communis | reverse complement strand
ATGGACCGCATCATCAGTAGCATCAAAATCCAGAATCAGTTCTTTGGGCACTCGTTTGAAGGAAGCCACAAACCGTTCTATCATCACTTGATGAATATGCCAGGCTGTTAGTCGATTCGCCTGGTTCTCCCAGCGGCACAAAGTGGAACTGCTCGCTCATACCTCTTCGCGTTCAACCGCTGATTGAATCGCCACATCATAGCGTAATGGCTGATGATCATTGAGGTCCTCATAACCACATGCCAATGCATAAACCCGTTGGCGCAATAGCGCCAATCTACCATGCTGGCAACCTGCCTGCCGACGATTGTCTTCCAGTACTTGAGCAACCGCTTTACTCAGCCCAGTGTGCTTATCCACCTGCCGCCACCATCTGATGTAATATCACCACCCTGGAAATTCACTTCAACAGTACGCTTCTTTACATCTGGAAATTTAAATGATTCCCGGGTACACTTTGTCACTGGCAATTCCTTTCCTTTATTCAGCGTAGATAACTGAATTATAAAGAATTAATAGGGAATTGCCACTTCCCTTCGTGCAATATTAGGGCTAGAGTTGCCTGTTGATTGCTGGCAATCTCCAGAGCAACAGATAGGCATTTATTTTACTGTAAATATCTGGATATTAGCTCCCGGAAAAATTGGATAGATTCAGGACGCTTATGACGTTCACCAATGATCGTAATGCTGTGGGGCTTCAAGCCTTCCACGATCTGTTTATGAGTCTCGGTTGAATGAACCTGAAACGAAGAAAACAGGATAACTATAAAGAAAAGCAGGCACATCATTCATTCTTTCAGAGCTACAGATGTGAAGTACACAGACTTCGCGCTTTACCGCCTCGCCTTCCGCCATTCCCAAGGTGCAACTTGCTAGGCTTCCGGTAAATTCCACAACCCTGCTCTATTCTGCCTAGCCTGTTTTTCCAAAGCATAGAGGCATTGATTACTGGTATATTTTCGATACACCCAAGCTGCACCAAGTCTTACCATTTCTGCATTGACATCGATATTATCTGCATCAACACGTCCTACTTTACGCCCATAGCGATCTGTATCCTGCACTTTGACACTTACCGTTTTTCCATAGACAAGTCGCGATAACTCCTGCTTGGCACGCGCCCATAGGGTTGTGCAGATTCTGGTGTATCGATCTCAGCGAGCCTCACTTTGATTTGCTGCTTGCGATCATCCAGTATAGTGATCGTGTCACCATCCGCTACCCCGACTACACGCCCGATATGTTCCTGAGCCACTGCGAATAACGGCAAGAACGCGATGCATAGTAATACCAGGAATAAAACTCTTTTGAAATTAATGAAACTCATTATAAAGCCTTCGCTCGCTTGTTTCTTTCATCCTTACCTCCTTAATTAATTGTCTCACCGCCTTACTAGATATCCGTCTTTATTATCCATCATTAGGTTAAAACCACCGGCTTTAGCCGGTCAGCTTTAGCTGCGAGAATATGCCACATAGGAGGTGTGGCATGGATTATTGAAATCATACGGTTTATCAGATTGAATACCATGTTGTATGGGTAACGAAGTATCGATATAAGATTCTGAAAGGAGAGGTAGCAGAACGGGTTCGAGAGTTGGTTCGTCAGACGTGCGAAGCATTTGAAATCAGAATCATACAGGGCGTAGTGAGTAAGAATCATGTGCATATACTAGTGAGTTGTCCGCCGGAGATGGCTCCGAGTGAGATCATGAGACGGATAAAAGGACGAACATCGAGCTATCTGTTTGAAGAATTTCCTCACCTTAAGAAGAAGTACTGGGGAAGGCATTTTTGGGCACGAGGGTATTTCTGCACGACAGTGGGTCAGAGGACAGAAGAGATGACAAGCAATACTTAGAGAATCACTTTGAGCCAAATTCAAACGATAATTTTAAAATGGAGCCGGAATAAGACACGTCGTTTAGTCGACGCGTATCCGGACTTTCAGTCCGTAACTCTAACCCACCGGCTTTAGCCGGTGGTTGTTTAGTAAACTACAACACATTGATACGTTATTTGGTACTACTCAGGCAATAACATGAGCTACTTCAATGCTGATTGGGAATTATTTTGCGTTCAGATACTGTTCAGGGTGAAATCTATACAATATTTATAACAAATGAAATTTTACTTACATCAAATTTATTGATGAATTTCATTTGAAATAGTTATAAGGAGTGCATCATGAATGGCAAAAAAATTATCTCACTTTTATTCGTGATTTTGATTTTTCTTCTCAGCGGATGTGTAGCTCCTTCTTATTACGCAGGAATGGGATACTCTAGAGCAGCAGGCTATTATCCAGGTACAGGCTATTACGGAGGATCGGGATATTACAGAGGATTTTCATTTGGGTACAGATATCACCCATCAATTTACCTTAATCAAAGGTACTTTGGGGGGCATAGGCATATCCATGGTGGACATAGATATTTCGACAATGCCTACCGAGGTGGAGGCCATAGAGGGCATAGTCACCGGCACTGGAAAGGAAGCCATCGAGACGGCCATCATCATCGATGAGAATCGATATAGAAACCCTCCTCATAAAACACCTAAGCCATCGCCATGGCAACTATTCCAAAACCTCGCGAATCACTCGACATGGATTTCCGACGGCAAGTACGCCTTCCGGAACGTCGCGCGTCACGACACTACCCGCCCCGATAATTGTTCGGGATCCGATATGAACGCCGGCCAAAATCAATGCTCCACCACCCACCCATACGTCCGCTCCGATCTCGATGGGCTTTCCATATTCCTGCGTTCTACGTAGATCTGCGTTGAACGGATGTAACGGTGTAAGAATCTGCACGCCTGGGCCAAATAGCGTATAGTCACCTATGCCAACCTCGCACACATCAAGAACGGTGCAGTTGAAGTTAAAATATACGCGAGTCCCCAGATAGATATTTGAGCCGTAGTCACAAAATCGTCATGACCATTATTGTTCCAGTTGAACCAACTAGCGAATCGGCTCTGCCTGTCTTGCAGCGAGCAAAGCTTGACCCTGCCGTTTGCATCCTGCCGTTATTGCAGCATCGAATTCCCGGCGGGTTTCCATCTCCGGCAGACGACTATGTTGAGAAGGAACTGGATCTCAATCATTATCTGGTGCGCAATAAAGCAGCGACCTATTTCTTTCGTGTCATAGGGAGTTCCATGACGGGTGCCCATATCCACGATGGCGATATGCTGGTGGTTGATCGCTCAGTCGAACCCAAACACGGGCATATCGTACTGGCGGTGATTAACAATGAATATACGGTCAAACGATTGTATGCCTGCAATGGCGTGATCGAACTGCACGCTGAGAACCCAGCTTATCCCCCCTGAAATGGTCTAATAACTCCGGACACATCTAAAGGCAGATTATATACTGTCAAAAGAGGTGGCTCTAAATGAGTGAGATAAAACACAATAGGCTCAAATATAGTTTGGAATTTAAACAGGATGCAGCCCGGTTGGTTCTCGAGAAAGGTTATAATAGTCAACAGCAGGCTGCTGCGCACCTGGGCATATCGTTAAGTGCTTTGAGGCGCTGGGTTCGGGCGGAGCGCAAGCCTTCAGGCATTGAATCGATAGCGAAGAAGCCGGGATTGAGTTTGGCAGATCAATCCGAATTGCTGCGTTTATGTAAGGAAAATGAACCATTGCGGATGGAGCGAGAGTATTAAAAAAGGCCGCACTCTTCTTTGCGAAAGAAGCCGAATAAAGTACGGGTTTATTCAGGTGCAACAGAAGACATATCCGGTAACCGTGCTGTGTCGTGTGATGGAAGTTAGCGCAAGTGCCTACTATGCCTGGTGACAGGCTAAGAAACTTTTGGAAACTCCTATTTTATGTCAAGCGCCTCAACATAATGCGGGTCATGGCGATGTAAACCCAGGTTTCATCCGTCCGGGTGAGGCGCTCATAGCTTTTACTCAGTCTGCGTGAATGGTTCAGCCGGTCAAAAGTGCGCTCGACTACCCAGCGACAAGGCAATAGCACAAATTTCCTGGTTTCCCTGGGGCGCAACACCCCCTCCAGACAGAATTTAAACCGTTGTGCGACCCAGTTCTATTAAACGACCGCCATAGCCACCATCTACCCAAATCCTCCTCAATTTTTTGCACCCTCCCGGCAAGTGACGCAACAGCAGGCGGGCACCGTCACGATCCTGCACACTGGCGCTAGTGACTACCACCGCCAACAGTCATCCCAGTGTGTCTACCAGAATGTGGCGTTTACGACCATTGATCTTCTTGCCTGCATCGAAACCACGCTGACCAGGAATTGCGGTACATTTGACGCTTTGACTGTCCAGGCAACCTTCCGTTGGAGGTTTGTGTCGGCCACATTTTTCTCGCAAGCGAGAACGCAACCAATGATGAAGACGTTCCCATGTCCCGTTATAGGACCACCTGACGCATACTCAACTCTCGTGGCCTCCCCACAGCTGATACTGGCAGATGGGGTTTCAAATAACGCAACGCTCCCTCACTCAGGTTGCTCGGATAACGTTTCTTCCGTTTTTTTGTAGATTCATCATATTGTCTGCTAATAGCAAAAAAGACGTTCCATTAATCCAGAACTCATAATTTCCAAACAGTTTCTTAGACACAGCGCTTCTTGCTGCCGACGCCGTTTCAGCGACGACTCTAATAAGCGCGGCTCCCACCGTGGCTCAAACTCTTTACAAAATTCGTCACTTGCACAAAAAATCGTTGTGGTATCCATGGGAATCTGACTCCTCCAGTGATGAAATTCTTTTCCAAAATTACTTCATCATAAGGAATTCAGGTTCCTTTTACAGCTTTTTTATATCGAACTCACATTATTATAAACTGCCGCCATACAACCGACTTACCCTTTGCATTGATTCTGTTGTTTATTTTTTGTTGTTTAGATTTTCAGTTTATATCACGTTCTTAGCAGAGATCATCCTTAACTCAAATTTCGTCCCTATAATTCTCAGGCTTATTACGGGCGATGTATCTACACAATTCGTTTTATGTAGCCGGCACAAATTCATAATTCAATAACAGAAAAATATCTTGAATTGCATCTGTGCTTATGCTATTAGGCAGATCCGCTATTTTAACCGTCCATGTACCTTCCACAGGTTTGCCATGTGCCATAGCTTCGAGTTCGGCCAGTCCTGTACCTGCCGTATGATTTTTGGCGGTAGCGACAATACCCTGCTCATTGGTCGACACCTGGATGGGTGCTGGGTTTTCTAGAGAAACTTCAAGTCTTGCGATGCCTTCCAAAGCAGCATCTACTTTAGGCTTGACCAGAAACCCAACATTTACGATTTTTTTATCGACAACTGGCACTTCAAACATTTCCCTGGTGATTTTTATTCTTACGGTATCTGAAAAATCTGTGGACTCCCCTTTACTTTGCAACGCTTTGCTAATGGATAGCGCAGCACTCTCCTGCCTATCCTGATAACGTTTCTTTTCCAGTATATGTTTCAAATTTTCATCAAAAAAAGCTTCATATTGAAAATATATCCGCACATCAGAAATTTGCGTAAACTCAAATACCTGCTCGGGTAATAGTTCAAGTATCCAACTGCTCTCTGGTCCAACATTTTCGAAGAAATTGCGTTCTTTTTCTTGTAGCTTCCGACGACGATCCTTATACAAATAGGAATCAAAATCGGGAAATGCCATAGTATCTACATGCCTGCGTCGCTGCAGGCGCTTGTAACAAAGCCTTTCAATATCAGGATCAGGTTCCACAAATACCTCAACATTATCAATTTTTCGCTTGTCTCCTGGGTCCTGAAAACGAATAAACGAAACGCCATCATTAGAAATATAACCACGCGCGGCAACTACCTGGTTTTGTACCATCACTTCTACTTTGATTTCCTTGATGCGTTGCATGTATGTACCGGGAAACCAACGATCAAATTCTGCTAAAGTCGTCGTTATACGCGCACATCCGGTGAGCTGCATGGCAATATAACTCATGGGATAGTGTTTTCGTAGTGAAATAACATGAGTAAGTTGTAAGGCCTTTTGTGTGCGGCCGGTGAGGTCAATATAATCCATACCGCCGAGATCACGCTGCAGGCTTTCCACAGCGGTGTAATCTTTTCGGTCACTATCAAAATAGCTTTCCTTTATCAGATGAACATTGGCATCCCGTTCAAAGTTAAAAGCATCTTGTGCAAGTTTTGCTACAGACTGTGCCCGTGTTAACAAAGATTGGCGAAGATTATTATATTGAGATTGAATAAGATCCAGAGTCTTGGCATCAAGTACTCGTGCCGCGTTACTCTCGTAAACTTCCGATAATTTGTTGTTAAGTCCGTTAATATTCGCGATTAACACGTCTTTTCGCATGAGCGCATAATTTAATTCAGCTTCTACATCATCTATGGTCTGACGCAGTCCTTTTAATGTGCGTTCAGCAGCATCACCAATTTGCCCAACATTATTGCAGGTTATCGTATTAATACCAGTAAGAACAAACATGTCTGCGAATAACGCAACCGGCACTGATAAACCCAAGGCGACAAAAAAGGCCGGTCCAATCACTGGTGCTGCTGCCGATGCTGCAATGGCAAAAACTGCAACGATCGCAGCGGCAGCGGCAAAGCTCAGAACAGCCACAACCCAACACCACCAGTCACACTCGCATTCATCCTGGGCATTGTGTAGTAGCACCACCGCTTCAGCCATGGCTTTTTCCGCTTGCACCAACTTCACCAATGCTTCAGTCAGGTCGTGTATTTTCTGTTTTACCGCCTCAAGTTCAGCTTCCTGCTCAGCCAACGGTCGTCGAATCGCATCTACGACCTCGGCAAAGTTATCCAACTCTAACTGTATTGGCAGCATGCGTGATTCAATCGATTGAATATGCGAAATGATTTGCTGTGCACTATCACGCAAGTGTTCGTAGCGGAACAACGGTACTGTACTAGCAGCTTGTCCATTGGGGCTGAGTCCATGATCTAATGCAAACAGCCCTACCTTAGCGACAAGAATATTACTAACAATCGGCATCGCCACTGATGCTCGCAAGCGATTGTCTTCAGGAGCAGCGGCTTCCTCACCGGGACTTGCGGAGCTAAATATTGCACCTGGCACACTCGCTGTAAACCCGATAAATTCGGTTTCCGCGGGTAGTGGATCAAGATATCCCGGATCTGGATCAATCGGTGGCAGTTCACCGAAAACCGATTCCAGGTGATAGTCAGTAAAAATGGCCTGACGTATATCAGCGGCATCAACTACAGTAAAATCCTGTAACTTACGCTTTTTTTGACACCATTGGTCAAAGGATTCTTTATGAATGCTGTCCCGCAGCCCTTTAAGTAAACCTTTGCGTTCGTCCAGTAATTTATCGAATACGCGTTCAGCAGTCTGTGTAACTCTTATGACTGACATGTTATTTGTATTCGGTTGCAAAGCACGCTCGAAGTACCGTCTTGCATTGCTTTTATCACCACGAATGAAATAACGATCGGCAATACCGATACTGCCCCGGGTTGTTTTTTCCAACCTCAAAAATTCGTAATGCTCGGCAAGTGCGGAATCATCTATACGCAAAGTGTCCGCTTCGCGTAAAGCAGCGCCGAAATGTCCTTTTCCCAGATAATCTTCTACTCGCGCAAGCACGATTTCAGTTTCATTCAATTTCTCCACCTGATATAAAGGTGTGGAGTTCGCATGGACCAATGCATCACGCACTGTATTTGTCAGTCGATTATTACCAAGTACATCCGGGCGGGGTGCGTATTTTGAATGTTCCTTCATTTTTTTCTCCGTTCCTGATTATCAATTGCTGCATTTCAAATAGCTCTATGCTTGCTTTGTCTTATTGAATTATTATCTTATCGTGCTAACAACGTGAAATAGACTTATCTGTATACTGGTTAGTATTCTTAATAAGAAACTCCAATGACATACTAGTTCTAAGTTAAAAAATAAAAAGTATCCAACAGGTTACTGGTTAGTATTCTTAATAAGAAACTCCAATGACATACTAGTTCTAAGTTAAAAAATAAAAAGTATCCAACAGGTGTTCAGCAAAATCACCTGCAAACAATAGTAGTTTGATTTCTAACAACTAAACAACCACCGACTAAAGCCGGTGGGTTAGAGTTACGGACTGAAAGTCCGGATACGCGTCGACTAAACGACGCGTCTTATTCCGGCTCCATTTTAAAATTATCGTTTGGATTTGGCTCAAAGTGATTCTCTAAGTATTGTTGATCATCTCTTCTGTCATCTGACCCACTGTCGTGCAGAAATACCCTCGCGCCCAAAAATGCCTTCCCCAGTACTTCTTCTTAAGGTGAGGAAATTCTTCAAACAGATAGCTCGATGTTCGTCCTTTTATCCGTTGATGTGGCTACACTAAACTGGACACATTCCTAAAAATAGCTGAAAGCAGGAATGTATTTAAATGACCCAAGAAAAACCCAAAGTCTATACAGCTGAATTTAGGGAGTCATCGGTAAAGCTGGCCATTGAATCGGGTAAACCGGTAGCCCAAACCGCCAGGGAAATTGGTGTGAATGAAAACACCTTGCCTACCTGGATCAGTAAATACAGTCGACCGGTGGATAACATAAAGGCAGTGCGCACTGACGAACATCTCTATGAAGAGTTAAAGCGACTAAAAAAAGAGGTTGCCCGACTGACCGAGGAGCGCGACCTATTAAAAAAGGCTGCCGCGTACTTTGCCAAGGAGCAACGGTGAAGTACGCCTGGATCAAACAGCCTCAAGGTGAATTCACCGTGTTATCGATGTGCCGGTTTTTACAGGTCTCACAGAGTGCTTACTATGATTGGCTGCATCGAATGCCTTCATTCAGGAAATGAAAAGACGAGCAACTCAGCGGTATTGTAAAAAAAGCATTTGAAAAAAGCCGGAATACCTACGGCACCTGCCGTCTCAAAATAGCTATGTCTCACCAAGGCCGATCCGTGAGTCGGCGTCGAATAAGCCGGCTAATGAAGCAAGCCGGACTGGTCTGTAAAACCAAACGTCGATTTAAAGCTACCACCCATTCAAAGCATGAATTGCCTATTGCGCCTAATTATTTGGATCGTCAGTTTTCCATAGATCAGATAAATCAGGTATATGGGGGCGATCTCACTTATATTCATACCCTGGAAGGCTGGTTGTATCTGGCGGTCGTAATCGACTTGTTTTCTCGGCAGGTCGTAGGCTGATCAATGGCCGCGCATATGAAAACACAGTTAATCAACGATGCGCTCCAGATGGCTATTGGGAAACGTAAACCCGGCAAAGGCCTGTTATGGCATACCGATCGGGGTAGCCAATACGCCTCAGAAAGTCACCGGCAATTACTAAAGCAGCATGGCATCCAACAAAGCATGAGTCGGAAGGGCAATGGCTGGGACACTCAGTTTAATATGTCATGGAATGCCTGACTTGATCTGACCCGTGCTGGGATTGGCGAAGTGCCTTTGCGTTGACCTGTCGATCTGGTCCAGGCATTCCCCGAGCGTTGCCGGGCGCAATACTCGTGACCTAATAGGAGCCTTGATTTGCACCGTGAGTGTCCTGTCCGGTAACTGGGGTTGGTAATGCACTAATCTTGATTAAGGAGTATACATATGGACGGCACACTGGTTAAAAATGAAGTTATTCTTGGCGTTGATACCCCTTTAGATACCCACGTTGGCGTGGTCATCAATGATCAAGGTAAAGTGATAGGGATACTTACTTCCATACCGACTAATAGAGCAGGTTATCTGAAATTACTGACGTGGGCACGATCATTAGGAAAGGTTCGGCGTGCTGGCGTTGAAGGTACAGGAACATATGGCGCGGGTCTTGCCCGTTTATTGCGCGAACAGGGTATGGAAGTATGGGAAGTCAATCGCCCTGATCGTGTCAAGCGCCGACTTCAAGGAAAATCCGATCCGACTGATGCTGAGAGTGCAGCACGCACAGTATAGCAGATCCCATATAAAATGATTTAAATAAATAAGGTAATCCCCCGGCTATGCCGGGGGATTATTAAAGGTTTGACCGTGTGATACGGTTACCGTGATTCTTTTAGCTTGATCAAGAGCTAGGAGAATCAAATGAGAGATTATCAGAGTTTGACGCATACGACATGGGACTGTAAGTACTATGTCGTATTTATTCCGAAAAGAAGGAAGAAAGTGATATTCGGAATGATACGAAAACACCTTGGAAAGGTATTGCGCGAATTAGCGGAGCAGAAAAACTGCCAAATAGTAGAAGGGCACCTGATGCCTGATCATGTACACATGTGCATCAGTATTCCTCCGAAATACTCGGTATCTTACGTAGTAGGGTATATCAAAGGGAAAAGTGCAATATCGATAGCGCGGAAGTTTATGGGGAGATCTAGAAATTTCACAGGTGAAAGTTTTTGGGCACGCGGTTATTTTGTATCCACGGTAGGATTAGATGAAGAGATGGTCAGAGAATATATCCAGCACCAAGAGAAAGAGGATGAGCACTTTGTTACGGGTGGTCTTGGGATCGGGAGTTTTAATCCAACGCATCACGCTGGCGACCCCTACACCAAAACACTGCGCCACTTGCGCGATTGAGAGGTTCTCCTTCTCTCGAACGGATAATACCTTATGGCGAAATGATATCGGATAGGTCATACGTAAATTATAATCAATTTATAGGGGATATGCTATAGTCAATCGCCTCATCAATGCTCATGTCTTGCCCCTTCCTTCATGTTAAGCGAAAAAATGAAGAGCGATTATCCATCACCTTCCCTAAGCTTACATTAGCTATTATCCTATTAGTGGCGGATACCCCTTGTTGAACTAAACTAGCGGGAAGTATCATTCATGGGGTGACCTGGTCGATTGAATCTGAGACAAGACTCCCTCGACATCCTCCTCAATAGTAATTGTTACTTTCATTGCTTCTCCTTATCTATTCCATCTGGATTTCAATCAAATAAATCGAATAAATCATAATCATGAAATTCATCGTCCATTTCGTAGAAGGACGTAAGGGGTAGTTTTTTCCTGGTCATCCTGAATTCTCTGTTAAGAACTCAGCAAACTACACTTCCCGCTTATTTGTAGATTAGGAGGAGAAAGATCACCTGCTATATCTTTCCTCTCGTATTGACCTCCTGTTAGTATTGACCTATCAGAATCTATCGCGCGGCTAGGCTTGGGGAGCACGAGCCAGGCCTATGCCGATGTCAAAAGGATCCAACCCGGGCTGTAAACCCTGAAGGGTCGCGCTACCAACAAGCCGACCTGCCAATGACAAGGGACTAAGAATGCCGACGCTCTTGATCTGCTCAGCCCAAAGAGCTGCAACACCAGCGACATGAGGTGTGGCCATACTAGTCCCACTCATCACTTGGAAGCCTCCTCCTCGTTTGGCAGAGGTAATGTTCACACCGGGTCCTGAAATGTTGGCACCGGTATTTGAGAAAAAGGCCACTGTTAAACCCTGCGCCCCCTGCCCTAAGGCAGCAACTGAAATAATACCCTCGGACACCGCAGGAGGAGAAACAGCGATCTCAAAATCAGGATCAACGTCCCTTTGACTCTCGTTGCCAGCGGCGGCAATGATCACAGATGCCTGTCCAAAAGCACTTCGAGCTCTGATTAGGGATGCTACTCTTTCAAAAAGTTGTACATTGGCTCGGTAACCTTCCAGGGCTCGGGAAGTTGCTAATTCAGGCGGAAACCCCTGCTCTTCCAACTCCTTAACAAATCCGGTAAAATCAATGCCCAGCGACATGGAAATCACGTTAGCGCCATTTTCTACCGCCCATTGGATGGCACTAACGATGGACTCACTGGATCCTCCATTCTGCCCCAACACTTTACCAATCAAAGCTTTATTAACACCCGTTGCAACACCGATTCGTTTGCCTTCGGTAGTTCGTCCAAAGATAGACCCAGCGCAATGGGTACCATGGCCGTGCTGATCACCGTTACCCTCGCCAGTGAAATCCTTTTCGATAATTTCTACTCCAGCGAACGCAGGGTGATTTGCATCGATGCCCGTATCGAGGACAGCCACAGTAATGTCTTTGCCACTGAATGGGGAAGTGTCCGCACCAACAGCCTTTACTCCCCAGGCGACATCTTCTGCAGCAGGTGCTGCTGAAACTTCAAGCGGAGCAATTAGCTTCATGGGAATAGAAGGAGCGACAGCCAGCACGTCCCGTTTTTCGGTCAATGCAGGAATCTGTCGGCGTTCGATATGTTCAATTTCCACCGATAACGAGCCACTCATGGAAGCTTCAGCGGTGAGTAAATTAGGAGGTCCTAGAAGTGTATCGCGTGAGATTGCAGATGGAGAACGTAAAATAATGTAATTCTTTTTCATAAGTATCTCCTTATCTAAAGATAGATTTAAGATTGAAGTACAACTTTTATAAGTTATCAGCAAGCAAGCTACGTGAGCAGAACAAATCCACCATGCATAAAGCCCCCTCTATAGTCTCGTCATTCTATTTAATCCTCTTTCGTAAACGAAACAAAACCAGCAATAGCTATTACTTTTAACCAAAGTAAATATCTCTTTCTGAACTGATTGGAATCGCTATCAAACGTCCGCCTGCAGCTTCTTCCTCTCGGATGCGCTTACCAAGTGGGTCATTCTCTTCTAATCCCTTGAAGTTGATGCCACTCGCCTTAGCGATGGTAGTAATGGCCACCTGATAAGTACCAAACTCGTCGTAGAGAAATCCCTCTGTAATGTCCCTGACCAGCTGTCCTTGCCCAAGTACATATCCAGTTGCATGCAATTTATTTCGCTCGGCGTCCCGTACCACTACAACCTTCCAGAACTCCAGCGGTATCTGAACGTTGGTATTCTCTAATAAAGGATCATTTTCTCTCAGAATAGGCCCAGTAAAAACACATGCCTGTAAGCCAAAGGTTCGTGCATTATCTAGAATGTAATTCTCTAGTCCGAGCCAAGTCTTGTTGTTTTGATTGAGTCGAGAATGTTGCGGGGCAGCATTAGTGTAATGAAAAGTATCATCGTTAGCCTGTTGCGCTTCCTCAATTGCGCCCCAGTTCGGATCTTCACGCCGCACCATGTGACCTCGGTCTATCAGAGAAAGGCCATAATCGTTCTTGTTGAGCTGTAATTCAGGGCTTATGCGAAGATCGAAGAACCATTGGTCTCCACTCTTTTGTCGCTTAATACGCTTATGAGTTGCACCGTCGATGTTGACAGCAGTGAGTCTGGGTACGCGACGACTGCGCGAGTACAGCACGCTAAAATGTCGATAGGTTATTTCAACTGTTTTCTCACCATTTGTGCCGGAAACCTGAATCAAATCATTATGATGCGCATTGCAGTCTGGCAGAGGCACTTCAAAGCCTGCTCCCAGAAATGAAACTTGATAACCATCTCTCCCCAGAAAATATTCAGCATCATGGCTACCATCAGCCTTTTCCTCAACCTTTTCCGTGGTAGCGAGTGAAATCATCGTGCGCACGCCAGCCAAGGCTGCTTTAATCGCACGGACAGGCACAGCGTAATTTCCAACGAGGTAATTTCCAGCAAAATGTAACCCAATCGCCTCGCCCGTCTCCAGATCAAATAAGACGGAACCGGAGTTACCTCCCAGCGTTGTACAGTCATGCATCAGATCCTGCCCAGATGCTGGCTGTTGTGTGATATACCCTGGTGCAAATCGCTTTTTGTTGAAGATGTTGCCGAAATAGTGAGCAATATCTTGCTGATCATTTCGACTGTCGTATGCTGGATAACCGACCACAGCGATTAATTGATCTCTTTGGACCTCTTTAGCAGCCAATATTAATGGAAGAGGCAGAGTGGCTGATTCGTCCATCTGAAGCAACGCAATATCGGGCTCACCCGGTCCAGCAATATATCGAATCCCTGTTACCTTTACTTCGACGACCTCTGGTCGTGCATACTCCTCGCGAAAATCTATTTTCGATCCATATGTTCGACCACTAACGGTATTTAACAAGAAACCATATCGACCAGGTCCCATTGGCCCTGCGAAAAACTCGGCTACATGACGGTTGGTGATAATTATCCTGTCTTCCACAACCCAACCCGTACCCGCCCAATCCATCCGATGGTTGAGAATTTCAACACGCCCTACTCGTGAAACGACGTCAGAAATTCTTTGCAGGTGGGAAGTGAGATCATCAGGAAACCCATCGGTGTCAGTTAGTGAAATCTTTCCATCTTCTACCAAGAGCGAAGGACGTGCGACTTGACGGACAATCGCTTCAATACCAAGAGCACGTGCCTCGATTACACGTTCGTGTTGCTGTGTTGCTTCTAGAGCTGATCTACGGCCTTCCAAGGCTGCTTGTATTTCATCGGTCGAAAGGCCTAAAAGTTTCTGATTCGGAAGCATCCCCAGTTGAGCCTTACGATAGATTAGCTCAGCAAGTTTAGAACCTGGCTGAACCAATTGGCTTGTTCGTTCTAGTGCCTTGAGCATAAAACCTCCACAAATTAGAAAGTTAAATTACCTCTTGTAAAGCTCGAGACTGACTTTTTGAGTTATTCCATTTCTAAATTAAAACTGACTGTGTCGGCTTCACCTTGCCATATTATTTATACTGTCTGCGGCTCGCCTTCGTGTCATTTTTGATTTAGAAATGGAATTAGTGACTTTTGTTGTTTATCAATCGTCAAACCCACCCTTGTATTTTAAAATTCAAAACGAGGATATTATCCCCCATGGTCTCGTAACCGGTGACTGAAGGGCCCCAGGCTGAGCCGTTCCACCACTTGTGGTACAGTGCGCTATCCGTGCCGGTCACAAATACATCCAGCCGATTTGGACCCCAGGCCACCACTTCGGGTTGACCGACACAAATGCCGCCCATACGCTCGAAACCGGCAAACGACGGTCCCCACGCCGAGCCATCCCACCATTTGTGATAGAGCGCCTTGTCGGTGTCGATAACGAATACGTCAAGTCGGTTTGCTCCCCACGATACAACCCGTGGATCGCCGAGGCAGACTCCGCCCATGGCTTCGTAACCTGTTACAGAGGGCGCCCAGGCCGAGCCGTTCCACCACTTGTGATAAAGCGCGCGATCGCTGCCCAATACAAATACGTCGAGCCGATTCGCTCCCCAAGCCGCAACTGGTGAAGAACTCTGCCGTGGAACGCCGGCCTCAGTTCCAATTAGACTGCGTGACCCATCAAGGCAAGCTTGTATACGTGTCACTTGGCCAGCCATAAACATGAACATCGCAGGATCATCGACGTAATCCATGTAGTTCATGAACATATCGCCGTTAGGTCCGTTGTTGCATGAGACAAAAGGAAAGGTCGGGGTGCCAGCATTGCTTCCAGCCTGATTAGGTGTATCAGCAACATTATCTGTGCCAGAACATCCCGTTCCGTCATCTCCCCATATATGGTTGAGGTTCAACCAGTGGCCGATTTCATGAGTTGCCGTGCGTCCAAGATGGAACGGCGGTGAGGCAGTTCCAGTAGTTCCAAATGCTGAATGTAGGATCACTACACCATCAGTTGCTGCAGGACCGCCAGGGAACTGAGCATCACCAAGTAACCCACCTCCCAGCTGGCAAACCCATATGTTTAAATAACGATCGGCCGACCAAGCGTCAGCTCCGCCAGTCGACTGGGATTTCACAGCATCATCACTGCTGAAAGAAGCGACAGTCGTTGCTACGGTCGATTCCTGTGGATGGAGCACCGTTAGGATCTATATTGGCAAGGAAGAATTCAATCCTCGCATCTGCAATCAACGGCAGAAATAGTGCTGGTGTATTGTTCACGTCTGGGTTGGTGCGACGAAAATCGCGGTTAAGAATGTCGATATGGCTATTAATTTGTGCATCGGAGATATTTTGTTGGGGAGTATTCCATACAACATGGACAGTAACGGGAATGCGAGTTACGCCGGGACGCTGAACCGCTTCAGGGTTCATTGCGTATTGAAACGCCAGATTCTCGATTTCATCCCTAGCTCGCGCATAGGATGGGTAGCGCGACAATAACCTCCGGTGCACATCCATCGTGGCACAACTCCTTGAACGTGGCGTTCCGCCTCCATCATTACCACCTCCACCTCCGTCACCATCCATATTGCCTCCAGGCATACCGCTGCTGGTATCGCCTCCCTTATCTCCCACCATGCCATCTTTGTCACTACTCATGTTGCTTCCAGGCATGCCGCTGCTGAGTTCGTTTCCCTTATCACCGTTCATGCTACCGCCGCCCATACCACTGCTTAGTATTCTGCTAATATCTTCATTGCTCAAACCTTCTCCTGGCATGGTGTGAACCGCCTCCGACTGTTCATTGCCTGTTTCCATGGTCTTGGCTGAACCCGGCATGCTGTAGTCTTCTTTACAACCACAACCTTTTTTTTGTTTGGGAAGATTTTTTTATAGCCATAGTAAGCACCCTCCTTGGTATGGGTGAATAAAAAAGATGGCTGAAAGTCATCTAATTCGTTTAAACGTGTTTAACTATCAGTCTCAAGAGATTTACAGAGAAATACTATCCTATCTATTAACCAGTTATACTTATTAACTAAGCTTGGAGAATCGCACGTTTCTTTGCTATACCTGACCCGTTCTGGGCGGAAGCAATCCCCTTCAGCTATCCAGAGCCTGTAACTGTAATACTAATCAATATACTGCATGGGTTGCTCGATGTTACTTTCCTTACGCCCTAATTGGATTTTAAAGACCTTATTCGAAGTACACAGTACATGTTATCCCGCATGTATAGGAAAAATAAACGTTTTTTTTCTATCTAATCTTGTGATCATGCTAAGTGATAACAAAAATTCAAGCAATAATACATTTGCATACATTTTCTATTACTGATAAGTGATTAAAAATTAAAAATATGTGTCGATTGTCAGCAAAAATTGCTGAATTCAAATCATTTTTTGCCCCTCCGCTTAATTCCATTTCTAAATCAAAAATGACACAAAGGCGAGCCGCAGACAGTATAATAATATGGCAAGATGAAGCCGACAAAGTCAAGTTTGATTTAAAAATGGAATAGAGAGGCACAGAGAGAACGCACAGCCCGATTTTGAAGTATGTTGAAAGTTCCAAGCTTGGAATCAGGCAGATTCGAAAGGATGCACGAGTATAACCTTTACGTTCACCGGCAAATCGTACCTTTACCTGACGCACTGCACGGCACTTGGAGCATTCTACCCATTGGACTGGAAGATCAATAAATACTGCCTTTTGACCTATCGGTATCGTTCGAAAGCGACGAATCACTTTTCCTCGACACAATACATTGCGACTTCGGCAAACAGAGCATCTTAGACGCCACTGATCCTCTTTATTGCAACGACTATGGCATGCGCAATATAACGCGTACTTTGATGAAAATAACCAATTATGCCAAAAACGTGATCAAGCCAAACTCGTCGACATTTTGAAAACAGCCTCATGAGTAAAAATAGTGCTATTTCAATCTGTCTTGCTCTACTTTTCCATCATCTCTTTAATCTGTCACTGAGCCTATGTACGCAATTTCCGGAAGAACCTTTTTAATTATGTCGGTGGAGTAAGTATAGCGTAACCAGTTAAGAATGATTCAGAATCTATAGGATTTGAAGAGCATCTCAACGGTTTGGTTTTGTTGTTTACACAGTGCTTTGGCGTATGCCCTTTTCTGCTAAATGAGACAATGAGAATACTCTTTGAATCATTTCTAGCTGGTTTTGCTATAGTTACAATTATATTTTAACTGGGTTAGTCAATCCTATTGAACCAAGTTACAGAATTTCCATAGGTGGCTTTTTGTTAGAAGTGTACTGTAGCGAGAACGTCAAGCAATCTCTGGATATATTATTGATCTATTTTTATTCCAGTTACTCATACTGAGAAAAATGTATGCATTTGCATTGTTGTTTATCTGTTATTAATTCCTTAGCATAATTCAGCAGCAAAAGTTTAATTGATAAGGCCGTAAATCTGATGATGTAGCAGAAATGAAATTTATTTGATCAGGAGATCATTATAATGCCCGTCCCTTTCAAACAACTTACTTGTGAGGAATATGCTGTCTTACTTGATAAATTTCCTTTCACTCGCAAGATCAATGCGGTCCACATGCATCACACCTGGAAACCGGATCATGCTCAATATAAAGGTCATGAAACTATTGTCGGGATGTGGCGCTATCATACCGAAACTAAGGGATGGCAAGACATTGCCCAGCATATTACGATTGCGCCCGATGGCAGCATTTGGCTTGGGCGCAATTGGAATTCACCGCCAGTTAGTGCTAAAGGCCACAATGGGAACTTAATAGCTGGGCCACTTATGTTTGGGATAATTGGCAATTTTGATTACGGCAATGATAAGCTGGAGGGAGAGCAGCTCAAGACCACACTTGAGGTTATTGCGCGCGTACAAAAAAAATTTCAACTGGCACCAGAAAGTCTCGTTTTCCACAACGCGATGTCAACAAAGACTTGCCCGGGAAACAGCATTAATTTTGCTGATATTGTGAGTCGAGTGAGAGAATTGCATTCCTCTCTGGGTAAAGCACGAGTATTTGCACGCGATTTGAGCGATGCTCCTTTTGTAGAGAGCGCGCTGGAGATTAGCCAAGTAATCAAGGAAGCGCTCGACTCTCTCTCACGGGTGCCGACAGGAGAAGAGCCGGCAGACGCTGAGCTAAGTCATGATGAAGCAGAAGCAAGAGCAGTGTTGCAGACAACCTCTGAGGCAACGAGAGGGCCATCAGGCTTGACTCCAGTCATGCTTGAGATGCTTCGACCACATCTGGTGAATTTGAATATGGGAGAATTTTCCTCAGAAGGCGAGTGGAAAACAACACGTGGTGATATTGATGCCATCTTCGAGGAACACTTACCAAAAGCCCTGGATAAAACGCAACTCATGAAATTACCCATCATGTTTTTTGCCCACGGTGGCTTGGTGAAAGAATCGGCCGGCTTAAAGATTGCCCAGAAGCACATCGATTGGTGGCTACAGAATGGTATTTATCCGATCTACTTCATATGGGAAACGGGCGCCTTTGAGACAATAGCACAGCTCCTTAGACGCGCGCGTGAAGGTGCCATACGTGCTCTGCCACGTGATGCTTTTGATCATACCACGGATCTTTTGATCGAAGAGACTGTGCGAGCATTGCAGGGACCGCGCATCTGGAGTGGTATGAAATTAAGCGCCCAGTTAGCCTCCTCGTCAAATGCCGGTAGTGAAGGTGGGGCATGGTATGTAGCCGAGAAGATCAGTCAATTTTGTAACGCTCATAAAGACAAAGTCGAGTTGCATGCGGTCGGCCATAGCGCTGGCTCAATTTTCCATTGTTATTTCATACCAGCAGCGCTTGATCTTGAAGTTCCTTACTTTAAGTCCGTGCACTTTCTGGCGCCAGCCGTTCGGGTTGATACCTTTAAAGCAAAATTGGCAGATCGCATTGGGAAGGGTATCAATCAGCTCAGCATATTTACCATGAACAAGAGCTTCGAGCAAAATGATAATTGTGCTATGGTCTATCGCAAGTCGCTACTCTATCTCATCTATTCAGCGCTTGAGGCAGAACGCAAGGCGCCCATTCTCGGGCTGGAGGAAAGTATCAGGAGCGATTCTGAGCTTAAGAAGCTCTTTGGTCTTGGCATACCGAATGCTTCCGGTGAAGTAATCTGGTCGGTTTCATTAAGCACTCAAGGCCGCAATGCGAGCACTTCCCAAACGCATGGCGGTTTCGATGATGATGGCCCTACCATGGGAAGTGTCGCTAGAAGGATTCTTGGCAAATCAGACGCCGACTCTATTTTCGAATATATTACAGAACAAAGCGGTATGCGTAAAGCCGAACTGTGGAATGATCAAGTCGATTGGCCGGAACAGATCCAACTTGCATCAGCTCCGGATATTGTAGTTAAACCGCTATCTACGAGTAGTATGACGCCTAGCACGACATCAATCATTACCAAAGAAACAGGACGCTATAGAGCGCTTTGTGTTGGGATAAACCGGTATCCTACTGCACCACTGTTCGGATGCGTCGCAGATGCGCAAGCTTGGGCGAATGCATTTAAGCGCATGGGATTTGAAGAGCCTCTCTTGCTTCTTGATGAAAAAGCCTCTCGAGCCAATATCATAGAAAGATTGACCTCACTCGTGACATCAAGCCGGCCGGGTGATGTGATCGTATTTCAGTATGCGGGTCATGGTACCCAATTACCAGATGTAAATAGGGATGAGTTAGGTGGAGATAGCGCTAATGAGGATGAAGCAATTTGCCCATATGATTTTGCCGGTGGGGCTTTTCTAATTGATGACGATATAGGTGAAATCTTCAACCAGCTACCTAGCGGTGTCAATCTTACCTGCTTCATAGATTGCTGTCATTCCGGAACGATCTCTCGATTTGCGGTTGGGACCACGCCTGGTGCCAATGTTGCTGATGCTGATGAACGTCCGCGTTTCATTGTCGCATCAGATGAACTGAAGCAGGCTCACCGCCACTTTCGCCAGAACCTGAATAGGCGTAGGTCGCTGACCTCAGGCGGACCCAGCTTGATGAGGGAAGTCGTCTTCTCAGCCTGCCTTTCCAGCGAAGTTGCTTGGGAAAGTGATGGTCATGGCGAGTTTACGGTACGCGCCTTGCGCGTATTACAGTTTGGCATGGATGGGCTATCTAATGAACAATTCGAGCAACGGGTAACGGCTGAGTTCGGGAGCACTCCTCGGCAACATGCACGCCTCTACTGTGCTCCTTCTGCCAAAGCTTTGCACCTGCTTCAACCGTTGAGTATCTTCAATAGATAGCTGGGTAATTTGTTGGAACATATGAATAGGAATGTTTATGGTTCAAGCATGAATACATAATTGCTTGAAGACGCTTGGTGCAATTTAGCAGATAGGTTCAACTTACTATATGACAGATGACTCCCTTAAGAATATTGCTTCCACAGCACAAGCTATTTCGGCAGAGGCACAGAGCAGGGAAAAAGACACGCCCATATTAGCAGAAGAGCCCAGTAATAGGCAGTCAAAAAAAGTATGGACGGGATTGGGAACTCGTTTTGTTTTAGGAAAAAATGTAGAGAGAATCCCTCCGATTCCCCTAAAACGGCAAAAAGAAGATCCGCTTTATCGGCCACTGCGTATTTTTGCGCTCGATCCGGCTATCTCTCGCCTGGAAGGCTCTATTGCTTTAATAAATGTTCCCTATGAACCCTTGGAACCAGGGCCGGTGGGCAGGTTTTTCAAAGTGGACAATTATGATGGTGCACAGCATGTGCATTACTGCCGCGTCGATCTCGATGATAAGGCTTTATTGATAAAACACGGCCAGGATCCCACCCCTTCCGATCCTCGTTTCCATCAGCAAATGGTTTATGCGGTATGCAGCAATGTTTACTCCACTTTCAGAAGTGCGCTTGGGCGCCAAATTGCTTGGGGATTTGAAAGAAAGAGCGAAGAGGATAAGCTTTATCTCCGTCCGCATGCATTCTTGGAACAGAATGCTTATTATGATGAAAAACTTGGTGAGTTATGCTTCGGCTATTATCGAGCCAGTGAAAATCAGCCTACTGATCGCACATTGCCTGGCGGCTTTGTCTTCACCTGCCTCTCACATGACATTATTGCTCACGAACTGACTCATGCAATTCTGGATGGCCTTCGGTCCAGCCTCAACCTGCCGAGTGGACCCGATGTCATTGCTTTTCATGAGGCGTTCGCTGATTTGGTCGCGTTATTTCAGCATTTTAGTTATAGAGAGGTTGTGATAAGAGCACTTGCGACTTCGGGTGGAAGAATCGAGAAAGCGAAATTCTTGACTGATCTTGCTCATCAGTTTGGCCATTCTACTGGAAAGAATGGGGCATTACGTAGCTCGATCAGCACCGAACCCCCAAAACTCTATAACCCAATACTCGAACCTCATGAGCTGGGCGAAGTTTTGGTTTCTGCGATTTTTGAAGCTTTTCTTACTGTCTATAAACGTAAGACCGAAAGATATATACGATTGGCTACACAGGGCTCAGGTATATTGCCTAAGGGTGAGCTTCCAGTGGATCTTCAAAATATTTTGGCTGACGAAGCGAGTAAATTAGCAAGTCAATTCCTATCAGTTCTGATCCGCGCAATAGATTATTGCCCTCCTGTTGATCTAAGGTTTGGAGAGTATTTGAGGGCAATAATTACGGCTGATTACGACTTGGTGCCAGATGATGTCTGGGGTTATCGCGAGGCATTGATAGATGCGTTTCTACGGCGCATGATCTATCCACGCTATGTGAGTAACCTCTCAGAAGACTCACTTTTATGGCGCTCCACGAGAACACCTTGTGGGCCAGTGACAGAACTCGACTTTGCCCACCTTCAATTTCAAGGTGACCCTGCCTCTGCAGCGGGGCCAGAGGAATTGCGTAGGCAAGCATGTGTCCTTGGTGAGTTCGTCTCTCGTCCAGAATATATGGAAGAATTCGGGTTGGTGGCTGAGAACGATCCTCGCTTAGAAGGGGCTGTCGTTGATCTTCCTTCTGTTGAATCGATTCGCTCGGCAAGGCGAGTAGGACCTGATGGGCAAGTCGTATTCGATCTTGTTGCTGAAATTACTCAGCGATGTAGGATACCACGCAAGGATAATAAGGCAGCGTTCGAGTTTTACGGTGGAGTGACGGTAATCTTAGGGCCGGAAGGGGAAGTACGCTATGCGATTTCTAAAAGTGTGGTGGGTAAGAGAAGGCAAGAGAGGCGTTTGGAATTTTTGGAAAGCCCTGCAGGCCAATATTTCTGGAAAATCGAAAATGGTAAATATGTGCTAAAGGAGCCACTTTTTAAGTGGCTACACTTTTATAAATATCCAAGTTAAAAGCGGATAGTTAATGATAGTCTAGGGTCTGTTGACATTTCACATAGGTAGCCACAGATATCCACACACCATAGCTACTATACTTTCATAATTTCGCTTCAGTTTGTCGTATCGTGTCCCTATTGCCCGATACTGCTTTAGCCGGGCAAAAGCATTCTCCACCCAATGCTGGTATCGATATAAACCCCAATCCATATCTGCATTCCCCATCCACGAGTTGCGCTTTCTTGGTATCACAGCCCGAGCCCCCTTCTTCGTTATCTGTTCCCGTATCTATTCGCTGTCATAGCCCTTGTCCGCAACCATCGCTTTTGCGTCAGTCAGCCTGGCAATCAAATCAGGTGCTGCAGAACAGTCATTGACTTCTCCACCGGTAATTTCAAACTCAACTGGCAAGACATAACCATCGACCACTAAATGGATCTTTGTGGTATTGTATTGCCTGCACGGCTTTTGCCAATTGCTTGCGATTCTTGACTTGCTGCTCCCGCACTATGTTGATGTGCTTTAACATAGCTGCCATCAATAAATTTCCACTCCCAATCCGGATCAATAGCCAATGCTTTGAAAATATGGAACCCTTTCATGCTCAATGACTATGCATTGAATCTTTTATAGATGGAATTTCAGCAGCCGAATGCCTTGGGTAGGTTTCACTGCGGACAGCCAACCCGCATTCGATACAGTATTCCTTCCACTGTCATGCGCAGATTTCGCTTGTTATCCATCGCTTCTTGAAGCAGAATCTTCTCCAGCTTCGACCAGAACTCATCATTGAGCATCCATCGCGGCATCGCAAACTCGTTTTGTTGGGGGTATAGGAAACCCAATCTTACGAGTTTGCTTTTATTTATGAAATACTTATCTTAAAACGTCAACAGACCCTAGAGTTCAGCTGTCAACCCGCTTTGAGTGGACCTGCGACAAAGATTTGTCAGGCGCCTCTTTGCTCTAGTCTGAACTTGATCGGTTCAAACTGAAAGTCTTTCCGAATCTCCTGTAGTGTCCGATAAATAACATTATAAACTTCTCGATCATTACCGCAAATCACTACAGCAAGCGCCGAGTTATCGTTATTCTCCTCTAGGAAATTCAATTGGCCAGAAGATAAATAAATATTTCCGCCTCCATTATCAGTTGTTGCCTTAACTTCGATATAAAAATCTTCGACAAGTCCACCACGCATCCTTTTTTGACTTAATATCGTATGGAGTCTGTGAAACAGCTTGTGATACCCATTCCACCACATTCGCACCGAGACCTATTCTTATTACTTCTTGTATTTCACGCAAAAACACAATCTCCTCTCCCAGAGGACCTAAATCCTTGTCTGGTGGTAGCAGGTGGATATTCCCCACAGGAAGGTTGTGCGGAGGATGTATATCAAAATAACGCTGCTGAATCCTCTCGATAACCTCAATTTCTCTTACAAGGACAAGTCCACGAGGCGTTAACGGGTTAATTTCTTCGTCCAGCGCTGCCTGAAGTGTATCCATAAGAATATTTTCAGCATGTCCTGCCTCAATGCACTGCAAGCCGTTGCCCCAGAGTGATATTGAGGTGTGGGCCTACCTTGCCGAAAGTTCTATAAGACAGATGTAGCAAATATTGTCGTAAATTCTGTTACCCCTTCCGCATGGTATCGCAATGGCTCCTCGTTTATATCTATCGGATCTAAAGCACGAGGAATGCCTACTTCTGAAAGAAAGCACATTGCTGCATGGACGCCGACAATATGAGAAGGTAATTCTCTATCTTGTTGAGACGTTATAGAAAAAATTACAAACTCATCATTGTGCCTTCTCTCATGCGGAATACATGTAGGTGGGATATATAATTTTGCTGGCTCTATCTCTGACATAGCGAAGTTCAAACACTCATGAAAACCGTATCCGCCGATGCCCTCTTCGCGATATAAATTCAGGAATTGATCGTGTTCCTCTCGGGTAGCTGTTCGGGAGTACTTTAGATGGGAGCTAAATCCGCTCGATGGTCATAGTGGACCTTCTGAACACAGTATGTTGGCATATTATATCTTCCAGATAAAGTTAGTTGCTGTGGTGTCTAATAAGTAATCATATAGTTTTCAGATATTTTCAATACTTTTAGCATTTAAAGCAACCAAACTGATACGATTGTCATTGTTAATTTAATAGTTCCCCGGCAAAGCCGGGGGACTACCTCGTTTATTTAACTCACCAATTTTTCAGCATCCATCCCGGTTAACGTTTAATCCTAATCCACCATCGAAGGTGATCAGTTTCAGGCAATTACCCCTCTTTTTTATTCTAACCAAATTATCAATGAATAAGCAGAAGGGAAGATAGTCCATTATTGCGGAAAGCTCGATATCCGATTCAGCTGCGTTTCCCTCTACGATTTGATCAAGAATTACCTGTTGATTAATGGCAATTTCCAAGGTAATAGGCAGGGATTTGTCTTGCTATTGGTGTCTTGATGTTTCGAACATCAAGATAGCGCTATTTAAAGAACTTTGTTCAACACTATGTTCAGTTTGTATATTGTACTGAAGTACGATTGGCAAGGGGATAAGTGATTTATCAAAATATCATATGTCAAATAAATTGACATAAATTTAATTTAGGAATTGAAACCTTACCTAATCCAATCACTATTCCTCATCCTCCAATATATGAAGAAGAATTTTTCTTATTCAATTTTAAAGACTTTCCTTATAAAAAATTAAGGTATGCGCTTATTTTTATTGTGTGAAATGCCATATACGATCATTAAACAGATAAGGAGTTATGTAAAACATTTTGATGAGACTAGGAATAGTTAAATATTTCTAAGGAGAAATAAAATGAATTTGTTTAATAAAAAAACAATATTTGTAATCATCCTTATTGCATGTGGTACCTCCGGACATGTATCGGCAAATTCAATAAATGTCTCTGCCAGTGGAGCTAGTTCTTCGAAGGTTATCGCCATTGATAGCAGCATTCAGCAAGATAACTATCAAACAAATCGACAGGAGCAAACTCATAAGCAAGCACAACTACGGCAACAAATCAAACCCAAGAAAAATAAAAAATTTCAAAGAACTATTTACCCTATGTTCCCATAGGTCAAGCACTACTCAAATTAGTGGAGTCATCAAGACCCTTTGAAAAAATAAAAAGTAAAAACCATTTTGGCCATTTTCTCAGATTTTACGCAACGACTTGTAAAAAATGTGACAATCATGGTAGTAAATATCCCCGGCTTTCCCGGGGATATTTACTGGTTTATCGAATACTGATTCGCCATGGCTGGCAGTAAGCTAGTGCCGGATACCGCTCATCCCCAGGGAGATGTTGCACTACGCGAGGATTGGAAAAAACTTAAGGAGCGGCTAGAGGAAATGGTTATTGCGTGGGGTAATTATCGACCACTATGTTTGATATATCGGATTATTAATGCAGTTTCTAATGCATACTAGAATTACTCTGGTTTCTACGGCGCTGATTCCGAGCATCATCCCTCCAGAGACAGAACATTCGTAAAAACACCTATACAAAGGACAAGTAAGTTGCCTCATATTGCTTTATCGTTTCATATAAAAGAAGCCTAATTCTACTTCTAAATCAAAACTGACTTTGTCGGCTTCACCTTGCCGTATTATTTTTATAGTGTCTGCGGCTCGCCTCCGCGTCATGTTTGATTTGGAATTGGAATAATTATCCTAACCAACCCAATTATCTCAACTCTACTGAACCATTCTCTGCTATTTTTTGATTCATTTCGGGAGAAAAGAACCGATAGCTATTGCGATCGCTCTTTTTGGCATGGTACATGGCGATATCACTATTCCTCAGCAATGTCTCCACATCGTCTCCATCGTGCGGGAAGAGGGCAATGCCGATACTGCCGCCTATATGCAATTCCTTCCCATGAATATGAAACGGCTGGGTCAATTCATTTAATATTTTTTGCGCCACCACTTTCGCTTCCTGGCTATCTGTGATGTTTTGTAAAAGTATAATAAATTCATCTCCGCCATGACGCGCTACCGTATCGGCGCTACGTATAATTGCAGCTAGCCTTGTTGCTACTTCCTGCAAGAGCAAATCACCTATTGCATGCCCCTGTGAATCGTTAATGCTCTTGAAACGATCTAAATCAATAAATAGCACCGCTGCCTGTTCATGTGTACGGCGACCATGAGCCAGTACTTGTTTGATGCGGTCGTGTAGTAAATAACGGTTAGGTAGTCCGGTTAGTCCATCGTGGGTCGCCATCTGGGTAATGCGTTGCTTTGTCTGGTTCTGCTCAATCCATCTTCCCAGATCACTTGCGATCGTATCGATCAAATCTTGTTCTTCCGGTATCCAAAAGGGTCGTTCTTCACTATAAATGACTTGTAACCATCCATAAGCTTCACCATTGACTATGATCTGAGCTTGCAGCCTATGCATTAAATCCTTATTGTATCGATCAGAAACAAATTGCTTATCGCCAAGTTTGATCATGACAGAGGTGATTTCTGGAAACTGCATCGCCTTTATCAGACGCACCATGACTTTTTGGTAAAACTCTTCCTCCGGCAAATTATGCTCCATATCGCGGCGAATTCCATGCAGACATTGGCATTCTTTCAAACGTTCCCGTGCTTTTCTCTCGGAATGGGCCAATTTGCGCATTAGAGGCAGTATCAGCCAGAACAATAGCAGTAATCCTGTGATTATTAGCACAAAAACAAACGCTGCGATGATTTTTCCTTGCTCCATCATCGCGCTGCATAACTCTTCCTTGTCCAGTATCAGTGCCATACCAAGCGAGCCCACCGGAGTAAATGATGCCACCACGGGTACTTGCCGATATTCATTCATGCTAGTAATGCCTGATTTCCCATCCAGTGCGTAACTCATGAGCGTTTTTGTCTCTCTAACTTCACTTGGCAACTGCTCGAATTTAACAAAATGAGCATTACTCAAAAGACATATCATTTCCTGCCCCGCTACTTCTAGCGTTTCGCACAATATGAGCTCAGCACTTTTACTGATTTCCTTGATTTCTCTGAGATAGCTTGTTAGCTGCGGCAGCCTTTTTTCCGTTGTGATGCTTCCGATACGCTGCTCGTACTGATCCAGCACATCTTTTTTAATATGCAGAATAAGCTGATTATCAGCCCATGCTAGAAACGAGTCATGGTGAGCATACATCGGAAATTTCTCAGTTTGATTTTCAAAAAAATGTGGCTTATTCTTCAATGCGATTTCCATGTTTCTGCTAAATGCAGATTCAATTTGAGGTTTCATCAGACTATAGACTGCAATGCCCGCTACTAGCGCCAATCCTACAACTGACAGGCTGCCGGCAATAATGACTTTATAGTCATCACATTTTGAGAATAAACCGTGCCCCAAAGGAAATTTAAGCATATATATCGTGGTACAGTATGGTAGTTTTGTGTGTCATATTTATGTAATCTCTCAACTTGCCTAGGCAACCTATTCTCACGTAGGTTAACAATTTAACGTGAACTATTACCTATTGCTGTTTACGATTACGAAAAAATGTATCTCATATATCGAGACATAACAGATATTTCTTGCAGTTTCATTACTTCCTGATATTAAGCAAAGGAAATCTAAGATACTGCTATTTAAAGAATTTCTAGTGTTTATACTATCTATTAATTAGTCCCATTCTACAACTATAATTCCTCTATATGTGGCAGCCTCAAATAGCCTGATAGCCTGTGCTCCGTCATGGTGGAGTAGCCTGGAGACTCTGGGTAAGTGCCAGGAGGTGGGCCAAAGAAGTTTCCCAATGAAGGCTGGGCAAGGCTCAATTCCATCAATGTGAGCAAATTGAAGCCTTGTCATCCGGAACTTGTGCTAATTTCTGCCGATAACCTCCTAAAAAAGAATGGAGGTTAGGCAAAAGCAGCCTACTGGCTCATTACAAGAAGCCGGCAGATCTGATTGGTGAAATGGTCTATTCAAGCAGCTTACGAAGAAGCTGATGAAGCAGCACTAGAAACTGGAATGACAGAGCATCTTAGTTATAGCTGGAATAAACCTGTTATCAATGACCAATGCGACCAATGCAACTGGCAATACGATACACAATATCAGCAAAAATTAGACAATGCCTGTTTCTAATTGGAAAGTTGTTTTGAGTTTATTTACTATCCTGTTTTAAGATAGAATTTTTAAATGGTAACTAGTGCACCGTTTACACAAACATACAAGATATCCCTCAAAGCGAGTAAATTATTTGTTTGATTTATCTCTACATGTTGAATATTAATAAGTAAACTACTATTAATCCTTCTCGGATACAGCAGAATCTTTTAATGCCGCAAGATGCTTTTCTACATCTTCTTTACTGAAACCGATAGCACTTGCCACACGATCAGCATGACTCTCACGGGATATCCCTGAGATCAAGCGGTGAGTTGGGCCTTCTGGTAAAAATTCGACATGCAAATAGCTGCCGATACCCTCGCCTTGTAAACGTTCACACAGCTCGTGGTTATGAGTGACCAGTATGGTCGTTGCACCGAGCTTATGAAAGCCCTTGAGTACATACTCGGAAAGCGTCATTTTTTCTTCAAAGGTAGTCCCTTCCGCCAGCTCATCAAGCACGACCAGGCTGAGGGAAGTCGAATTGAAAAAAATCTCACGGGTTTGTTTCAGTTCGTGAGCAAAACGCCCCATTCCTTCCTCTAAGCGTCCTGGTTCAGGTACTTGATAAAAAATATGCTCTGCTGGCACTAACCGCCCAGCCGTTGCAGGGATATAACTCCCCGTTTGCCCTAACAGTTGAATCTGTACGACAGTTTTGCAATAAGCTGTTTTTCCACCGCTATTCGGCCCGGTGATAATCAGTAGACGATTGGCTGCATTCAATTGGATATCGTTGGGAACATAGTCTGGTTGCATTCTGGCAAGCAATAGATTTTTTGCATTTCTGACAGTAAGCGTGTGTTGCCCTGCCTCGATGATTTCAGGCAACACCCTTTCCCCATTGACAGACTGAGCATAGCGGAGCAAAGACAGCAATTCATCAATCATGCCAAGCGCTTCCATTGCTTTAGCCAGATCAGGGCTTTGTCGGAAAAGTCTTTGTAAAGGATAAATCACGGAATCCCGGTCGGAAGAACTGACAGCCTGCATGATAATGGGAATGATCGGTATGGTAAGTATCAGCATGCCATAGCCAATATAAGTGACACCTAACTCAACCAGCATGTTTTGAAAGAAATAAAGCAAACCACTTACTATGGACAAAAAAATCAGTGTGGGCAGCCATTTGAACACAGAGGGCCGAAAGCGGGGAACAGGCAAATAAGGTGGTTTTTCTTCCTTGGTTTTAAACTTACCATCGATAACGTAAATTGGGCCATGCATTAAAGCGTAAATTCGGGAATTAGCAAAATCACGAATGGCTTGAATCATTTCCTGCAAATACGTACTTTGCACGGGTGGCAGCGAATCCGCTTCTTCAACCAGACTGACCGCGAATTCAGTTCCATCAATAAACTGATGATAACCATAGCCACCAAATTCCAGTTTCCCTGTCTTATTTTTTGGATTATCTGTGGTCAGTCCACCCGCAAACTCTCCATAGAGCAGATAGTAGAGAGATTCTTCCCCAGACACCATTTTCTTAATGAAGCTATCCAGTGCTGCAAATAGTTCGGGATGGGCTGCTAACTCGCGTAATGCTTCCTGTTTTTTCTGCAGCAATTGTACATCATGGGTAGGTCTAGCCAATGATCGGTAAAGTACCGATTGCCCTATCTGCATTTCAGCTTGATTGATTTCCTCAAATAAAGCATCCGCTTCTATCGCATGGAATGTTTTGGGATCCAGTACACCATAATCAGCGTCAGTTGGCCGCGTATCTCGTATACCTGCAGGCTGCTTACCACTTGATAAAATAAATGGTGTGCGCCAAATAGAAATGGAATTGGATTCTGTTGCATCATTCATGGCTATTTCCTGCTTTTAACAAAATAACGCTTGTGATAATTTGCATACTTGTGTCTACCCGCACTCATCCATAACGAGCATAAAATAATATTACTGAAACAAAATTAATTTCGCCCAATTACAATATGTAAAGCTTCTCATGCCGGCTGCCAACCATTTGCAGTCGAAGTTTTCCGAGTGTTAAGAATCTAGCATATCTATACCGTCTATGCGTGGCATAATCAGGCAAAACGATTCTAGTGTAATCGATGATAAATTTACTTAATAATAATTGATAACAATATATGAGTATATTTGCCTATTGAAGTGACTGAGGCATTTCTATCATGCTTAAAACAAAAATATTGTCTCATTGGCTCATCTTGCTCATCATAGCCGCCCTGCTGAGTTATGCAGGCTGGTACTTCACACGCAAACCGCCTGTAGAAGTCGAAGTTGGTACCATTACACGCGGCACAGTGGAAGCCACTGTCGTCAATACGCGTGCTGGCACGATTAAAGCTTGCCGGCGAGCCAAACTGGCTCCTGCTGTAGGAGGGCAAATTGTTAAACTACCCGTAGATGAAGGTGATCGTGTCAAGCAGGGGGATATTCTGTTGAAGCTGTGGAATGCTGATCTGGTAGCACAACATGAATTGGCTAAACAACAATGGGTCACTGCCAAAAGCCGGCAGCGCGAAGCCTGCATTATGGCAGACAATGCAAGACGCGAATCAATCCGAACCCAGCAACTGGTTGCGCAAGGGTTTATCAGTTCACAACGGGCTGAAGAAGCTGATGCTAATGCGCAAGCCCGTCAGGCAAACTGTGCTGCCTCGGCAGCAGATGTCAAACGTACCCAAGCTCAGATCGAAGTCACTCAAGCCAATCTGGATCGCACCATACTCTATGCGCCCTTTGCGGGCATTATTGCGCAAGTCACAGGCGAACTGGGTGAATATACCATGCCCTCCCCTCCGGGTATTCCTACGCCTCCCGCGATTGATTTGATCGATGATAGCTGCTTGTATGTTACTGCACCAATGGATGAAATAGATGCCCCCAAAATAAAAATCGGACAAGAAGCACGCATCACACTCGATGCCTTACCTGGCCAAACTTTTGCCGGTACGGTGCGCCGTATTGCGCCCTATGTCACTGAAATAGAAAAGCAGGCTCGTACTGTTGATGTTGAAGTCAATTTTACCGAAGGCTCAAACTATGCTCTGTTAGTGGGCTACAGCGCTGATGTCGAAGTCATTATTGATCGGCATGAACAGGTGTTACGTATCCCGACACAAGCTATCCGACAACAGAGCAAAGTACTGGTATTAGACCAGCATGATCGCATTGAAGAGCGCACCATAGAAACGGGACTGGCCAATTGGGCATTCACGGAAATCATCAGCGGCTTGAAAGAAGGTGAGCAGGTATTGACATCCTTTGATAACGAAGACATTGCTGCCGGCGTCATCGTCAAACCTAAAACCAATCAATCATGATTCAACTTACCGCCATTACCCGAATCTTTCATATGGGTGAGCAGGAAATTCGTGCGCTTGATCACATTGATCTGGCAATTGCTTCGGGTGAATATGTATCCATCATGGGGACTTCTGGCTCAGGCAAATCTACTTTGCTCAATGTCATCGGCGTACTGGACAGACCTGATAGCGGGCGCTACCAGCTCGATGGTAGCGATGTCACTGATCTAACCGAAACCGAGCAGGCACGTGTGCGTAGGGAAAAAATTGGCTTTGTCTTTCAATCGTTTCATCTGGTACCCCGTCTTACTGCTGCTGAAAATATCGAGCTGCCATTGATTTTGGCGGGTATCCCACCAGCTGAGCGCAAAATACGCATAGAAAAAGCACTGCATGCTTTTGATCTGAGTAAACGTGCTCAACACCGACCGGCTGAATTATCCGGGGGTCAGCGCCAGCGGGTAGCCATTGCGCGCGCGACCATTCTGCGCCCCACTGCTTTGCTGGCAGATGAACCAACCGGTAACCTCGATCATCGAACTGGTGTGGAAGTCGTAGCGCTGCTGGAAGAGTTGCACCATGCTGGCACTACCCTTATTGTCGTAACACATGATCGTGAACTAGGGCTACGAGCACACCGGCGGATTGCCATGCGCGATGGTCTCATTGTGGCAGATGAGCAATGAAGCTGCAGGATATCTTTCTATTTTCCTTTAAAACGGTTAAAAGCTACCCCACTCGCTCATTCCTCATCATTCTAGCCATGGCGCTGGGTGTAGCTGCAGTCGTCGTTCTAACAGCACTAGGTGATGGCGCGCGTCGTTTTGTGATTCATCGTTTTTCATCCATCGGGACTAATCTGATTATCGTTTTACCTGGTCGCGCGGAAACCGCAGGTAGCTTCCCGGGTGCATCTATGGGGCAGACTCCACGCGATCTGACATTAGAAGATGCTCGCTGGCTTGGCCAGCTTCATCAAATTCGACGCTATGCCCCACTCAATGTAGGTACCGCCGAGCTCGCTGCCGTCGGTCGTTTACGCGATGTCACTATCCTCGGGAGTACCGGAGATCTCTTGCCCATCCGTCACATGGAATTGGCGCAAGGAAGTTTTTTGGCGCATGGCGCACAATACAGCGCGCAAATTGTCTTGGGAGCAGAATTAGCTGAGGAATTTTTTCCTGAAGGCAATGCAATCGGCCAGCGTGTCCGGCTGGCTGATCGACGATTCATCGTATCAGGAGTGCTTGCCAGGCAAGGAGAAACAATGGGTTTCAATTCAGATGAGATCGTAATTATTCCGATTGATCATGCTCAGGCATTATTAGATACGACCTCACTCTTCCGTATCCTGGTCGAAGTCAGGAATCGTAATGACATTTCCTCCGCCAAGCAAGCTATCCGCGAACTCATGGTGCAGCGCCATGATGGCGAGGAGGATGTCACCATTATCACTCAGGATGCAGTGCTCGCTACCTTCGATCGCATCTTCCGTGCACTGACCCTCGGTGTAGCGGGTATCGCTGCGATCAGTCTAGCAGTAGCGGGTATTCTAATCATGAATGTGATGCTGGTAGCGGTCAGTCAGCGTACTGATGAAATTGGGCTGCTCAAAGCCATCGGAGCTCCAGGAAGTGACATCCGCCGCTTATTTCTCACTGAGGCTGCCTGGTTATCACTGACTGGTGCCATCTTCGGTTTTATGTTGGGGCATGTGGGAAGTTTATTGATCCGTCTGGCTTATCCACAATTACCTGCCTGGCCACCTGTCTGGGCTAGTCTCGCCAGTATCGTCATTGCACTGGTAACGGGCATCCTTGCTGGCCTGCTTCCTGCCGCCCGCGCTGCACGGCTGGATCCTGTCAAGGCACTCAGCGGCAGATGAGTACACTTGATACATTGCAATTCGCTCTGCGTGCTCTGAGTGCTCATTGGCTGCGCACGCTACTGTCAGCCTCGGGAATTGCTATCGGCATTGCCGCTGTTATTCTGCTCACTTCAATAGGAGAAGGCATTCAGCGCTTCGTATTAGCTGAATTTACCCAATTTGGCACTAATATTCTGACTGTCACCCCTGGAAAAAGCATGGCCCACGGTAGATCGGTCGGCGCCATCAGTAGTGTACGCATATTGACCATTGAAGACGCACTGGCTTTAAAGCACTCTCGCCACGCTCAATATATCAATGCCAGTGTGATGGGGAATGCTGAAATCCGTGCGGCAGGTCGCAGTCGACGTGTGACGATTTATGGACAAAGTTCTGATTTTGACAAGGCATTCAATATGAGCGTGGCGATTGGTCAGTTCTTGCCTGCGGATGATCCACGCAATCCACGCGCATTTGCTGTGCTCGGGGCAAAAGCACACAACGAACTATTTGGTAATGCCAATCCGCTCGGTGCCATTTTGCAGGTAGGCGGCTCGCGCTTTCGCATCATTGGTGTGATGGCGCTCAAAGGCCAAATACTGGGATTCGATCTGGACGACACGGTATTTATTCCCACTGCGCGCGCACTAGAAGTGTTCAATCGGGAAGGTTTAATGGAAATACAAATCGTCTATCCACCCGAAGCACCCTTGCAAGCTGTTACGGAGGATGTGCGGCGCATTCTCATCGAACGGCATGGGCGCGAAGATTTTACCTTGACGCCTCAACAACAAATGCTCTCTACCCTTTCTACTGTACTGACAGTGCTCACCTTTGCTGTCGCTGCCTTGGGTAGCATTTCGCTACTGGTCGGTGCCGTAGGCATGGTAACGCTGATGCATATCTCTGTTGCTGAGCGTGTGGCCGAAATTGGATTGCTCAATGCGCTAGGTGCCACCCGCGCCCGTATCCGCCTATTGTTTCTGATGGAATCTACGATACTCTCAGCACTTGGCGGATTAGCTGGATTAGCAATTGGCACTACACTCGCTAAGCTTCTCCAAATCGTAGTAAGCGAATTGCCTGTCAATATTCCTTGGGACTTTGTCATGGGTGCATTAACTGTCTCCATTCTGATTGGTCTGGCAGCAGGTGTCGTTCCTGCCATGCACGCGGCAAAACTTAATCCGATTGATGCACTGAGGACGGAATAAATTGCGGCGACATAAAAACGACTATCCCCGCTATGAGCAGCAAGGTATTATGCCGTTTTTTCCCTTCGGGTCAGTCGTCCTTTCTGTTTCTAACGCATCAAGAGGACAAGAAATCTAACCTGAAGAAATTAAACCCTTCAATATTAATATCCTCATATTCGATTTACCATTATTATTCAGTAAGCTAATCTTCTTGATCCTTGAGACATTTTCTAAGGGATGTGAAAGAGCACCGACAATTATGTGGGTTTCCGTCTGTGGCCAAAATCGCCAAAGGTGCATAATAATGATCTATACCAAATGGTTGTTTTGGAATAGGATCTTTATTTCCATCTACTAGCTTTGGCTTTCCTTTATCATCTAACTCTACAAGCCATTCGATATCACCTGTGGCAACCCGGGCAGGTATGAGCCAGTAATCTCCGGTTCGATAGATGTGCGTCAGCTTCTCACCACTGGTATTCTCACTTTCACCATTGCTATTAGTTGACACAAATTGAATCTCGATGCCATTTTCAATTTCTATCCATCCTCACCTTTCCCTTCTCTCACAAGTATTGCATCTCCGCGTTGATCCCAGCGGCGCACCTTGGTTGGCCAATCCTCGTTATTTGGAATGTCAGAAGGTGTAGATAATGGTGACTCGAGTGTGAAGCGGTCGCCTTCCACTTTGATCAATTTCCTCAAGACACCAGGCTTTCCTCCTCTCAGCTCCTGCTCATCATTGCTAAGTTCCACCCAAATTCCGGGTTCAAAACCCAGCGGCTTCTCTACATTCAATTCAGTGCCAGATAATTTCAGCACTCGACTGGCTACCGAACCATTGTCCCTGGACCATATGAAAGTTGCTTCCCCTACTTTACCTCCTTGATGAATTTCAATTCGATAGAGCTGATTCTCCTGACCTCGATATTTCGCATCTGGCGCAGTCAGACAGGGACCACTCGATTCTTCTGGGCGCTTTACACGCGCTTTCAATAAACCACGGTTGGCAGGTTGCCAGCGGGTTACCCATTCATCCTCCCATTCAAAATGCATTTTTTTGCATGATTCTGGAATGGGATTTGTCTTGCCCCATTGCTCTATTTTGACCTGCCATATTATCTTGGTGCGGGTTCCAGTGTCCGGTCCACCAAGCGCTGTTTCACGAATGTAATCATCTTCCAGAGCTGTAATATGGCGCTCCCAGACATCAAGGTAAACCAGATAAGTTTCCCCAGGATCTAAATGTGGGGGATTGGGGTAATCTTGCTGTGTTTTATAAGTAATATCCTCTTTGCCATTATCAAGTTTTTCATTTTCACATAAGATTCCATTGATATAATAGCGCCCTTCACCTATTGTAAAATCCCCATTATTTGTTTGTCCTATCTTAAATCCATATGAGTCTTCTGGACCAGCATATGGCCCAATCAAATCAGTAACGAGAGTACGTAAGTAATGCAGCAAAATGGCTGTTTGCTCATTCGAATCAGCATCAACTCGTACACGCCCCTGCTGTTCCAATACACGGCTGAAATGTTTGAGTGGATCAAATGTATCCCTTGAAAAATCACCCTTCATTGTCATTCTCCTAATTCTGATTTAACTGGCAAAAATAATGCTTACATCTGACCCTGCCGGAATATATTCATCCAAGCGAGTGCGCAAATTGGCTTCACGTTGTGGTTGAAAGAGATCATGAAAAACACCCATTTCTGATTCATCATCCGCACCTCGTTTAATCTCGCGAGCGCAGTTCAAGGCTAACTGACAGTAGGTCGGTGTACCGTAACGTATGCTATTGAATTGCGGTTTAACACGAATTCGTTCACAGTATTTTGCTGCCTCAATTTCGCTGGCTGTAGGGAGTAGCTTCGCTTGTTTACGGAGGCTCTCCTCGATCGCACTCTCCACCAGATCAGGCTGACACATGTAACGCGATGGTGTGCGCGATCCAGGAATGATAAAGCTGAATCGCAAGCAACCGTATTGCCGCCGTGCGACCGTGATGAGTCCATCAAAAATGCAGTTTTCACTTAACTCAATGGCATGCACCTGTATCTTGCCAAATACCGTGCTACGGATAATGGTCAAAACTGCGTATCCAATTGGACAGTCTGGTCCACCAATCGCCTCCTGATCGGAGCTGGTTGCATCAACAATGCTGTCACTGATACATAAGCGGATTGGATCTAGCCGGATTTCTCTTTCCACACCTTCACACTGAGCTCGCTGAACTACATTCTCCAAAATATAAGTTTGCATTTCCTCATCTTCCGAAAGATGGGTGTATGGCTCCAGTTCTTCATTCGATTCTGGTAAAGTCGGATTAATCTGAATCGAACCTAAAATACAATGCTCAATAACAACGCAAACGCGTGGGCTGAAAATTTCAAGGGAAGGCTCGGTTATGCACTGTGGCTGACAGTTACAGTCCAGACTCCACCCCGGCACTAAAGTAGCATGACGAATAGTCACATGTTTCAAATCGCCATCCAATTGCACAGCTCGGCCTGTAATCATCACTCCATCCATCGTAAAATGTTCCCCTACCTTTCCCGAAATAATCAAGGCATCGGGCTGGCTCGTTCGCCAATCTATCAGTCGAATCATTGGACGTTTTCCATTGGCTGCACGTAGCTGGAGACTTTTGTGACCATCAGCAAACTCAATTTTAATTGGCTCAACATACTCTCGACTATCGTTGATCTCAATAATGCCATGAGCAGGCTTAGTTTCAACCCATTGCTTGATAGCTTCAGTAATAGTTTTAAGTGGACCATCTTGTTTAACACTAAATACTTTAAAATCGGTTTGCCGAAACAGTTGTCGGTCATATTCTCCCCCGCCCATATTTGCACTAAAGCCATAGCGATAACTGACCCATATCCCATTTTTTGGTGCCTGTTGCGGCGAAAAAGTAATTCGGCCCAACACTGGATCAACGGCTACCGTTCCAAGGTGCGGATGATATTGCCAACCACTTAAATCCGCTGAAATGATTTTGTAAGGCAGCGGTATAAGTTTTATATCCTCGGATTTCCCATCTTTTATTCCTATTTCGATATAAAAACTGTTGTTTACTCCATAGAGATGATCTTTATGTGCTGCTAATGCGTTTCGGCGCATTGGCACCGGTAAATTAAATTCATCGGCAATATGAGTAGGATCTGTTTCTGGCTTCGGTTTTACAAAAAGTGGTGCATCATTGCCTAATACACTAAAGGTAAAACAATGATGTCCCTCTGCTTCTACGCAGTAAGCCGGTGATTGGGTAACCGAATAAGATTTGAGCCGCCAGACGAACATACCGATGCTCGGAATATTGTGACGACCTATCGTATGCTGGGAATTAATTCGCCGCACGTCTACGGTATGTGTCAGTTGATCAAAAGGACTATTCAGTAACTCCAATTGATGATTGTTGCGTAAATCAACCGTACGCCCCCGTTCCAAATGTAAATGATTGAGCGCTTGCGTCCAGCTAAGCAGTTTGTAATATTCCACCGCACGCGCAGGCCATCCTGCGATATCGTTGGCCAGCAACTCCAGCAAAGCTAGGGTACCCTTGCGCTTGCGGTAGCGAATGGTATGATCCCTCTAGATTTATAAAAGCGGTCTACCGATCAGAAAGCGATCCGTGGGAAACTGTGTCGTTACGCAAAGAGACACAGTCCTATTTTGATCTGACAGCCACTAACCACAGCCAAATTGTGGCATTAGTAAAAGCTGATCCAAATCTGGATCCGAATGCACTGATCATGAGCTTGACCATGGAGGATGGCAGTATCTGGCAACAAGGAAAGCCGCTGGATGTGTTTAGAACGACTTCCTTATATCACTCTATGCACAATGGCAATTACGTGTTTCCCTACAGATTTTCTCTAGATCCCAACGGGAATGGCTGGACGATGGCAGCTTGGGGGCCGACCGGCAATTTTGACCTAACCCGAGTGAAAGCGTGGGAGTTATTCTTCAATAATCTTGGCCAAGGAGAACATACTGTTTTGCTTGGCAGCATTGATACCATGGATACCATGGCAAGTTCTTTAATCCAGGCAGGCAGCACGTTTAGTGCTACCGGGCAGACGCAATGGCTAGCTCGCAGCTTTTCATCTATTGGAGTGGTTGCAGATATTAGCTCCGGTGGCAGCGTCGGGGACAGTCTCTCTATCGCTTCGGAATCGATTGGCGCTTTGGGGCTGGGCTTCAATCTAGAAGTTGCTAATAGTTATGTGAACCCCTCTTCGGATGCGGTTGTGTTCAAGCTAACGACAAGGGATGGGAAAATTTGGCAACAGACCTACGATTTACCGCAGATTGGGCGATCAATTTTCAGAATTTATACATTTTGCCCTCCCCCATCTATGGCACGTCCTGACCCTAATGATATGCGCTGCCAGAACATATTAGGAGGGTTTTATGGGATTAACCCTGCTGACATTACTATGTGGGAAATCACGTTAAATAGCCCGCCTGCCGAGGAATATAAAATTGGGATTAACCTTATCACAACAATTCAATAAATGATCTGGTCAAGCTATTAAGGTTCCCTTTCTGCCATCTCGAGTACTTCTGCGGCCGTCAATTGCCTGCTCATGTCGCCATCCCAGGTGGCATTGAGCGGCAGTGTGTTTCGCACATGTGCAGTGCGGGCGAGATAGGCGCTTAGAGTCATATTCGGCTGTGTGATTGGAGTGGCTAGGGCGCGCGGCTTGCGAATCACTTCCTTGAGTAAGGCTTGGTTGATCTTAGCTTTAGATCGTGCATCGAGTTTCGCTTTAGGTGTCGAGCGTGTCTCGCTCAACAATTTCTTGAGTGATTTATCGTGATTGCGCTTGTCGTCTTCCAGGGTAGGATAGGCCTGCATATATAGTTCACGGCCACGCCAGCCAAACAGACGCGGCTGATTGACTACTCGCACCGGTGTACCAACTGGTACGTCGTTGTAAATGCGCACGATGTCTTCTGGATACATGCGCAAACAGCCATGGCTGCCGCGCAAACCAACACTCGGCGGCTTATCAGTACCATGGATGGCAAATTTCGGCCACGCCAGTCTCAGCACATGGGTGCCCATCGGGTTATCAGGTCCTGGCGGCACGACGGCTGGCAATGGATCCCCATTTTTCTCGTGTTCTTTGCGGATGGAAGGTGTCGGTATCCAGCTAGGATTTTCTACTTTGGAGGTGATTTTAGTCAGACCTTCTGGTGTTTTCCATTCCACGCGCCCAATGCCAAGCGGATGAGTAATGACTTTCTGCGGTTTTCCTGCCTTGGTCTTTGGAAAATAAAATAGCCGCATTGCTGCAAGATTAACCACGATGCCATTACGCGGGGCGTCCGGCAGTACGAACAGAGTTGGGATCACAATTTTAGTGCCTACTCCCGGTAACCATGGATCGACGCCTGGATTGGCGCTCACGATCTCTTCATAGCCAAGATTAAATCGCCGGGCGATATCAGAAAGTGTGTCACCTTTGTTAACAGTAACGACTCGCAGTGTGCCGACTACATCCTCTCGATCTGGATCGAAGCTGAATTCATGACTAGCTGCTGGAACGGGCAACGGCTTGGCCACAGGAACGGGCAATGCTGATGGTTCAGTCAAAATTGACTGACAGCCACTCAGAAGGAAAATAACGCCGAGCAAACCGCACATTAGTCCATGACGCAACGACGATGAAAGTGTGCAATTCAAGGCAACAAGCTCGATTGATCTGTTTACCTTTAAACTCTTCAGACTCCCTAATACCGCCATGTGGCTTTGGTTTAGCCAGTTTTTGTGATCAATCCTTAATCTGTTGCTGGAAATTTTCATTACTTAACATCCATGCTTTATTGATTGCAAGCCTGACCTCTTCGATAGTCCTATCAGGTGCTTGATATTCAAGCAAATCTCTATAAACCAATTGGCATTTAGCTGCGTTCTGACCTAAAACAGCATCTTAAGACAGCACAATACTCTACTTTTTATCAGAAAAATTCTGAAATCCTAAAGCATTGCGATTATAACTTGATCAAGATATTTCGTCGGATAAAAATCCTCTGCGCTGTGATATAAAAGAATCATTATCGTTTAATCAATATATTAACTGATGTTACGCAGCCCCACGCTGATAGCGTATATTCCTGGCATGAAAACAAAGTATTTAGATTTATACACGGATTATTTGATCAGTACTA
>NZ_FOUB01000110.1 GCF_900114745.1 Nitrosomonas communis | reverse complement strand
TTTGAGCTTGTGCCTTTCGCTTCACATCGCCACCGAAGGTTCCCGCAGTTCAACGTAAGAGCCCGAATCAGACTGACGCTGCCTCTATGCCGGACACCGCCTGGCCCGTAAGCAGGTAACGGCCAGACTGCTCCTGGAGTAACCTCACCCGCCAGTTTTGATGTCATCTGAGTGCTTTCGACACTTGAACGGCCGTTCACGGTTGTTCGTCTTCATTGATCCATACCTGATGCTCGAGACACCTTTTCCATAACGCTCACGACCCAGGCTTTTGGCCAGTGCCGCTTAGGGTGGTTTGCAACCTGCTCCTGCAAGCCGATTGCGAGGGGCCATACCCTCATCTCTTACGCCGCTTGCTGCGGCACACTGATATCGCTGACCCACGCTTTGCCAGGTGCGCTAACAGCAAATTCTCGTTTCAAAATATTAGGCGCGAACGGTAAATGATGTTTAGAATCGGTCGTGACCTTGAATTTACGCTTTTGCTTACGACGCAAATTCAGCTTCTTGCGAAGCACTCGAACACGGTATGCTGTAATCTGTACCCCCTGATCTATCAGCTCACTATGCAAGCGTTTCACACCGTAGGTCTCTCGGGTGCGTTGGTGTGCTGCCAGTATTTCTATTACCAGCCGTGCATTTTTTTGCTCACGCTCACAAGGTGGGCGAATATTCCAGGCAGGAAAACCACTCTCTGAAACCTCGAGTACACGGCACATAAGTGCAACGGGATATTGCTGTCGCAGCGTATCAATCATGCCGTATCTCACCGCGACTCCTTCGCGAAATAGGCCGCCGCACACTTTTTTATGAAATCTCTCTCCATCTTCACTTCTGCCAGCTCACGCTTGATCCTGGATAACTCTAGTTCAAGCTCAGTCAGTGAGCTCTGCTTTTTACCTACGGTTGTGAGTGCACCTTGCCGGTCAGCATAAACCCAGTTCTTTAACGTCCCCTTAGGTAAAGATAGTCGTTTCGCCGCTTCAACCAGCGTTAATCCACTTTCTTTAAAAAACTTGACCGATTGCTCGCGAAATTCCTGGCTATATCGTGTTCGGGGTAATTGTTCCATCTATATCTTCCATTTCATGTCTATATTTTATGAAACTTTGGACTCCATAAAACTCAGCATACCTCATAGTAGGCACTTGCGCTAACCCCCATCACACGACACAGCACGGTTACCGGATATGTCTTCTGTTGCACCTGAATAAACCCGTACTTTATTCGGCTTCTTTCGCAAAGAAGAGTACGGCCTTTTTTAATCTCTCTCGCTCCATCCGCAATGGTTCATTTTCCTTACGTAAACGCAGCAATTCGGATTGATCTGCCAAACTCAATCCCGGCTTCTTCGCTATCGATTCAGTGCCTGAAGGCTTACGCTCCGCCTGAACCCAGCGCCTCAAAGCACTTACGATATGCCCAGATGCGCAGCAGCCTGATGTTGACCATAACCTTTCTCGAGAACCAACCGGGCTGCATCCTGTTTAAATTCCAAACTATATTTGGGCCTTTTGTGTTTTCTATCGCGTTTTATCTCACTCATTTAGGTCACCTCTTTTGCCAGTATATAATCTGCCTTTAGAGTGTCCGGAGTTATTAGACCATTTTAATCGCCAAGGGCCGCGATATCGGATCACTTCCGTTTATACAGGCCGACAATGGTCCTCTGCCAAGACATTATCGTGAGAATCCCTTTGTACCTATCAACAATTTTAGCGGTTTCAGTCGATGTGCTCATGTCGAAGCTGTGTTCATGCCGGAGCTAGAGCCCTGGGTACATTCATCTATTGCTATCATTTTCAGTAGGTTTCGGCGGTACAGCCGGTATTGCTGGCAATGGATTCTATTGTCACTCAATGGGTTTATGAGAAAGTAAAATTCATTTTGCAACCATGGAAAATCCTTCTAAATTTTAGGCTGTTTTTTAATACTCTAATATTGTGAGGATGCACTTTGATATTAATGCTATCCATTGAAATGGTTTCATTTTTGATGCGAATGCATTGTTGCTATAACTGTTCAAAAACTTTTAAAACCCATCGCTCTTTGTCCGAGTATTAACAGTCCCTAGTTTTCTATCCAGTGCTCCTGCTCACCTGCTGATGCTGATCACCAACAATCGTCTTACGCTAGTATTAGCTCTACTATCTATAGTTTTTTAGCTTTGAATGTATCACAGTCACTAATTTTTCCCGATTCCAGTCCTTTTTTAAACCAGCGAACTCGCTGTTCTGAGCTTCCATGAGTAAAAGACTCAGGAATAATATAACCCTGTGATTGCTTCTGTAAACGATCATCACCAATAGCTGTGGCAGCATTTAAGCCCTCTTCAACATCACCACTTTCTAGAATATTCCGTGAACGATGTGCGTTATGTGCCCATACACCAGCAAAACAATCTGCTTGCAATTCCAGCCGAACAGATAGTGCGTTTCTTTGGGTTTCATTTATACTTTTCCTCAAGGTCATAACATGATTAGAAATGCCTAACAAGGTTTGTATATGATGGCCAATCTCATGGGCAATAACATATGCTCGTGCAAAATCCCCAGGAGCACCTAATTTTTTTAAATCATCGAAAAAGTCAAGATCTATATAAACTTTCTGGTCTGCGGGACAGTAAAATGGACCCATTGCGGCTTGTGCAAACCCACATGCAGACTGTACAACACCACTGAATAAAACAAGCGTAGGTTCTTTGTAACTTTTATTTAGCTGCTCAGGAAATAATACTTTCCAAGTATCCTCCGTATCTGCAAGAATCACGGATGTAAATTCCCTTGCCTCCTCCTGACCAGCAAAGATAGGTTGAGTTTCTGTTTGAGATGATTGAAAGCCGCTATCTAAAATTTCTGCTCCTTGCATAATGATACGTGGATCTATATCCAGAAACATCGCTATAAGGATTAAAATGACGATTCCTATACTCCCACCCCCAAGTCCAGCTCTTTTAGAGATACGTAATCCACGCCTGTCTTCAATATTCTGACTACGACGTCCAGTTTTCCAGCGCATAAACTCCTCCAACAAGTATTAAACTTAATGCAAGTTTTAAATGTACATCTTATCCCATTTCTAAACCAAACCTGACTTTGTTGGTTTTTTTCTTGCCATATTATTTATATAGTGTCTACAGTTCGTCTCCGTGTCATATTTCTGATTTGGAAATGGAAATTATAGGGTCTAGGTGTTATCAATAAAGCAATGACGCAATCCACATATACCGGAAAGCTAAGTAACTTTTCTCATTTTTTGTCACCTCTATTTCAAGTTAATTGGGTGTTTTATATCCAGGGTCACTACTGTCCAGTTAACTATAAACCTATGAAAGATAAAGCCCAAGTGAGCTTCGAAGTGGATTAACATCGGTAGGCTCGAAACAGCAGTTTACCAATCCAAGGGTTTAAATCTAAAACATATTAACGCTATATTTAACCAACTGCTCAAGCACATCCATGGTTATTGCCGTGATCGAGTAGGCAAGTAAAATGAAAGTGATGGCCGGGTTATGCACACTTAACTGTTTAACCTTGTTTATAGCACTGATTTATGCACAATTAGCACAAAGACTTTTTACTTTATGATCTACAAATGACTTTAAGCAGTCTTACCTCTTGCTATTTTTATACCTAGGAACAACACTGATTCGACATTCCACGATTGCAAATGCTTATTCACAGCGTTTTTCTGTGATCTTTTTGTGAAAATATACGTTATATCGAAGGATAAGTACGAGACAGACGCTCACTCTTGGCGCACGCATCAGTGCAGTTCCGCAATATATTTACAAGACTATGCGATATGCATAGATAACTCACCAAATCGGATAAATTCGAATGTTGAATTGCCATGGCTCTAGTTTGATATCCTAAAAAGCTAAGCAAATCTACTGACTACTTAACCCGATGTAATCCATATATGACAACACCTCTCACTCATTCTTTAATCCTATTGAGAAGCGAGCAAGGATAATCTTTCAAATGCTCCTGCAACTCCTCCTCACGATAGCGGTTAACTCGCATAACAGCCATAATTATTACCATGAGAATTGGCAGCACAAATATAAAAATGCCCGTTAGTACAATCAGATACTCACCAATCCAAAACGATACTATCCAGTTGAAGATAAGCACTGACAAATAGAGAAGCGGCCCCAACAGCGAGCGAAACGGTATAGCAAAAATTCTGTATGGCGCTTTTTCTTCACCTCTGCGGTCTATCTGTTGCAGAGCAGCTACTAGCACAAAACTGGTTAACAACCAGCCAGCATAGTTTGAGATCGGTACTCCAAAATGTAACCCTGACTCATGATAGCTATATATTTGTCCGAGGAACCAGCGATCGCCTTGTAGTGCCACCGGATCTATTATGATATCTAGAAAGGTCTGCAAGAAAGCTCCTAGTATTAGAGCAGCCCATGAATGCCGAATAGCACGGGTCTCCAGTGTAATTAGATCAAAACCGCGTGTAGCCAAGGGCGATAAAATGAATAGCGCTGTAGTGTAACTGCAGTAAGTCAGGAAAACATACGAAAGTGAATCGAAGAAAGGCACTCCCCAAATCCACAACTCTTTATAGCTTGTGGTGTCTATGTAATAATACCAGCCATAGGGAAATCCGGTACTAATGGAAAGTTTCTCCGATAGAAAGGCTATCAGATAGGCTGCGCCGGTGAAAGTAAAAGTCTTACGCCAGCCTATATGTGGTATACAGATCAAAAGAAATACCATGAAAAAGATAAATACATACGGGCGCATAATAATAGTGCCGAAAAGAATATCAAGCATAAACCACTCCTTGGCGAAGGGTAAGATGTCACAATAAGATGGATTGACAGATGTAGAAAGTATCTGTTATGCCGTGAATAAAAATCTCACATAAGATTGATAAGCAATATAATAAGTTTTATTTATTATATTTTATTTTCAATAAGTTACATTAATATTTATTCCGCAAAAATAATAAAAATTACACTCTAAAATCGTTTATCTATGCGACACTTATAATTTTTGCGGAAAGGATTTTGGCGTGTTTTGACATAGCTTGGTCAACATTTTGGTCAACATTTTTATAATGCATGCATACAGAGAAAGCATTGAAGATATTGCTAAGAGGATTCAATAGAATGAGAAATAAATGGATGACAAGGGAAAAGTTTGAGAAATTCTGCAATTCAGGAGGATGCTGGATTGCAATTGAAGGAATGGTTGCGCTGGTGTTCTATTCCGACGAGAAATATATGTCATATGATGACCGCTCTAAAGCTTATCCAGCAGAGTCTATACTCGCGGTTATGCCACTTTTAGCGCCTGAGTATCCTGAGGAAATTAAATAAAAAACTGGAAAGATATTTTGCAGTAGACATGATTAAACCTCAAAGCGAGTGACGGTTCCCACTACCACACCCCACACTTGCAATTCATCGCCCTCACTGAAACGGATAGGCGGATAATCCGAATTCTCAGCGTGCAGCTCAATCACACCATTGCAGGAGTACAATCGCTTTACAGTATATTCATTGTTAATCACGGCCAATACGATATGCCCGTGTTTAGGCTTGATCGAGCGATCAACCACCAGCATATCGCCATCGTAGATGTGTGCACCAGTCATTGAGTCACCCACAACGCGAAAGAAATACGTCGATACTTTATTACGCACCAGGTAATCATTGATATCAAGACTTTTCTCTTTGTAATCTTCAGCAGGGGATGGGAACCCCGCTGGTATTCGATACTGCAATAACGGCAAGATACAAACGGAAGGATCAAGCATTGCTCGCTGCAAAATAGGAAGATCAGACTCACTACTTGATTCAACTGGAATATTGATTGTCATGGCGATTGCTTTTGTGCTTGATGATGGGTGAAGTATAAAGCACTTATTTATCTGCTAAAAATCACTAGAAATGCGGACGTTTTGTCTTGGCTAGTCAACTTTTCAAAAAATTCATTTATTCATCATAAATTAGATATCATTTCTGGCGTATTATATCGCGTCATTTTGGACATCTAATTCTAATTAGGCCTTCATCAAACAACAACCGGGGAATCACATGAAAGTTTTCTTTAGCCACGCATCAGAAGACAAGCCGCTCGTTGAACAAGTCTTTCTTCGTGTATCAAATAAATACCCTAAAATTCAAGGCTGGTTAGACAAATACGAAATATTAGGCGGCGACCAACTGATAGACAAAGTTCATGCCGGCATCGAATCTGCAGAAAAATTCCTGATATTTCTATCCCCCGATTCCATTGACAAACCATGGGTGCGCACTGAATTAAGAAAGGCACTAATGGATGAAATCAAAGGAATTAAGCCAGAATTCATTATCCCAATCAGAGCTGGACATATATCACAATTCCCACCCTTCCTTGAAGGACGCTTCTACATAGACATAGTTTCAAAAACAGAAGATGAGTGGCTAACAGATATTTATTCCGCAATCACACGAGAAAAGAAGCAAAATCAAGCCCCGGCAGAAAACTTACAGATCTCGATCGCATTAGCCCATGATGATCCTAATGCAGCGATGGTAGTTTTTGAGCCGCAATTTTGGGCAAACGAAATCGGCTTCAAAATTACCACGTCAGAAAAAATAGAAAATTCCTTATGGACGTACGCTGGCTTTAAAGGTATGAGGCAAATATCCATCACCGAACTCAAAGGTGATTACGAGTATGGGGTAAAAATAGATGACCACACTATTAAGCCAAAGGTCCCTTTCGTGATGGGTGTTATATTTGGAGCTTCAGGTGATCCCAGAGCTAAAGTCTTAGGTGTTAAATCATGGAATGGGGAAGGTGGAGAGTCTCGCATGAGTGTCATGCACTTCCCCGACTAGACATGTGTTTGAGCTACTACATATATTCTTTTGAACCAGTGCATTTTCTGCACTGGTTCTGAGAACATCTCATTTATTATCAACCACCTCAAACCCAGGCTTGCGCCTCGTAGTCAATTACTTAGCAACTCCCTTGATCTTCTCAACCATCCTGACCCCACTCAGCCCTAGCATTGCCAACACCAGCTCTAACAGGTAGTCGGTATGAATATCTGGCAGGGTCTTAAACGGCAGCTCAAAAGCCTGTACGATCCA
>NZ_FOUB01000038.1 GCF_900114745.1 Nitrosomonas communis | reverse complement strand
TCGTTATCTGTTCCCGTAACCATTCGCTGTCATAGCCCTTGTCCGCAACTATTGTTTTTGCGTCAGGCAACCTGGCAATCAAATCAGGTGCGGCACAACAGTCATTGACTTCTCCACCGGTGATTCCAAACTCAACTGGCAAGCCATAACCATCGACCGCTAAATGGATCTTTGTGGTATTGCCTGCACGGCTTTTCCCGATAGCTTGCGATTCTTGACTCGCTGCTCCCGCACTATGTTGATGCGCTTTAACATAACTGCCATCCATAAATCTCCATTCCCAATCCGGATCAACAGCCAATGCTTTGAAAACATTGAGCCATTTCCTGCTCAATGACCAGGCATTGAATCTTTTATAGATAGAATTCCAGCAGCCGAACACCCTGGGCAGATCGCGCCACGGACAGCCAACCCGCATTCGATACAGTATGCCTTCTACCGTCATGCGCAGATTGCGCTTGTTATAAATCGATTCTTGAAGCAGAATCTTCTCCAGCTTCGACCAGTACTCATCATTGAGCATCATTCGGGGCATCGCAAACTCGTTTTGTCGGTGGTGTAGGAACCCCAATATTACGAGTTTGTTTCTATCTATGAAATACTTATCTTAAAACGTCAACAGACCCTAACATTATAAGCATTAAATGACATGACGGGATTTCAATGAGATGCTGAAAAAGTACTACTACAAGCCGGTGAGTACGTTAAGTTACGTGAAGGAACGAGCAAAGTTCGCTTTTACGAAACTAAGTATGCTCATTTTCTCGTTTTCTGTACTCCGCTTGCCTTGCACTTTATCTTGCTCGGCGGCCTATTCAGGATCTGGGCTTTCCTAAGGGGGCAAGCCAGTCGGGGCAACCCAGTCCTGACTACTTTACGAGGATTTTAATTCCATCACTGGGTTAAAGTCTGGGATGCCTGCTGCTCCATGACAAAGATTTCAACACGCCGGTTTTTAGCTCGATTGGAGGGCGTATCGTTTGAAGCAATGGGTTGAGAGGAGCCACGGCCATCAATCTGGATACGTCGAATCGGCACATTTCGACTGACCAGATAATCACGCGTACTCGCAGCACGATTAACTGATAAAGGATTGTTAATGGCATCCGTACCAGTATTATCAGTGTGCCCCACAATCATTATGGTCGTATTAGAATTATTAAGTAGACTGGTTGCGAAGCTATCAAGAATGGGTCTGAAATTGGGCTTAATATCTGCGCGCCCGGTATCGAATGAGATATCACTCGGAATATTGAGCATCAGCCGATTATCAGGGGTTTGCGATACCTGTACCCCAGTACCGGCTGTCGCTGCTTCCATTTGCCTTTTTTGCTCTTCCATTCTTTGTGACCATATGTAACCTGCTCCAGCACCGAGTACAGCGCCGGAACCTGCACCAATGGCAGCACCTTTACCCCCCCCAAGGAGAGCACCAATCACGGCTCCTGTACCTGCACCAATGGCGGCGCCTTGTGTGCTACCGCGTTGTGTTTCCGACATCGTGGCACAGCCACTGAGCGTCAACGAAGTTACAAGAGTTGCGATTGTCATTCTAATTTTCATAAATATATCCCTCATGAGTAAACTGTACTGTAGCAGAAGAAGTAAAAAATTCAATCTTCATTATCTTATATAGTGCGCTATTATTTCCTATAGATAGCGTTAAAACCAGTTTTTCATTACTTTTAAAGGTTCGAATACTTATGACACAACAGATCATTGATTGTGAACTGCACGATTATATTGAAGTAGCTTGTATGTATAGCTACCAAGTCAGACTCATTTTAAATAATCAGCAAATATTTGAAGGCAAAGCAAAAGATATCGTGACAACCGCTGAAAAACGAGAATTTTTAATTATTGATAATGAGCAGGGATCACAAGAGGTTGAGCTGATACAACTCAAAAAAATGCAGATACTGACACCCAATGCACAGTTCAAAGAAGTTGTATTTTGATAACTATCTTGCAGAGAACTGACTAAAAATTGGAAATTATGACGTGATATTTCACCGTTGTGTTTCATCCTGGTTATGTCTTTTATCGTCTACTTTATTTCCGTATCTGGTATGATCGCTGTACGACATACAAAACTTTGTAGAAAGTCTCTATAATAAATTCTCTTTATTCTTGCTATGTTGTCAGTAATAGTTATATGGTGGAGATAACCTATCAGCAGAGCGGGCTCACAATAACATTAGGAATATGTGGAAATTTGGGATTCCCGAGGGATAGAGTTGTTCAAAATTTAAGTATTGAAGCTTTACAAAAAAGATATCCAATGCTTGATGTTTAAATATTACCTAACAAAGGAGACATTATGAATCTGATTCTTACCGGAGATCATGTAGAAATCACACCTGCCTTACGCGATTATGTGAATTCTAAAATGGAGAAGATTAGCCGGCATTTTGATCATCTGATTGATGTTAATGTCATTTTATCAGTAGAAAAACATCAACAAAAAGCTGAAGCCTATATTCATCTCCGTGGCAAAGATATTTTTGTCGAGGTAGAGAACGCTGATATGTATGCTTCAATTGATAGTTTAGTGGATAAGCTTGACCGGCAGATTCTTAAATATAAGGAAAAAAATATAGAACGTCGTAATCATGAGGCGCTAAAAAATCAGGAATTTGACCATCCAGAGTAACCTTCAAGTCAGCTTAATAGAAAGTTGCAATGCCCGAAATTATCTGCTTCATCACAAGACTTAATCGACCTAAGATAGGACAAGATTAAGAGAATAGAAATTATGGCATATCGAGTTGACCACAGATATGTTGTCAATACAAGCTAATTTTTTCACTCGCTATAAAATCCCACCTAATTACAGTTTCAACTCCGATGTAAAAAGATAATTTCAGGCGGAATATCCTATTTGCGTTTATTAAGAGTAATTTTATTTCTTTTTTATGAACCTTATTTCACAATTTTTACCAGAATCAAATGTGATCGTTGATCTGGATGTCGCGAGTAAGAAACGCGTTTTTGAGCAGGCTGGGTTATTGTTTGAGAATACACTACACATCGCACGTAGTCAGGTCTTTGATAGCTTGTTCGCGCGAGAAAGGCTTGGCTCTACAGGCTTGGGTCAAGGTGTGGCAATTCCACATGGTAGAATCAAAGGGCTGCGTGAAGCTGCTGTAGCTTTAGTCAGAATGAAAGAAGCCATACCTTTTGATGCACCAGATGGTTTGCCAGTCAATATTGCCTGTATCCTGTTAGTACCTGAAAAAGCGACTGATAAACATCTCCAAATTTTAAGCGAGCTGGCCCAAATGTTTAGTGACAAAAGTTTTCGTGAGAAACTGCTCTTGAGTAAGGGCGCAAAGGAGATTCATCAACTTATCTCTGATTGGACACCTGGTGATGTCTCACATTAGCATTACTCAGCTATTTGAGGGCAATAAGGCTAAATTGAGTCTGACCTGGAATTGTGGGCAGGATTATGGCAACAAGGTGCTGAATAATGATGTTATTGCTAAATCTCCGCAAGGGCTGATTGGCCACCTCAATTTTATTCATCCTAATTGGATACAAGTGCTAAGTAAATTGGAGATTGATTATCTCAATCAGCTTGACCTTCCTTCCTTGGAGAAAAAATTTCAGCAATTAGCCCAAAGCGATTTGGCATGCATGATTGTGGCTGATGGTGCTTTGGTTTCTGATCTCTTAAGATCATTCGCTGCGAGCACACAAACCCCAATACTTTGTTCAACCAGTTCAAGCCTGGATGTAATCTGGATATTACGTTCCTTTTTAACCAAAGTGCTGGCACCAAGCGTCAGCAAACATGGGGTTTTATTGGATGTTTTAGGAATGGGTGTACTGATAACGGGCGAAAGTGGGGTGGGCAAAAGTGAGTTGGCATTAGAGTTAATCAGTCGCGGTCATGGGCTAGTAGCAGATGATGTTGTTGAATTGCGTCGTATCGGGCCAGAAACACTGGAGGGTTTCTGTCCGCCAATATTACGAGATTATCTGGAAGTGCGCGGACTCGGTTTATTGAATATTCGGACTATTTTTGGGGAAACTGCGGTTCGTCGGCGCAAGAATATGAAATTAATCGTCCATTTGGAAAAATCCAGTGGTTCAGATATCAGTTCAGTTGAACGACTTCCTCTGAGCAACCTTAATGAAGATATTTTGAATGTAAACATACGCAAAGTGATTATTCCCGTTGCTGCTGGGCGGAACTTGGCGGTATTGGTCGAAGCTGCAGTCCGGAATTATATTTTGCAGTTGCGAGGAATTGACAGCACTCAGGAATTTATTAAGCGGCATGAGCAGAAAATGACCGATATTGTTTCAGATTAATATGTTGGAGATCCTTTTCTTGAAATGAGTGCTGCGCACACGATCACTCTTGCCTTTACAGGTGCATCCGGTATGCCTTATGGCATTCGTTTGCTAGAAATATTATTAGCTCAAGGTGTGCATGTTTATTTGCTGTATTCACAAGTCGCACAGATCGTTGCTCAGCAGGAGATGAAATTAACGCTCCCTTCACGCCCACAAGAAGCAGAAGCATTTTTCATCGACTACTTCAATGCAGAAAAAGGGTTGTTAAAAGTATTTGGGCGGGAGGAATGGTTTGCGCCCGTTGCTTCTGGATCAAATCCAGCTGATGCGATGGTAATTTGTCCTTGTACGATGGGCACCTTGTCAGCTGTTGCTTCAGGCCTGAATCAGAAATTAATCGAGCGCGCGGCGGATGTCATGCTCAAGGAGGGGCGTAAACTTATTCTGGTGCCGCGTGAGATGCCCTTTTCTACGATTCATCTCGAAAATATGCTAAGGTTGACACGTTGTGGCGCCATTATCCTGCCGGCTAATCCCGGATTTTATCATCACCCCCAGAGCATACAGGATATCGTCGATTTTGTAGTCGCACGTATTCTTGATCATCTCGGCGTCGCACATACATTAATGCCACGCTGGGGTGAAGAAAGCGAGTGAGTTATTAACCAATAAGCATTCTTCTGCTTATTCCATTTCTAAATCAAAACTGACTTTGCCGGCTTTACCTTGCCGTATTATTGATACTGTCTGCGGCTCGCCTTCGCGTCATTTTTGATTTGGAAATGGAATTAAAAGCCTTGTACTAAACCTGACATTATTTCAACGCATTTCTTATTGCGCATGCCTCCCGTGAAATTGGCTGTAATGTATGGTCAGTCAAATAGTAGATCGTTCTCTCAGTAACAACATAATCCATCGCGATATCATGCTCATGTGGATAGATAGTAGGGAGGTGGAGCCCCTCAAATGCGATCCCGATCGTTAACGGTCGAGGATTGATTGCAGCCAAGGTGCGATCAAAAAAGCCGCTGCCATAGCCTAGCCGATAACCTTGACTATCAAAAGCGATCATAGGAATTATGATGGCGTCGATGATTACTTCCTCGGTATCGTGAGGAATGGCAATGCCATAAGCATCTTTTCTCATCGGAGCTTGTGGCCACCATTTGCGGAATCTCAATGGTTGATGTAGACCAATCACTTCGGGAAGTGCCAGTGTAGCTCCACAGGCATATAAATATGCCATTACCTGTGCCGGGTCGTATTCGCCCTGGAAGGGTGAATAACATCCCACACAGCGTTGTTGCAGTACCGGGAAGCCTTGTATGAGCGAGGCGGTAATCGCCTCACTCCAGAGAGCGCGTTCTGCCTCTGGAGTTTGTTTACGACGCGCGATCAAACCAGCACGTTGCTGTTTCCGCCATTCTCGCCAATCATTCATGGAGTGACATTTTAATCTGTCAGAAGCTGTTGCTGGAAGTGAGTTCTAACAAAATTTTTCTGACGGGTACAGGGATAGCTAATTGTAATGCCTTATCAATAGTTAACCATACTTCAGAGGCCGTTTTCTTGCGGGGGCGATTGATCACTTGCAGTAATTGGGTATCGATCCGCAGCTTAAAATGGGTAAAAGTATGATTAAGCGGGGATAAATTACTGATCGGTAAAATATCAATCCCCATAAATTGTCTACAGTAAGTTTGGCTGTTGATGTCGATCGGTTTTTCTGGCAAACACCATAATCCGCCCCAAATACCCGGGCTTGATCGTTGTTCAAGTAAAATCTCATTCTGATTTCTTAATATCAAGAAAGTAGTTTCCTTACTGGTTAATGGTTTCCTGGGCTTGGATGTAGGCAGGCTCGCTACCCGGTTTTCCGCGAAAGCAATACAATCTGGCTGTAAAGGACAACTCAGACATTTTGGCTGATGACGCGTGCACACGGTGGCGCCCAGATCCATCAACGCCTGGGTATAAGTAGCCATTTGTTGTTTGGCGTTTACTTGAGGGAGGAGTCCCTCTGCTTTTTGCCACAATAGCGCTTCCGTTTTCTTTTCACCGGGATAACCGGTGATACCAAAATAACGAGCAAATACCCGTTTGACATTCCCATCCAGTATCGCGCAGCGCTCCCCATAAGCGAAGGCAGCGATAGCAGCAGCCGTGGAGCGGCCTATACCTGGCAGTCGTACAATTTCTGCTGCATGCTGGGGAAACCTGCCGTGATAATGCTCCATCATCAGGCAGGCTGCTTTATGTAAATTTCGGCCGCGCGAATAATAACCGAGACCGCTCCATAAAGTGAGCACAGCATCAACCGATGCTTTGGCAAGGCATTCGATATCAGGAAAAGCTTCCAGGAAACGCTGATAATAAGGGATCACCGTCATCACTTGTGTTTGTTGCAACATAACTTCTGCCACCCAAATGGCATAGGGGTCATTCGTTCCCTGCCAGGGCAGGCTGTGCCGGCCATACTGCTTTTGCCATTGAATCAGGGTATTAACGAAAGTAGACATTAAAGAAATGCGATGATCCGGTTCCTGATTGGATATGTTGAGGATGACTACCACTGAAACCCATTACTCTAAGGAGAATGCTACTCGGCTGTTAGATTGCTGACTATCACTTGCGGATTCCACTTTTGTTCCCAGCACGAATACGCGCTCGTTCGGAATGCCACCTCGCTCAATCAGCCAATAGAGGACAGCGCTTGCTCTTTGTTCCGCAAGTTCATGCAGCTCATCATCACTGATAGTGGTGTGAGCGAGGATGAGTTGTTCCATTTCCTCTACAGGTAAGCTTTTGGTCAATCCGATGATATTTTTGGGTTTTTCGAAATCAGCTTCTTTATAGACGTGCGTGAGATACCGGGTATATTCTTTATCATCGAGCTTGATTTCCTCCAGTGAGCCAGTAGTAGCCTGCCCTTTTTTTACGCTTGCGGAAAGTCTCTGTGCCATGATTCTTCGATCGAGTAATGCGCGTTTGAGCTCTTCATGATCGTTGACCGGATCCGCAAAACCCGTTATTTCAAGCTTGAGCGCAGGACGATCCAGCAAAGCCGCGGAGAGTGCCTGCAGACGTTTTTCTGCTTCAGGTTGAAGCGTGGGGTAGCCTGAAGGGAAGCTGATCTGTGACAGCTCCTCTTCATCTTTCAGTAAAGAGCTTAGCAAGGTAAACGGGGCAGTGGCAGCTTTGGTGATCAAATTTACAAATGCTGTCCAGATAATGCCTGTCAAACTGAACTCGGGATCGTTGATCGATCCCTTGAGTGGCAGGCGAATGTCTATTTCGCCACGTCTATTCTTGAGAAGCGATATGGCGAGATGGAGTGGCAATGACACAGCCTCGGGACTATCGGTTTTGTCTCCGAGAACAAGTTGATCCAAAAAGATTTTGTTTTTCGCTTTCAATTCACCTTCTTCAATATGGTAATTGACATCAAGCGAGAGTTTTCCTTTCTCAATAACATAGCCAATGTATCTGCCAGAATAAGGGCTAAACGTTGGCAAATCGATCCCCGTCGCGGTTGACTTGATATCGAGAGATAGTTGTCCACTGAATGGGTCAATCATACCTGAAATGTGCAGTGGTGCAGATCGATCAAAGAAGCCTTGGATATCTATTTTTCCGGATTTACCTGGATGAAGTGGTCCAATCTGGCCTTTGAGTCTAGCCAAATTAGCACGGTAGCTCGGTTTGATGAATTGATCCGCAAAATTAATATCACCATTTCGTAAAACGATTTTATCAATATAAACGGGCAAGGGTGCACTGTCGGCTGGCGCAATAGGGGCTGGCTGACTGACTGAACTGTTCAAAGTGGACCCGGGAATGGGAGCGGGCTCTGCTTGCCTTACAAGACTGTGAAGATTGAGTTTCTTATTCGGCAATAAGGTTACGCGCGCATAAAAATCAGCGAGGTCAATGGTTGCAATGTCCACTCGTAATGGTTCGTTGATAAACTTTATGTTTGCCAGATCGATTTTCTTCCAGCGCAGCAATCTAGAGCCTTTCGCCTTATCAACTATATTGAAGTTAGTCAGTTGTCCTTTGCCAGTTAGGGCTATTTTGAGCGGTTCTCCCTCTGCCTTGATATTACCCTGAAACGAGAGCGCGCCCTGAGTAAGAAGCGCATTTAATCGGTCGTTTAACCAACCTTGCAAAGGTACCAGATCAACATTTTCGAAATTAACGGTGAGATCAGTTTTTAAAGGTGTTCGCCTGAGATTGCCTCTGGTTTCAATGCTGCCGTGCTGATTAATCGTTGCTTGCAATAGGAGATCCAGTGGTGTGACATCGTCCACATCAACATTGTTAATCATCAAATTCAATGAATGAATGTTCATTGGAGCTATTTTTGCCAGAGTATGATCTTCAAAACGTACTGAAGCATTAGTCAATTTCACTTGATTGATTTGTGTTGACCAGGCTTTGCCGGTTTCAGTGTTTATCAAGGGGGTAGAAGATTCTGTTGTCACCTCACCTCGATCTTTGCTAATTTCTGTAATGCCAGTTCTCGCTAGATAAGCAGGTTTGGGATCGGGAATGGGAACGGTAGTTTTTGCTGAAAGTACGCCAACTTTTTCTGATTCACTGGATTCATCGGTTCTATTGGCAGGTTTTTTATCCGGAATAGGAGTGATAGATATGGAAGATTGAATTGATTGGGGCGCTGATGACAATGTTGCTTCGGGAACAGCATTTCCGGGTGGTGATACCAGTATAAACAATTGAGCCAGATCAAGTTGACCATCAGCTTGCCGGCGTATCAATATCTCTGCCTCATCCAGTATAACCGAACCCAGCTCAATAAGCCGTTGCGCACGATCAATCTTGATCATATCGATGTCCAGTTTCGGCAGTTGCAGCACTGGTTCCGTTTCACCATGACGCGTGAGTTTTGCATCTGCCAGCGATATCGTTGTCTGTACAGGCTGAGGCTCGGTCAGCACTGCTTCCTGCAATGTCATATCGAGCCGTTCCAACGCTACCTGATGCGGCGCTTGAACTGCTTCATTGTTGATAGCCAGTTTCTTGAGTGCAGCGCGACCAGACAGGCTAATGGTAGGGGCTTTATCCACCATTTGCGTAAAAACCAATGATAAATCGCTGTCTAGGTTTCCGGAAAGTAGACGGAAACCGACCGGAATGGGAGAATATTCATCGATATCAGTCAGATCAATATCATTAAACTTAAGCGAGAGCGTTGCTTCACGCCTGTCAGTAAACGGACGCAACTTACCTTCGAGTGAAAATGGAGCGCCATTGATCGTTGCGCTGAGATGGGGTTCAACCCAATTAGTTTGTACGCTTTTAAAGTTAGCGATAAATGGAATGCCCAGTTTGATTTCGTCAATATTCTGCTGGCTTTTTTTGAGCCGATCCTCAAACGCTACGGTTCCTCCATCAATGCTGATGTTGCTGATGGAAAAGTGCGATTTGTCTTGTGTATCATCTGCTGGGCTGGCAGGCTGTGATTTAAATTGCTCGATCAGATCGGAAATATTGAAACGGTGCTTATCCTCACGCACGAGGTGCAGTCTGGGCGCTGTTAAAGTTACGGTGCTGACAATGGGTGCAAGGTGCCTGATCGATTCAGCGTTCAGATCAACATATAAACGATCGAAAGCAAACAGAAGGTTGTCAGTATTGGCTTTTTCCGCTATCTGGAAGCCCAGTACGGTAAATTCTAGCGTATAAGGCTGAATGTCAATGGATTGAATGGTAACCGACCGATTCAGCTTCTCAGACAAGATTGCTTCAATCTTGGTCTTTGCATAACCGGGTAACCAATAATAGCCAAGCAATCCAAACAGTGCGATGACCAGTATGACAGCACCAAAGCAAATAAGGAGACGCTTGCGTGTCACGAAACGATGTGCTGCTACAGGAGAATTTGAAGAATTTTCCATGCAATCGTACCCCCTAAAAACGAGCCTGCCGGAAGCGGGTAACGCAAGTCAAACAGTTGTTACTGAGTGCAGGTGATTACCTTACCTGCGTTACCTGGCTGGATTGGCTGCTATTGCAAGCCAATCAATTCAACATCGAAAATCAGTGTCGCATTAGGTGGAATCACATTGCCAGCGCCGTGCGCGCCATAAGCCATATTGGAGGGAATGATCAATGTACGTTGCCCACCAACTTTCATTCCTAGTACCCCTTTATCCCAGCCTTTGATAACACGTCCTGAACCCAGCAAAAATGAAAAGGGCTCTTTTCGGTCGTGTGAGCTATCAAATTTTTTTCCTTTTTTATCAGGAGCCGCAATATCATAAAGCCATCCTGTGTAGTGAACGCGCACCGTTTTACCTACCACAGCTTCATCTCCTGCACCTTCTTTGACATCGATTTTTTGCAATTCAGTGACTTCGGACGTGGCGGTGTGCGGCTCTGAGGCATGTTCTTTGTAGGCAACAGCGCTCATCGGCAATAGCGTTAAACTTAGCAGAAAAAAGCTCAAACTCAATGAAGTTTTTATTCTATACATGAAGACCTCAAAAGAAAAATCAAAAAATGTATTACCTTTCATCAAACAGCAGCGAGTATTATACTCACTATGGCTTACTCTTTAGGGCGATTCATCAGTTTCATATTATTGTGCCTTATTAACGACATTCTGTTTTTTTAAATTTTATAATCCGATTTATTTATTCATATGCAATTAAACGAACAAGCAAATCAGGATGGTGATGGAGTGCATATCCTGCATTTACATGATTCTCTTCTTATGCGTTGGCTTTATTTTGGGGTCGGCATCACGGCATTGCTGGTGGGTGTATTGGGTATTTTCTTGCCTATCCTTCCTACTACACCGTTTATCTTGCTAGCAACGGCTTGTTTTGCACGCAGTTCAGAACGTCTTCATGATTTTTTGCTCAGTAATCGTATTACTGGCCCCATCATTTACGAGTGGTACAAGTACCGTAGCGTATCACGGCGAGTCAAACGCTGGGTATATTTTATGATCGTCTTGTCATTTGGTAGCTCTATCCTGATTGTATCTTCCTATTGGCTTAAGTCGATGCTAATTTTACTGCTAATGATATTAATATTTTTTATATGGCGCATACCAGTCAGAGATGTCGTGATTTATTCCAAAACAAATTAACAGACGTCATTATTGTCAGCAGTTATTTTGCCGATCCTTGAAAACGCAAAATCAAGTGCGTGCTGATGTATCGGGCATACAAGAATAAATTATTCCCGCCACAACTGAAGCTGGTATTTACGTAGAGCTGTTGCTCAATAAATCCGCCTCTTGCCCTCAAGACTTCCTGCAACGTCTGATCAAAACCGCCCCCTTCATTATCCAGAAAGTGCTCACCGACAACGGTAAGGAGTTCACTGATCACTTCAACCACACGCTTCGATTCCGCCCAGAATCTTGAACGGACCTTGCTGCGCTATGTTCTTATCTACAATCAATCTATCCAGCAAAAAGTATTGGGACATATCGTACCTGTTCAAGCTTTGGAAAAATGACACCATCAACGACCTGAGTTATTCCAAAAATCTTTACAAAATCAAACAGGACTTGACAAGTAACAATTGAGTTACAGAGGGTGGTAAGCAATTTTGGGGGCTTAGTATGAGTATGATAAACTATATAAAGAAGAGTTTAATTATTTAGAAGTTAACAGGAGAGAAGAATGAAGAAAAAGCTGCCTTTGTTGTTATTAGGTTGTATGCTAGTTGTATTGAGTGGCTGTTCGAGAGATAAATATATGCCAGAAGCAGGCGCAACGCCTGAGATTATTTTTAAGGAGGCTTGTGCAAAATGCCATTCCCCTGTAAATGGCAAGGTAATGGCGTTGAGTCCGGAAATGGCCAACAAGGATGCAATTATTGATAGGATTAGAAATGGGAAAGGTTTTGGCATGCCTGCTTTCCCTAATCTCATGGGTGATTCCGTGGAAGGTCTGGCACAGTATGTATTGGAAAATAGCGCAACTAAGTAAATTGTTGACGGCCGTCATTTTCTGTGATAGAGATTTCTGCTGGACATTATGAGCTACCCCATGCCGCATAAGGATTTCTGAATAGTTTGCTTGTGCGGCATTTTTGATTGAAGCGGTAATTTGAATTGACTTAATTCGTATTTAATCAGGAATTTGTCTTGCCTAATCACGCAATAGCCAAAAATTATATTGTATCTACAGCGGAATCGAAATGTGCTACTTGTAGTTTGCGAGAGATATGTTTGCCAGTGGGCCTTGATGAAGATGAAACAGAGCTCTTAGGCAATTTGATTAACCATAAGTATAGAATTCGACGTGGAGAACACTTGTTTCATGCTGGATTAGCTTTCAAATCACTTTATGCTGTCCGCAATGGTTTTTTTAAATCTTGCGTACTTGACTCGGATGGTCGTCAGCAGGTTACTGGGTTCTATATGACCGGGGAATTATTGGGGCTAGATGCAATTAGCTCAGAAAAACACACTTGTGATACCGTTGCGTTAGAGGATAGCGAGGTTTGTGAGGTTCCTTTCATCAAACTTGAAGAGATTAGCCGTCGTATTCCCTTGCTTATGCATCATTTTCATAAAATCATGAGTCGTGAAATCGTTCAAGACCACGCCATAATGATGTTGATGGGGGGTAGAAAAGCTGAAGAACGATTAGCTGCTTTTTTACTTAACCTGTCAGAACGTTTTGCCAAGCGTGGATATTCATCCACAAATTTTATTCTTAGAATGACACGAGAAGAGATCGGGAGCTACCTGGGACTCAAGCTTGAAACGGTTAGTCGTTCATTGTCCAGATTGCAAGAAGAAGGAATTATTACGATCAATAATAAAAACGTCAGATTAAACGATATTTATCGCTTGAGTCACAAAATTAGTGGCTACTCAGATTGAGGATCGTTGTGTAATTTCTTGTAATTCAAAATTTATTTGCGCCACAATCAATATTTTTGGTTAAACGGCTTTCTTGAGAGTGGGCTAGAGCATGTTATAATCGCCTGCGTAACAAGACTCTCAAAAATATATAGGGAAGTCTAATTGTAATCCATATAGTAAATATTAATAAATACACACACTTGTCATTATAGGGTGCTTAATAAGCAGAATAGCTGGAGACGAGTGGCGGTTTAACCCTAAAGGAAATTTTATGTCAGTAAATATGCGTCAAATGTTAGAGGCTGGTGTACATTTTGGACATCAGACCCGCTTCTGGAATCCAAAAATGTCTCCGTATATTTTTGGGCAGCGAAATAAGATTCACATTATCAATCTTGAAAAGACCTTGGTCATGTTTGATGATGCGATGAAATATTTGCGCAGACTTTCTGCAAACGGAGGCACTATTTTGTTTGTTGGAACAAAACGCCAGGCACGCGATATTATTCGCGAGGAGGCAACACGTTGTGGTTCTCCCTATATCAACCAGCGCTGGTTAGGAGGGATGTTAACTAATTTTAAAACAATTAAACAGTCGATCAAGCGTCTCCAAGACATGGAAGCAATGGTGCAGGATGGTTTGCTTGATAAGTTCGTCAAAAAAGAAGCACTCGATTTTCAACGTGAACTCGATAAGCTCAATAACAGTTTAGGCGGTATTAAGGAGATGAAAGGACTGCCTGATGCTATGTTTGTTATTGATGTGGGATATCAAAAAGGCACCATCACTGAGGCAAACAAATTGGGTATTCCTGTTGTGGGTATTGTTGATACTAATCATAGCCCAGCTGGCGTGGAGTATGTTATTCCGGGCAATGATGATTCAGGCCAAGCTATACGTCTTTATGCGCGCGCAGCAGCTGATGCTATTTTGGAAGGGCGCAATCAATCTATCCAGGAAATTATCGAAATGAGTAATTCTAGCGCTGAAAGTTGATTGGATTTAGCTGGAAATTTAGAAAGATAGTAATTAGAGCAAAAACAGAATTTGAAACAGATGTTCATTTTCGGTTCTGTAATAAAATAAAAAAAGTGATAGATGATTAAAGCCATTATCTTGCTCTTTTATTTCATCTTTATTAGTCAATAATTAAGTTTTTAGTACTTGGAGTAAATATGGCGGAAATTACCGCAAGTATGGTAAAAGAATTACGTGAGCGAACAGGCTTGGGTATGATGGAGTGTAAAAAAGCCTTGGCAGAAACGAGCGGTGATATGAAAGCAGCGGAAGATTTGTTGCGAATCAAAAGCGGTGCCAAGGCAAGTAAAGCATCTGGACGTATCGCTGCTGAAGGTGTTATTGGGGCTTTTATTTCAGCAGATAGAAAAAATGGCGCATTAGTGGAAATTAACTGCGAGACTGATTTTGTCGCAAAAAATGATGATTTCGTTAATTTTGCAAAAAGTTTGGCACAGTTGATTGCAGCAAAAAATGTGGCTGAGACAGGAGCGCTTTCGACGATGACGCTCCCTCATGGAGAAACTGTGGAAGCATCCCGCCAGGCTTTAGTGATGAAGCTTGGAGAAAATATCAGTATAAGACGATGTGTTTGTTACACGGCAAAAGGCAATCTTGCAATGTACCTGCACGGATCAAAAATTGGGGTGATGATCGATTACTCTGGTGGAGATGAAGCGCTAGGTAAGGATTTGGCTATGCATATTGCAGCAAGTAAGCCGTTATGTGTTTCTGGTGAGCAAATACCGCCAGACTTGCTGGAACATGAGCGTCAGATTTTTACAGCACAGGCTGCAGAGAGCGGAAAGCCGGCTAATATTATCGAGAAAATGGTGGAAGGACGGATAGCGAAATATTTAGCTGAGGTAACCTTGCTAGGTCAGCCTTTTGTTAAGGATCCTGAGCAAACAGTCGAGAAATTGCTTGCCAGCAAATCTGTCACGGTTAATGGTTTCACTCTTTTCGTAGTTGGAGAGGGAATAGAGAAAAAGTCTGACGATTTTGCTGCTGAAGTTATGGCGCAAGTTAGTCAATCAAAAGAGAATAAAGCATAATAGCAATTTCTTGCTTTCAGCTTATGCCATCTGCTTATAAACGTATTCTGCTGAAACTTTCTGGGGAAGCCCTGATGGGCGATGATAAGTATGGGATTAATCGCGATGTAGTAGAGCATATCGTGGTTGAAATTGCAGAGGCATGCCAGCTCGGTGTTGAAGTAGCCATCGTTGTAGGAGGTGGGAATATCTTTCGTGGCATGAAATCTGCCGGTGACGGGATGGATCGGGTAACCGCAGATTACATGGGGATGTTGGCTACCATAATGAATGCTCTGGCCTTGCAGGATGCGATGCGAAGAAAAGGTTTAATATCACGAGTACAATCTGCGTTACGAATTGATCAGGTAGTAGAACCCTATATACGCAATAAGGCAATACGGTATTTAGAAGAGGGGAAAGTCGTGATATTTGCTGCGGGTACAGGTAATCCTTTTTTTACCACCGATACTGCTGCTGCGTTGCGTGGCATGGAAGTCAATGCTGATGTTGTACTTAAAGCGACTAAGGTAGATGGTATTTATTCTAGCGACCCGAAAATAAATTCCAATGCGACACGCTATCATCATTTATCTTTTGACGAGGCGATTATTGAAAATCTGCAAGTCATGGACGCTACAGCCCTGACACTCTGTCGCGACCAGAAACTACCTATTAATGTTTTTAGTATCTTTAAATCGGGTGCGCTTATGCGAATACTCATGGGGAAAGATGAAGGAACCTTGGTAAGTAATGGATGATTCAAATTAGGACGATTAATTTATGATCGCTGATGTAAAAAAATCTGCTGAGCAGAAAATGCAGAAGACTCTGGAAGCACTTAAAACTGATTTTGGTAAGGTCAGGAGCGGCCGTCCACATACTGGTCTATTAGACCATGTTATGGTTGATTACTATGGAACCCCGACACCTATTAATCAAGTGGCTAATATTAGCTTGCCGGATGCGCGCACCATTGGTGTGGTGCCTTGGGATAAAAAAATGCTCAATGCTATTGAAAAAGCCATTCGTGAATCTGAATTGGGGGTGAATCCTATGACAGTCGGTGAAATGGTACGTGTCCCCATGCCGCCGCTGACTGAAGAACGGCGTCGAGAACTTACCAAGATTGTTAAGAATGAGGCTGAAGCCGCCCGAGTAGCAATGCGTAATATTCGTCGAGATGCAAATGCTCACATGAAAGAATTACTCAAAGAAAAACAAATTTCTGAGGATGATGATCGGCGAGGTCAGGAGGAGATTCAGAAACTCACTGATCGCTATATCTCTGAAGTGGATAAATCATTGCAAGCCAAAGAAGCCGAATTGATGGCTGTGTAAGTATATGCCTCAGAGCCTCAGCTCAACTCGCGAAATTTTAGGAAAAAGTATTATTCCCAGACATATCGCCATCGTTATGGATGGTAATGGGCGTTGGGCAAAAAAGCGCTTTTTACCAAGAGTTACTGGGCACAGAAAAGGCGTAGAAGCTGTAAGGGGGATCATTAAAGCGTGTATTGAACAAGGAGTAGAGTTTCTTACGCTCTTTGCTTTTAGTAGCGAAAACTGGCGCAGGCCTGAGGAAGAGGTCACATTCTTATTACAGCTTTTTGTTAATACACTTGAGCATGAAGTGGCCAAACTGAATGAAAATGGCATCTGCTTCAAGGTCATAGGTGATCTATCCAAATTTGATGCTAGAACTGTAACGTTCATTCGTCAGGGCGAAGAATTAACTGCCAATAATAACCGCTTGATATTTACGGTTGCAGCAAATTATGGAGGACGCTGGGATATCATGCAGGCTATCCAGAAAATGATGATCCATTCACCAGGTTTAATGGAAAATTTTGAAGAAGCGGATCTTGCCAAGTATTTTGCGATGAGTTATGCACCTGACCCAGATTTATTTATTCGAACTGGTGGGGAATGTCGTATCAGTAATTTCTTGCTGTGGCAATTAGCCTACGCAGAATTATATTTTACTGATACACTTTGGCCAGACTTCGATGCCCATGCGCTTGATTTGGCGATAAAATCTTATCAGCAACGAGAGCGTAGGTTCGGGCGAATCAGTGAGCAGTTGCAAAATATGCCTGTTGAAAAAGGAATGACCAAAATTGCTATCAAGAAAAATTTCTAGTTTCTTTATTTTTTATTTCAGCGGGATGTGACCCGCTCATGCTTAAAACACGGATCCTTACAGCTATTATTCTGATAGCTTTATTCATACCAGCTTTATTTTATTTGCCAGAAATATTTTGGGCGATGTTGCTTCTAGGGCTGACCATTGTGGCGTCCAGAGAATGGTGCAGATTGGCAAGATTTACAACCCATCAAACCATACTCTATTTAATTTCGACCACATTGCTAGGTGGAGAGCTGCTGCTAATAATAAGTGAAGCAGTTGCAACTAATCCAAACAGTATGCGCATGATGTGGATCTATGGAGGGTCATGTATATTCTGGGGAGGCGTTGTGCCGATTTTATTATGGAGATTTTACGCGGTTAAAAGCGTAAGCTTATTAATGTTAATGGGTTGGCTCATACTTCTACCAACTTGCCTGGCTTTATATCAATTGCGAGCTATCGATCCGTGGTTACTGCTTGGATCTATGGGTGTGATCTGGGTATCAGACATAGCTGCCTATTTTGTCGGTCGCTCGTTTGGTAAACATAAACTCGCTCCTGACATTAGCCCGGGTAAAACTTGGGAAGGTGTAGCTGGAGCCTTAATAGTGGTTGTTTGTTATGCGTTGATATGGGGACAGTTTATAGGAAAAGGGGAGAGTATATTGATAATCAGTCTGATTTTATTGTCTCTGTTGCTAGCCGGATTGGGAATTATAGGTGATTTATTCGAATCGCTAATGAAGCGACAGGCCGGTGTTAAAGATAGCGGTAATATTTTGCCTGGCCACGGTGGTATACTCGATCGAATTGACGCACTCACTTCAACTTTACCCATTGCAGTATTGGCATTTCTCATTTTTTATTCATTCGAACTATGACAGTAATGCGTCATCTGACTATACTTGGATCTACGGGGAGTATTGGCGAAAATACATTGGATGTAGTGGCACGTCATTCCGACCGATTCCGCGTGATTGCCCTTACTGCTAATGAAAATGTAAATAAAATTTTTGCACAATGTCAGCGCTTTCGCCCTCAGTATGCAGTCATGCTAGATGCAATCAGCGCTGAACAATTGGAAAAAAAATTAAGAGCAGCTGGTATTGATACGCAGGTATGGGCAGGGATTGAATCGTTGGAAAGAGTAGCTTCTTTATCTGAAGTGGATACGGTCATGGCAGCAATTGTTGGTGCTGCTGGCATCCGCCCGACGATAGCAGCTGCACGCTCGGGTAAGAAAGTTTTATTGGCTAATAAAGAAACGCTTGTGATGGCGGGTCGTATTTTTATGGATATAGTAAAGCAGTGCCGCGCTATCCTGTTGCCGATCGATAGTGAGCATAATGCCATTTATCAGTCATTGCCAAGACATTTTAGTGGAGACCTCGCTTCATCAGGTGTTCGCCGTATCCTGCTAACAGCATCAGGGGGGCCCTTTCGACGGTTAACCTTGTCAGATCTAAACTATGTCACACCCGAGCAAGCTTGCGCACATCCTAATTGGGTCATGGGAAGAAAGATATCAGTAGATTCTGCCACGATGATGAATAAAGGGCTGGAAGTGATCGAAGCGCATTGGTTATTCGATGCGGTATCAGATAAAATCCAGGTTGTTATTCATCCAGAAAGCGTCATTCATTCCATGGTCGAGTATATTGACGGTTCAGTTCTGGCGCAACTGGGAAATCCTGATATGCGCACGCCAATTGCGCATGCACTCAGTTATCCTGAGCGAATGGAAAGCGGTGTCAAGTCATTGGATATATTCGAGATAGCACAATTAAATTTTGAAGCACCGGATTTTGCGCGTTTCCCTTGCTTGAGACTTGCCTATGAAGCATTGTCTGCAGGCGGCAATATGCCAGCAGTACTCAACGCTGCCAACGAAGTCGCTGTCGAGTCTTTTCTTGCTGGTCAAATGCCATTTACTGCGATTCCAGTGATGATCGAGCAGGTCTTACAGGCGATCAGTCGAACAGAGATTGCCACATTGGATGATGTGCTGACAGCTGACTCTATGGCACGAGACGTTGCACGAGAATGGCTGGCGTGCCAGGCCTAAGGTTAGCGTGGCTTTTATGTGGAAAATAGAAACAATGAGTAATTGACGAGGTATAGTACGTTCTTTCCTCCTAAGTATTTAGAAACATATTGTTGTCATCATATTTAATTGATATGTCATTACTTTTTACAATTCTCGCTTTTATTGTTGCGCTTGGTGTATTAATTACTTTTCATGAGCTTGGTCACTATCTAGTTGCACGCTGGAGCGGTGTTAAAGTTTTGCGTTTTTCAATTGGTTTTGGCCAGCCATTGTTTAAAAAACGCTTAGGTAAAGATCAAACCGAATGGGTGATTGCAGCGCTTCCCTTAGGGGGATATGTCAAGATGCTGGATGAGCATGAGGGAGAGGTTTTGCCCCAGGAGTTGCCGCGAGCATTTAATCGCCAACCTGTCATAAAGCGTTTCGCCATTGTCGCTGCAGGACCTATCGCTAATTTCCTGCTGGCGATTCTCCTCTATTGGCTTCTTTTTGTATCTGGAGTGAGTGGTTTGAAGCCTATACTGGGTCCAATAAAGCCATCGACCCCCGCTGCCTTTTCAGCTTTTAAGGAAGGTGAAACCATTGTAAAGATTGAAAATGAACCTGTGCTGACTTGGCAGGATGTGCGTTGGATCATTTCAACCCATGTAATCGACCGTAATCCTGAGGTGATGGTGGAAACAGTTAACAATCGGGGGGAAGTTTTCTGGCGGAAATTAGATTTAAGTAGCGTAGATACTGATGACGTGAATGCAAATTTCCTGGAAAAAATTGGTTTAGTAAATTATCCGCCGAACATGGCGCCAATTATTGGTCAGGTAGTTAATGGCGGAGCAGGTTATCGGGCGGGGTTGCAAGTCGGAGATGAAATTCTTGCAATAAACAATAAAGATATTTCATATTGGGAAGAATTGGTTAAAGAAATCCGAGCTATGCCAGGGCAGTCGCTTATCTTGGAAATTTTGCGTGATGGTAAGACAATGGATATTCCTATAACACCGGATAAAACGGTCGATGGTAATACAGAGATTGGGAAAATTGGAGTTGCGCCTAAGATTGATCAGGAAGCAATAACTAAACTGCTGGTTAATGTAAGTTACCCTGCTGGAACAGCATTGCTGAAAGCGCTGGATAAAACTTGGGAAACGACCTTTTTTACCCTTCGAATGCTGGGAAAAATGGTGATGGGTGAAGTTTCATGGAAGAATATGAGCGGCCCCATCACGATCGCAGATTATGCTGGGCAATCAGCAAAAATGGGGATAATTGCTTATCTTGGCTTCCTTGCTTTGATCAGTGTAAGCCTTGGCGTATTGAATCTATTGCCTATTCCTGTATTGGATGGGGGACACCTAATGTATTATATGATCGAAATTTTCAAAGGTGCTCCATTATCTGAAAAAACCGTGGCTATTGGCCAACAGATTGGTATGGTGATGTTATTTACCCTCATGGTTTTTGCAATTTACAATGATATTTATCGGCTTATTTCTGGTTAAGCATGAAATTCAAGTGTCTCGTCATACTTTCTTGCTTGCTCTATTCGCTTGTTTGCGAAGCAATTGAACCATTCGTGGTAAAGGATATTCGTGTTGACGGGATACAGCGTACTGAAGCAGGAACAGTCTTTAGTTATTTACCTATAAAAGTGGGTGATGTTCTCGACGATACTAAAGCCGCTGCTGCAATAAAAACACTTTATGCGACTGGCTTTTTCCAGGATATAAAATTAAAAGTACAAGATGGATTATTAATTGTACAAATCCAGGAGCGTCCAGCTATTGCGCAAATTAATATTACCGGTGCCAAGGAATTTGAAAAGGACAAGTTGAAAGAAGGCTTGAAACAAGCGGGTTTATCTGAATCACGTATCTTTAGTCGCGCCTTGTTGGAGAAAGCCGAGCAAGAGCTGAAACGCCAATACATCAGTCGCGGCAAATATGCTGTTAAGATTACTACGACAACGACCCCATTGGAGCGTAATCGTGTAGGGATTAATTTTGATATTGAAGAAGGTAAAACGACCAGAATCCGTCATATCAATATTGTTGGTAATGAAGTTTTTAGTGATAATGATTTGGTAGGTCTGTTTGTGCTGAGAACGCCGGGATTACTGACCTGGTTCACAAAAGATGATCAATATTCGAAACAAAAATTGTCTGCCGATCTGGAAACATTGCGATCGTATTATCTCGACCGTGGTTATCTAGAGTTCAATATTGATTCTACCCAGGTATCCATTACGCCTGATTTGAAGGATATTTACATTACCATTAATATCACGGAAGGGCCGCAATATACGGTTTCAGATATCAAGCTTGCTGGAAATTTATTGGTACCAGAACAAGAATTACGCAAACTGATTAAACTCGAGCCAGGAGGTGTTTTCAATCGGGAAAAATTAACAGAATCCATCAAACTCATTACTGATCGACTAGGCGATGAGGGTTATGCCTTCGCCAATGTTAACGCTTCACCTGAGTTAGATAAGGACAGCAGGAAAACGGCGTTTACTTTTTATATCGATCCAGGACGCCGAGTCTATGTTAGGCGTATCAATATCAGCGGCAATGATCGTACCCGAGATGAAGTCATTCGCCGGGAGTTTCGTCAGATGGAGGGAGCGTGGCATTCAACCAGTCAAATCAACCGTTCCAAGCAACGTGTCGACCGAACAGATTTTTTCTCAAATGTCAATGTAGAAACTCCCCCGGTGCCTGATGCGCCTGATCAGGTTGACATCAATGTCAGTGTAACTGAGAAACCTACCGGTTCGATCATGTTTGGGGCAGGTTACTCAGATTTGGAAGGTATTATTTTAAATGGCTCTGTTTCCCAAAATAACATTTTTGGTACAGGGAATTTTCTCAGCGTGAATGTCAATACCGGAAGTGTCAATAAGGTATTCGCCGCATCTTTTACCAATCCTTATTGGACGATCAACGGCATCAGTCTTGGCTTTGATATCTTTCGACGCTACCTGAACACCAATTCCTTGTCTAATGTTGGTGTTTTTAATACGGATACATCTGGTGCTACCTTTCGTTTCGGTATTCCGATAGCGGAAAACGATATAGTTTCTCTAGGTCTGGGTGCTGAGCATACGAAAATCGATCTTAAAGCTAATAGCCCTCAGCGTTTTAAAGATTTTGTAGAACAGTTTGGAAGCTCGACCAACAATCTTCCGGTTACCCTTAGTTGGGCGCGTGATAACCGTGATAGTGCTATCTGGACTACCTCTGGGACGACGCATCGAGTATTTGGAGAAATTAGTCTGCCTTTTGCCGAGCTGGAATACTACAAGGCGAGCTATGAACATAAATGGTTTGTTCCTATTTCAAGGATATTCACCTTGATGTTGAATGGACAAGTAGGCGTTGGCGATGGTTATTCAGGTGAACCACTGCCTTTCTTTAAAAATTTCTTTGCAGGCGGCTTTAATTCGGTGCGTGGTTATAATATTAATTCACTGGGTCCGCGCGATCCCATATTGGATGCAAATGGCAACCCAATACCTGGCAGAAGAGGAAGTGTTGTAGGGGCGAGTAAGCGTGTTGTTGGCAGCGCAGAAATTTTGTTTCCAGCTCCTTTTATGAAAGATTCAAAAAGCGTACGTTTAGCTGCTTTTATTGATGGCGGAAACGTTTTTAATGATTGGTCAGAACTGGATCTGAACTATCTACGCTTTTCTACGGGGCTCGCTGTTACCTGGATTTCGCCAATGGGTCCGCTGAGGTTCAGTGTGGCACAACCATTAAATGACCAAAAGGGTGATGATATACAAAGATTCCAATTCCAGCTGGGGCAAACATTCTAACTCCAGGCTAGTTAGTTCAGCAGGAGGAGTACATTGAGGCGTAAACTGTTACGATTACAGTGGTTGATCAGCTTGTTCATGCTGATTTTTCTGATGGGCGGGAGCTCAAATATCTGGGCGGGAGAGATCAAGATCGGGGTAGTGAATACCGAGAAAATACTGCGAGTATCTGCACCAGCTATCGCAGCACAAAAAAAAATAGAAAAAGAATTTCTGGTGTATGATGAGCGCATCAAGAAAATGGCCGCTCAAATCAAAGGATTGCAGGAGCATTTAGAGAAAAATGATAAAAATACCACAATAGAAGAAAGGCAAACTAAGGAACGTGAGCTGGCGAACATCAGCCGACAATATCAACGTGCCCAGCAACAGATGCGGGAAGATTTAACTATGCGTCAAAATGAGGAATATAGTTTGATTTTGGAACGCGTCAATAAAGTTATTAAAAAAATAGCAGAAAATGAGGGTTATGATTTGATCTTGCAGTTACAGGATTCAGTCTATCGCAGCCAGCGTATCGATATTACGAATCACGTTATCAAGGCGCTTGCCGAGCAGGAGCAGGCAAGCGGAAAATAGGTATAATTCCAGCTCTAAATCAAAACTGACTTTGCCAGCTTCACCTTGTCGTATTATTGATATTGTCTGCGGCTCGCCTTCGCGCCATGTTTGATTTAAAAATGGAATAATCTATTTTTCACTTATACGCATTCTGGGGCAGCATTAAGCGGACTATTATACAAATAGCTCATTCACTATCCAGGCTAAAAAGGGAGATAAGATTGAATGCCATGGACATTTATGAAATTTTAAAGTATTTGCCTCATCGCTATCCTTTCATTTTGGTTGATCGAGTTGTATCGTATGAGCCAGGCGAAAAGATTATTGCCCTGAAAAATGTATCGATCAATGAACCATATTTTATTGGACATTTTCCGCATTATCCCGTTATGCCAGGTGTTTTAATCGTCGAAGCTTTGGCGCAGGCAGCTGCATTATTAACGCTCAAAACAGAGAATGCTGCAAAAAATGATGCACAAGTTTATTATTTTGTAGGGATTGATGGAGTACGTTTTAAAAAACCAGTCATGGCTGGCGACCAGCTTATGTTGAAAGTTGAAATTACTAGACAGATCAAAGGCGTTTGGAAATATTCAGCGCGAGCAGAGGTAGATGATCAGCTTGTGACTGAGGCACAATTGATGTGTACTGCTAGAAACATATAGAAGCTGCTTCACTTGTTTGCAAATTTCTTTTTACTTCGGCGTTCTGCACTCATAGAGAGCTTATTGACAAGCCAATGCATGATACTGATTGGATCGGTGGTGTGGATGAGGCTGGCCGAGGACCACTTGCTGGGCCAGTCTATGCTGCGTGTGTTATTTTAGGCTCAGATTGCACTATTGAAGGGTTGGCTGACTCTAAAAAATTAAGCGAGAGAAAACGTACTTACCTTGCTGGTGTCATCAAGCATCGAGCGAGAGCATGGGCAGTCGCATCTGCTTCAGTTGCCGAAATCGATCGGCTAAATATTTTGCAAGCCAGTTTACTCGCCATGCAACGAGCCGTTGAAAAATTGCCGCTGGTTCCCTCGATTGTTTTGGTTGATGGGAATCAATCGCCACGATTAAATTGCCCCACCAGGGCGATCATTAAAGGTGACAGTTTAGTTGCTGAAATTTCAGCGGCCTCGATACTGGCTAAGACAGCACGTGATGCTGAAATGCAGCGATTACACACACATTTTCCGGTTTATGGTCTAAATCAGCATAAGGGATATCCCACAAAAGCTCACTTGGAAGCATTAAAGCATTATGGCATATCCAACATTCATCGCCGCAGCTTTGCTCCTGTACGTGCATTATTGACGGAGCCTGCTAGTTCCTGATTCTACTTTTCTAGCAAAGGACGCACATGAAAATTCCATTATTTTTGCATTTACTGGGTGTGGTCATTTGGGTGGGTGGGATGTTTTTTGCTTATATGGTGTTACGTCCAACAGCTGCTCAGTTGCTTGAACCTCCTCTGCGATTAAAGCTGTGGCATGGTGTTTTTAGCCGGTTTTTTCCATGGGTATTTTTATCAGTAGGGCTCATCCTGGCAAGCGGCCTTTATATGGTAATGCAAATGGGAGGCTTTATGGCCGTACGTCTGTACATCCACCTCATGTTTGCGCTAGGTCTAGTGATGATACTCATTTTTATTTATGTGTTTTTCTCGACATTCAAGAAACTTAACTATCATATTACCAGAGAAGAATGGTCATCTGCAGGGATTGTACTAGGACAAATTCGCTTGTTAATCGGAATTAATCTTATACTGGGAATGGTTACCATTACCGTTGCAGTTTTAGGTGGATCAACTTAGCTTGACCGATCGTGAGGATGTACTAAAAACCTTTTTGTGTTTTTATACTCAATTATTAAAGAGAATCAATATAGGTGAAAAAAGATGCGTATAGAAAAGGATACCGTGGTATCGCTGCAATACTATAAATTGTCTAATTTAGACGGTGAGGTTATGGAAGAATCCACAACACCAGTCAGTTATCTGCATGGTGGTTATGGAGGAATGTTCCCGAGTGTAGAGGAGGCGCTACAAGGAAAGGAAGCAGGATATCAACTTTCCTTAGCAATGGAGCCGGAAGAAACTTTTGGGGAATATGACAGTGAATTGATTCGCATAGAACCGCGCAGTGCTTTCCCAGATACTGTTGAGGTAGGGATGCAGTTCGAAGGCGGAGAAGAGAATTCCGATGATGTGATGATTTATACGGTTACCGATGTCACCGATGATATTGTTGTCGTTGATGGCAATCATCCGCTCGCTGGCATGGCTTTGCAATTTGAATGTACCGTAATGGAAGTGCGCGCTGCTACCCATGATGAGCTTTCACATGGTCATGTACATGGGCCGCATGGTCATCATGAACACTAATAAACCCTAAAGGCTGTTGAAAAACTATCTTGTAGTCGCTCTGGTGTTAAGAACAGGCTAAAAATTACTGTTTATCAGGTATAAACTTTTTTGCCTGTTTGTTCCTATCATCTATTGCTATAAATACGTTTTTCAACAGACTGCTAATGCCATTTCCAAATCAAACATGACACGAAGGCGAGCCGCAGACAGTATAATAATACGGTAAGGTGAAGCCGACAAAATCAGGTTTAACTTAGAAATGGAATAAAGACTTCGCAGGTCAAAACGCTCAATCTTTATTCAGCATCGATTTCAATGTATAGAGATGTTCGAGTGCTTCCTTTGGACTTAATTCATCTGGTAGAAGTTTACTCAAATGGCTAAAAATGGGATGAAATGTTTCAGAAAATTGTATAGTGGTATCGGTTGGTTCTGAAAATAAATCGAGTTGTGGGTTGTTACTGATATTTTCCTGTTCTAGTTTAGTCAAGATTTTTTGAGCTGCCTTGATTACTGGAGCAGGTACACCTGCCAGCGCTGCCACATGCAGACCGTAGCTCTGACTGGCAGGTCCTTCATTAACCGTATGCAGAAAGACAATGTGTTGTTTATGTTCAACAGCTCCCAGATGAACATTGGCCGCTTGTTCAAATTCTTCGACTAATCTGGTCAGTTCGAAATAATGCGTTGCAAACAATGTATAACTCTGGTTCTTAGTCAGTAGATAACGGGCAATGGCAAAAGCCAGTGCCAAACCATCAAAGGTAGAGGTTCCCCGCCCAATTTCATCGACCAGCACCAAGCTCTGGCTGGTAGCATTACGGAGGATATTGGCCATTTCGGTCATTTCAACCATAAAGGTGGATCTTCCACCGGCCAGATCATCTGATGCGCCAATGCGGGTAAAGATTTGATCAATCGGCCCAATACGTGCATGTGTTGCAGGTACAAAACTGCCGCAGTGAGCAAGTAACGCTATCAAGGCCGTTTGTCGCATATAAGTGGATTTTCCTCCCATATTGGGGCCTGTGATGATAAGCATTTGTCGCCTGCCAGTTCCACCTACTCCAAGATGCGCATCATTGCTAATATAATGATTGACCTGACTTTCTACCACAGGGTGGCGACCGGCTTGAATTTCTATGACCGCTTCTTCAGTAAAGATTGGTGCGGTATAGTTGAGTAATTGAGCTCGCTCTGCGAAGGTACTCAGTACATCTATTTCTGCCACACTCTGCGCTATGTTCTGTAGATGGCTGGAATATGCATTAAGTTTTGCCAGCAAGGTATCATATAAAAATTTTTCTCTGGCAAGTGCATGATCTCTAGCTGCTAGCGCCTTGTTTTCAAAAGCCTGCAGCTCAGGCGTGACATACCGTTCGGCATTTTTCAAAGTTTGTCTTCTACGATAATCGGATGGAATTTTATTATTATGTATATGCGTGATTTCGATATAAAAACCATGTACCCGATTATATTCCACTTTGAGATTAGGAATGCCTGTTCGCGTTTTTTCGCGTGCTTCCAGTTGAAGCAGAAATTCGCTACAGTTATTTTGTAAGGCTCGTAATTCAGCCAGTTCAGCATCGTAGCTATCAGCGATGACGCCTCCTTCACGTAATAGTGCACTCGGCTCGGGGAGTAATGCCTGTTGTAATAGCACTACCAAAGAATTCTCAGGTACCATGGCATGCGCTAACGAAGTGATGTGCTCGCTGGTAATATGAGTTGTCATAGCGACAATCTCAGGCAAAGCGATCAGGCTATCCCGCAGACCGGAAAGATCACGCGGCCGAGCTGATTTGAGTGCAATACGCGCAGCGATGCGTTCGATATCGGCAAGGCGCTTGAGATGTTCCCTGATGCTAGTATATGGCACCGCTATCCCAGTAGTTTTCATCAGGGCGAAGACACTGCCAAGCCGATGCTGCAGGATCGAGTAATCTCGTAATGGATGATGTAGCCAATGTCGTAACAGTCTGCTGCCCATAGTAGTTGAGCAAGTATCCAGTAACGACATCAAGGTGGGTGAAGTTTCTCCGCGTAAAGTTTCAGAAATTTCTAGATTACGGCGGGTAGCGGCATCCATACGAACGTAAGTTCCTTCACGTTCAACCTGGATTGTTTTGATATGCGTAATATCGGTTCCCTGAGTGAGGCGCACATATTCGAGCAGCGCTCCAGCAGCCTGCAGCGCAGCATGCAAATCATCGCAACCAAAACCAGCAAGATCATGGGTGCCAAGTAGCTTGGTCAGGCTACGAGTAGCACTGTTGTAGTCGAATTGCCAAGCAGGCAGTTGTTTGACATTCCTTGGTTCAGCAAGTGCTAACGACGCATCCAACGATTCAGGTAAAAGAATTTCGGCAGGCTGCAAGCGCTCTAGTTCACTCATTAGATTCGTTTGAGAAGTTTCCAACATTCGCAGCTGACCAGCAGCTAGATTAAGCCATGCCAAACCTAACGTCGATTTATGGGAAGCTAACGCGAGCACGATACATTCACGTTTGTCTTCTAGCAAAGCGGCATCGGTCAGTGTGCCGGGTGTGATGATCCGTGTTACCTTACGTTCTACTGGTCCCTTGGTTGTAGCTGGGTCACCGACTTGCTCGCAAATAGCAACTGATTCACCTAGTTTGACGAGTTTGGCCAGGTATTGATCAGCGGCATGATAGGGTACCCCGGCCATCTTGATGGGCTCACCTGCGGATGTCCCACGCTGTGTCAGTGTGATATCGAGCAACTTAACTGCTCTCTCAGCATCTTCAAAAAATAGCTCATAAAAATCTCCCATGCGGTAAAAGAGCAGCTTGTCAGTATGTTGCGCTTTGATGCGCAAGTACTGCTGCATCATAGGAGTATGATTTTCTAGTGCCATAAAATTGACGGAATATTAATCTGGCAATATATTTTAGTAGATGAGGCTATTGCACGAGTTAAGCTACTGCGATGGAGGATTTGCTTTCCATAAGTATACGAAGATGTACGCTAATGCCTATTCCATTTCTAAATCAAAACCGACTTTGTCGGCTTCACCTTGCCATATTATTTATACTGTCTGCGTTTCGCCTTCGCGTCATTTTTGATTTAGAAATGGAATTAATACTGTATTTGATTGATTTATCCAGATTATAGCCTGACTGACTACTGGCTAAACTTATCGAAGGGAAATAGAATTCAACAAGTTTAGCCAGGATGAAGCATACTCCTTACCGAATTGCGGTAATTATTATTGGCTAATACATAAAGCCAAACTACAAAACGATGACATCAGGTAAAGGAAAACCATTGAAATTGCTGGCGTAGGCTGTGGTATAGGCGCCGGCGTTGGGAATAAAGATGAAATCACCTTCCTGGATATCTTCTGGCAATAGCTCGTCATGCATCAACACATCAACAGAATCACAGGTTGGGCCGGCAATGGACCATGGCGTATTACTACCTGTGCGGTTAGTCAAAATCTCATAACGTAGCCCTTCACTAACTTCGATAATACCGCCAAATATGCCTGCATCCCAATACATCCAGCGTTTGCCATTGCGTGTGGCAGTGCCCACAACTCTGCAAACAAAGCATGCAGAGTCCGATACAAGATACCGACCTGGCTCTGCCATGATGCGAATTTCTTCCGGAAGATCAGCAATTGCAGCATTGACGACATCTGCGATCACCTCGATAGAAGGAATTGGTTTAACATGACGTACTGGATAACCACCACCGATATTGAGTAAGCGAGGCCTTAATCCTGCCTGCCTCATGTCAGCGAAAACATTTTTTGCGCGTTCAATACCGACTCGCCAGTTTTGCGGATTACGGCATTGAGAACCAACATGAAAGGTTACACCTGCGAGATCAGCATTCAGTGAGACCGCTTCGTTAATAATTGCTTTGATGTCGGCAAGGTGCGTGCCAAATTTTCCTGCGAGGGGCCAATCACTGCCGATGTTGGGTGTATCGATGCGCAAATATAATTTTGCATCTGGCTTGACACTGACGATTTTACGCAGCTCTTCGATACTATCCAGAACATACCATTCCACGCCTTTAGATGCGGCGTATTCCAGGTAGCTACGTGATTTCATTGGGTTACTATAGTAGATTTCCGCTGCAGGAACTCCCAGGCCAAGTAACAGATCCAGTTCGGCAATGGACGCAATTTCAAACCCACAACCTTCTTCTATTAGTGCTTTTAATACACGCGAATCCGGGTTAGCTTTTGCTGCATAATGCGGATGAACACGCGGCATAGCCGCTTTAAAGCGGCGAATTTTATTGCGGATAATATTGCTGTCGACCAACAAGAAGGGTCTGTCATAGCCTTTTTTGAGTGCTTCTTCAACGAAGGAGAGATCTAAACTAATCTCAGGATGGGTGTCAAAGATAACTTCATTTTCAATTCTCTTTTGCACAGTGGCGGTACGTATTTTCATCATTAACTCCTATCAAAAGTCGCTACGTTTCTGGGATATGAATATGAACCAAATCAACCTTCGCAAAAGAATTCGCTTTACTTTTCATGATGACCTCCTTATTACTTCTTGGCGCTAATAAAATGACTAAAGGGTAGGAATTATAGGCTGGATTTCTATGGAATCAAGCATTTTTTTTATGAAGAAATAAATGGCTTATTCTAAAAAATAAACACATGAAATCATGAGGCTGTGGCATAAGTTATTTTTACCTTTTTCACTCTAATATATTCTAAGTTGTGCTTGAGACAATAAAAACAATTTATTGTTCAAGACAAATTACCTTAAGTGATAAGGTGCATCAAACTTTGCTGTACTCAGCAGGCCGGGATCAAGCCGGAAAGAGGAGACATAGGGTGGGATAGACCATTTGCAGATAAGTGATTTAAGGAAATATAGGCGAGAAGGGGAGCGCCTGATAACGAGGTAATGTGCTAAGCCACTGACCCTTCTTTAAATTTTTCTGAAGATTATAACTTGGCATACCATTAGTTGAACCAAAATCAGCAATCGCCTGTACAATTCTCCGCATATTTAGCGTGCCCCAAAAGAACGATGCTTAATTAGCGTCTACCCGGACACCCTTTGTTCCAATAATAAAACAGGGAGTTGCATCTAATTGAAGAAATGAAGATTTCTAAAAGATTGAGGCAGAGTAAGGTTGATTAATTGAATTGCGCTGGTTTTACTCAAATTCTTAGAAACCTTCATTTTTGAAATCAGGCGCAACCTTTTGTTCTTTATTGAGTTTGAGAGTTTTCGGGTAAGCACTAATTAATCTTTTTATAGGATCATCTTTATAAATTCACTTTTGCTGGGTGAAGCACAAGGAAGCGCGCAGCGAGCAACGAAACAATTCAAGAAAATAGGTGAGAAACGAGCGAGTACTTAAAATCGCGATTCGCCTGTAAAATCGACTTATAGAGGTATCTTTATGTGGTTTAAGAATTTACAAATTTATCGTATTACTGACTGGAAGCTGACGCCTGAAGAGCTGGAAGAGTTATTAGCCAGACGCACCCTGCAAGCCTGCTTAAGCATGGAAATGCAAAGCCTGGGCTGGATTCCACCCGGCATGGAAGAAACTAGGCTGGTGTATGCGCGCGGCCAGCAAATGCTGATTGCGCTGGGATCTGAAAAAAAATTGCTGCCCTCCTCGGTTGTCAACCAGCGTGCCAAAGAGCGTGCCTTGGAAATGGAAGCGCAGCAGGGCTATCCGGTTGGTCGCAGACAGATGAAAGAAATCAAAGAAGCAGCCTTATACGAACTACTACCGCGTGCCTTTGTCGTCCGGCAAAAAAGCCACGCCTGGATCGATCCGATAGATGGCTGGATCATTATCGATAGCTCGAATATCGCCAAGGCCGATACCTTTGCTGAAACTCTCCTGAAAACGATCCCCACGCTTCTACTCAAGCGCATCAAGACCACGCTGACCCCTGCTTCAGCCATGACCAGATGGCTGTCAGGCGATGAGTTGCCTCATGCCTTTACCATTGATAGTGACAGTGTTTTCCGTAGCAGAGAAGATAAAAAAGTCTCGGTCAGTTATCAGCGCCATCCACTCGATTCAGATGAAATTACCAAGCATGTGCGAGCGGGCAAAGAAGTTACCAAACAGGCAATGGTATGGGAAAACAACCTTTCCTTTGTGCTGGATGAAAACCTGCAAATCAAGCGGCTTACCTTGCTCGATATTGAAAAAGAACCTGCAGAATCGGCTGAAGAACAATTTGATAGCAATTTCTTCCTCATGACCGAACAATTGAAGCAGTTACTGCCTGATTTAATCGATGCATTGGGGGGTGAGGTAGTTGAATGACACCCAGTTTGAAATTTTCGAATTAAGTCCAATGGTACAAGCATTATGTCATGATTTATGGGATTGGCTATCCTCCTATTTTGAATAATTTGCAGTTAGAAAATTGGACTAATATCCCAACTTTGTTACTTCCTTTTTCATAAATATGGTAATTATGCAGAAAGCATATAATTACTTATTATGTAATAAAGAACGAACGAAAATGATAGACAAGCGATATCAGGTATTTGTCAGTTCCACATATACAGACCTGCTAGAAGAGCGCCCCGAGGTGATGTAAGCACTTTTGGAGCTAGATTGCATGCCTGCAGGAATGGAGCTTTTCCTGGCAGCGAATGAGCAGCAATGGAATTGGATAAAGAAAGTCATCGATGAATTTGACTATTATATCGTTAATGTGGGTGGCCGATATGGAACACTTTCAGAAGTGACGGGCATGAGCTACACGGAAATGGAATACCGATATGCCCTTGAAACAGGTAAACCAGTAATTGCATTTCTTCATGAATATCCATCAAAAATTGAGACTGGCAAAAGTGAGGGAAGTCCTCAATCAAGGAAGAAGCTATAAGAATTTCGCAATCTGCTTCAGAAGCGGCTGTGCAAATATTGGTCAAGCCCAAGTGACCTCGGTGCTAAGGTTAGCGAAGTATCACCCAGCTCATAAAATATCAACCAGGAGTTGGATGGGTCCGTGCAGATCGTGTGCCAGAAGATAACTCGCAAGAGGTGTTGGATTTAAAGAAAAAAGTAGAAGAATTAGAAGACAAGCTCCGGAAAGTTGGGCTGGAAGTACCAGCTGGTATCGAAGGGCTTTCAAAAGGCAGTGACAAGTTCTCAATTGAGTTCAGTTTTGAAACAAACAACCCCAAACTAGGCAAGAATGGTATCACATACTGGATAAAGGTGACGAATATGACCACTCAATCGAGACAACATGGGATCTCTTGTTTTCTTATCTTGCGCCCGAAATCATAAGCCCAACTTCGGAATATCGAATCGTTTCGCGTCTAAACGAATACATCGTATCACGAGCGAGAAAATATTTTAATAAAACATTCTCTAACAACAAAATCGAGTAAGTACGCATTTATTCAAGCTCTCTCGATAAAATTAAAATTCAGCTCAGAGCGTTAGCCTGATTGCTATAGACGAAGGTGACAGATGGCTCCTTAGCCCATACGGGGACACGCATATGACGAAATTGCTTGCGGTTCGCAAAGGAGCATCACCAGTCGATGAAACGAGCGTCGGTGAGTTTGGCGCTTAGTTTTGACAATGGTTGCGGTGCGGCTTATAGTAATGTGGAATTGAGCTTAAAGTTTGAGGAATTCCTTCAAATATTTGAGTAAAACCAATGGGAGGAGGCTCCAATTTCAATAATATGATCTAATCAGCGATTTGCAATTTACAGATTAAGCAGCAAGCTTAAACTTCTTATCCACGTAGTTACTGTAGTGATCGCCAGGGTGCAATGTTTCGATCAGCTATCAACCGGTGTTGGCTGATGCCGTCATCATTAAAATCAGCTTGTTCAAATGCATTGATTTGATATACCCCAGATGCGAGATGGATCTTGATGTGCCCATCTGCAACTGCGACATGGTTATTACCTTTTTTGCTCATCTGGATACTGCAGCGAGTGCCAGAGCCCTTGATGAGGACATTGCCGACTTTTGCTTCAAGCTGATTGGGGGAATTTTTATCAATGTCAAAATAAACATTTCCCTTGAATAACTCAACTTGCAGGGGGGGCTCTACTTTCACGGCTATAGAACTACTACTATCCAACGCCATATCTATACCGGCCGCTATCGCAGTGGTCAATTGTTCTTCCTGTTTTGTTTCATAAAACCGGATGCTAGGCGGCTTACCAAAATACCAAGTCATCAGACCAAGCATTACGCAACCACTTATAATTGCACAATGCACCAAAAAGCGCCGCCAACTGAAAACAAATTTAAAGGGTTCTGGCTTAGGTTCTAGCATTTTATTTATCGCAATATAAAATATAAGCAAAAATTATATACTGATAGTAAATTTTTTAAAGCTCAGAATTTAAAGCAAATTCTCGATAAGTAAACAGGGTTATTGATTTTCTGAATTTCAATTATTGACCTCCACTTTAGACATTCACCCTCTTTCCTTGCGCCGCCCCAACGGCGGCACAAACTGAAAATGAAACGAATGAAACTGACATAGCTTACTGGTGACGCGATTGTTACACCCGTAATAATCCTGCGTCGCCCCGCTATTTTGGGCAAGACAATATCGATAACTTCCAGTTGAAATCTTCCCTGAAAGTAAGTCCGGTAAATTCCATACGCAGTCACTGGCCTAGCAGGCCACCGGTCAGGGATTGCTTGTTGTGCCACGGTGGCACGACATCGATGGGGAAAGCTTCTTTCGCAGCCAGGCTCAATAACTGAATCAGCGTTCATGCTGTCGAGCGAATTTGCATCCATACCTCCAGCACAGTGCGCTTTTGCTGCTATAGCATGTCCCCTATAAATTGATTATAATTTACAGATGACCTATCCGATATCATTTCGCCGTAAAGTATGATCCGTTCGTGAGAAGGAGAACCTCTCAATCGCGCAAGTGGCCAAGCGTCTTGATGTAGGGGTCGCCAGCGTGATGCGTTGGATCAAAACTCCCG
>NZ_FOUB01000135.1 GCF_900114745.1 Nitrosomonas communis | reverse complement strand
AGTGATAACCCGAGAAACCATCGAATCAATGCACCTAGCGATGCGCCCACACTGATCGCGAGGATTGAGTTCCACATAGTCTTGTCCTTCTTGTTCATCTTGACCGGACAGGCACTCGAGAGCTTATGCGCCCAGACCGGGGTTTGTGCGTAGACATCATTAGCAACGGCCGCAGTAAGTAATTAGTGCCAGTGAAAAAAATGGGGTTTCCGAGCTGACACTAGATAGTAACGCCTTGGTCTTGAGGACGTGGATTTGATAATTTGGCCGAATCCCTTTCATCATATATGTGGCTTTTAGGCGCCTTGCTGGCAATCCGAGCAGCTTCAATCCTGAGTCCGGAATCTTTTGGGCGTGTACACAAGCACAGGCGTAGCCAGGCTGGACTATTATCGATAGCGGTTTCGTGGGCTCTTGGCAACCCCGCATAGGCATAATGTCATGCGCAATAATGCGCAGTGTTGCGCCCTTATATGGAAAATAGTCAGTGATGCGATAAGGGGTACGTTACTTCTAATTCAAACTACGGGAACTCCCTTAGAACCTGTTAAAAGTCTTTGTATATTCATGCCAAGAAAGCAACATGGACAAATTGTAGGCTGGTGTTGAGCTTGTGTTTACAATTTTTCCACAGCCATCGGTATTTTCCCAACCATGCGAAAGAGCGTTCCACCACCCAGCGTTTCGGCATCACAGAAAACGTGTGCCATTGACTGCGCCGTGCAATCTGCACAGTTGTGCCAATTGTAGTCTTCGTTGCTTCAGCGAACTGTTGTCCCGCATAACTACCGTCAGCTAATACTTTTGCACGCTGCCCGGGTTGGTCCTACACCGATCCATTGCTTGCCGCGCTCTCTTTCGATCAGTGACCTGCACGGCAGTTACTGCGATTGCATGTGGCAACCCCTGCGTATTCACCGCAATATGGCGTTTAATACCCGAAATCTTCTTGCCCGCGTTATAACCCTTCTGGTTCGCCGTACCTGTGTTCTTCACACTCTGCGCGTCTACGATCAAATAGGATGAGCAGACGTTACGCCTCTGCCTCAGGCGGGCCGCGCCAACCTGATTTTTTAAGTGTCTGCTCCAGCAGGCTCGCTCCAAATAGAAAAGTACGAATGGACCTTACGTCATTTTGGAAATTCGCTTGGCAACTACACTTGAGTAAATATAATATCCCATAAAATACTTCATATAAATCGATTCGACGCGGACTGATCTTCTTGTGCGCACTCTCCAGCAATGGGCGCACTTACTTGAAATGTTCGCGACTAATATCACTTAGATAACGGTCTCTCATCCTGCAGGCATTACATCCTTTCCGTTAACTCAAAAGACTTTGAACCGGCTCTTAGAAACTGCCTGAATGAGCCTTGAATTATTTATGTTTATCGACCAACCAATCACTCTTATCAAATCACATATACGAAATAGTGATAAGCAAATGAAATAATATAATTTATAAAAATAAGAAATGACTGATAAAGTCTACAGCCATTGAAATCAACAAATCATTTCAACGCAATGACAAACAGAACGATACAAAAAAACAGTCATCCGTTTTACCAGGATATTCAACAGGAGAACGTGCGAGCTGCTACTAGTATTGAATATGGCTGCGTAGAGAACATGATCCATGATAGCCAGGTCGTGCACACCAAGTGTCGAGAAAGAATTCGTACTAACTACACTAATTCTATTCGCACCATCAAATAGTAAGTTAAAAAATTAGCTCACTTAGATCATGTTTAACCAAAAATCTACCATTACTTCGACCAGAAAACTGGAGAAGGAAAAAATGAGTTGCAATGCCCTGACCGGAAAACCGGAAGAGCATACAGGAGAAATGAATGAAATTTCTAAAAGTCATCCTAGATAAATTGATTGTATTGGTGGGAAAAGCATCTCTGATTCTTAGCACAACCAAGCAGTTGTTAGCTAGGCGTAACTCGCTGACATTTTTTTTTAGTATGTTATTTTTTATCGTCTTGACCCAAAAGATTGCGGAAGCTCAATCAGTTACAGAAAGTCATGTTATTACCCTCCCAGATTCTATGCTGCAAGTCACGCAACTTAAAGAAGGCGACTCATATAAATGGTCGGTAAAACCAAAAGATCAATCCAGCTCACCACTTGCTGCCAAATCAAAAGAGAGCAAGCAACCAACGAGTTATTTCCGGCGCTCCGATAGCTATGCAACCAATCCTGAATCGGATCCGCCCAGATATGTGCGTCGATTAAGCGATATCGGGATTGAAGCATTTAAAGATATTACCTGGCTGGAAGTCGGTTTAGAGCATCGTACTCGATATGAATTCCGCAATAATGACATACGGCGTACCGAAGGCGGAGATGACAACCCCTTCTTTTTACGTAACCGTGCATGGATTGGAATAAAAGAGATATTGGATCCATTCCGTTTTGCCGTCGAATTTCAAGACTCACGGGTGTATAACAATAAACATGCTAGAACTGATCAGGAAAGAAACGAGTACGATCTGATCAATGCTTATGGCGAGTTATATTTCAAAAATGCACTGGGAGTGGATGACAGAAATCAAAACCGCCCGATTAGATTCCGTGTAGGCCGTATGGCTTATGAAGTAACGGATCGGCGTTTTATCGCGCGTAACGAGTGGCGCAACACCACCAATACTTTCGAAGGTTTTCGATTGAATCTGGGACGCGATGCCAATGACTGGGAGCTTGATCTCTTTGGCATGCAACCTGTCAGACGGCTGCAAACCAAATTTGATGAAGCCAATGATAACCTGTGGTTTTTTGGAGCAATCGGCCATTGGCGCAAGTGGTCTGACATCATCACGATACAGCCGTATTACATGGGTCAGAAACAAGAAGGTGATCCCCAAGGCTTTACCGCAACCAACCGGCTGGATCGGGAAATTCATATGCCAGGGTTTCGTGCTTACGGAAGACTTGGTACACCAAGCAAACCCTATCTAATGGATTTTGACGGGAGCTTCAATTATCAGCTCGGTTATAGTGGCCCCCTGCGGCAAGATGCTCATGGCTATACTATCGAATTAGGGCGAACCTTTGATTATCCATGGAAACCGCGTCTCAGTGCTTTTTACGGCTACGCCACAGGTGATCGTGATCCCAATGACGGCGAAGACAACCGCTTTGATCGCTTCTTTGGTTTTGCACGTCCTTGGTCAGCGGATCATTATTTTATTTTTGAGAACGTCAAAACTCCCAAAGTAAGATTTGATTTACAACCCCATCCGATGCTGGGTTTTGAACTTGGTTATAGCTGGTTCTGGCTAGCGAGCAGCAAAGATCGCATGTTTGATTTTCTCGATGGGAACATCAGTAATACTGTTAAGGATCCTGGATTCAATCGGGACAGGACCGGCCAAAGTGGCGACTATGCCGGTAGTGCATTTGAAGGGCGCATCCGTTTTCAACCCACACCACGGATCAGCACCATCTTAGGCTATACCCACTTTTTTGCAGGTGAATTTGTTCAAAACCGGATAGCAGCAAGCCCCTCGTGCACTGAAGGCCATCATCCTTGTGTCGATCATCGGTCAGGCGATACTAATTTTTTGTACTTTGAAGTATTAATCAGCTTACTTTAATTTTTAACGTAATTATTGAAGGAAAAATATGAGAATCCAAAGTTGGTTTACAGCTCTACTATTCGTGATAAATTTCTTAATTGGAGGGCATGCGCTCGCGGATAAAGCCCTGCTGAATGTTTCCTACGATCCGACACGCGAGCTGTATCAGGAATTCAATCCCGCCTTCAGTAAATACTGGCAGGCACAGGCTGGCGAGAAGGTGACTATCAAGCAATCACATGGAGGATCCGGCAAACAAGCACGCTCTGTCATTGATGGGTTGGATGCTGATGTGGTCACGCTCGC
>NZ_FOUB01000096.1 GCF_900114745.1 Nitrosomonas communis | reverse complement strand
AAGCCACGCCACAATAAAACCTTTGGCGGTTTGGCGTTGGATGCCAACCTGAAATCACGCAATGCTGAAGCACGCTGCGGTGTGCAGGTGATCGATCTGCGTACCGGTGATGCGGTACATTGGCTGCGCATGGAAGGCGTAGTTGACGAGCTTTATGATGTGGTTGCGTTGCCTGATGTGCGCCGTCCGATGGCATTGGGTTTCAAGACTGATGAAATTCGTCGCGTGTTGAGTATTGAGGCATAGTGTTACCTTCAATGAAGAAATCTTCGGCACAATAAAACTGTTTCTAACAGAACTATTGTTTTGAACGATTTAAGATTTAGCTTATGCAAGCAAAGTTCTAAATTGTCGCATCGTGCTGCTCAATTACGATGAATTGATTTCAAAATGAGTTTCATCATTAGATAAATCAAATCGCTCTTTCTGCTTTTCTTATCCCGAACTCACGTTAATTAAGAATGACTAAAGATGCTTCCCAAATGAGTCTGGGGTATAACTTGACTCGTCTAAGGAAAGTAATAGAGCTGCTGCATCCTAAGCTTTTTTTGATTCCTGCTGATTTCGCTTATGGCGAAGGGAATATAGATTAAATCAATAACCTGCTGAACCTCGGCTCGATGAACTTCCAGAGCCGCTGGATTTATCTCCAGTTGAGTCATCGTATGAACCTCTTATGGTGTCAGTGGATGAATCTGGCGTGCTACCAAGAGAATCACTGCCGGGAGAGCTTCCGGTTGAACCGCTGCTAGAGAGATTCACCGTTGAGCTGCTGGATGAACCTCCGGTTGAGGTGTCAGATCGTCGTTGAGAGTTACTTTGATGTGAGGTGTTCCCGGCAGCGGATCCTATTGCATCTCCTTGTCCCGATGTCTCCCTGGGTTCCTCAGCGCCTGTAGCATAAGTTGTGCCCGTAAAACCAAAAATAATTACACTGAAGATTGTTGTGATTTGCTTCTTATTCAATGCAGAATAATATTTCATGGTATTTCCTCCAGGCAGCCTACTAAATTACTCTATATTACTCTGCAATTTTCCCGTCTTTCTGTACGTTTGCCAACATAAGAAATAGTAGCGAGGAGATAAGGCTACTTATATATTAGATCTCTTGACTTTAAGAAATAATTCACATCCACGATTTTCTCTTTTTAAACCATTTATACCTCAGTTAAGTCCGCGTCAATGCATAATAAAAATATAAGTTATTGATTAACAATAACTTATAGCCGATTAATTTTTAAGCAGAGCAGTAAATATCATTACAGCTAAATATCTTAGCTGTAATATTTATCAATTATCCACAAAGTTATCCACAGAAATTGTGGACAAGTGCTGCTTCAGTTTAAAGGGAATTTGAAGGCTTAGCTTTGGTTGTATCGCATCATAAGGCAGGATCTTGATACTTTTATGCCGGTTTGTTTGATATACAGGATGAAGTTTTGGTGCAATCCGCTTGTTCTGATACCGCAGTATGGATGACGCGTAATGGTTGTGTTGATTGTTGAAAGTGGATTTAATTGTTTAATAATATTGCTTTCGTTGTTTTAATTTGTTTGATTTCTTTTGTGCGATTTGTTCTTCTCGTGATTCTAGTCTCGCTATGACGCGATCTATTGAAACTTAGAGCAGTATGGGAACAATAAGAATTGCTGTGTTTGATGCCCATAATTTTAAAGATATGGGTCTTGCTAGGTTTGCTCGTTATCCACATTTTCCGTGGATAAGGCTGTGGATAACAGCCATATCTTGAGTGTGGGCAAAGCTTATTTCGAGCGCTACAAAAATATGCTAAAGCTTTTTCCTACTTAGCCGATAAAAAATTTGTATCAAGGTAATTTTAATTGTTATTGTATTGATACTTATCATAATCCTTTGTAACCCGGTGGGTTGTCCTCTCTACTCACCGGGCCCCTCTTTATTTGTTCGTCATTCCTAGAATTTGAAGCTTTGCGATCGCCAACAATCAAGCCAGCTTTGATTTTGCTTGAACTTCTTTGATCGGAAATCAATCTTACTAATGCTGCTGTAAATTGGAAATGTCTCAATGCACTTTTGTTATCGCTTTTCTGTAATTTGAGATAGCGGTTGTGCATTTGTATATGTCTTTTCTCCTTGCGGTGCATGGCATATAGTTTCAGCCTCTCCTTCAGATTGCCATGTGCCGCTTCATTCATAATGCTTATCAATTATTAATAGCATTTACCTTATCATTTTTGAGATTTCTGGTTTGTGACTCAATGCTGGCAAGCATGCTGCCTTCTTCTGTTCTAATTAATAAGGCAATGAAAATACGTGTATTTATAGCGTATTGATCATTTTATTATCAGCAATAGATTTTCTTCAAATAAAAATTGTAAGCATCTGCATTATTGCTTTGATATTTATTACTTGTTTAAATTGTTTAACAAAGTCAGATTGCCTGGAACTATGGTTTATCCATTGCTTCGAGGATGTCTGCTTTGTTAATTGCTTCTTCTTAGTTACTTCTTCTTTCTTCGATAATTTCTTTTAATTTAGCCAGCCAAATGAGAATTAGCTAACGTAGCTTTTCATGTATTAAGTTTATTCTTATGCGATTGGCTGTACCTTTAAGGAGGCATAGTTATGTATAAATCACCTTCCAAGTTGTTAGGAACGATAATATTGACTGGTGCAGTTATGTTTACCAGCATAGTATTAGCTCAAAGTATCATGAATCCTCAAGGCCAAGGTGGTAAACAGGGTCATGATGATAAGAAGGGCCAAGACGATAAACACAACAAGCAGGATAATGACCAACTCGCTTGTTATCAGTGGGATATTTTTCCGGACGAGCGCTTCAACCTCAATGTCAAAACCCATAGTTCTCTCTCTAAAGGAACTAAAAAGCAAGATTCTGGAACCAGTGGAAAAGATTCTGGCCATGCCCAACAAAAAGCTTACAGTGTCCATGGTAAACATGTTGTTCATGATTTCATGGCAACAGTTGAAGGAACAGTAATCACTGCTGGCGAAACCTCCGGCACTACGGGTACTACAGGCGGCACGGCCGATTCAACAGGAGCTCATCTGGGCCTCCTCGCTAAATGGGTCAGAGGAGATGGAAAATCTGCTGATTTCGTTCGATCAGTGACAGTGGACTGTACCACGGATGAAGCGAGTGCAACGCCACATACCTGGACTTGTGAAAGCAGAAATGAGTTTGATGTTTATCATGGGTTCTCCAGGCTTACCAAAGTTGATGAGACAAGAGATCATGCTTGCAATACCTTTGAAGACGGCAAACATCGTGGAACCGCAGCTTTAACAGCTGATTCCATAAAAGGGGCTCAGGCTAGCATCATAGATCAGGCTCATCATCAAAATCCGAATCCGAAACAGAATCCTAATCAAAATCCGAAACCGAAAAAGTAATATTAACTGTCACGCACAGTTAGATAAAGGCCGTATACACGGCCTTTTTTAGTATGGGTTTATTCGCAAGTGTTAAGTCAGTATCTCACTATTATATAGTTTGCCGTTTTACCATATCTCACTTTGTTGTGAACATTTAACGGCTCTGCCCCATCATGAATGTCGTCACTATAGTGCATTGGTAGCTCGCACAGTCTCTCAGCACTACGCCTCTTGTTAACCTTCTCTGTGATCATCGTTTCTTTTAATTATGGTTAACGATGAACCAAAGCTATTCCCTATCGCTCAGTTAATCAGATTGTTTGCCCAAGCTGAGCTGATTGAATGTATCCGTAAGCTGATGATTATTATATAAATGTATGCCATTGCATTATTGACGTGAGATGTTTTATCTCCTAGCATGATCATAAATAAAGTTAGGCCAATAATTAGTGTCGACCCGAAAACCCTCCATTATTTCAATAAAAAAATGTGCTATATCTGTTCTAAGAAATGAAGATTTCTAAAAATTTGAGGCAGAGCGATGTTAATTAATTGAGTTACATTGGTTTATTTAAATTTCTAGAAATCTTCTTTTATTTTCAAAATTACACGTAATCTCCTGTTTGTTTTAGCTTGAGGGTTTTCGGGTAAGCACTTGTTAAAACGGTGTTTGCTTTTGCTTTATAGCAAATTTCAGCCTGCTTTATTTTAATAGATCTATTCGGCAAAGAATGTTTAAAGAAACCAACTATTGATTAAGGTTGCCTCTATTTCCAAGGCTTTACTATAAATTTAGTTGGGTTGTTAAAACATTGTTTTGCTTTATGGATATTGTTGAGAAGCAGGATCTATTTTATTTTTTATGGATTCTTTCATTCTTTGAATCCCACTTATTAAAAAGGAGAATAATCAATGGGTACTTACAATGATCAGTACAAAGAATATGATGCACAAGGATATGATCAAAAAGGATATGATCGACCAGGGTATGATGAAGAAGGATATGATCGTCCAGGATATGATCGAGAAGGATATGATCGTCCAGGGTATGATCGCCCAGGATATGATCGAGAAGGATATGATCGTCCAGGGTATGATCGCCCAGGATATGATCGAGAAGGGTATGATCGAGAAGGACATGATCGACAAGGAGAGTATAAACATGTCGACGCAAATCCTGGCGACTCTTGCCGTGGTGAAGAAGGTGCAGATGATTTTCATTTCCATGACTATGGGCACTGGACGATTGATAACTATAATGGGCAAGAAGGAGATATGCTCGATTTCACTGAGTGGGGTTTAACTCGTGAAGAGATAGCTAGTCAAATTACCAATGTCTCAATTGAGGCTGATACCTTCATCATCAACTTTGGTAATGATGTGTCGATTACGGTAATAGGTCAAGCACCTACTTGGGATAATGTCATTACTGTAGAGGGTTGATAGCTATAAATAGATAGGGAAACCATTCCCTTTCTTGCTAATGTTAGAAATTTAGGTCAGAGTAAAGTAAATATAACATTATTCTGACCTGAGAGAGAGTGTGATCCTATGTCGAACTCGCGGAAAATATGGCTTATCCCATCAAAATAATATAGATCATATTTTGATATTTATTTCCTATGTTGACTTCATTAGGAGCCGATGAAGAGATGAGGTCGAGAAAGTTTTGTATTAGCTTACAATCTTAGGTGATTTCCGAGAAAGGCTATTCCCATTGGGGTAGAATTGGGCTTCCACTTATTTAACCACTGAGCTTGATCATGCTGTCCGCCTCTGCCCCGACTGTTGCGCCCCTGAGTACGTCCCAAATCGAAGACCTGAGACTAGCGAGTTCGAAAATGCTCGGACCGGAACGCCGATCTTTTCAGGCGATGATGACGTTGAAATATTGCCGGGGCAATCCCCGCCAGGCGGAGCGGGTGTTTGGCTGGAATCGCGACACGATCGAACTCGGGCTGAATGAACAGCGCACGGGCGTGATTTGTCTGGGGGCGCAAGCAACGTACTGCGGAAACCGCCTCTGGGAGGAGAAGCACCCGGATGTGGCGCAGGCCCTGTGGGCATTGGCGGAATCGCACTGTCAGCAAGACCCGACCTTCCGTACGGCGCTATCGTATACCCGGCTGACCGTGGCGGCGGCGTTGGATCGGTTACGCGCCCAAGGTTTTCCGGAGGATTGCCTACCATCGCCCAGCACGATGGCGGAGGTGCTGAACCGAAATGGCTACCGCCTACGCAAGGTGGTCAAGGCCAAACCCCAAACAAACTCCCGGAAACGGATGCCATCTTTGCCAATATTGCGGACAAGGACGGAAAACCCATAGCGGACCCAGCGTGTGTGGAAATTGGGCAGGTCATGCGCCTGAGCATCGACTGCAAGGCCACTGTGAAGATCGGGGAATACTCACGGGGTGGGAAAACCCGCGGTGACACCCAAGCCGCCGATCACGATATGGGCTGCGAGGAAAAGCAGGTTCCGTTTGGGATCGTGGAAGAGGATAGTGGGCAGTTGCATCTGACGTTTGGAAGCTCCTTCAAGACCAGTGACTTCATCGTGGATGGCTTGGAGGACTGGTGACAGGCCATCCCCAGGGAAAAGCAGGCCGTGATGACACACATCCAACTCAAAGTGGACAATGGTCCCGAAAGCAGCGGGGTGCGCACCCAGTTCCTCAAGCGCATGGTGGAGTTCGCCGATACTACCGGCAAAATCATCCAACTGCTGTACTATCCGCCATACCACAGCAAATATAATCCCATCGAACGATGTTGGGGAATTTTGGAACAGCATTGGAATGGAGCCCAACTGGTGGATACCGCAACCATGCTGGCATGGGCGAAAAGTATGACCTGGAAAGGTAGCCACCCGACGGTAAAATTGAGCCGTAGGCTCTACCAGAAAGGCGTGTCTCTATCCAGGAAAGCCATGCAGGAAATCGAAGCCAGATTGGAGCGCAACCCGCTTTTGCCCAAATGGGACATTCTGATTCGGCCTACCTGATGGGGATGTTTACTTTCGGAAATCGCCTTAGCGGATCTAATCCGGTAACGCATTGTCTAACGCGTAAGGCAGCACTGATCATTTATTTTCAAAACAACTAAATCGCTGACTATTATCTAAATCTTTTGGCAAAATCAAGGTACTAAATTGCGCACCCCTAGATGTATTACAAAGTGCTTGGCGCGCAGCAGGATTGTCCATATAACTTTGCTGATATTCTGCATTTAAAACAGGCTTGCCGTTAGTAATAAAGTGAGTTAGCGAATCACACTCATTGAACTCATGACATTGTTCATTAATACTAAAGTCAAAATAATGGATTAAATCAGGAATTTGTTCCATATCATTTTTAAGCCCAACCGATAACCCTCTTTTATGGGCTTCATTGGCAATAAATTTATTAAATGCTAACTGATCCTTGGCGCTTATATCAAAACCGGAATTATTGGCATACGCATCCATATTATCGGGTTCCACGCCATCACAGCCTTTTAACAGAGCCAGATTAAGCCGTGAGATCATGATCTCCGCTACATTGTATGAGCGAATATCAAGCCATCGCTCATCTGGCCAATCGATTAAAGGATGACCCAATTCCTCAGGTTTGAATTTATCTTTATCTGCTCGATTATCTTCATAGCTCCCTGCCGAGAAATAACAGATAACCTTCTTACCAGAAGCTTTGAGTGTGTTAATCAAGGATGGGGAAGAATCAAATAGATCAATATCATAAAGTTGAACGGGATAATTGATATCGATTTCATTGGCTTCATCGGTTGTTTCTTTCATAGTAGCTTTTCTGGTACCTTTCAGCAGCTGCCATTGCCAGGTGATGGCTACAGGCGGCTTGTACCAATTACCGGTCACCGGTGATGCATCAGGATCAAGTAACGGTGCTTTAGAGAGAATAAATAATTCAATATTGGAGTAATCACTGCTACCGACATCATTATGTGCTTTGACCGCAACAATGAAAGCAGCAGCATCCCATAACTCAATTGAGCCAGAGGTGGCGTTACCCATGTCAACATTTTTAATACTTTCTGGTCCGGTAAAAGGAAAAGGCGCATAAAATAACTGATAACCATGGGCGTTTGCAACTGGAGACCAAGCAATGGATATCTTGGTGCGATCTTGCGTCAATATGATAAGAGGTGGCTTTGGTGGATCGGCTAAAGCATAACTATGAGCCAATAGAAGAGAAAGTATCAGTATGAGTAATATGACATTATTATTTGTGCTCATAATTTGAACTGGAGGCAAGAATTAATAAACAATGAAGTAATTGAATCGAAATCCATTCTCTTGAGTACTTCTTAATTAAGAAATATCAAAAACAACAGATCAGATCAGCTAAGCTCTATGACATGAGCAATATTAAGGGATGAAGAATTGGTCAGCAATAACACGATTGCATACATTTGATCCGTATTCCTTATGAGGAGGCGCACCACCAAAAACAACTTATATTAGCTAGTTGCCGCGCTACGGAGCTAACAAGGAGCAAATCTCTTTTTCTAATTTATTCAAATACTACCTACCATATGCTCTCGAGAACCTTGGAGATTAATTTTTTTACAGGGTATCACGTAAACTTTCAAGTCGATGTGGGGAGATTATTTTTGTAGTTGTTCTAACAAAAATTATGTTTCGTTTATTTTTTACCCTTCACGCACAACACGCCCAGGGAGAACGCCATCACATTCAGGAAATATGCTGAAAAGAAGGACCTAGTTCAGATTGCCGCAACAAAATCAAAGGCCTGCGGAAGTGAGCATGGCGGCGATGAGCTTTTTCAGGAATTCACCGCTTTGTGGGGCAGCATTCATACTAATAGAGAGCATTCCTTTTACTGATCATTTATTCAAAATACTTTTTCAGTTCATGTAGGTAGAGTACTCTTGATACGCATCCATTGCTCCTCCCACAGTACCGGCGGATCAACCGCCAGATCGAACAAGATAATGTTATCTGGCAAAGTATCATCCAGGATCGCAGCAACGATATCCGGCGCAAGCGTGGTCAAGTTAACCATCCGACTCACGTAACTATTGTCAACGCTCTCTCGAGTAGCAATCTCCTTCAGAGATTTGACTTTACCCGATTCCAACATAGAAAGCCAACGGTGACCTCTAGCCAACGCTAACTGTAGCGGTGTTGGCGCGGTATCCCAAGTCTGTACCTTAACAATTTCACCGTTGGGCAACGTGACCAGTTTGCGTCCACTGCGGCGTTTAATCTGAATTGGTACAGAGAGGGTTAACTTGCCATCGCTTGCCTGAAGAATGTCCGGCTCACCTGTTTTGTTGATTTGGATATTGCTCATACTAATGCCTCCTCTTGCTGTGCAATTGGCTTCGGATTCATTTCCAGCACCAGCCGCTCTATACCGTTGGCACGCAGCCTCACTTGAAGATCGTTTGGCGATACGATTACCTTTTCAACCAGAAGCTTTACGATACGAACCTGCTCCGCCGGAAACAGTTGCTCCCAAATCGCATCAAGTCGAGTCATGGCCACGGTCATTTTAGCCTCATCCAAGGCTGGGTCGAGCTTGATTGCCTGCGGCAACACCTCCCCCATCAATTCTGGCGCACGCAAGATCGTACGCAACTGATCGAGTACCGCAGATTCCAGTTCTGAAGCAGGTAGACACGACAATCCTGATACACCAGCATGTTCCTTGGCGTCCCGTTGCGGAATGTAATAGCGATAGCGGCGCCCATTTTTCTTGGTTGTATGCCTTGGTGATAAGGCGCGGCCGTCATTGCCAAACACGATCCCTTTGAGCAGATATGGCACCTTTGCTCGTGTATCATTCCCACGAATGCGACCATTTGTGGTAAGGATAGCATGCACCTTGTCCCACAGATCACGCTCGATAATGGGTAGATGCTCAGCCTGATACCACTGCTCCTTATGCCGCAATTCACCTAGGTACGTTCGGTTGTTGAGTACTTTGTAGATTAAGCTTTTATCGATCGGTTTGCCTTCACGGACTTTGCCATCCTGCGTGATCCAGGATTTCGAGGTCACCCCAACCAGCTTTAATTCCTTAACCAGGGTTGTGCTGGAACCTAGCTCGACGAAACGCTGAAAGATATGGCGGATAATCTTGGCTTCACGCTCGTTCGGTACTAATCGGCGATTTTCCACATCGTAACCGAGCGGTGGAATGCCCCCCATCCACATCCCCTTTTTCTTGCTAGCCCCAATATTGCACGAAGGGAAGTGGCAATTCCCTATTAATTCTTTATAATTCAGTTATCTACGCTGAATAAAGAAAAGGAATTGCCAGTGACAAAGTGTACCCGGGAATCATTTAAATTTCCAGATGTAAAGAAGCGTACTGTTGAAGTGAATTTTGAGGGTGGTGATATTACATCAGATGGTGGCGTCATGTTATTGCGCCAAGTGGATAAGCACATTGGGCTGAGTAAAGCGGTTGCTCAAGTACTGGAAGACACTCGTCGGCAGGCAAGTTGCCAGCATGATAGTTTGGCGCTATTGCGCCAACGGGTTTATGCATTGGCATGTGGTTGGTTATGAAGACCTCAATGATCATCAGCAATTACGCTATGATGTGGCGATTCAATCAGCGGTTGAACGCGCAGAGGTATTAGCGAGCAGTTCCACTTTGTGCCGCTGGGAGAACCAGGCGAATCGACTAACAGCCTAGCATGTTCATCAAGTGATGATAGAACGGTTTGTGGCTTCCTTCAAACGAGTGCCCAAAGAACTGATTCTGGATTTTGATGCTACTGATGATGCGGTCCAT
>NZ_FOUB01000112.1 GCF_900114745.1 Nitrosomonas communis | reverse complement strand
ATGGATAATGGAAGGTGTTGGCTTTGCTATCATTTAAAATCTAAATGATAATGTTATTACCTTATCTAAATTCTATTTTCAAGCACTTTTAAGCGCGATTGCCCTGGCTTGAGGGAGTCTGATATTAGGCGAGGGTTTCTTCTCCCGAAAGATGTAAGCCACCAGCCCGGCTATCAGATTAACAAAGAAGTTAAATGGACTACGATGACGGGAATGCTCGATCCGAGATATTCTTCAATGGGTCATTGACGGTCATCAATAATCGAGCGTTTACGTAACAACAGCTTGTCAAAAAGCGGCAGCAGCTTGTTTTTCATGTTCTTGCGTACCTTGGTAACGAGTTGCGCCTTGCTCCAAGAGTTGCTCAAAGAGCGGCTGCGAGAGTTAGCCCCGATCACCAAAGCGTTTCCCAAACAAGGAGCGCGCCAACTCGGGTACCGGGTCACGGTCATCAATATTGTCTGCCGTGATTTTTTACTGCCAGCAATTCCCCTTGGTCATTGATGACCAGGTGCAGCTTGAACCCATAAAACCAACCCACGCTGATCTTCCCCCTGGCAGCAAACTCTGCCATTACTTTATACGACCCAATGCGGTGATTGTGGCACACACTGATTTTGGTCGAATCAATGAAGCTGATTCCAATGCAGCGTCCAAAGCGATTGGCCAGAAAGCAACACAAGGGCACCAGACTACCTTGTAGGAACTCAACAAAGCGGTTGTAGCCCACTAATCCTGGGAAATAGAGCCACTGATACTTCAACACGTGGTCCAGATAATAGGACCTAAATGTCCGGTAATTCGACAGATTAAAACCTGACCATGATGGTCATGACTTCGCTTAGACACAGCGCTCCTCGCCGCCGACGCCGCTTCAGCGACGATTTTAAAATAAGCGCTGCTTCCACCGCGGCTCAAACTCTTTACAAAAGTCGTCGATCGCACAAAAAGTCGCTATAGCATTCATCGAGAACTCACACCTCTCGCGATGAAACCCTTTTCCAAGATAGCTTCATCATAAGAAATTCATATTCCTTTTTCTGCTTTTCTTATTCCGAATTCACGTTAATTAACCTTTTGTTTTATCGATACTATTTTCGTATATAAGAGTGATGTGGAGTGGAAATTGAATAATTTATTTGAATTTTTGAATAAAATTTTGTCGAAAAATTTTACAGGATGATAAAAAATAATAAAAACTATATAGCGTGTAAAACTTCATGAAATAGATTTTTCATGTAAGCAAAGTTGTGAGTGCGAGAGGAATGCTTATGAAAAAGAACTATGGAGAAGGAATTAATCTGCTTATCTCAGTGACAATGTGGCTGGCAATAATTATGGCGCCACCTGCCTTTGCCGATAATGCTGTCAATCTGAGAGTATTAGTCATTTCTACAGGAGAGGAAACCCAGGATCTGAAGCTCAGCTACATCAAACCTGTTCTGGATGAAATAGGCGTGCCCTACGACGTATTAAAACTAACACACAGGATTTAACTGCAGATATGCTCGCCTCTTTGAATGGCGTAGCCTGCAACTCCCTGGATGCGGATTGTGTAGGTAGCTACAACGGTATTATTCTGACCATTTCCGATTTGACTCCAAACTTTACTCCGGCAGAGTGGGATATTTTGCACAATTACGAAAAGGACTTTAAGGTTCGTGAAGCAGTCTTATCGGGCTGGCCGGCCACCTATTCTGACCCTAATGCGCCATTCGGGATCTTCCTGGATTATGGTCTGGTTTTTTCATCTAGTGGAGCGAGCTATAATACGCAGTGGTCAGTACCTGCTGCCTATCAAAAAGAGGTACTTGAATCTGTAAACCTGGCGAATCCGCTGCCGATTACCGACTTTGCGTTTGCAGCCAATCCCCGCAATGATGCCGTGGGTCCACGCGATGGCACTGTACCGAGCGTTATTCCACTGCTGAAAACCACCAATGGAGAAGCGCTGGTATCGATTGTGCAATACAAGCTTCCCGATCAGACAACGCCAGTGCGTGAAGTATTGATCTCAACGATTACTAATACTTCGTTTCTCATTCATTCAAAAGTATTGGCCTACGAGTTTGTAAACTGGGCGACTCAAGGGGTGTTCGTCGGGGCGCGACGCGTTTATATGGCTGCCCATTTGGACGATTTATTCTTACCGAATTGGCTATGGGATCCTAGCCTTAAGGCGGTTAATCTGTTACAAACCTATCGCTTGAACAGCGGCGATATCAGCAATCTCGTGGAAAAGCAAACTACTTTCCGGGCTGCACATCCAACGGCTGGCAGTGCATTCCAACTGGATTTTCCATTCAATGGAGCCGGGGCTGTGGTTGATCCGGCAGCAGCGCCACTGGTTGCAGACCTGTCAGAAGATTTGGTAGCCGCAGTGATCGCCAACAAAAATGCGTTCCGTTACATCAATCACACTTTTACCCATGAAACCATGGATAAACCGCCAGTTCCGGCGAATGCCCCATGTGATTATGAAACCTTCATTAGCGAGACACTTATTGAGGCAGAAATTACTAATAACCGGACGGTGTGGGGGCTTTTGGCTCTTCCTGATCAAGCGAATAACAACAGAGTCCTGCTAACTGGCAATCATTCCGGCCTGAAAGATCTCAAATGCACCGATGACCCTTTGTTGCACCCGGAGATGGCCAATGTTCAGGATGACGATGTGGCATTTGACCAAGGTGGTGCCAACACGTTGCTTCTACGAGCCGCTGCCAATGTAGAAGTGCAATATGTGGCTTCCGACTCATCACAACGAGGGCAGAACGTTGAGCAGTATATTACTCAGTACGATGATGGCAAAGCGACGGATCGTATTATGCTGCCGCGCTGGCCAACCAATGTCTTCTTTAATGTCATTAATCCGGATCAGCTGATTGATGAATACAACTATATGTTTTACGATCGATTTGTCGATGCCGGCCAAGATCCCTGCACAGTACCCGGGGCTATCTGCACTCCTCGGAGTTATGCAGAAATTCTTGCTGCTGAAGCTGATAGCGCGGTACGCCATATGCTGTCCTTTAATAAATGGCTTCACTTTTTCCATCAATCGAATGCAGCCAATTATGCAAACGGCAATACGCTGATATTTGACTGGTTAAACGCTGTCTTCGCGGCATATGAGCGATTATTTAAGTTACCGGTCTTAAATTTGCCGTATTGGCAGATTGGCGATAAGACAAAGGATAGGCTCGACGCTAAGACTGCAAATATTCAAGCAAAGTGGGACCGGACTACGAATCAAGTCACCTTATCGGCTGATAAATCTGTGAATCTAGAGGTCATGGGCATTGACGGTGGAGATTTATATGGCGGTCAGTTTATCCGAGAAGTTAACGTGAGCACGACACCAGCAGTGTTTACGGTAAATCGGGCGCTGACGCAGTAAGTACCCGCTACTTCGGTAATTTTATAGAATAGGATTAAGAATTAACAAAATGATCAAATAGCATACCAGCCATGGCCGAAACCATCAATAGCTTATACAAGGCTGAAATCACCCGGCTCCGCGGCCCGTGGCGCAGCATCGGGAAAGTGGAATTGGCCACATTAGAGTAGGTGGATTAGTTCAATAATCGAAGACTGCTGGAAGCGATTGGCAATATTTCACTCGCAGAATTCGAAATGGATATCATCAATAACAGAAAGAGTCTGCTTATGCAGCTTGACTCAACAAAATAAGTCTCGGAAAAATGCGGGACGGCTCACTTCTGAATTCATTTATTTCACGCCTGTCATCACAACTCGGTCGCCATGTCTTTCAAGTTCAATAAACAATCTATCTTTCGCTTTCTTTTCCAGTATGTAGGTATGCGGGGTATTAACGAAACGGCTGTGATAACTTGTACTATGGCTGGACTCAATTTGAGTTTTCTTTTCGTTTTTACACCAGATAATCAGTGTACCTACTTTATCCAGCTGTACTGTATAGCTGTTCTCGCATTCTCCTTTCTTGGAGGGAGTGTGATGCGCAAGGATGAATTTTGAGCTGTCAGTACGTTCAACGTGCTTGACAGCGGCCTCTATATCGTAGGCAATACGCGTTGCGGCATCTGTAGCATTCAGTTAACAGAAATAGCGAAAGTAACAAAAGTGTTCGTGAGATGGTATGAAACCGATTGCAGATTGACGAAAGATCAGCTTCCGGGTAACAGATGCGCAATCTATTATTCATTTTTTCTGATTGTGCAAACGCAATCTAGCAATTATTTGCGCAAAACCACTGGCAGGTAATGCAAGTACGCCAAACAAAATTAATCCTAAAGGTAATAAACCAAAGCTAGAACTTGATATCATTAACATGCCGGCTTGCGCGAACATTACAGAAAATCCCCATCGCCAAGGTTTTTCAGGAAACAAGTAACCGAGCCATCCTGACAATATAATCGAAAGGGATACGTAACAGCCCAAAAGAAGGGGCATCCCAAGCTTCGATTTTCCCGCTTGAAGCTGCCGTTGCCTGCCATAGGACAGCCCCACCGATAATTGCAGCTATGTAAGCGAAACTTATTGCTTTGTCGTTCATAGTGAGTTATTTCAGAATGAATTGGCTTATTTCAACATTTGACATGAGAGGGGGCAGACAAGTGAGAAAAGATCACTATTGGACGTTGCCTTGATGAAAGGATTAGGTCGCTTCCTCATCGAAGTAATCACCATCGATCTTGGGTATCTTGACTGTGCGAGCGGTGACGCCGAGTTCATAGTCGATCATCAGGCTGGTTAAGCGGGGGCCGTCAATAAAGCACAATGCCTTCAACTGATTTTGCGAAGTCAACTGCTTGTGATGTGTACGTTGATGTTGTGATGAAGACGCCTTTCTTTGCTTTCTGCCCAGCGAGTGCGCCATAGAAGGCCTGCAAATCTGGCCGACCAACATTGTCTTGCCAGCGTTTTGCCTGAACATAAACCTTCTCGAGGCCAAGTCGATCTAGGGAAATGATTCCATCGATTCCGCCGTCTCCAGAGCCGCCGACGCGCTGCAGATCGGCGCGACTAGCGCCGTACCCCATGCGGTGCAGAAGATCAAGGACGATAGTTTCAAAGAAGGATGGCGATGCCGAGGCAAGCAGCTCCAGCAGCTCAGACTCAGCGGCTTGCCGCAGTTCTGCAAGGGCTTGGCCCAAACGATCGTCCGGGCTCGCGACAGCGGTAGAGGACATGCTAACTATTGGTGGTATTAAAATATCTGTAGTTGTAACGCCTGAGACAGGCTTCAACTTTACACCGATAAAGCCCATCGCTAGCTTCTCAGCGAGTTCAACTGAGAACGGAGCTGGATGCTCCTTAGCGAAGGCGATACCTTCTGAAGTGATTTTCCAGAGTCCCCTGCGAGGACTACTGGATAGCCCAGCTCGCTTTAATCGATCGTGAGCCCAGCCTGTGCGGTTCTTGTACATTAGTTGTGCTCCACTCGGCAGGAGCTGCTGTCGGTCTTCCTCGCTTAAACCAAGGGAATTTGCCGTTTCCTCATGCGCCTGCTTCACAGCAATACCCTCAGGGTGGAGCACTAGGTACCTCAGTAGTGGCTCAATGAACTGATCATAGGTTGGAACAGCCATATCAGAAATCAGGCAGGACGTCCAAGATCATCTGTTTTGAATGACCGAGTTTTAAATTTGTTGAGAAAGCCCAAAAATTCATCTTGCGCCGTTTCAATAATTGTTGCTCCATCCTGCCATATAGCATTTTCAGCATCATGACCTCCACCAAAAGGATTACCTTGATTGTATGCGTCCAGCGCTACCACCTGTCATTCTCTCTGTTTTAGTGATTTAATGAACTGTGGTGTCAACGGCAGCAATTCATCGATACGGCTGTTGGGCCAAGTAGGAAGCTTGGTGAGCGTTTCTTCGAGCCATGCGGCAGGATCGAGGCCATTGAGCTGAGCAGTGCCGAACAAGGTTTGAATGGCAGCTGCGCGTTGGCCGGCACGTTCTGAGCCGGTGAATAGCCAGTTCTTTCTGCCCAGCGCAATGGGACGAATAGCATTTTCTACCGGATTGTTATCGATTGGCAGGTGGCCGCTTTGTGCATAGCGAATCAGGCTCGGCCAGCGTTTCAACGTATAGTCTAACGCTTTGGCAGAACCGCCGCCATTTGCAGTTTGCATGCGGGTGTGTATCAGCCAATCATGCAGTGCATTGAGTGCGGGTAGGCTTTTTTCCACGCGCAATTGCTGGCGATCTTCGATTGTTAGATGTTTGCTCTCGGCTTCAATGGCATATAAGGTACCGATACGTTGCAGCGCTTCGAATGCCATTGGGCTGTCATTAGCCTGATATAGATCGAAGAATTTACGCCGAGCATGCACCCAACACCCCAGTTCAGTACAAGGGGATGAGGTTTTGGAGAACAAGGCCTTGTAACCGCCGTAGTCATCGACCAACAAGTGGCCTTGCCAGTTTTGCAGGAAGTTTTGTGCATGGCGCCCACTGCGACCAGCTTGATAGTCGAAGATGATGATGCGCGGCCCAGGTTCGAGATCATTGCTGCGATAGGCCCACAAATAGGCTTTGTGGGTTTGGCCATTGCCGGGAGCAAGCTGGGCTACCGGCGTCTCATCAACATGCAAGGTGCTACCTTGCAGAAGATGCCAAGT
>NZ_FOUB01000150.1 GCF_900114745.1 Nitrosomonas communis | reverse complement strand
CCCTTGAGGTTTACGATGGATGTTCTTAACCCAACGCGTCACGCTCGCCACGCCAACATCAAACCGGGCCGCAACCTCGGCTATCGTAAGTCCTTCTTTCTCTCTGACAGACAGGACTTTACGGCGGATATCCAGTGAATAGGCCATCTCTAAATTATAATCAAAATTATCTGGTTTGGCTATAGTTACCCTAGGAAGTTGAAGCGCATAAAGAAAAATCAAGAAAAGTATAGTAGGAAATTAAAAGCAACTAACCTGTCCGCTCCTTAAAAATCTGACCGGCATTTTTAACTTTCTCTGAAACTCAGGACATTATCTGAAAGAATAAGAAAAACCTTCGAAACTAGGGAGTTCGACGGCCTATACGTTGCAGCAAATTTGACAAGAATAGAATCAACTATAGGTACTGCCTCGTGAAATTTTTATAAAAACCCATACTTCATAAACTTGAAGATAAAAAAGTAAAGTACATAAATATAAAACATAAAACACCATTCTCGCCAAAAATAAACGTACTAGCGCAATCTTAGTTCGCTTATAGCTTCGTTAAGCCTTGCCCGGTACGTTTTATGGTTGGGTAAAGATATCTACTTTGTTAACGTTTAGCCATCGCCTGTTCATTAAATAAATAAGGTAATCCCCCGGCTATGCCGGGGGACTATTAAAGGTTTGATCGTGTGATACGGTCACCGTGATTCTTTTAGCTTGATCAAGAGCTAGGAGAATCAAATGAGAGATTATCAGAGTTTGGCCCATACGACATGGGACTGTAAGTACCATATCGTATTTATTCCGAAAAGAAGGAAGAAAGTGATATTCGGAATGATACGAAAACACTTGGGAGGTGAAAATTTTTGGGCACGTGGTTATTTTGTATCCACGGTAGGATTAGATGAAGAGATGGTCAGAGAATATATCCAGCACCAAGAGAAAGAGGATGAGCACTATGATCAGCTCAAGCTTGGTATGTGATGCCACCTTTAGGTGGCTCCAATTCTTGCCCCTTTGAGGGGCTAACAGTAATAAGCCTCCGGCTTTGCCGGAGGTAATTTAACTGCGTGCTTTGAATTTAATCTTCCAGCACTGCCAAATGATCGAGCAATAATGATCCTTTTACACTTTTTCTTACGTCGAACTAACGTTATTTAGCCTGCTGCGAAAGGCAGGCTAATGGTAGATTTTTTGATGATTAAAGAATGCTTCCATTAACCTTGGCTTCATTCACTAAAAGATTAAGCAGATCATCACATTCATTAAGGCACTGGTATCGACATAGACTCTATACTTACATTGCTCAGTTCACCCGTGTCCGGATTAAAGGTGAAATTGAAATTAATATCGAGAGGCATAATCGGGCTGGGAGGAAATACCAGCAATAACGGCTCAGCAGGAAACTGGAGATCGAACCCAAAGATTATAGGTTTTGAAGGAAATGCAGGAAAAGTGACTCTGTTAGTTCCTGTTGCACTATACTCCTTTTTAGTAATGCTACCTACGCCCGATACATGATCAAGGTTAACGTGAATACGGACGGGACGTATGTGATCGGGTGGAATATCAGATAGTGGGACCGTTGTTACCACATTGGCCCGTCCACTGAGAGATACGCTATCAAACGAACCGTCATTCAGAGGCACCAAAACCGTCCCGGATAGCGGCACCTGTAGAGTCGATGTTCTTTGTAGTACAGCTTGTGCGGGTGTAGTAAAGTAGAGTAAAACGGCAAATAATGCAGGCAAATGAATTAATCTTTTTATCACTGTAACCTCCTTTAATTGCTGATTATCAAGTAATTACAAGGTTGGATATAACTTCTGCTTAATTACAAAAATTTAGCAAATAAAAAGGAAAAACGTAAAAGAAGATGACTTAATGTTTGCGCTCAATTCCCTGTTCCCAGTTAAAACAAAGAAAAGTGACAAAACTATTTCAGCTTTTTGTAGCCAAGTTAAGCTATAACGCCCAGGCAAGCAATAATACGTTTGTATACTTTTCTAGTAAAAATTGGTAAACAACAAACTCGCTAGATCGTTAAAGGTCTAGCGAGTGTTTTTTTGATATCAGTTCTTTTGTGCCAATTGGACAATCTGAATATAAGAAAACCTACCGAAGAAGAAATCCGTCGGGGCTTCTTACACTTTTCTAAATTTTAGGTTGATTCATGAAATACTACATCATGAAATACTTTTAACGGTCCTTATTTATGAAAGTTTAATCTTTTGCTATCTTCAAGCAGTATAGCAAAACCAGCTAAAAATGATTCCAAGAGTATTCTCATTGTCTCATCTAGCACAAAAGGGCATACGTCAAAGCACTGCGTAAACAATAAAACCAAACCGTTGAGATGCTCTTCAAATTCTATATATTCTGAATCATTCTTAACTAGTTACACTATACATAAGAAAACCCTCACAAAATAGGATGATATCTAGTGAGGGTTGTATTTCACATTAGAGAGATCCATGACAAATGTTACATCATGAAATACTTTTACCGGCATTTATTTCTGCAGCTTTAGGATAAAAAAAGGGTAGGGCGCAGATAAACATTCTCTCCAGAAATAATTTTAAAATTGTAATTTTCTGTAACAACCACCACATTATGAAACAATAAATCTACCAGACTATTGAAGGTCTAGCGGGTATTTACTTTTTGAACGTTTATCGAAAAATAAATATGTAAAATAATTGGTTAGCAAGCCTGACAAACGTAATAATTTTATTGCTTTACATCTAAAAGCAAGGAATATGTACTGGAACTATATAATTAGTTACTAGATTTAAAATTAGTATGGATAGATTAGTTGTAGATACTTTACGAAATATAGAGCATATACTTGATAGTCTCGAAGCATACGTGCCACATCCTGAAGCTGTGGAAGTCAACGGAAAGCGAACTCTTCGCTACAAAGAGAAAAATATATACCAGGCGATTGTTCAAAAGCTAGCACGAGTGGTAAGTGGTTTAAACGCTGCTTTAATGCGAATTAAGAGCTGAAATAGAAGCCAGTTCATCAATAACGTTAAACTATTGAGGAAGACACTACCCAACCTCAACCAATCAAAGTAACCAATGAA
>NZ_FOUB01000030.1 GCF_900114745.1 Nitrosomonas communis | reverse complement strand
GACCAGGCATTGAATCTTTTATAGATGGAATTCCAGCAGCCGAACACCTTGGGCAGGTCGCGCCACGGACAGCCAACCCGCATTCGATACAGTATGCCTTCTACCGTCATGCGCAGATTGCGCTTGTTATAAATCGCTTCTTGAAGCAGAATTTTCTCCAGCTTCGACCAGTACTCATCATTGAGCATTATTCGGGGCATCGCAAACTCGTTTTGTTGGTGGTGTAGGAACCCCAATATTACGAGTTTGTTTCTATCTATGAAATACTTATCTTAAAACGTCAACAGACCCTAGAGTCTACTCAAAAAGTATTTCTCATAATCGTTTAAAATTCATACTTCATAATATATTGTATTATAATAAATATTATTAATAACATGCGATTTAATCAAAATTGATCGAACTTAGGTAAGTTTGAGTTCAAATCAAATGCAAGGACTTCTGCATAATTTATTCAAAAAATTCCACTTAAGCATTGATGCACACAATGTTTTTAAAAAGTAATTTCATATATTTTTAGTTAGCTCTAAATATGCGAATCAATTGCATTCTTGCCTCTTGTTCTTAAGGCATTAGTAATGCAGAGATTGCTCGACATATATATATTTAGACTGGGGGGAATTATTGCATTCTTTCATTAGGAGGATTTTTTAAATGATATGGGAACGAAAAATAGATCTTTTAGTCTATTTTTTTGTAAACTTTATGACATTCGAAAAAAAAGAATGAAACTATTTAAAAAAATACCTAACCCAAGGGAAATTCGGCAGAAGCTTGGTCTTAATCAACAAGAATTCTGGAATAAGGTAGGTGTAACCCAAAGTGGCGGTTCACGTTACGAGAGTGGACGAGAAATACCAAAAGCTGTCAGGGAATTGGTACGGTTAGTTCATATTGATCGGATTGATTTGACCAAAATCAAACGAGACGATCTGATTGTGGCTGCAATGCTAAAAGCACAGTACCCTGATCTGTATAAAAGCTTGAAAAAATCAGCAAAGTTGAAATAATTCCAGAAATTCCCTTTTAATAAATCAGTCAATTTGTGTGGTATTGACTGATTTATGGATTATGACTATGCATGAACCTTTACCGCAAGCCCAAGCGTTTTAATTCTTGCGGCAAATGATTCTATCCATGCCACCGAAACTTTTGAGAGTCGAGGTGCCTCAGGTTGCAGAGAGGGACGCGCTAATCCATAAAGCAATATTCCCTGTAATGATATCCCTTCTTGTTTTACCTTATAGAGAAATTCAAGATAAGCGTTGATTTCTCTCTCAGCAGGAGGCTTTCCATCTATTTCAAGCACACACGTTTGCACCCAGGTAGGGCATAATGATGCTGCTATTTTTAAGTTGGCATGCATTTTCTTTAGGCTCATGCGGGTATTATTGATACGCATTCTGCCTTCTTGCGTCACGCTATCTAACTTGAACCATATCTCACCATTTAGCTTCGCCATATGGCTAAGCCCTCGCTGGACATGAGCTCGATCAACCAAACTGCCATTGGTAATCAGAACTAATTTGAGTTCTTCTGGTAAGGGAAAATCATGTTTAACCAGCTCAATCAAACTGATGACTTGCTCGAACTCTTTTGCGCTCGTGGGTTCTCCATTCCCTGACAAGGCGATATCATTGATACGCCTGGCTAGTTGTGGCACCTTATCCAGCATAAAGCGTCCATAAAACAATTCATGAAGAAAAGTGCGTAATTCTTGTTCCAGCTTGACTAAATCAATTATTGGTGCAGAACCACGTTTGAGATTGGGTACTTGGCAATAAATACATCGCCAATTACAGGCATTATTAGGATTCAGATTGATTCCTATTGATACGCCAGAAGCTCGACGTGAGATAACAGGATAAACATAGGTCATGCTAATGCTATCTCGGCTATGATCTGAAACGCTTAATAGTTTAGGAATAGGCTGCAATGGTATAATCCATCAAATGTTGATTACGCGAAGATTAGAATTTGATGCTGGCCATCGTATTTCCACTCATAACAGTCAGTGCCGCCATTTGCACGGCCACCGTTATGTGATAGAAATTACTTTATCAGGCAATATTATTTCTGACGAGGGCGTGGCAGAACAAGGCATGGTTATGGATTTCTCTGAAATTAAACGAATAGCGAAAGATGTCCTGGTCGATAAATGGGATCATGCTTTTCTCGCATATGCCGGCGATACTCTTGTAGTTGAGTTTTTGCAATCACTGAAAGATCATAAAACAGTTATTTTAGATACGCAACCGACGGCAGAAAACTTAGCAATTAAAGCCTTTCATATATTAGATGTTGCATTTCAAGATACTTATGGAAATCGGCTCGCATTGGAACAGGTTCGATTGTATGAAACCCCTAACTGCTGGGCGGATGCCAGAAGAGAAACTGTTAATAATACCAATAATCCATAATAATTTGAACCGAATAATTTATTATCATGTTTGTTGATTCCCACTGCCACTTGGATTTCCCTGATCTTGCCAATAATCTTGATGAGATTCTTGGCAATATGCAACAAAATAATGTTACCCACGCATTATGTGTTAGTGTTAATTTGGAAAATTTCCCTCGTGTGCGAGCTTTGGCGGAATCACATGACAATCTTTTTGCCTCTGTGGGTGTACACCCTGATTATGAAAACTTAATCGAACCAGATGCTCCTCAATTAGCGAACCTTGCTAATCATCCTAAAGTTGTTGCGATTGGAGAAACGGGACTGGATTATTTTCGCCTTAAAGGAGATCTGGAATGGCAAAGAGAACGCTTCCGTCAGCATATTCAAGCTGCCAAGCAATGCAGTAAACCTCTTATCATTCATACCCGAGCGGCAGCGGCTGATACGCTACGTATCATGGCTGAAGAAGGGGCAGATAGTATAGGGGGGGTGATGCATTGTTTTACCGAAAGCTGGGAAGTTGCCCAACAGGCAATTGAAATGAATTTTTATATTTCGTTTTCTGGCATTATTACTTTTAAAAATGCTACGCTTGTTAAAGATGTCGCTCGAAAAATTCCTCTTGATCGCATTCTGATTGAAACAGATTCTCCTTATCTTGCTCCAGTTCCCTATCGTGGAAAGACTAATCAACCTGCTTTCGTACGCTATATTGCTGAGGAGATTGCTAAGTTGCGGGAGGTGAGTCTGACGGAAATCGCGGCAATCACCACTAATAATTTCTTTAGTTTATTTAAGATAGCTTAAGATAGGATGCTTTCTGAATAAATATCAACCAGTTACTGTATTCTTTATTTTGATAAAAATATTCCTGACTATCAATGCAATTACTGGCATTTAACTTTAGGGCACCTCTAAAAATCCATATTTCGTCACAATACGTCGTTGTTGACAAAAAATGTTTCCTTATTCCATTTTTAAATCTAAAGTGTATTTATTGAATTTTTATCGATGTAATTTCAATTACTTGACATAATTAATAATTATCTTTTGATTTAGAAATGGAATTACATATCTATCATATGCTGCGTCAACATTTTTTGTTCTCGCCTTGTCTTGTTTAAAACTCTGAATTTTTAGAGGTGCCCTTTATTGAGGTAAAAGATAAGGCAGAGAAAAAATCTGTAATACAGGACCTTCCAGACGCTTCCAAAATATTTTACCTGATGCAACACTATTGGTTTGAATGACAGCGAGTGCATCAAAACCACCTTCAGGGGAGGGTGCGGCATTAACTATCATACCGCATGACTGTTCTGGCAATTCAGCGCTAAATAACTGATCACCAGCCATGACTGGTTGGGATGAAGCAATGTTGACCAAATACATGCGACGCTTTAATTTGCCAAGATATTGTGTTCTTGCAATAATTTCCTGTCCTGGATAGCATCCTTTCTGGAAACCAACCCCTCCCGTAATATCCAGATTCACCATTTGAGGAATAAATTGCTCTTGGGTTATGGGTAAAATAACTGGAATGCCAGCTCTAATTTCCAACCAATCCCAGCAGATAGTGCCAACTGGTAATGCCTGTAAAGCTAAATGTGGCCATATCATGACCGCATGATCTAGCGTTGTGATAATTTCATAGCGATTGGTATCTCGGCATAAAATACTTCCTTGCGCAGAATGGACTATTCCAAGCGGTGAGATAGGGAGGGCTGTGTTGTGGAATACTTCTTCAATTAACGATTTCGCTTTATTTCCTGCGATACCAATACGTATCATAGAATCGCTGCTGTCGTTTAATCGCACCTTGGCGCGCAGTATGTACATTAACAGGCGTTTAGAAACAGCTTCAAGCAGAGTGGAAGGTAATTGCATGAAATATCCATTGTGGTCTGCTTGTGACCAAATTATAAAATTTGCTAGTATTCGACCTTTAGGGGTGCAATAGCTACCATATTGGGCAATCTGATGATTGACTTTTCTCAAATCACAGGTTAGCTGTCCTTGTAAGAAAGTTAATACTTCTTCTCCTGAGAAATGAATTAGACCAAAATGAGAGAGATCAACCAGAATGGTATCAGTTTGAGCATTTTTGATCTCTATAGCATTATCTTCTCTGAAATGTATAACTTGCCCTTTTTCAATAGTAGCATGGTGTTCTTGTAAAAAAGTCTGCCAAACAGGATTCATAAGGATTTATCTGATCAGAGAAAACGATTAATGATTTTTATTTATGCCAGAATTAACCATTCATCTTAAATCATCAAGACAATATACCTTCTTGTTATGCATTGCACATTTTGCAGTTGCTTGTATTTTATGGAAGATGGATTGGTCGATATTCATTAAATTAATAGGGGCTATTTTACTCGCTATAAGCTTATGCTTATACTTGCGCTATCATGCGTTACTTCTTTCATCTCAATCAATTGTATCTTTACATTTTTCAGAAGATGGATTTACTTGCACAGCACAAACTCAATCTAATGAGCATATTACATTTATTATTAAGAGCGATACTTTCGTCACACCCTATTTGACTGTATTGTGTATGAAATCTCCATATTCGGTTTTTTCTCGTAATATCGTCATTTTTCCAGACAGTATCAATGTTGATAAATTTCGACAATTACGAATATGGTTAAGATGGAAATGGAGAAGGAAATAAATTGATCGCTTTAATTAAAAGCAGAAAAAAATTATTTTTGATTTTCAGAATTAAGAAAGTTAAATTTCTTCTTCTGCAGGGAGTCTTCGAGCTTCTTCTTCTAGCATGACTGGGATACCGTCTCTGATTGGAAAAGCTAAGCGATCAGGTTTACAAATTAATTCTCTTTCATTTTTCTTATAAATTAAAGGGCCTTTACACAATGGACATACTAGGATATCTAAAAGTTTTGCGTCCATAAATTTTTCTCTTAATTTTTTTAAAATAATTTCTCGTAATCCAATGTCTATTGCTATTTCTTCATGCAGTACCCAAAATTTTTCATTGGCTTGATCCAAACATTTTACAGCATCCTCTTCTCTCAAAAGAATAATTTCAGCATCAGGAAGCTGTAAATTTTTTTCAATAAATGGGTCAATATTGATAATTGAATGAGACTTTACATTTAATTTCAGATATCTTAGTTGCTCTAAAAAATCATGAGAATGATTGATATCCGTAATAACATGAATAGATTTACCCTTAAATGTAGAAATTTCGGAATGAACATTCGAGTCAAGCAAATTAATGAAATATTCATTTCCTGGCCTCATATGAAATGTTTTAATCTCATTTCCGACATTATTTATGGATAGCCTACTGCTTTTTTCATTCATCACTACTGCATCTACTTTGTTTAGATACGATAAACTATCACGTAAAGGCCCGGCCGGTAAAATTAAGCCATTACCGAAACTCAGTTTACTCTGATCAAGTACAATAATCTCCAAATCTCGCTGCAATCGGAGATCCTGTAAACCATCATCACAAATGAGTACATTACATTCAGGATGAGCTGTAAGTAGGGCCTGCGCAACCTTTACGCGATCATGACCAATCCATATTGGGCAAATATTTCTACTTAGATAAGCCATCAGTAAGGATTTATTTCCTACAATACCAGGTTTACTCGAGAGCGTAACGGCAAGGGGCGATCCATAATTTTCAGAATAGCCGCGACTAATGATACCAGGGTTTAATCCGAAAGCTTTTAAAAGATGAATTAACCAAATGATGAGAGATGTCTTACCAGCATCATTAACAGTAATACTGTCAACAATAATTATGGGCGCAGGTGTCTTAACCGAATGCAATATACCAAGCCGATATAATAATCGCTTAAATACTAATAACAGTCTAAAAATTAAACTAAATGGCCAAAGAATTATATGAAGAGGTGTAATTCGATGCCAATATAGTTCAGACCAATTCATTAGTTGTATGTTTCTTTAGAAATAAACAATATCGTTGCAAAATATTAATGGGTTAAGCTTAGAAGATTTTAATTCAAAAAATCTCTCGAGATGAGAGTTAGCTTTCAATTAGAAATTTATTTCTGGTTTTCTTACACATGCTTGAGCAAGCTAATCATCTTGCTCAATATGGTATCTCACTTGAAGAAAATTATTTATATAAATTAAATACCATTTATTATCTTTTCTCTCGTATCCTTCATCTGCGGAAATAATCCGCGCTTTCGCGTAACGAATTGATGAGTTTTGGTAGTCGTGGTCAAATAAATAATTTTAATGCGGTGTCACTACCAGCAGGAATATGATGCGCTGCCATGGTAGCTTGAATATTTATAAGTTGTTCTCTACTCCTCCTGATACCGTTATCACTTAGTGGTACACGATTATCATCTACCATAATACCATTTAGGGTAGAAGAAAAAAGTCTAGCAAGATGAGCCATTTGATCAAATACTTTCTCGCCATTTGCTACTCTTGGAACATCAAACAAAAAAGTAATCCCATGTGTGGTAAGCGTACGCATATTGGCAGGCAAGAAGGGCGTTGCTTCATAGTTACCCAGAGAGAACAATACTGTATTATTTTCATCGCGATATCTGAATGCACCCTCAGATTCAAGCCGAAAGCCAGCTGCTTCAGCCAAGGCGCGTATTTTCGTTCCAACGAAAGCACCGCCATCTTTGCTGATAATATTAATACCCATCACTATATCTACTTCTGCACAAAATTTGTCGAGTGATACTGCTCTTATATAGGCATTCGAAATATCAGGGCAATCAGCGACTGCGCTTACTTGTAAGGCAAAATCTTCGACCATATCACGGAATCGAGATAAATTAACTTCACTTACTGGACCAGCTCGATCAACCAGCTGCAAACAGCCATTTAAATATATATAGCCACCTTTCGTATGAAGTGATTCAATAGAAATTTCTTCCCAGGTTTGACCATCTTGACTCAGTCCATACCAATGGACAGGTTTTCCAAAGTCAAATTTCTGCTGCAATATCTCAGTTAGTTTATCGTTAGAGATCAGCTTGTTAGCCCGAATACTCGTGATATAGTTAATGGTGCTGTCAAAATTAATAGATTTATGCTCTTCTAGTGGCTCATCAATAGACAGTTCTTCAGGTTCTAAACGTGCTTTTTCTTTTGTCGAATTAGATTCAGTTTGCAATTCTTGGATGGGGTCAGTACTGAATTTAGGTTCGATACGTTCATTCTCCCAAACAGTTTTACCCATTTTCAATAATGCATCTTCATGCTCATGCTCAAATGACCGTTTGACGTTACGCCGATAACGCATCTGCTGTAGCCAGTTAAATAGAACTACACCACCAATAATAATAACACCGATAATAATTAGGATGATTTGTAAGTCACTCATACTCAAAGTCGCTCATTCATGTTTAATAAGCCAATATTTTAATTTCAATCATTATAATTATAACCTCTTGCCGTCTTTAAATAAGTTTTAGACTATACCTATTTCTTTGTTTGAGTTTATGGCTTTATCGAGATCTACTGTAACTATACGTGAAACACCTTGTTCTTGCATGGTAACCCCAATTAGTTGCTCTGCCATTTGTATAGTAGTTTTGCTGTGACTGATGAACAAGAATTGAGTTTCTCTCGACATTCGTTTTACAAGATCACAAAAACGTATTGAATTATTGTCATCTAAAGGCGCATCCACTTCATCAAGTAAACAAAAGGGCGCAGGATTAAGTTGGAATAATGAAAATACGAGAGCTAAAGCGGTAAGTGCCTTTTCCCCACCCGAGAGTAAATGAATAGAGTTATTTTTTTTACCGGGAGGCTGTGCAGTGAGCTGCATACCTGCATCAAGGATTTCTTCACCGCTTAAAACGAGTCTTGCTTGACCTCCACCAAATATGGCTGTGAATAATTCGCCTAAATGTGTATTCACTTTATCAAAGGTTTGCATTAGGCGTTCACGTGTTTCGCGGTCAATTTGCCGAATGGCATTTTCTAAAGTAGTGACTGCTTCTTTCAAATCAGTAGCTTGTTCATCAAGATATATTTTACGCGCTTGTGATGCTTCTAGTTCCTCCAATGCAGCAAGATTAACAGCGCCAAGTGCTGTAATTTCAGTATTAATTCGATTAATTTCTGCTTTTAATCTGGAAGGCTGCACATTGTTCAATAAAGGCAGCAATTCATCTTCTTTAGCACCAGCCTCCACAAGTTTCTCGTTAAATTGATTTTCTGTTAAATGCGCTTCCTGCTCCTTGAATCGTATTGGATTGATAGATTCTCGGAGTTGATATGATTTTTGCTCCGATTTAAGCCGTGCTTGCTCTGTTTCACGTAGCGTCTCGGTTGTATTTTCTAGATCATGACGAACTGAGGTTAGCATCTGTTCATGATGCATCTTCTTTGCCAACCATTCGTTAAGCTGAGCTTGAAGAGGCCGGTCATCCAAATCTGCTTGTGCATGATGCAATTTATCCAGGTTTTCTGTTAAATTAGCGATGTTTTTGCTGATTGCTTGAACATCGTTTTCTAATTGCTCAATTTTATGCTGACAATTCTTTTCATGAAAAATAGTTTCACGCATTTTCTCTGCCAAATTTTGTACTAGTGATCGATGTTCATTTAGAGTCTGCTCGGCAATTTCACCAGTTAACTTGATTTGCTGTAGCTGCTCTTCCAGATTAGTTATTTGCGCTTTACCTTCAACCAGTTTTATTTCTGCTTCTTGCTTTTGCGTGTATTCAATTGATATCTGATGTGAAATTTCGATTAACTCATCTTCAATTTGATGGTGCCGCTGGGAAACACGTTCTATAAGCTGCGAAAGCTGTACGATTTGAAGCTGCAACGCGTGCTCTTGCTGCTTTAGTTGCGTTACCTCGCTACCTAGCTCCGATATTGTTACTTTAAGTTCGTCACACCTTCCTTCTACTTCAGCCAATGTTGAGTGAGCATACGTTAGCTCTTTCTCAAGTGTATCAATATCAATTTCAATCTGGGCTATTTCACGTTGCCGTGCTAGTACCCCATGTAATTGCGAATCGGCCGCGTAATAGCTTAAGCTCCCGCAAGTAAACACATGACCTTCAGGAGTCACTAACATTTCGCTTGGAAGAAGCTGTTTTTGCTGGATGAGACCTGTTTCAATATCGCTAATGGTAAATATGCCGCTTAGCCATGATTCCACAATGGGTTGAATAGTAGCCTGCGCATAATTTAGATAGGTGCTAAGAGGTTTCCATTGATTTTTTTCATGCCGTAGATGATCGCTTGTAGAGCAATCTTTGATGGGAGTGACTTCAAAGATGGACCATTTCCCAGGAGGCGGGTTATTCTTCCAATTTAAAGCAATTTCGAGACGCTCAACACCTGTAGCATTGATCCGCTCACGCAAAACAGCTTCTAGCGCATTTTCCCAACCTTTTTCTATTTGTATGTATTGCCATAAGCGCGGTAATAAATCTAATTGAAGCTGAGATATCCATTTATCTAATGCTTTATTATTTTCGAGTCGACGTTGAATTTGCTGTAAAGCGGCATGGTGGGCTTGAATTTGAGTAAGTTTCTGTTGAACAGATTGAACATTCTGCAAAGCTTCTTTTCGAGTATACTCACTCGTTTTTAGCTGACTTTCTGCTTCAGTTAAAACATCTTGTTGCTCTTTCAAATTAGCTATGATCTGATTTTTTTCTTCTGTTAAGTTAGTAAGTTCTGTTTTATCGATTTGCGGTTGAGAATTCTTTTCCTGGATCAAGCGCTCATGGCGTGAGCTTAATTGTTGGATGACTTTATCGGCATGAATAAGGTGGCTTTGATGCAGTTTTTCTGTTTGCTGGGCAAGTAACAAATTTTTCTGCACAGTAAATAATTGATCTTGGCTCGTGCGAAAAACTAATTCTAGTTCCGGCAATTTCTCATTCTCTGAGTGGTAATTTTGGCTGCTAGTTACACAAAGCAATCTTGCTTGCTCAATTTCACTACACCAGTGATTAAGATGATCAAATGCCTCTTGCTTTTGATGCTGATTGTTTTCTAGCTGTATTTCGACTGTAGAGATTTGTTTGGCGAAATATTCTCTATTTTCCCGTGTGTGCTGCAGTTTTTGCTCAATGCGCGCAATCTCAGCATTGATTGCATATAATTCTCCTTGCATCTGATGCTGTTGCTCACTTACAGCGTGTTGCTGTGCACGCGCCTTTTCGAGTTCCTTGTCTAGTTCGTGCAAACTGGTTACTTCATTTGCCAGCTCAAGCTCAAGTTGTTGAATTTGCTTCTCAGCATGAATGCGTTTTGCAATCGCTTCTTGTTTTTGAAATAACCATAAAATATGACAAGTAGTGTTTAATTGTTTTTGCAACGCACCAAATTTCTGGGCGATCTCCGCCTGTTTCTCTAAATGCTGTAATTGCTTTCCCAGTTCTTGAAGAATGTCTTCTACACGCATGAGATTTCCGCGTGTATCAATCAACCGCAGTTCTGTTTCGTGCCGCCGCTCACGATATCGGGAAATACCGGCGGCTTCTTCAAGAAATACGCGTAACTCCATAGGTTTGGCATCGATAATCCGGGAAATCATCCCTTGTTCAATGATGGCATAACCGCGCCCACTTACCCCTGTCCCGAGAAAAATATCGGTAATATCTCGACGACGCACATGGGTATTATTGATGTAATAATTCGATTCACTATCTCGTTGAATGACACGCTTGATAGATATCTCGCTGTAAGCTGCCCATCGGCTGGCTACTTTTCCAAGTTTATTATCAAAAATTAGCTCTACACTCGCGCGCCCAACAGGCTTTCGACTAATTGATCCACTGAAGATGACATCTTGTATTGACTCTCCACGCAAAGCCGTCGCCCGGGATTCACCTAATACCCAACGAACCGCATCAATAACATTTGATTTTCCACATCCGTTCGGTCCAACAATACCAACCAGATTACCTGGAATAAGAATGGTGGTTGGTTCTACAAAAGACTTAAAGCCAGCAAGTTTGATTTGGGATAGACGCAATTGAATAACAAATAAAATTGGTATAATTTGATTTAAGAATTACTTCAAAAGCTATTTTAACTGATTTCACCTTAACTAACCGAATTGAAGAGACCTGTCGCATGGCAAGTAAGCCCTCAAAAAAGCTAGAAACGTTCGATAATCCATTTACTGCCAGGGATTACCGGATTCATATGGAGATACCAGAATTTACCTGTTTATGCCCTAAAACAGGACAACCTGATTTTGCCAGACTGATTTTGGATTATATTCCTGATAAAAAATGTGTCGAATTAAAAAGTCTTAAGCTCTATATTTGGTCTTACCGTGATGAGGGAGCATTCCATGAGGCAGTAACTAATCAAATTCTTGATGACTTGGTGGCTGCTCTAAGGCCAAGATATATGCGGCTCATAGCTAAATTTTTTGTGCGAGGTGGAATTTTTACGAATGTCATCGCAGAACACCGCAAGAAAGATTGGAAACCGGAGCCTGCTGTTTTCCTAGAAGCGTTTGAGGAACAATCAAATACACGGGGTTAGCAGCCGAGTATATTACTTAAATTGATAGGATAGGTAGCTGTAATGGATGATTTCAGAGTAGAACATGATGCAATGGGCGCTATCCAAGTTCCTGCCCATGTGTTATGGGGTGCGCAGACACAACGATCTTTACAAAATTTCAAGATTTCCAATGAGAAAATGCCGGCCACGCTAATCCACGCGCTTGCATTGGTAAAGCGCGCAGCAGCCTACGTTAATTGTCAACTGGGTTTGCTTGATGAAACTGTTACCAATGCTATTATTAGAGCTGCTGATGAAGTGATGGCTGGGCAACATGAAACGGAATTTCCACTCGCTGTTTGGCAAACGGGCTCTGGCACACAAACTAATATGAATATGAATGAAGTATTGGCAAATCGTGCTTCTGAATTATTGGGCGGAGGGCGTGGTAGTCAACGGAAAGTTCATCCCAATGACGATGTGAATAAAGCACAATCATCCAACGATGTATTCCCAACGGCAATGCATGTGGCTGCAGTTCAGCTAATTCATAATCAATTAATACCGGCTATTCAGTCATTACGCCAAACCTTATTTACTAAATCTGAAGAATTCAACCCTATTGTCAAGATAGGCAGAACTCATTTACAAGATGCTACCCCTTTAACGCTAGGCCAGGAATTTTCTGCATATGTTTCGCAATTAGATCATGGGCTCAAACACGTTGAGGCATCGTTATCTCATTTATATGAACTGGCTTTGGGTGGAACAGCTGTCGGAACCGGATTGAATACACATCCTGATTTTGCTGTGCGTGTAGCGACTGAAATTGCCAAATTAACTCAATTTCCTTTTGTCACTGCTCCGAACAAATTTGAAGCACTTGCTGCAAATGATGCGCTCGTACATGCTCATGGCGCATTAAAAACACTGGCCGCATCTTTAATAAAAATTGCCAATGATATTCGTTGGCTGGCTTCTGGTCCTCGCTGCGGAATTGGCGAAATCAAAATCCCGGAAAATGAGCCCGGCAGCTCAATCATGCCTGGCAAAGTTAATCCTACTCAATCAGAAGCCATGACCATGCTATGTTGCCAGATAATGGGTAATGACGTCGCTATTAATATGGGTGGTGCAATGGGTAATTTTGAGCTTAATGTAATGAAGCCATTGATTATCCATAATTTCCTACAAAGTGTGCGCTTGCTCGCAGATGGAATCATGAGTTTTAACGACCACTGTGCAGTAGGCATAACAGCCAATATCGAACGTATTAATATGTTGATGCGACATTCTTTAATGCTCGTGACAGCCTTAAATCCTTACATTGGTTATGACAAAGCTGCAGAAATTGCTAAAAAAGCATATCGTGAAGAAATCTCGTTAAAAGAGGCGGCACTTTCATTAGGTTATGTTACTGCAGAAGAATTTGATGCATGGGTTAACCCCGAAAAGATGGTAGGAAAAATTAAATAGCATTCTTAGTACTATGAACCCAATACTGATTAGTATCTCTTTACTTGTCATAAGTAATGTTTTTATGACTTTTGCCTGGTATGCACATCTCAAGGAATTGAATTCTGCCCCTTGGTTTGTTGCAGCTATAATAAGCTGGTTAGTAGCTTCTCTCGAATATATGTTTCAAGTTCCTGCAAATAGAATCGGATATGCAGTGTTTAGCGTTGGACAACTTAAGATCATTCAAGAAGTCATCACATTAAGTATTTTTATACCTTTCGCTGTTTTTTATTTAAAAGAACCATTAAAACTGGATTATTTATGGGCTGGTCTTTGCATGATAGGGGCAGCGTATTTTATGTTTAGAGATAAAATCTCTTAAGCAATAAATTTTCTCTGGCTCAGGGTGATCCGCACTCGCTGATTGTGCTTGTCGATTATGCTATTACCTTCCCAATTACCTATACGTGCGCTCTACTTTGCATAGTGCTTGCGTCGCGGTTTCTGACAGCGCATAGGTTGCCACCAATCACTTCCTGCCAGTTTGTCTGCACAAGAGGCACTGATCGATGGTTTCATGGCTTATGGAGAATTCACTTTCCAGTTCAAGTCGGCTGATGCCTGTTCAGGACGCATATCCTGCCTAATCACCCCGTTTACCTTATTCCATTTCTAAATCAAAAATGATGCGAAGGCGGGCCGCAGACAACATAAAATAATACAGCAAGATGAAGCCGACAAAGTCAGTTTTGATTTAGAAATGGAATTAATCCGGTCTTCCCGGCCAAATTACCTTAGCCTTGGCTTTCTGCTTCACGCGTTTATCTCGTAACTCCTACGCTTGCTGCAGATGCCAGCCGCGTTGTCCTCTATTGCGCCTGAGTTTGCGCAAGATCACAGACTTGTTCACACCAGCTTTATTCGCTATCTCTCCTTTCTTAAACATGCTCTTCGTAATCCCTAAATTTGATAGTGTTGTTCTCGGGTGAGCTGCTGACAGTGCTTCAACTGTGCTTCTTTTATTTGATCGCGCAAGAAGCTCGGATGCTATCTCAGCTTGCCTCTTGTTATCTTATAAAAGTTGCACTTCCAACTTGAAACCGCCTGAGTTTTTTGTTGCAGTCTTATCTTTAGGGCATCCATGTATACCATTTATATTTCTAGTATCACACCTGTTTTCAACTTCAATTCGGTTACATAACTTTCATGCTTTTATTCTAAAATAATAACCACAATTACTTGATTGTTACTTGTTTATCCGTCATGATTTCTCTTCTTATTTAGTCGTATGGTTTTATTACTATTTGGGAGAATATTAATGGTATTTTTATTGAATACCTTCAAAGTTATTGGAAGTTCTATGATTTTATTATTGATGCGATTGATGGCTCTTGAAAATTTCAAGTTGAGATTGAAGAATCTTAAAAGGCCATAAGGGAAGCGATATTCTATGGGTGAATATTAATCTATGGGGCCGCATAAATTCAAGGAAGCAATTGTTATTCCTTTATCCGATGGGTCAGAACTGGCTTTGATTGTTTATGAACTTGATGGTCAACCTTTTTTAGTTCCAGCTTTTGCTGATCCTTTCCAATATTCCTTGTTTAAACAATTATTAAAAGAATACGGTATCAATTCCACACAGGGTGAAATTGTATGGAATAGTGCAGGATTTATTCATGATATTAGCCAGAAGCAAAAAGTCAATTAATTTATGAAGCTTTTTTGATTTTGCCTTGACGTAGGAGTGTGTAATTTGCAGAGATGTATTAAAAAACGCCTGGATGAATCAGGCGTTGATTGTGAAGAACTGTGCTTGCTGTGTCGTCATTTGGTTAGCCCGTGAAACCGTTTCGCAGATAAAGGCCTAAACAGCCTACCTCAAAAATAGGTCAGATAATTCGCTTTCCTTCTAACCCGTTTACTATGATCTTTTGCATAATATGTACAGTGTTACTTATGGGTATTAGACATCCAGCATCGGCGGGCTTAGTTGGTGCCAATGTCAAAGTCATTGTGATAAGTAGAGCCATTGTTATACTTGCCGCCGCGCTGTTTGATTTCTTAAAACAGCTTTCAAAGATTCTCCTTCTTCTTTCATCTTTTTCAGTAACCAGATTACTTGCCGCGATTACTTCTAACCTATCTACTTTTACGTAATCTGCAAGCAATATACAAGCATCTACTGGAAGACCTCTTTTTCCAGCTTTAGCCATTCTCAAATTTACATCCAAAATACCTATTCTTTTAGCCAATTCTATTTGAGTCCCTGCTTTTTCTACGCCAATTTCAATGTAATCTTTTAGTTCTATCATATTTTCCTCCTTTATGTATCAAAATTGATACGTTCAATTGTTAATTAATCATACTTTTCATATCCCCATAAGTCAAACAAGGATATTAATTATCAGGAGAAAGTATGAAAATATTAATTCTTAATGTAAAACGTATTCACGTTTCAAAGAAACCAGATGAAAAACCCTATGAAATGTATGTATTTAATTATTTCCTTACCCCTGCGACCAGTCAGCCAAGTAAGTGATAGCATGGAAGATTATAGTTATGATGTCGAAACTCTCCTGCTTGATCCTGCGCTTTTCAAAAATTTGCCCTAGTCAACCTTTTCAAGTTTGGTTGGCGAGAAACTGTCGCGAAATATATTCGAATAATGCTGACTCAACAGCTTCCAGTTTTTACTCTTAGAAGATTTTCGCCTGATTTCACAGAATCATGCGGGTATTCAGGAAGTTAGATGGAGGCATGAATATGCGGGTATTTGGAAATTTACACCACTGGTTTTCTGGTAATCTTCACGTTGACGGATTAACACTAGCTCCGGCTTCAACGGTAATGGTACGCTATCGGTAACAAGAAGGCGGGCGCGAGGTTACAATCCGCGCAAGCACAGGCGTTATTCTCATCACCTCTTGATGGCTTTTGTCGCAGATATTCGTATAGTAGCCAATTCATGGCCAAGGCCGGGCAACAGCCATGGAGCTAATAATGCATTGGCCTTTTTGGAGGACAGTTTATATAAGCCGGTTGATAAACAGGTCTCGTTGCTTCGGGCGGATAGTGATTTGAGTGATAGTGCGTTTCTGGATGACTTAGACCGGCGTAGCATGCATTATTTGGTTGCCTTGCCCCTCCATTAGCCATTACCAGGAGCACACTGGTAGAAGAAATAAGCTGGTGGGCACTGAACGATGGCATAGAGCTGATTGCTTTTGACTATCAGGCGCCCAGTTGGAAAAAAAAACCGCACCAGGTGGTAGGGATTCGGCAGAAAATTGATGAGCAGTCTAATGCCAGGGGCAAAGCATTGTCTTTATTTGCCGATGATCCGGTTTTTGCTCAATATCATTACAATGCACTGGTTACTAATATGAATTTACCTAAAGCCAAGCTTTGGCGTTTGTATCATTGGCCGTGCTGACTAGAAAAACCATATCAAGGAATAAAATATGATTTTGGCGATGAAAGTTTTAACCCCAGGAATTTCTAGGTTACTCAATCTGCTTTGCTGACAGTCATGCCAGCCTGTAATTTGATGAGTTCGTCTCATCAGGCAGTATTACGAAGTAATAGGGTGTGAGGCAAATCTGATGTCTAGCATATCCTCAAAACGCTGCGCTATGTACTCTTTGCCAAAGCTGGCTATATTAACCCACGGTTAACCCACGGAGGACAAAAAAAGATTATCAGCCTGGCAGTTGCTATGCAACAGCGTGAATGGATCAATAGTCTTTGGGATAAGTCCAAAATATTTGATGTTCCCGTTAAATTCAGCGCAATATTCACCCCTTAATTGTTGCTAATGGAAAATCTGAGTTAAGTAAAAAAAGTGAAATTAGTCTTTGAATAAAAACTTTTGGGTTATATTTATTTCAGCGGAAAAAGTAATAAGCTATTACACATAGATTATTTTGAATTAGATTTGTTCAAAACTCCTGACAAATCAGAATTTTTAAAATGTCACAGTAGTCTAGCAAATAGATGACGCTATGAATGGGGACATAAAAAGAGTAAAAGAGCCATTCTGACTAACAAAAACTAGGAATCAATTGATGATCATTGGATTACCCAAGGAAATTAAAGATAATGAATATCGAGTCGGGATGTCGCCCGGTACCGTACACACGTTAATAGAACACGGGCATCAGGTTCGGGTACAAGCCGGAGCAGGGGACGGAAGTTCTTTTACTGATGGAGATTACCAGTCGGCTGGCGCTGATATTGTTCCTCATGCCGAGGATGCTTGGTCTGCTCAAATGGTGGTGAAGGTAAAAGAACCCATTGAGCAAGAATATCGCTATTTGCGTCAAGATTTAATTCTTTTTACTTACCTGCATCTGGCTTCGAATAAAATGCTGACTGATACAATGATGACTGCAGGAACGACTGGCATCGCCTATGAAACTGTGCAAATTGAATCAGGTGAGTTACCTTTGTTAGCGCCAATGAGTGAAGTAGCCGGAAGAATGGCAGTACAAATAGGCGCGACGTACTTGCTTAAAACATTAGGCGGCCGTGGCATCCTGATGGGGGGAGTTCCTGGAGTAGCACCAGCCAATGTTGCCATTCTGGGAGCAGGTATTGTAGGTGCCAATGCTGCCAGAGTTGCGGTTGGAATGGGTGCTCAGGTGACTGTACTGGACGTGAATCATATGCGGTTGAAATACTTAGATGATATTTTTCGTGGGCAATTACTGACGCGTATGAGTGACAGATTCAATATTAAAGAAATCGTTTATCAAGCCGACCTTGTTATTGGTGCAGTGCTTATTCCGGGGGGACGAGCGCCTTGGCTGATAACAAAAGAGATGTTGTCACATATGCGCAGAGGGTCGGTTATCGTTGATGTGGCAGTTGATCAGGGGGGATGCGTTGAGACCACTCACCCTACTACTCATAGTGATCCGGTTTATGAATTGGATGGGATCTTGCATTATTGCGTTACTAACATGCCAGGAGCTGTCCCTCGCACGAGTACCTTTGCACTGAATAATCAGACGGCAGCTTATGTAGTGCACCTCGCAAATGAAGGTCTAGATGCTGTACGTCATAATCGCACTTTGCTGCATGGCCTCAATATACATCGCGGTTTCTTGACGCATCCCGCTGTAGCAGAGGCGTTTGGATTGAAATATACGCCGCCATTGCAGGCAATTAATACTGCATCTTCTGGATTAGGATAAGCATTACTTTTTGAAGAAGGCACAACTGATAACAATTCTTATTCATAGTATAATTGTTCAAAATTTTGTAAGCTATGATTTTACTTTCTGACATTCTCATGCTTCATATTTAAATAAATGTGCAAACTATTTTCTATTAAACGTTTTTTTGTCATTGCATACTGTTTTGTTTCCCTACTGGTAATCAATGTAGCCCAGGCAGAGCAGGTCGTAGTATATTCAGCAAGAATTGAAGAGCTTATCAAGCCGATGTTCGATGCTTTTACCAGAGAAACAGGTATTGAGGTTAAATTTACGACAGACAAGGAAGGCGCTTTATTGGCCAGACTTAAAGCTGAAGGAAAAAAAACTCCAGCCGATGTTCTCATTACTGCAGATGCGGGGAATTTATGGGAAGCAGCACGGGCGGGACTATTAAAATCTGTTTCTTCTTCTATGCTGGAAGCAAATATTCCTGCTCATTTACGAGATCCGCAAGGGCAGTGGTTTGGTCTTTCAGTTCGGGCTCGCACTATCGTCTACAATACGCAAAAAGTAAAACCGTCAGAGCTTTTTACCTATGAGGATCTGGCAGATCCGAAATGGAAGGGGAGATTATGCTTGCGCACCTCGAAAAAAGTTTATAATCAATCGCTTGTTGCGATGATGATTGCCGAGCATGGGGAAGCTGAAACTGAAAGAATTGTGAAAGGTTGGGTCGATAATCTCGCAACTGAGCCTTTGTCTGATGATACAAGAACCCTGGAATTTGTAGCAGCAGGACGATGCGATGTGGCTCTGGTTAATACTTATTATTATGGCAGATTGATGGAAAGCAATCCTGATTTACCTTTAGCCATCTTCTGGCCCAATCAGAAAAATAGCGGTGTTCACGTCAATATTTCAGGAGCCGGCGTTACTCAATTCAGCAAGAATGAGCATGCAGCCGTCAAATTACTGGAATTTTTATCTTCAGAGAAAGCGCAAAATTTATTTGCTGACGTCAATATGGAATACCCTGTCAATCCTAAGATTAAGCCCAGTAAAATGGTTGCAGCTTGGGGTGAGTTTAAACAAAATCCAATGAACTTAGTCAAAGCAGGGGAATTGCAAACAGCAGCAATAAAGTTAATGGATCGTGCTGGTTATCGATAAACTAGTAGGTACATGTGAATAGTGAAAAATATGCTGCAATAGAAAATAAAAACACAGAAATTAGCCGGCCCTTGTTTTTCTTAAACCGCAAAGCAAGTTTTTGGCGGCTAATTCCGTTTCTTGTTGCAGCACTGATACTCATTCCCGTCGTTGTTGTTTTTTCTTCATTTCTAATGCCAGCGGACGATGTCTGGAAGCATCTTGTTGAAACTGCACTTTCTACCTTATTAATCAACACATTTTGGCTCTCATTGGGAGTTGTTGTTGGGACGTCATTGTTGGGTATCAGCCTTGCGTGGCTTACCGCAATATATGAGTTTCCGGGCAGCAGGTTCTTTTCCTGGGCTTTATTACTGCCATTAGCCATTCCAGCCTATGTGACTGCATTTATTGTACTCGGTCTGTTTGATTATACCGGTCCCATTCAGACAGCTTTACGCACTTGGCTAGGATCAGAGTTACCCTGGTTTCCTGATTTATACGGAGGAGGGGGGGTGACAGTTGTTATGATTCTGGCTTTCTATCCCTATGTTTATTTAATGGCACGCAATGCATTTCTAACGCAAGGAAAGCGTTTGCTGGAAGTGGCTCAATCACTGGGCCTTAACCGTAAACAAGGGTTCTTCAAAGTAGCGTTACCGATGGCCCGCCCATGGATTGCAGGCGGCATCATGCTGACGCTCATGGAAACTCTTGCAGATTTTGGGACCGTTTCTGTGTTTAATTACGATACATTTACCACGGCGATCTATAAAGCATGGTTTGGGATGTTTTCCTTACCTGCAGCTTCTCAGCTTGCATCGTTACTGATCATCCTGGTTTTCGTACTCATTATTATTGAGCAGCAATTTCGAGCGAGAATGCGCTTCGCTGAAACAAAGAGAAGTTCACGCGCGGATCGTCTCGTACTTTCAGGTTGGAAAGCGAGTGTGGCGACCTGCTTTGCTGCAAGTGTTTTATTTTTTGCATTTGTGCTGCCCATCATGCAATTGGGTGGCTGGGCTGCTCATTCTTTAATGCAGAGCTTTAATCAACGTTATCTGGAATTTCTCTTGCATTCAATTCTGTTATCAGTCATGGCCACACTGATTACTTGTTTTGTTGCCATATTATTAGTTTATGCAGTTCGCCTTTATTCCAATACTTTCACACGAATCGCAGTCCGTATTGCAACGATAGGTTATGCTCTGCCAGGTGCAGTATTAGCAGTAGGTATTTTTATTCCACTTGCCTGGTTAGATGATCAGTTGAATGAATGGCTGTTAACCCTATTTCAAATTGAAGCTGGTTTATTGATTCAAGGCACAGTCGGTGTAATGCTGATAGCTTACATGACACGCTTTCTTGCTGTTGGTCACTATCCCATAGACAGTGCTATGCAACGCATTACGCGCAGTATAGATGAGGCAGCGATGGGTTTTGGTCTGACCAGTTGGGCTGTGCTTCGAAGTGTTCACTTACCGATGTTGAAAACGGGAATATTTACCGCTGCTGCGCTGGTTTTCGTAGATGTCATGAAGGAAATGCCCATCACTTTGATGACTCGTCCCTTTGGTTGGGATACATTGGCTGTACGTATTTTTTCATTGACTTCAGAGGGTGAATGGCAGCAGGCTGCATTACCTGCCGTGACGTTAGTTTTGGCTGGATTGGTTCCTATTATTTTATTGATGCGACAAACAGATAAATAGCTTGTGGATACCTTACTGAAATTAGATCAAATTCAACATGCTTATGGTAAGCAGACAACCATTAGCCATTTATCATTTGATTTAAGAAAAGGGGAGATCGGGTGCTTGTTAGGGCCCAGCGGTTGTGGGAAAACTACTGTATTACGCTGTATTGCAGGTTTTGAGCCATTAATGGAGGGTGAAATATTACTTAACGGCATGGTTGTGAGTCGTGCTAACTTTAGCCTTCCACCCGAGCAAAGACATGTTGGTATGGTATTTCAGGATTATGCTTTGTTTCCTCATCTGACAGTAGCAGCAAATGTAGGGTTTGGATTGCACCGCAATCATCCGACTGAGCGTATGCAACGTGTAGCCAAGATGCTACAAATTGTGGGTCTTGCAGAAGAGGCTAACAAGTATCCTCATGAGCTTTCCGGCGGGCAGCAACAACGGGTAGCCTTAGCCCGAGCGCTGGCGCCGCATCCTGATTTATTGCTACTAGATGAACCTTTTTCTAATCTGGATATCAGCTTACGGGAGCGTTTAAGTTTAGAAATATGCGATATTCTAAAGAGTCTGCATATTACTGCTATCCTGGTAACGCATAATCAAGACGAAGCTTTCTCTGTGGCAGATGTAATTGGCGTCATGCATCAAGGGAAAATTATGCAATGGGATACGGCCTATAATTTATATCATCGCCCTGCCAATCGCTTTGTTGCCAATTTTATCGGGCAAGGTATTTTTCTCCCTGGGAAAATGCTTTCCCCAGGGAAGATCGAAATAGAACTAGGGATTTTAACGGAAGATATTTATCATCAGTACGAATTAGATGATGCCATTTATCTTGCCGGAACTGAAGTAGAGGTATTAATTCGACCAGACGATATTGTATACGATCAACAAAGTACTTTACAAGCCATGGTCATACATAAAGCATTTCGAGGTGCTGAAATTCTTTATACGTTGAAATTAACCAGTGGAAGGACTCTATTATCGCTCATTTCGAGTCATCATAATCATGCGATTGATGAGAAAATCGGTATCAGGTTAGAAGCTGATCATCTTGTAGTATTTAAAAAAGAAAATTATACAGATGCTCAAGAATAGAGAACATTTTATCCGTAAATTAAGATAGATTAAGATTAAAGCTTACGGGTGGCAATAAAATACATTGATTATCCGGAGAAGTAACTTATCTTCTGAAAATCATCCCAGCAGCCGAATGTACTAGTCCGGCGCACAAGTTATCTTGAAATTAAACTTATTCATAGCTAAATAACTATTTTATCGCAGACTTGAATTTCGTGCAGCACGGATGGCCTCAGCAAGCTGCAGCACTGACATTGCGTAAAAAGTACTGCGATTATATCGTGTAATGACATAGAAATTCTTAAAACCGAGCCAATATTGATGCGTGTCCTCATCTTTTAATTCAATAAGTGCTGCTAGTCTTTCATCCCCTGTTTTCTGCAATGGGATAATATTTGCTGCACGAAGTTTTTTTACTGGATGAATGGGTTCAATGCCTGCAAGCAAAATTTCTTGATAATGATTACTATCAATAGGTACGTGTGCGCGTGTTATGATTGGTCCTCCTGCTTCCCACCCATATTCCTTGAGATAGTTAGCGACACTACCAATTGCATCAGTGGGATTGCTTGTTAAGTCAGTTTTCCCATCACCATCAAAATCTATGGCATAGCGTCTATAACTTCCCGGCATAAATTGTGGAAAACCAATGGCTCCTGCGTAAGAACCTCTGATACTGAATAGATCGAAATTTTGCTCCTGTGCAAGTAACAGGTATTGCTCCAATTCACTTTTAAAAAAATCAGCGCGTCTTGGAAAATCAAATGCTAAAGTAGTCAATGCGTCTATAACGCGATGTTTACCTGTCGTTGTACCATAGGCAGTTTCAACGCCAATGATGGCAACAATAATTTCTGCAGGGACGCCAAATACTTGACTTGCTTGCTCCAGTTTTTGTGCATGTTCATTCCAGAAATTGACGCCACTTTTTATGCGCTGGGAATTGATAAAACGGGCGCGATATTTATTCCAAGGTATGGAGGAAGCTGGCACTGAAATCAAATCAATGATTGTTGGCTGGAATTGCACCCTATTAAATATATCTTCAAGTTTGGATTGATTGAATCCATGTTGTGCAACCATTTCATCAATAAACTGTCTTATTTCCTGGCGTACAGGAGATGCAATAAGCGCCATACTCCAGCAAATCAAGAACGAACAAATAAGCATGGTCAATATTTGACGGGTATAATTACGCTTTATTAAATGCATGATTATTCGCCTCTTGGTGGAATAGTTAAATATATATAGATTCTGCTTCATATTTTTGTATATAAAATAAACTTCAGTAATAAAACTGGGGCTAACAAGCCAGTTTATGATTTAATGTCAGCTTCTTAAGTATTGTTAGTCTTACGTAGGGTTTATAGAAGTTTAATTGTAATGTATGACAACACTTCCCATTTACCGGAATTTTCTATAGTATAACAATCACAAGCTTGCACATTTCTATTTCAGCTTAGATTCGATTGGCTGTCCTGTATGACAGATCTATTCATTAGTGTATTGCACTATTGATCAATATTAACTTGAAAAATAAAATTTGAATGAGGATTTCATGAGCCAACATGTTCATTATATTACAGATGCCACTTTTGAAGCAGAAGTACTACAATCAACCACGCCAGTGTTAGTTGATTACTGGGCAGAATGGTGTGGACCATGCAAAATGATTGCCCCAATTCTTGATGAAGTTGCGAATGAGTATAGTGGTCGACTTAAAGTCGCAAAACTTAATATTGATGAAAATCAAGCGACTCCTCCAAAATATGGAATTCGTGGCATCCCCACCCTTATGTTATTCAAAAATGGTAATATTGAAGCAACCAAGGTTGGTGCTCTTTCAAAGTCTCAATTGACAGCATTCATTGACAGCCATCTATAAAATCTTAGACTTACCTAATAAAAACGCTCTATAAGCTTTTAGCTGAAAGAGTTATTGCTCCAAACTTGACTTTTCCTTATTGGCGTTACTCCTCTTCCTGATTATTTTAGCTTCATTTTCTATCCCAATCATTTTTTACGAGTTTCTTCATGCGTTTATCTGATCTTAAAAGTCTACATGTTTCCGAATTGATAAAAATGGCTGTTGCCAATGAAATTGAGGGAGCCAATCGTTTGCGAAAACAGGATCTGATTTTTGCTTTACTAAAAAATCAGGCACGTAAAAATGAAAGTATCTTTGGAGAAGGAACCCTGGAAATTTTGCAGGACGGTTTTGGATTTCTACGCTCACCTGACACTTCTTATCTGGCAGGACCCGATGATATTTATATCTCACCTAGTCAAATTAGACGCTTTAATTTGCATACTGGTGATTCAGTCGATGGGGAAATTCGTCCCCCCAAAGATGGAGAGCGATATTTTGCATTAGTCAAAGTTGACAAGGTTAATAATGAGCCGCCAGAAAACTCCAAACGAAAAATTCTGTTTGAAAATTTGACACCATTATTCCCCACCGAACGTTTGGTATTAGAACGTGATATCAAATCTGAGGAGAACATTACAGGTCGGATCATTGATCTGATTGCTCCTATAGGGAAGGGACAGCGGGGTTTATTAGTAGCGAGTCCAAAGTCGGGAAAAACAGTAATGTTGCAGCATATTGCCCATTCAATAGCAGCTAATTATCCTGATGTCATCTTAATGGTATTATTAATTGATGAGCGGCCTGAAGAGGTTACAGAAATGATTCGCTCAGTCAGAGGTGAAGTTATTTCATCTACTTTTGATGAATCTGCCATGCGGCATGTTCAGGTCGCCGATATGGTCATAGAGAAAGCTAAACGTCTTGTGGAGCATAAAAAAGATGTGGTGATATTACTTGACTCTATCACTCGTTTAGCTCGCGCTTATAATACGGTTGCACCTGCTTCCGGCAAAGTATTAACAGGGGGGGTGGATGCCAATGCATTGCAGCGTCCAAAACGCTTCTTTGGTGCTGCACGGAATATAGAGGAAGGAGGTTCTCTTACCATTATTGCTACTGCTCTCGTAGATACCGGCTCACGCATGGATGATGTCATTTACGAAGAGTTTAAAGGTACTGGCAACATGGAAATTCATCTTGATCGGCGTATGGCAGAGAAACGTATCTATCCAGCTATTAATGTTAACCGTTCGGGTACTCGCCGAGAAGAGTTATTGCTTCCGCAGGATATCTTACAGAAAATATGGATATTGCGAAAATTACTTTACCCAATGGATGATATGGACGCAATGTCATTTTTACTTGACAAAATTAAAGCTACAAAAGGTAATGCTGATTTTTTTGATTCAATGCGGCGTGTATAAATTATTTTTTGCTACCAAATTTTTAAATTTGTTTTACGATGGCATTGATATTGAAGAAGACATAAGCCTTCCAAAGTTGCACCCAGTCCTTTAATAAAGGATAATACCCCGTTTTTTTAATATATAATCCAGAGATTTGGTCTGAAAATTAAGGACGAAAGAATATGAGAGCAGAAATTCATCCAAATTATCAAGAAATAACTGTAACATGCAGCTGTGGTAATGTCTTTAAAACATGTTCTACTTTAAATAAGCCTTTACATATTGAGGTTTGTTCGGCTTGTCACCCTTTTTATACTGGGAAACAGAAGATTGTGGATACTGCCGGAAGAGTTGAGAAATTTAACCGCAAGTATGGGAAACCAATACAAAAGTAAATATCCAACCGGCAATATTTTGATTGGATATTTATTCTTTCTTGAATTTTTCCAAAATTTAACGTTTATTTCTGTTAACAGCGTAGATTGAAAAAGCACATCCAATACTTACTAAAAGGAATTGAATGTGCTTATCAAACTAAACTCATTCGGGCTGAAAATCCGGTAATTGAATCCAACAATATCGGTTCCTGCGTTCTAATGCACAGGGGCCTACTGTCCAATTGATCAAAATCAAGACTAGGTTATTAAGTTGGCGTTTTGTTTTGCAAGAGACAGTGACGGATCTAGAGCTGTTTTTCTAGTGAAGATATTGAAACAGATCAGCCTCGCCCCATTGCTACATGCATACAGAATGATAGAATAGCTGCTGATCAAGACGTGCTTGTTGATCAACCAGAACATGATTTCGCAAAAAATGAAATGCCGTAAGCATGCTGCGCGTTAGCATTTGCAGCCGCGGAGCGGCTAATACAGCGTAAAATATCATTCAATGTTCTGAACTTGCTCACGCATTTGTTCAATCAACACTTTTAGCTCTACAGAAATTTTTGAAACTTCCACGTCTACAGACTTTGACCCAAGAGTATTAGCCTCTCGATTAAGTTCTTGCATCAAGAAATCAAGCCGTTTGCCAACACATCCTCCTTTTAATAGGGTGTGTTCCACCTCGTCTAGATGAGTTTGTAATCGTGATAATTCCTCGTCTATATCAATCTTGCTTGCGAATAATATTAGCTCTTGTCGAAGACGATCATCGTTACCATCTATTTTTGCTTCTTGCAAACGTGTTATTAACTTTTCCTGAAAAGCTGCGAGCAATATTGGAATACGCGGTGAGAGCGCCGTTGTTAATTGGCGTAATTGGCGCAAACGCTCCAGCAATGTATTCTTCAGTTTTTCTCCTTCACGAACACGCGTAGCGATAAACTCATTCAAAGTCGCTTGAAGTAATTCCATGCAAGCTTCATGCAGTTCTGGAGTAGATGTCATATCGCTTTTCAATATGTCGGGCCAACTCAAAATGTCTGCTACAGTCAGGCTTTTTGCATCCGAAAGAGCCGATTTAACCGTGTTGTTCAGCTCTATTAATTTATTTAATAACTGCTCATTGAGCTGTTGAGGTAAATCTACTTTAGCGTACGGTATGAAGGTTAAACGGCAATCAATTTTTCCTCGCTTTAACTGGGTATTCAAGAGCTCACGCATTGCAGGTTCCAGCAAGCGAAATTCATCTGGCAAACGGAACTGAATATCGAGATAGCGATTATTAACTGAGCGTAGTTCTAGCGTTAAGGAGCCATGTGCCATCTCCTTAGACATAACGGCATAACCTGTCATGCTGGCTATCATGAGTTTTTCCTTACCTTAATAATAATTTTGATATGAATGAGTATAGTGGGTTGGGCAGTTGAAAGCCATGAATCTTTTGATATGCTTTTTTTTCCTCATCAACGAGTCGATTAAAACGGATGGGCCAAGAGGCGTAAGTTTATGGATGGGTTAATTGTTGAAGATAGTTGCGCCATCCACCAAAATGGCTGATATCGGTTGCCTTTTTGGTTGCATAATGTTCACAGATAAAACCTTGCACTGTTTCACCGTTTACCAAGGTAATGGTACCGATACCTAACGGTGCTGGAATATTAGCAACAAAGCTGCCAAATTCGCGTGCTGGCAATTCCCAAATTTCTACTTCAATTGCGAAGCCTCGCTCATTATCATTTACTCGAATTAAGCCAGGACGTTGAGGTGGTTTGCCTGGTAATGCGTAGAGTCTATAGTCTGAGGAAGTAGTGGTGCTAGTTATTAATCGACCTTGGCGACTAGTCAATTGTTCATTTAGCGGCAGACCGGATAAATGTGCGCCACAAACGGCGATACGTACCTGACTAGACTGAAATATGGTAGGGAAGCGAGTTTTAGGTAGCGCAATATCCGTCGCTCCCAAAGGGAGTGAGTAGAACTCTTGCAAACGGTGCGCAAGACGTAGTAAGGGTATATCCTGGTGAGCAGGCGCAACCAGCGTAACACCAAAAGGAAGACCATTATGCTGAAAGCCAGCAGGGGTAGCGACGGCCGCATAGTCGAGCAGATTCATGAAATAGGTGTAGTAGCCCAGATGGGTATTGAGGCGTATCGGGTCCTGCTGCATCGCTCGAATGGAATAGATTGTGCCGGCAGTGGGGGTAAGCAAACAATCAACCACTTGCCAGATCTGATCCGCCTGCTGTTTGATGCGACGCAATTGATAGTGTCCCTTGAAGGCGTCAGCGGCGGAGTATTGTTGCGCGCTTGTGATAATTTCGCGTATGGGTGCAATGATTTGATCGCCTTGTGACTCAAAAAATGACTGAATCGCGCTATACCGCTCGGCTATCCAAGAGCCTTCATAGAGAAGGCGGGCAGCTTCGAGAAAAGGTTCAAAATCGATTTCAATCGCTTCACCACCCAGCGCGTGCATTGAGGCGACCGCTTCGTGGAATAATCGCTCACTTTCAAGGTTACCGAAGAATTGCAATTGCTGCCTACGCGGAACAGCAAAGCGAAAATGGGAAATTGCGCCGAAGTCAAAGTTATATTCTTCTCTTTGTCTGGAATAGATATCTTCAGCATCGTAGCCCGCAGAAACTTCCAGAATGCGCGCAGCATCAGCAGCAGTCAACGCAAAAATTGATACGGTGTCGAGGGAGCGGCAGGCTGGTACCAGGCCATGTGCTGAAAGCCAGCCTTTCGTGGGCTTATAGCCAATCAAATTATTAAAAGCGGCAGGAACCCTGCCTGAGCCTGCGGTATCAGTACCAAGGCTGAAACATACCTGTCCCTTGGCAACAGCAACCGCAGAGCCTGAGCTTGAACCGCCGGAAATATAGTCACGGTTAAATGCATTGCGGCAAGCACCGTAAGGAGACCGTGTGCCATTCAGGCCAGTGGCAAACTGGTCCAGATTGGTTTTGCCAATAGGAATGGCACCAGCATCCATTAATCTGCGCACGACAGTTGCGCTGCGAGAGGGTGTGTAGGCAAAAGCTGGGCAGGCAGCCGTGGTCGGTACACCGGCGAGATCAATATTATCTTTGATGGCAAAGGGAATACCATATAGCGGGAGCTCCGCCATTCCCTTTGCTTCTACCTGGCTTGCATAATATTTCAAGGACTGCAGTGGAAGGGTAGCAATCCAAATATGGTCCGGATCATGTTGAATTTCAGCATGGATCATCGCTACCAGTTGAGTGGGAGATAACTCACCTCTTGCATAGTGTTGCAGTAAGGAAGAAATATCACTGAGGGGATGAAATCTTTCCACCATCACATTTCTTCCTGAATGATGAGTAGTACTTGCCCAGCAGACATATATCCCCCCTGTTTGCAGAATAATTGCCGCACAGTGCCAGTGACAGGCGAATCTACCGAGAATTCCATTTTCATGGATTCGATCATGATCAGCTGCTTTCCTACTTCTACGTGTTCTCCTTCACTGACCAGCAGTTTCCAGACTGTGCCTGTCACTTGAGAAGTGACGGCTTGCGCACCTGCCGGTAAGTCGAGTTCGCTCTGTGCATCCGCTTCTTCCAACATATCTTCACTGATATATTGAGCTAGGTTATTAGCCTCCCAGCGTCGGCGTTCAGCTTCGAACGCAGTTTGCTGTTTGGCTTTGAATGCATTGATACTGGCAGCGTGTTGTTGCAGAAAAGCGTTGTATTGCCTCAGATTCAGAACCGTTTCTTCCGTGCGTAGTTTAAAACGCCCGGTAATGAAATCGTTGCGCAGTTTGAGGAGCTCACTTTCGCTGACGGGATAAAAACGGATTTGATCAAAGAAACGCAATAACCAAGGGCGACCCTCCTTGAAATCCTCGGTTTGGCGATAGCGATTCCACATTTGTACGGTGCGGCCGACAAACTGGTAGCCACCCGGGCCTTCCATGCCATAAATGCATAAATAGGCACCGCCAATCCCGACAGCATTTTCAGGTGTCCAAGTACGTGCCGGATTGTATTTGGTGGTGACAAGACGGTGACGGGGATCGAGCGGGGTCGCGACCGGTGCGCCCAAATAGACATCTCCCAGCCCCATGACCAAATAACTCGCTGCAAATACAATATGCTGAGCTTCTTCGATGCTTTCCAAGCCATTAATGCGGCGAATAAATTCGATATTACTTGGGCACCACGGCGCATCGCTGCGAACCGATTGCATGTATTTTTCAATGGCCAGCCGTGTGGCGGCGTCATCCCAAGATAAAGGCAGATAGACGATACGGGACGGCACTTCCATATCATCGATTGAGGGCAGCTCGTTTTCACCTGCAATCAGAAGATTCATTAGCGCATCGCGCGCTAATCGTCGTGCATTAAAATGGATTTGCAGTGAGCGAATGCCGGGCGTCAGATCCAGGATGCCGGCAAGCTCATTATTGTCGATACGTTGCTGTAGCCAGGTCATCAAAGCATGGGCTCGAAAGCGTAAATTAAGATCGAGCATAGACGGACCATACTCGATTAACAAGTATTTGTCACCAGACTGGCGATAAGTTACTTGCACCTGTTCTTTGCTCTCACAAATGCGATGCAAAATGGGGCTTTCTAATTTCGAGCGTTGAGTAGAAATCGAGATGTTTCCATCGGCATGAAGATGCTGAATAAACAGGTTCTGTTGTTGTTCCAGCGTAAGCGCATCTTCCATCGATATCGAGCGAAAATGGATACTATCGCCTGGTTTAAGCTGGCCAATTTTCCATAACTCTGCATGAGCTATGGTAACCGGACAAACGAAGCCACCCAGACTGGGACCATCAGGGCCAAGGATGATCGGCATATCTCCGGTAAAATCAACTGCGCCAACCGCGTAGGCATTATCATGAATATTGGAAGGATGCAAACCAGCTTCGCCGCCATCAGTGCGCGCCCATTGCGGTTTAGGACCTATGAGGCGCACCCCGGTACGACTGGAGTTATGATGGACTTTCCATTCAGCGGCAAAAAAATGTTCGATGTCTGCTTCGGTAAAAAAATCAGGCGCTCCATGAGGACCATACAATACCGCGATTTCCCAGTGGTTTGTATAATGAGGAATCCATTCCTGTGGCACATACTGCGGAAGGAAAGGTTGAGAAGAATTCACGGCGTGAATATGCAACACATCCCCGGCACGTAGTACACGTCCTGCATGCCCACCGAACTGGCCGAGTGTGAAAGTAGCTTTGCTGCCAAGGTAATCAGGTATCTGAAAGCCGTCTTGCACTGCCAGATAAACTCGGCTGCCTGCTTGTTTAACTTTGCCAAATTGTAATAGCGCACCTGCTTTGACGAGATGAGATTGCCACTGGAGCAAGGGCTCACCGTCCAGCAATATATCGATAGGAGCGCCACAGATGGCAATAATGCTATCGCAATTGAAACGCAGTGTCGGTCCCGTCAGGGTAATTTCCAGCCCAGCTTTATCTTCATTATTGTTCACTAGCCGGTTGGCAAGGCGGAAGGCAAGGCTATCCATTGGCCCTGAAGGAGGAACGCCCACGTTCCAGTAACCAATTCGCCCCGGATAATCCTGTATCATGGTTTGCACACCCGCGTTCAGGACATCAATACTATGTGCCTGATAATGGAAACCATTAAGAAACTGGGTACTCGGTTGCCCACTACGAAATACGGCGCTTTGCAGAATCTGCTTGAGATAGGCGAGATTGGTTTCAATCCCATGCAATGCGGTGTGATCCAGCGCCGTAAGGAGATGAGCAATGGCTTTTTCCCTGTCAGGTGCATGCACGATGATTTTAGCCAGCATGGGATCATAAAATGCTGATATATCTATCCCCCGATCTATCCAGGTTTCCACACGGGCGGCTGTAGGAAACTCTGCTGTAGTTAATGTACCGCTGGAAGGCTGGAAGTCTTTTGCAGGATTTTCAGCATAAATGCGTACCTGGATAGAAGCACCCTGTGGTTTGACTGTAAAAGAAGCAAGAGGAGGAAGATCGCCCGCTGCCTGGCGCACCATCCATTCCACCAGATCGATACCGGTCACTTCCTCGCTTACCCCATGTTCGACTTGTAGACGAGTATTGATTTCAAGAAAATAAAACTGGCTATTAACAGCATCAAAAATATATTCGACGGTACCGGCAGATTGATAATTAACCGCTTTGCCTAGGTGTACTGCCGTTTCCAGTAACGCCTGACTCAGGGGAGGAGGGAGATTGGGGGCCGGTGTTTCTTCGATGACTTTCTGGTTGCGCCGTTGCATGGAGCAGTCTCGCTCGCCCAACGCCACAACTTGACCCTTACCGTCACCAAAAATTTGCACTTCAATATGACGAGCCTGGTCGACATATTTTTCCAGAAACAATCCGGCATCCTTGAAATTATTTTGCGCAAGTGTTTTGACAGATTCATAAGCGTCGATCAGTTCATCCTGATTCCAGCAGAGACGCATGCCTATGCCGCCACCGCCGGCAGTACTTTTCAGCATGACGGGGTAACCAATATGCTTGGCCTGATGGCAGGCTGATTCGAGGCTTTCCAGCAGATCGGTTCCAGGCAGAAGGGGAATTTGATTTTGCAATGCCAAGGCCCGGGCAGTATGTTTCAGGCCAAAGGCACGCATTTGCTGCGGAGTAGGGCCGATAAAACAAATCCCATGCGCAGCACACTGTTCGGCAAAATCAGCTTTCTCACTAAGGAAGCCATAGCCTGGATGAATCGCTTGCGCGCCAGTTTGTTGAGCAACTGCTAAGATTTTGTCAGCACGCAGATAGCTCTCAGCCGCGATGCCACTACCAATACAGTAGGCCTCATCCGCATCGATGACATGCCGCGATAAGGCGTCAGCTTCGGTATAAACGGCTACGCTTGCTACCTTCATCCGGTGGAGTGTACGGATAATACGACAAGCAATTGCGCCTCGATTAGCAATGAGTACTTTATTAAACATAGCTTTATCCTTTATGGATCAACCATTAACTAGCTTGCCTCTCCCAAACCAGTAATCTGATCGGTGTTGGGTTATAAGCGTTGCAAGGGTTATTTAGTTGCGGACAGTTCGAGATCAATACCAATACATCCATTTCGGCACGCATTTCGACATATTTGCCGGGCGCAGAAATACCGTCCACAAACTCCAATCCACCATCTTCTGTGACAGGTACATTCATAAAAAAATTAATATTGCTCGGAATATCCCGCTTACTCATGCCAAGATGTTCGCAAGCGGTTTCATGTGCGAGTGCGTGCAAGAAATTATCGCGGCAACTATGCATAGGGTATTTTTCTAGCGCGTAACGCACTGTGTTGCTTTCTGCTGAACAAGCACCGCCCAGCGTGTCATGTCGCCCACAGGTATCCGCAATGATCGTAAGCATCATATTGCCAAAATTAGAGCAAAGTTTACTGCCAGTGGTCAGATACAGCTTGTTCTGAGCGCGTATCGTGTCCGTCATGCTATAGCGTTCCAATGCATGGTTTGCATTGAAAAACAGCGTATCGACGGCCTGATTACCTTCCAGGTCAACGATACGGAAAATTTGCCCCCGTTTAACCATCTTGACCCAAGGTTCACCTGCCGCACAAATTTCATCAATGATGGCAGAATCAGGATTAAGTTTACTTTCGATCAATTGAGACGTATTCATAACGCACCTCCACAAGGGTGATAGAACCTATGAGTATTGTGTAATCCACGCAGGTTCTCGGCAATCTGTTTGCATTCCGAAGCTATTGTGATGGGTGTAGTAAATGCTGTCAGATGGACAGCGCCGGGTTGATAAGTTGTGTTGGTATCAAGCGGATGAGGAGCCGCAGAGAGGATCACCAATGTATCTATTTCAAAACTCAGATCGACATAACCGCCCGCTTTACTATGGTTGCGATGGAAGGTGAGTTCGCCCACGTTGTTGGCAGTTACTTTACTGAAAAGATTTATGTTGGCCACGATGTCACGCATGCCCAATCCCCATTTACCCAGCTCGATCAGCATGCCATCCATACCGCTACGATACATTTGGTTACGATGTTCTTGATAGCGGGCAATGCCATATTTTTGTTGGATCAGTTTGCTATCACTCAAACCACATACAGTATCATGCCATCCCACGGTATCGGCTGTAATGCAGCAGAATATCCGCCCCATGTCGGAGAAACAGGCGTGTCCCTTGGTCAAACGAAAGGTATGTTGTGCCTTTAAAGTATCGGCCATATTGTAGCGCTCCAGTTTTTCTTCTTGATTGAAAAACAAAATCGCACCATTGGCGTTACCGGTGACGTCGGCTAAACGCAGGGTAACCCCCCGACGCAAAACGCCTGACCAGTGACATCCACCCGGAATACGTTCTTCCCACAGAAATACGTTATCGTGATTCATTTGTTTCTCCTTATCAGAATGGTTAAGGTTGTCATGCTTATGATGCCTCCCAGAACCAGTGGTACTGCCCAGAGCTGCCACCAAGGCGCATCGGGTGAAGCCAAGTAGGTACGTGGCCACGCAATGTTAATTAACTCGAATAATGACCAGAGAAAGGCGGCGATATTGATGATCAGACCCCATCCCCCTAATTTCAATTCACCCAGCGCCGGATCCCAGCGGCCGGTAAGCCGAGTGTATAAACCGACGCCTGTTGTCATGGAAAACATGGCATAGAGACCTCCTGTACCAAATGCGATGATGGTCGCGACAGCCTGATCGTTGAGTCCGAACAGCAGCCCCAGGCTGGCCAAAAATATTGTGCATAGAATTGCATTTCTCGGTGCTTTGGTAGCAGTTACACGGCTGAGTGATGCGGGCAGGTTGCCTTCACGCGCCATGGAGAAGACGATGCGGGAGGTGTACTTGACGACGGACGCGCCGCAAGCGAGAAAAGCGATCACGACGATTGCCAAAAAAGGTTTCTCAAACCAATCTCCAATATGGGTTGTTATCAGCGGCGTAATGGGATCAAATGTCGCGCTGGTTTTCGCCAGGGTATCGTGATCAAACGATAACGTTAAAGCAGCAGAATTGAAAACGACAACAGTACCTACCGCGCATAACGAGAAAAAAATCGCGCGGGGTACCATGCGCTTGGGTTGATGCGTTTCCTCTGAAGTTGTTGAGCAGGCATCAAATCCGATGAATGCCCAGCCGGCGATGGCGAGCGCAGCTAAAAAAGCTGAGAGTTTGTCAGGTGCTGTACCTTCACCCAGGTTTTGGAATAATTCGGAAACTGGGTGTTCTCGGAAAAAAAAGAAAAGTAACAGGGCAATACCGAACGATCCAATGATTTCGGCATATACCCCCAGTGCAATGATCGACTTGAACACATTTACATGAGCAAGATTGAGCAACATGCAAATTAACAGAAAAACTATACCCCAAAATACCATCATAAGACCAGTTCCACTTGGAGAATCAAATAAAATCGCGAGCCAGATTCCTCCTGTATAGGCGGTTGTGGTCAGCATGGCGATGGTTGAGCTGACATAAATGATACCAGCGTACTGACCTGTAATAGTTCCACCGAGCTGCCGTGCCCATTTGTAAGCGCCACCAGCAATCGGAAATTGGGAAGAGAGTTCGGCATAGACGGTGGCAACCAATAACTGCATGATTAAACAGATCACGAGTGCTGTGAACCAGCCTCCACCAGTAACATTGGTTTGTACACCGACTATGGCATAAAGTCCAACAACAGGAGAAACCACAGCGAAGCCAAGCGTAAAACTATTCCAGATGCCCATGCTGCGATTAAGCATTTGTGGTTCAGGTGATTTCATTTGAGATGAAAAGCTTTTGTGACTACGAACGGTTGACATGATATGCCTCATAGAAGTAATGAGAAATGATTCAATCCGAGTCAAAACTCTCAATTAACTGAGAAGCTGAAAATCGGTAAACAGCTTAGCCTGAGAGCTATGGCTGTTTTAAACATGGGAATAACTGGAAAAAAATGAACGGTCAGGCATTGTGTATTTTTTCCTGACCAACTCCAATAACTCACGTTGGCCTGTATCAATGAATCGGCCGTAGGGAGCGTTAGATTTCTTCCAGTGCTATCGCTGGAAAGAAAGTAATGAAATGAATATAAGATTGATGTGTACATAACGAAGCCTCCTTTAAATCATCAGGTCAAATACCGAAAGTCGTAATGTGTCCACACATTACGTAATCTCCCGGGCTTTTATCCCTCCGTGGAGCTTCGTTATTACCGAAGCCAGAAACTCTCGGACCAGACACTTCTTAAAAAAGAAGCCGGAACCCTAGTTTGCTATTACATCAGTTGTATAAAATTATACAACCCAGTGACGCCTATCAATAGTTAATGAATACTAAGAAACGATGTTAAGAACAAAATTAACATATATTTTTTAGAAAAACAAATTTGTATGCTCAAAATGGATCTTTTGAAAAGATGAAAACAATATATTTGGCATAATAAATGAATTCAGTGATAGTTGAATCAGAGGTGATCCTTTCATTCGGTTATTTTATTTATGGATTAGCTAGACTAAGAAAGGATAAGTCAAGCAACACCATACTGTGCGCGGTAGCGCTTAATTGCTAATAAATCTGGTGCCATATCGCTCTTGGCCACTAAATAATCCATAATATTATCCAGATTGATGATGCTGATGACTGGGATGCCGTGCATCTGTTCAACTTCCTGGATAGCAGATTTCTCATGGCGCCCTCGCTCCATGCGATCAAGCGCAACGACGACACCACAAGGTGTGGCTGAAGCAGTACGAATAAGATTGACAGATTCCTGGACTGATGTGCCTGCAGTAATGACATCATCGACAATTAGCACACGGCCTGACAGTATCGCTCCTACAATATTACCCCCTTCGCCATGATCTTTGATTTCTTTTCGATTAAAGCAGAAAGCATAATTATGACCCATCTCAGCTAGCGCAATGGCAATCGCACTGACAAGCGGAATCCCTTTGTATGCTGGGCCAAACAACATATCAAACGGGAGTTGGGCAGCTAAAATGGCTTTCGCGTAAAATTGGCCGAGTTTATGGAGTGAATTGCCATCATTAAATAATCCTGCATTAAAAAAATAGGGTGACAAGCGTCCTGCTTTGGTTTTAAATTCTCCAAAGCGCAGCACGTTATGTTCAATAGCAAATTCAATAAAGGCTTGTTTAAAATCTGACATGATTCTAATCATTCATAAAAACGCGAATTATAATACTAAAGGGCATCTCTAAAAATTCACATTTCGTCACCATACTTCGTTGTTCAAAAAAAATGTTCCCTTACATATCAGTTATATGCTGCGTCAACATTTTTTGTTCACGCCTCGTCTTGTCTAGAACTCTGAATTTTTAAAGACACTCTAAATATAAATGATGTATTCTGCATATCCACAGTTTTAGCTTAAGCCTATGTTTTAAGCAGTTCTTTGCCTTTTATTATTAACGATTTTCCATAAAATCTTCGCTCCATCAATGAAAAAAAGCGGGTATTGTAGTGGGTATCGCAAGCGCAAATTTTACCATGCCACTAATCGGCGTAAAAATCCGCCAGACAAAAGCCAATGATAAATCGATTAGATTTACCGACAACCTCGGTTTATACATCGCGATAAGACCGAACAGCTCTAAACTGTGGCGGTACCGGGTATAGCGCACCATGCAATGATTAATGCCTTTTTTGACAACTTTTTAAAATAATTGCCGATACATACGGGAAAATTTCTCGCTCTGGCTCAAACCTGAGCGAAAGCTTGGAGGATAAACTTACTAGGGTCTGTTGACATTTCACATAGGTAGCCACAGATATCCGCACGCGATGGCGACCATACTTTCATAATTTCTTTTTAATTTGTCATATCGCGTAGCTACTGCCCGATACTGCTTGAGGCGTGCAAAGGTGTTTTCCACCAAATGCCGATAACTATACAAGCCCCAATCCATATCTGCATTACCTTTCAACGAATTGCGCTTTCTCGGGATCGCAGCCTTGGCACCCTTCTTTACTATCTGCTCCCGTATATATTCACTGTCATAGCCCTTATCTGCCACAATCACTTCCACGTCAGGCAACTTAGCAATCAGCTGGGGTGCTGCAGAACAATCATTCACTTCTCCGCCAGTAATATCAAACTCAACCGGCAAACGACAACTATCAACCGCTAAATGGATCTTCGTAGTGTTACCCGCACGGCTTTTCCTGATGGCCTGGTCTTCCTGACCTACCGCTCCCGCACTTGGCTTTGCGCTTTAACGTAGCTGCCATCAATAAACCCCCACTCCCAGTCCGGATCAATAGTCAGCGCATTAAAAATCCTCATCCACTTACTACACTACTGGATGACCATGCATTGAATCTTTTATAGATGGAATTCCAGCAGCCGAACGCCTTGGGCAGGTCTCGCCACGGACAGCCAACCCGCATTCGATACAGTATGCCTTCTACCGTCATGCGCAGATTGTGCTTGTTATCAATCGCTTCTTGAAGCAGAATCTTCTCCAGCTTCGACCAGAACTCATCACTGAGCATCAATCGGGGCATCGCAAACTCGTTTTATTGGTGGTATAGGAACCTGAATATTACGAGTTTGCTCCTTTTTATTAAATAGTTATCTCAAATTGTCAACAGACCCTAGCATCCTAGACTCAAAACAGACAGTGAGATAGCGCAAAATTCATTTTTAACAGAGATAATGCTTGCGAGCAACCGCGCCGAATGAGCACAGTGGGCGATGGCGTCGAATGGGACGCGTTATTAAAACAATATGGCTAGAAGACCAGCACCTTATCTGACTCGATTGTCCACTGCCCCAACTGACTCATGGTGCTAACTTCAACTCCTTCCACGAGCGAGACGTCTTTGATGCCTCGCGCCTCGCAGCACGTGCTACAAAGCTTGACATGGCCTCCCTTGGCAAGAACCGACTTCAGCATACGCTCTACGTTATAATAGCCCTGCGGTGTGGCTTGTGCGGAGATAGCAGCCGTGACCGCATCTGTCATAAGAAAGAGGCGTACTTCCGTGTCTGGCTGATCTTTCTGGAACACCATGGCGAGGCGAAGTGCGTTGTAAGTTTTGTCGGAGCCATACGGTGGCTCATTCAGAATGAAAAGGACTTTCATTGTTGTAATCCCTTTTTGTGTGAGCAACGGACGGAAACTAACTTGCGTCGCAGCGTTAGGTTGTGAGTGGCTGATTAATGCGTAAATAGACTTAACAATATCGTGATATCTTTTTGCAATTTATACACTCGTTCATGAAAGATTTGATATTGTTCTATGCATATAGTTTCTTCCTTTTGAACTCCACAATGAATGCGTAAAAATTATTCCATTTCTAAATCAAGTTTGATTTTATCGGCTTCTCCTTACCGTATTATAGTTGATCCCATATAAAATGATTAAAATTTCATAAACAGTAAAGAGCTGCTCGATGGAACAACCTTCCCTTTTTCTGATGGCTTTGGCCTGGACCCATTTTGGCTCAATGTCATTAAAATCTTGGGAATAAGACGGTAAGTATTCAAGTGTATGCACGGCATTGGCAATGGCGGATTGGATATCCTGCCGTTTATGAAACGTCGCGTTGTCCATGCCAATTACGCAAGCGGGCAGAAGTTTAGGCAAAAGGTCCTGCGTCACCCATGCATAGAAAATATCGGCGGTGATATGAGCTATGAATAGGCCTACGGTCAGGAGCGTCTTTCCGATCAGGGCGCCGTTCACATGGGTGCGGCCTCTTGCATGCCAATCTTTTATACCATAGCAACGCTCACCCATAGGCACATAGCCATGCGTGCGTGGTATGTCGTGAGCAAAACCGCTTTCATCAAGGTAAAGGATGACGCGGCCTTCGTTTTATTTTAATCAATCTGATTAGGTAATAGCGCCAGCTCTTAGAATTTCCGGATGGCTCAAGGAAAGAAGTAACGCTTATGGTGCGTCAGAAGTAAATTTAGAACTCAATAAGTATCTAAGTTATGTAAAAATATACGGGGTAGGGTGATTGGTGATAGAAGAGGGCGGGAAGATAAGATTAATGCGCCCCATCTGTTCCGCCGGCAAATTGTTGCTAACCCCCATCCTTTCGTACCGGTGCTCACATCGGCTCGGCTCTTCACAGGGTATCTTGTGAGATAACCTGTTAGTTAGAATTTGGTTAGTATTGTGTTTCAGTTTTATCGGAAACTTTTTATTTCATTATGTAAATTTCAGAAGAATATGGTAAGGCTAATGGAGGTTTTTAGCGGGCGGCAATTCGAACCAGAATGGCTCTTTCTTACCGACGACAATTTCTTCATTGAGTTGATAAAGGAAATTGAGCGTAATAATTGAATAACCTGGCTCAAGCCCCTCAATCTCACCATATTGATTTTCCAGAATATGATGAACCACAAAAAGAGAGCCATATTCAAGTGTAAGAGTCGTGTTATTTTCAATGACAGAGGGTGCAACAATTATCTTATCTTGATAATTTAATTGCTTAAATATTGGAGCAATAACAAAGTTTGTATTCTTGCATAAGAGATTATCGTAAGATTCAATATTGACAAATAGTAAGCCAGAATAATTTTTCTCATTGCAGAACTGGCTAAGGACGATGGAGTAATCACGATTTAGCTTAACTATGATATTGCGATGTGACTTTTTCATTATTAGCTCCTTATAAAGTTGTCGCAACAGTTGCAGAAAGTTTTCCAAGCAATCCATGTTTAACAACTAAATGGCACACTTATACAGGAATAACAAGGTGTTCAACGCTACGTTTATAACAGATATAGCTTGCTTTTATAGTTTGCTTTGTTTGATATAAGGATGAGGCTTTAATCCTACAATCTACAATCTAGTTAATCCGCTTGATCCGCTTAATCCGATATGATGGTATTGATTACACGTAGTGTTTTTGCTAGTTATTCAAAGTAATTCTGATCGTTTAGTAATATTGGCTTTGGTGTTATAAACTTTTCGATTTCTTTTTGTGCAATTTGTTCTTCTTGTGATTCTTATCTCGCTATGATGTGCGATCCATTGAAACATAGAACAGGCTGGGAGCAATAAGAATTGCTGTGCGTGGGTACCCATAATTTTAAAATTATGGTTTTGCTAGGTTTGCTCGTTATCCACATTTTCCGTGAATAAAGCTGTAGATAACAGCTTTATCTTGAGCAGGGTAAAGCTTAATTTAGATTGCTTCAAAAATATGCTAAAGCTTTTACCATACTGGCCGATAAAGTATGTAATTAATGTTGTTATTAATACTTGTCATAATCCTAGATAACCTGGTGAGTTATTTACACCTCACCAGGTTATTTTATATTTGAATTTGTTTGAACTTTGTTAGTGAGAATGAGTACTAATTAATACTCCTATTACTCGGGTATTTTAGTACATACTTGTGGTGTTCTGCTATTGCGTCATCGGCTATGTATATGTTTTTTATTCCCTTGCGGTGCATGGCATATTTCTCTGACTCCTTTGTTATAGCCATGTACCGCATCCTTAGTGATGTTCATCAACTATTAACTCAAGTTTCGGGATTCAAAATCGAATAAAATTACACTGAGCCCTCCTATCCAAGGCTTCTTGCTGCAAGGTAAGATGATCTAATTGCAGAGCTACTGGTTTGCTCCTTCAACAGACCAAGGTGACGTTTGCGTTCCTTGAAGTAAACCTCGATACCTCACCGTAATGCATAGATTTCCAGCATGCGGCTTGCCTCCATTGGGGTATCCGTAGTGATAAACAATGCCCAATCATGTTTACCAGGTGTTGCTGCATGATCTCCTGTTGTTCCTTTTACAAAGAGCAGTCGATAAGGAAGCCACTGGGGACATTTCATAGGACGACGAGGCCAGATTAAGCTCAATATCCAGCATTTTGTAGCGATAATGTGCTCCTGGAATGCTTTGACATTGCTTGCGAACATGATGACTGTACAGCTCTCCTTGGCATTTGCCAGAGTGGTGCATCGTACGCCATGACGGTAATAACTATAGCGATATTCATGCGCACAATAGCGGTGAGATCGGTTGTCTGTGTTAATCGTAAAGTGGTCTTATTGCCAAACCAGGCCTCCGCCAACAAATGCTCTGCACTAAACCCCGAAGCCAAAGCACGCCTCACCATCTTGGCGGCTATTTCCGGCTTGCTCAGCAATACCGCATCCCGGTAGCGTTTGACCACATGGCTTCGGCCATTCCGAAAGGGTTGCTTAAGCTCAGCAACATTCTTATGGCTGATATAAAGCTCATTATCCAGCGGGAGAAATACTTCCTCAGTAGCGTACCCTAGCGTCAAAACCTGTTGACCCTTAACAACACGCTCCGTCAAATGATCAAAATGACTGGAAATCCCAGGCATCTTTTTACTGCGTCTTGCTTTAATGGAATCATCCAGCACAAAAGCTCTGATCTCATGGCCCATCAACTTATGCTTCATCACAACTTGTCGTGCAATCTGTAGTGTAGGCGTGTCAATTGACATCCTCCCGCTTAAGATCATCATACATAACATCTTTTCTGCATCGGTGAAATTTTGCATGGATTACGCGAAAACATGCCAATCAAACCAACTTTTAACCCCACCCACATTAACAGCAAATAAACAACCTGTGTAACTGCCACCCCCGAGCGCTTACGCAAGCCGGCGCGGTGCAGCAAAGTGGCCATATGCCATTTATTCCACAATGATGCAAAAACATTCTCCATCTGAAGTTCCGATTGGGTAAATAAATCGCCAATTAAACTTGGCAAGCCTAGGGTCTGTTGACATTTCACATAGATAGCTACAGAGTTCCACACGCTATGGCTACCATACTCTCGTAATTTCGCTTCAGTTTGTCGTATCGCGTTGCTATTGCCCGATACTGTTTTAGCCTGGCAAAAGCATTCTCCACCCAATGCCGATATTGATATAAACCCCAATCCATATCTGCATTACCCTTCAACGAGTTGCGCTTTCTCGGTATCACAGCCTGAACCCCCTTCTTCGTTATCTGTTC
>NZ_FOUB01000082.1 GCF_900114745.1 Nitrosomonas communis | reverse complement strand
AGGACAACAGACGTTACGGGATCGATAGAGCTTCCAGCAGGCACTGAGATGGTCATGCCTGGAGATAATATTTCGGTGGTTGTCAATCTTATTGCCCCTATTGCGATGGAAGAAGGCCTGCGGTTTGCCATTCGTGAAGGTGGCAGAACTGTTGGGGCAGGCGTTGTAGCTAAAATTATTGAGTAGATAAGTAGTATTCCAATTTATTTTTATGTTTTGAAATTCTGTTATAAAAATAATGTATAAAATGCAAAGTGTTGTGTAGAAAATAGGCCAGTAGCTCAATTGGCAGAGCGTCGGTCTCCAAAACCGAAGGCTGGGGGTTCGATGCCCTCCTGGCCTGCCAAAATTGAATTTATTTCAGAAAATCGATTGAATTAAAATTATGATGGGTTTTAGTTTTTGATAAAAGTAAGTCATTATATTTAAGTAAGGGATTATTAATTTTGCTTATGGATCTGATTGTCAATCTGAAATTAAGAAATTATTAAGAAGGCAAAGCTGGTTATCTATCGTCAGGGGTGGTGTCTGGGTGAATAAATTTAAATTGACGCTTGCTATATTATCGATAATAGCTGGTGTTGTAGGTTTTTACTATTTGCGCGATAGCGCAATGGTTGTTCGCGTTTTGCTTTTGTTGCTAGGCATAATTCTGGGAATTACAATAGCTTGGTTTACTGATCAAGGCAAGCAATTTTATGCATTTAGCAGGGAGTCAATTGAAGAAACAAAAAAAGTGATTTGGCCTGGTCGAAAAGAAACGATGCAAACCGCAGGTGTGGTCTTTGCTTTTGTAATAGCTATGGCAGCTTTTTTATGGCTAGTAGATACCGGATTGATGGCGATCATTAGGTTTGTAATGGATCAAGAGGGCTAGCTAAATGATCCGGGTGGTAAAATGAGCAAAAAATGGTATGTGATTCACGCGTATTCTGGCTTTGAAAATAGCGTCAAGAGAGCATTGGAGGAACGTATTGCTCGTGCTGATATGGAGGATAAATTTGGCCAAATATTGGTTCCTGTAGAAGAGGTGATGGAAATTAAGGGTGGTCAAAAAAATATCAGCGAAAGGAAATTTTTCCCTGGTTATGTATTGATAGAAATGGAAATGACTGATGAAACCTGGCATTTGGTTAAACATACAGCCAAGGTCAGCGGTTTTGTTGGTGGTTCTCTAACGAAACCGACACCCATCAGCGAAAAAGAAGTTCAAAATATACTCAATCAGATTCAAGAGGGCGTAGAAAAGCCTAAACCAAAAATACTGTTCGAGATTGGCGAGGCTGTGCGTGTTAAAGAAGGGCCATTTACAGATTTTCATGGGAATGTTGAGGATGTTAATTACGACAAAAATAAATTAAGAGTATCCGTTTCAATTTTTGGTCGACCCACACCCATTGAATTAGATTTTGATCAAGTCGAAAAATCCTAATTTCTCACAAAAGATAGCTCAATTTAGAAAATAGAAGTTGTTATTGTTTTGTATCACATCGGGGAGAATGTTATAGGCATTCAATAGAACCCAAAAGGAGAATAATTTTGGCAAAAAAGATTATCGGCTATATCAAGTTGCAAATACCGGCTGGAAAAGCTAATCCAAGCCCCCCTATTGGCCCTGCCCTTGGGCAGCGTCAACTTAACATTATGGAATTTTGTAAAGCATTTAATGCGGCTACACAGAAAATGGAGCCGGGTTTGCCTGTCCCAGTAATCATCACGGCTTATGCAGACAAAAGCTTTACATTCGTTATGAAAACAACACCTGCCACGGTATTAATTAAAAAGGCTGCAGGTATAAGTAAAGGAAGTGCTAAGCCACACGTTGATAAAGTAGGGAAATTAAGTCGTAATCAAGCAGAAGAAATAGCTAAATTAAAAATGCCGGATTTAACTGCAGCGAATATGGATGCTGCAGTTAAATCTATTGCTGGTAGTGCAAGAAGCATGGGTGTGGAAGTGGAGGGGTTATAGAATGGCACTTGTTTCTAAACGATATGCAGTGATAAACAAAAAGGTAGATCATAATAAATCCTACTCGCTAGCAGAAGCCATTACACTTATAAAAGAAACTGCAACTGCAAAATTTGATGAATCAGTTGATGTTGCCATCAATTTGGGGATAGATGCAAGAAAATCAGATCAAGCGGTACGTGGATCAGTTGTTTTACCGGCAGGCACAGGCAAAGTGGTGCGTGTTGCTGTTTTTGTCCAAGGAGATAAAGCTAAAGAAGCGCTTGATGCGGGCGCAGATATTGTTGGTTTTGAGGATCTTGCGGAAAGAATTAAAGCAGGCGAGATTAACTTTGATGTCGCTATTGCAAGTCCAGATGCGATGCGTATTGTTGGTCAATTAGGCCAAATCCTAGGGCCGCGAGGACTCATGCCCAATCCAAAAGTAGGCACGGTAACACCGGATGTTTCAGCTGCTGTGCGGAATGCCAAAGCAGGCCAAGTACAGTTTCGAGCAGATAAAGCAGGTATTGTGCATTGTACAATCGGCAGGGCATCGTTTGAGCCTGATGCACTTAAGAAAAATATTTTGGCGCTAGTAGATGCGCTAAATAAATCAAAACCACCTACATCCAAAGGTGTGTATCTAAGACGAATGACTCTTTCCAGTACCATGGGTGTGGGAGTGAGAGTCGATCAATCCGGTTTAGAGCATTGATTTACAGACTTTGGGCTATTGGCGTTTATAGTCAATAGGTTATCAAAGACCGTTGGGGTTTCATGTTCGCTTTAAATAAAGATGATCAAATTTGCAAACTTGAGACTTAATTATCATGAATTTATCGAATGGTACCCAACGCAGATGGCGTATCCAGAACAGGATTTATTGTTTTCTCCTGAATATAGATCGCCGCTTTTTAGTATGGAAGATATCGTGATTATTCCGATATAACTCCAGAATTTAACGTGGAGGATGTATCTTGAGTCTTAATCTTGAACAGAAAAAAGCAATAATTGCAGAAGTTGGCGCGCAAATAGCCGATGCGCAGGCGGTTATATTGGCTGAGTATCGTGGATTGGAAGTTAGTAAATTTACGCAATTACGGGCTAAAACACGTGAGTGCGGAATATATTTTCGCGTAGTTAAAAATTCATTTGTACGCCGCGCAGTGAAGAACACGCCATATTCTAATCTTGCTGATCAAATGGTAGGTCCTTTGGTGTATGGTATTGGTCGTGACCCGGTGGCTACTGCCAAAGTACTTCATGAGTTCGCAAAAAATAATGATAAATTTGTTATTAAAGCTGGAGCTATAACTGGAACTGTCTTGTCTAACAAAGAAGTTGCAGCCTTAGCAAGCTTACCAAGTAGAGAGGAACTATTATCAAGATTGATGGGAACGTTGCAAGCACCAATAGCGAAATTTGTGAGAACACTTAATGAAGTGCCTACCAGCTTTGTGCGTGGATTAGCTGCTATACGTGATCATAAATGATTCATTCAGCTTTTGAAAGCAAATTTTTGCGCATTTTTAGAATTAATCAGAATTTAATTTATTGTTAGGAGAAAGAAATGGCTGTGGCCAAAGAAGAAATTTTAGACGCAATTGCTAACATGACGGTATTAGAGCTGTCTGAGCTAATTAAGAATATGGAAGAAAAATTTGGAGTCTCCGCTGCAGCGACTGCTGCTGTTGCCGTTGCTGCACCTGCTGCTTCAGCAGCTCCGGCAGCAGAAGAGCAAACTGAATTTTCTGTCGTACTAACCTCAGCAGGAGATAATAAAGTTAATGTAATTAAAGTGGTTCGCGCAATAACAGGTCTTGGGTTAAAAGAAGCGAAAGATTTGGTTGATGGCGCTCCAAAAGCAGTAAAAGAAGGAATTTCCAAAGCTGATGCCGAAGGGATTCAGAAACAACTTATTGAAGCAGGAGCTGCTTGCGAAATTAAGTAATATCGCCGTTATGAAAGTATTGGCTGGCAGAAGTAAATATACTGCCGGCCTTTACTTTCTTTGATGTTTTGCCGAGCATTTACTGTGGTAGCCAGTAAATGACTATTTGGATAAATATGACTATTTAATCCTCATTATTCTGCGCCTGGAGAAAATTGATGAACTATTCGTTCACTGAGAAAAAACGTATTCGAAAAAGTTTTGCTAAACGTGCCAGCGTCTTACCAATCCCTTTTCTTCTCGCAACTCAACTTGAATCATACGCAGCTTTTTTGCAAGAGAAAGTCGCGCCTAATAAGCGTGCTAATCAAGGGTTGCAGGCAGCGTTTAATTCAATTTTTCCAATTGAGAGTCATTCGAAAAATGCTCGCATTGATTTTATTAGCTACTCCCTTGGGATACCAGTATTTGATGTTAAGGAATGCCAGCAACGTGGCTTGACTTATGCATCTCCTTTACGCGCCAGAGTACGTTTAACTCTTTTAGATAAAGAGATTTCTAAACCGACAGTAAAAGAAGTTAAGGAGCAAGAAGTATACATGGGAGAGATCCCTCTCATGACAGACACTGGCTCATTTATTATTAATGGAACGGAGCGAGTAATTGTTTCTCAGCTGCACCGTTCCCCGGGTGTGTTTTTCGAGCATGATCGTGGAAAAACACATTCGTCAGGTAAGTTGCTTTTTTCTGCAAGGATTATTCCTTATCGAGGCTCATGGCTTGATTTTGAGTTTGATCCCAAAGATTATGTCTATTTCCGTATTGACCGCCGACGCAAAATGCCCGTGACAACTTTATTAAAAGCAATGGGTTGTACGCCGGAACAAATTCTCGCTGATTTCTTTGTATTTGATCATTTTTATTTTTCTAAAAATGTAATTTTATTTGATTTAGTGCCTGAACGTTTGCGGGGTGAAGTAGCAAGTTTTGATATTACTGATGATAAAGGTAAAGTAATTGCTCAAAAAGATAAACGTATTACAGCAAAACATGTTCGAGAATTATTGCAAACCGGTATAAAACAGATCGCGGTTCCAGAAGAGTTTTTGATTGGAAAAATCTTGGCGCAAGATATTATAGATAAGGAAACTGGTGAAATTATAGCGTTAGCTAACGATGAAATTACAGAAGCTATACTTGGGAAAATAAGTCGAGCTAGAATTGAGCAAATTAGTACGCTTTATGTCAATGATCTTAATTACGGTTCTTTTATTTCTCAGACGTTGAGAATAGATGAAACCATTGATCAGACTGCAGCTCAAGTGGCAATTTATCGGATGATGCGTCCTGGCGAACCTCCTACTGAGGAAGCTGTTACCGCTTTGTTTAATGGGCTATTTTATTCACCCGAGCGCTATGATTTGTCAGTAGTGGGACGCATGAAATTTAATCGCCGTGTTGGACGCTCAGAGCTAACGGGTTCTTCTACCTTATCTAATTCCGATATTATCGATGTGATCAAAATATTGGTGGAATTACGCAATGGTCGTGGAGAGATAGATGATATCGATCATTTGGGGAATCGTCGTGTTCGTTCAGTTGGAGAATTAGCTGAGAATCAGTTCAGAGCTGGATTGGCGCGAGTTGAAAGAGCGGTTAAAGAACGACTTAGTCAGGCAGAATCAGAGAATCTTATGCCTCATGATTTAATCAATGCTAAACCGGTATCCGCTGCGGCTCGTGAATTTTTTGGCTCTAGTCAATTATCCCAATTTATGGATCAAACGAACCCTTTATCAGAGATTACGCATAAAAGACGTATTTCCGCATTAGGGCCAGGTGGTTTAACACGTGAACGAGCAGGTTTTGAAGTGCGCGATGTCCACCCAACACACTATGGACGTGTATGTCCTATTGAAACGCCAGAAGGGCCCAATATTGGTCTGATTAATTCGCTGGCACTTTATGCGCAAACTAATGAATATGGATTTATTGAGACACCTTATAGAAAAGTAATAGATGGGAAAGTTACCGACGAAATCGTTTATCTTTCTGCTATTGAAGAAAGTCAATATATGATTGCTCAAGCGAATGCAAGACTTGATGCAGAAGGAAGATTCGTAGATGAAATCGTTTCATGTCGTCAAAAGAATGAATTTACATTGGCGCCTAAAGATCAAATCGAGTATGTAGATGTTGCGCCAGCCCAGATTGTTTCCGTTGCCGCTTCGTTGATCCCTTTTCTAGAGCATGATGATGCCAATCGTGCTTTGATGGGTTCTAATATGCAGCGCCAAGCTGTTCCTTGTTTACGTGCGGAGAAACCATTTGTTGGGACTGGAATAGAACGGGTTGTGGCAGTTCATTCTGGTACCGCTGTGAGAGCAGTGCGTGGAGGAGTAGTTGATTACGTAGATGCAAGCCGTATCGTAGTGCGCGTGCACGATATTGAAACACGTCCAGGAGAGGTGGGGGTAGATATTTATAATTTGATTAAATATACCCGTTCAAATCAGAATACTAATATTAATCAACGCCCATTAGTAAAAGTGGGTGATGTTCTGGCGCGCGATGACGTCATCGCCGATGGTGCATCGACTGACTTGGGCGAACTTGCATTAGGGCAAAATATGCTGGTGGCTTTTATGCCATGGAATGGATATAACTTTGAGGATTCCATTCTTATCTCTGAGCACGTCGTATCTGATGATCGTTTTACCTCTATTCACATTGAGGAATTATCAATAGTAAGTCGTGATACTAAGCTTGGTACAGAAGAAATTACTGCTGATATTCCCAATTTATCTGAGCGTCAACTTGCACGCTTGGATGAATCCGGGATTGTTTATATCGGTGCTGAAGTTGAAGCAGGCGATGTATTGGTTGGTAAAGTTACTCCGAAAGGTGAAACGCAATTAACTCCAGAGGAGAAGCTGTTACGAGCAATTTTTGGTGAAAAAGCTTCTGATGTTAAAGATACTTCTTTGCGAGTACCCTCCGGTATATCCGGTACCGTGATTGATGTGCAAGTATTCACCCGAGAGGGGGTAGAACGAGATAAGCGATCTAAGAAAATTATCGATGATGAATTGTCTCGCTATAAAAAAGATCTGGCTGACCAGATGCGCATAGTTGAGGCAGATGCATTCATGCGCATAGAGCGTTTACTTATTGGCAAAACAGCAACCGGTGGCCCTAAGAAACTCGCTAAAGGCACACTTATTACGAAAGAATATCTGGAGAGTATTGATCCTCACTATTGGTTTGATATCCGCTTGGCCGATGAAGATGCAAGCATACAGCTAGAGCAGATAAAAGACAGCATGGCACAAATGCAGAAAATGTTTGATAGTGCTTTTGAGGAAAAAAGAAAAAAACTTACACAAGGGGATGAATTGCCGCCAGGTGTCCAGAAAATGGTAAAAGTTTATGTTGCAGTTAAGAGGCGTTTACAGCCCGGAGACAAAATGGCGGGCCGTCATGGAAATAAAGGTGTCATTTCAAGAATTGTGCCTGTAGAAGATATGCCTTATATGGCCGATGGTACTCCTGTTGATATCGTCTTGAATCCTTTAGGCGTGCCATCGCGTATGAATGTAGGACAGATATTGGAAGTTCATTTAGGATGGGCGTCAAAAGGAATGGGTAAAAAAATTAATGAGATGTTGCGTGAGCAGAGAGAAATTACCGAGCTCAGAGCGTTTCTCGATAAAATCTATAATAGCAGCGGTAAGAGAGAAGAAACTAACTCATTAAATGACGAAGAAATATTAGAGCTTGCAAAAAATTTAGTTGATGGCGTGCCCTTTGCGACGCCTGTTTTTGATGGTGCTACAGAAACAGAAATAAAGGATATGCTTGAATTAGCCGGTTTGCCCCGATCAGGACAGATAACACTTTATGATGGTAGAACAGGTGCTGCTTTCGATCGACCTGTTACCGTAGGTTATATGCATGTGCTTAAGCTGCACCACTTAGTTGATGACAAAATGCATGCTCGTTCTACCGGACCCTATAGCTTAGTGACGCAGCAACCTCTTGGTGGCAAAGCTCAATTTGGTGGTCAACGTTTTGGTGAAATGGAGGTATGGGCGCTAGAAGCATACGGAGCTGCCTATACCCTGCAGGAAATGTTGACCGTTAAGTCAGATGATGTGAATGGCCGTACCAAGGTATATGAAAGCATTGTCAAGGGGGATCACAAAATAGATGCGGGAATGCCAGAATCATTTAATGTATTGGTAAAAGAAATTCGATCGCTGGGGTTGGACGTTGATTTGGAACAACATTGAAATCTTAGTTGAAGATGTTTTATGCCGACCTATAGATTATTAGGAGTGACAAATGAAAGCGCTGCTTGATTTATTTAAACAAGTTACTCAGAAAGAAGAGTTTGATTCAATTAAAATTGGTCTTTCCTCTCCAGAAAAAATACGTTCTTGGTCATACGGTGAAGTAAAAAAACCTGAAACGATAAACTATCGTACCTTTAAACCAGAAAGGGATGGGTTGTTCTGTGCCAAGATTTTTGGTCCAGTAAAAGACTACGAATGTTTGTGCGGAAAATATAAACGCTTAAAACATCGTGGCGTGATTTGCGAAAAATGTGGGGTAGAGGTGACCTTATCTAAGGTTCGGCGCGAGCGAATGGGACATATTGAATTAGCATCTCCCGTAGCGCATATCTGGTTTCTGAAGTCATTACCTTCCCGTTTGGGACTGGTATTAGACATGACATTACGAGACATTGAGCGCGTGCTCTATTTTGAAGCTTATGTAGTAACTGATCCAGGCATGACACCACTTATTGAAGGTCAGTTGCTGACTGAAGACGATTACCTCAATAAAACGGAAGAATACGGAGATGATTTTTCTGCAAGTATTGGTGCAGAAGGTATACGAGATCTGTTGAATAAAATGGATATTGTTGCGGAAATTGATTCTCTCCGTCGTGAAATGCAGAGTACAGGGTCTGAAACTAAGCTAAAAAAAATAGCTAAACGCTTAAAAGTACTGGAAGCATTTAATAAATCAGGTATAAAACCAGAATGGATGGTATTAACGGTACTACCGGTACTGCCGCCAGAATTGAGACCGCTTGTGCCATTAGATGGAGGGCGTTTCGCAACCTCTGATTTAAATGATCTATACCGTCGTGTTATTAACCGGAATAATCGGCTGAAACGCTTGCTCGAGCTTCGAGCGCCTGAAATTATCGTGCGTAATGAAAAACGTATGCTACAAGAGTCAGTCGACTCACTTCTTGATAATGGGCGTCGTGGCAAGGCTATGACAGGAGCCAATAAACGGCCATTAAAGTCTCTCGCAGATATGATTAAAGGCAAGGGAGGGCGATTTCGCCAGAATCTACTGGGTAAGCGCGTCGATTATTCTGGGCGATCAGTCATTGTGGTGGGTCCTCAGCTTAAGTTACATCAATGTGGCTTACCGAAAAAAATGGCGCTTGAACTGTTCAAGCCGTTTATTTTCAACAAGCTAGAAGCTATGGGTATTGCCAGCACCATTAAGGCAGCCAAGCGAGAGGTAGAAAATGAGAGTCCAGTAGTGTGGGATATCTTGGAGGAGGTTATCCGAGAGCATCCGGTAATGTTAAACCGAGCGCCAACACTTCATCGATTGGGTATTCAGGCGTTTGAGCCAGTGTTAATTGAAGGCAAGGCAATTCAGCTACATCCTCTTGTTTGTGCTGCCTTTAATGCGGATTTTGATGGAGACCAGATGGCCGTACATGTTCCATTATCTCTTGAGGCACAAATGGAATGTCGTACCTTGATGATGTCAACTAATAATATTTTGTCTCCCGCTAATGGCGAGCCTATTATCGTACCCTCGCAAGACATCGTGCTCGGGTTGTACTATATGACTCGGGAAAAGGTCAATGCGCGAGGTGAGGGTATGTTTTTCCCGGATGTCGCCGAGGTATCACGTGCGTATGAAAATCACGTTGTTGAGCTTGATACCAAAGTGATAGTAAGAATAAAGGAAGTTGAAAGGAGCAAGGAAGAAGGAAAACAAGTAGAAAAAATTACACGTTATGAAACAACAGTAGGTCGCGCATTATTATCGGAAATCTTACCAGATGGACTTCCTTTTTCTGTGATCAATAAGGTGCTCAAGAAAAAGGAAATTTCAAAGCTGATCAATACATGCTTTCGTTTATGCGGTTTACGTGAAACAGTTATTTTTGCAGATAAACTCATGTATTCGGGTTTTTCCTATGCAACGCGAGGTGGCATCTCTATTTGTGCGGATGATTTGCTTACACCTGTTCAAAAAAATGACATCATAAAAATTGCGGAGAAGGAAGTACAGGAAATAGCATCTCAATACACTTCAGGCTTAGTGACCCAGGGCGAGCGCTATAACAAAGTAGTGGATATTTGGGGACGTGCCGGCGATCAGGTTGCTAAAGCGATGATGGATCAATTAAGTGTAGAGCCTGTATATGATTCCTTAACAGGAAAGATAAAGCAAGATGAGAATGGCAATCCGATAATGCAGGAATCATTCAATTCAATTTACATGATGGCCGATTCAGGTGCGCGCGGCTCGGCAGCTCAGATTCGGCAACTTTCGGGCATGCGTGGGTTAATGGCTAAGCCTGATGGTTCTATCATTGAGACACCTATTACAGCAAATTTCCGTGAAGGGCTGAATGTACTGCAATATTTTATTTCTACTCATGGCGCACGTAAGGGACTTGCTGATACAGCATTGAAAACGGCTAATTCTGGCTACCTTACTCGCCGTTTGGTGGATGTTACTCAGGATTTAGTGATTACTGAAGAGGATTGCGGCACAGAAAATGGTGTTGTAATGAAAGCGCTGATTGAAGGTGGTGAGGTTATTGAGGCGTTACGTGAACGAATACTTGGTCGAGTAACTGCGCAAGACATCGTTAATCCAGAAAACCAGGAGACTCTTTATCCTGCAGGCATTTTACTTGATGAAGAGACTGTTGAAAAAATTGAATTATATGGGATTGATGAGGTTAAAGTACGTACCCCGCTTACGTGTGCAACCCGGTATGGGTTATGTGCCAAGTGTTATGGGCGTGATTTAGGCCGAGGGACAGCAGTAAATGTTGGTGAGGCAGTGGGTGTGATTGCTGCACAATCTATTGGCGAACCTGGGACACAACTGACCATGCGGACATTCCATATCGGGGGAGCTGCTTCTAGAACAGTAGTGGTGAGTCAGGTTGAGAGTAAATCAAATGGCGTGATCCATTATTCTCCTACGATGCGATATGTAAAAAATGCTCGCGGAGAATTGATAGTCATCTCTCGCAGTGGAGAAGTGGTCATTTATGACGAAAATGGACGTGAGCGAGAACGCCATAAAGTACCTTATGGTGCAACGTTACTCGTGCATGATGGTGAAGTGGTAAAAGTGGGCAAAGTGTTAACAACATGGGATCCCCATACACGTCCTATTATCGCAGAATATAGTGGCAAAGTACGTTTTGAAAATGTTGAAGAAGGTGTGACAGTAGCAAAACAAATTGATGATATAACGGGTTTATCTACACTTGTTGTCATAGATCCAAAGCGTCGTGGTGCTACGCAAACTAAGGGATTGCGTCCATTGGTTAAATTTTTGGATGAAGAAGAAAAAGAAATAAAAATTGCGGGTAGTGATTTGCCAGTTAGCATCACATTCCAAATTGGCTCGATCATTTCTGTACGGGATGGACAGCAAGTAAGTGTTGGGGAGGTATTAGCCCGTATTCCGCAGGAAACTTCAAAAACCCGTGATATTACGGGTGGTCTACCGCGTGTAGCTGAATTATTTGAAGCTAGATCGCCTAAGGATGCCGGTTTATTAGCGGAAGTTACTGGAACAGTATCTTTTGGTAAAGATACAAAAGGAAAGCAACGACTCGTCATTACCGATCTCGATAATATTGCACATGAATATCTAATTCCAAAGGATAAGCATGTTATGGCGCATGATGGCCAAGTTGTAAATAAAGGGGAGACGATTGTTGATGGTCCTGCTGATCCACAAGATATATTACGTCTTCAAGGAGTGGAGGCATTAGCCCGGTATATTACTGATGAAGTACAAGATGTTTACCGTTTACAGGGTGTAAGGATAAACGATAAGCATATTGAAGTGATTGTTCGTCAAATGTTGCGTCGTGTACAAATCATTGATGCAGCAGATTCATCTTTTATTCCTGGCGAACAAGTTGAGCGAGCTGATGTGCTAGCAGAAAATGAGAAACTGCTTGCTGAAAATAAAACTCCTGCAACATACGAATATATGCTACTAGGCATTACTAAAGCATCGCTCTCAACAGATTCATTTATCTCTGCTGCTTCCTTTCAAGAGACAACCCGCGTTCTTACAGAAGCGGCAATTATGGGAAAAAGAGATGATCTGCGCGGATTAAAAGAGAATGTTATTGTAGGAAGATTAATTCCTGCAGGAACAGGGTTATCGTTTCATAATATCCGTAAAAAGCAAAGGCAACAATCAATGGCTAATATAAGCACTCATTTACCTGAAAAACTTGCGGAAGAAACAGATAATGAATCTATTATTGCTAATAATGACGTTTCCTTAAAATAGCATTTAAATTAAAAACCGCAGTTGGTGAGTAAGTGTGTCAGGTGCGAGGCAGGATGCTATGAAGCTGCAGAGAGCATCTTTTGCAACGGAAAATAACATCGCATTCGCGCCTGGAGCCATATATGATGCATTTTGTAACGGTTTCATTATTCTGATACATAAGAAAATTTCAAAAATGCCTCTATATGTCATGTATTTAACTCTCCAATCAAACGAATAACCGCTGTTTTAGGTTTAATAGAGATATTGATTTTTATGTGTATTCAGCCAGGAAGCAGACGATTTTAGTTTTTAGTTATATGTATGCAAACTATTCATTAAGGATACCTCTAGAAATTGATATTTCGTCACAATACATCGTTGTTCACAAAAATATTTCCTTGTATATCAATTATATGCTGCGTCAGTATTTTTTTGCGCTTGTCTCGTCTTTTTTAAAGCTCTGAATTTTTAGAGGTATCCTTAATTCATTAGCTTAATCTAACCGGTAGCTTAGCCATGAAATCTTGATAAAAAAAAATACTGATCGTATCTCCAAAGTATGAAATTCATCCTTAATTAATATTACATAAGAAGAATAATTCATATTTCAAAATCCTTGACACAGATAGGGTCAAGGAAGTAGGCTTGAAAGTTATAAGTAAAGAAAAAAGAAGTATTGGCTAGTATTGATTTTATGCTCAAGCTATCGGAAGAAATGGATAGTCATTTTTAGATGGGCATGAATGGATAACAACATAAGAAAAGAAGGAGAGAGGAATGAATGCCAGAAAATGGCTGAAGGGGCTAGCGATAGCCTGTGGAGTAATGTTTGCGGGAGCACTGCATGCGAACCTGTCGACC
>NZ_FOUB01000060.1 GCF_900114745.1 Nitrosomonas communis | reverse complement strand
TCCTTTTAGGGTTTCGTTTATGCAAAAAACCAAACACTATATTGGAGGGCAACTCTCTTTTATACTCTCAAGTCTCTCAAACTCTACGTTACCAAAATATTTAATTACAAGGCATTATGTAATCCTATAATTACAATTTCTATTGAGAATTAGAATAACTTATAAAAATTGGCAACTGATGCCATAATTTCAAATTTAAAATTTACTTTTTTTGGGTAAGCTCGATAAATTATGAGGCCGAGATTTTGCTTTCTGATCACTCTCTTTTAAGTCAATAAGAGAATTAAATTGCTTTTATGACCTTTATTTGTTTATTTATTTATTTTTTTATTTCTTAATTTGTCAATTTGTTTATCTGTTAAATTCTCTTCTGTGATTTTTTGAGTTTACACATAATGAAAATAATGAAGAGGAATTTACCTGTTGATATTTTGAGTGATACTTCTACAACACCTTATACAGATGAAGTTATGGCAGATCTTATGGTTAATAATTATGCTAGTGACCTGATTAAGGAGTATTGGAATAATCCAGATATTTATAGTGTGCTCGACCATAGTCTTTTAGGGTTAGCTGTGGCCTGGTTTTAAGCTTCTCTTTTCTTTAATGAATAGAATATTTTAGTTTATCTTAATTGCATGTAAACCATCTCATCATATGCTATACCCAAAAACATAAGGTATAAATCTATATAAAGCATGTATTAGCTTCTAGATCAAGCGCATAAAAAAAACATATGCCTACAGGCTATTATCCTGAATAAATTGTAATAATTCATATAAATTACTCACACCTAGTCCTCTCCCGCTGCTTGCAGGGCGCGCATCCAGCTCATGCAGGTAGCTATCGATGCTTCAAAAGGCCAATTGCAAGTCGTAATGACTTGCAATTGGCTGCTGCTATGGGGCGTCAGGTCGATCGGATTATCCTCAGCTTCGCGCGCGCCCATCATGCGCTCCTGCATCGATATTGCTCGATCTTCAGCGGTGTCTCCGGATCCAGTGCTCGCCTTCAGGCGCGTTTGCCGCGCCGACTTGGCGTGCAACATATCTCGGTCTGACTCTCGTCGCCTAGCTTTGTTGTCGGGCGCCAGAATCTCGTCCTCGTCCGTATCCAATGGTCGTTTGGTTCGGCGCGTCGGTTTCTACTGCCTACGCCTAGCTAATCGCAATGACCTGCGTTGACTGCTGCTATGGGACGTCAGGTCGATCGGATCATCCGCAACCTCGCGTGCACCCATCATGTGCTCCTGTATCGATATTGTTCGATCCTCAGCGTTGTCTCCGGATACAGTGCTCGCCTTCAGGCGCGTTCGACGCGCCGCCGGCTTGGCCTCCGACACATCTTTGTCTGACTCTCGTCGCCTAGCTTTGTCGACGGGCGCCAGAATCTCGTCCTCGTCCGTATTCCGTGGTCGCTTGGTCCCGAGGTCAGATTTTTTTTCTTCATTGAAATAATCGGTATAAGCGTCTGTTTTCCGCTTACTTTTTGGAGCGATGTTGTTTCTGACCGCCTGCACCGCTTTGTAAGGGTCATTGTAGTCAGGATGCAGATGCTCCTTTTGTTCATCTTCTAGCTCTGAGGATTCTGATAAAGAAGGAGTTTCCTGTATGATTTTTGAACCTTGTCGCGGCTTTTCATCAAAAAATCTAAGCCAGGCGTCAAAGAGCTTCCGTAAGGTATCGACTTCCTTGGTCTGAGGGATCAATGGGTTTATTTTTCTGAACATCTCTTTGGCCGTAGATCTCTTCTCTGCAATTTCTCGCAGACCGCCGCGTATCTGTTTTCCCGCATGGGTGCGTTGTTCTTCAGAGTACTTGGTTAGCGCATACAATATCGCCGCCGCGTTTTTCTCATCGTCAGACCAGTCTTTGGTGTTCAATGGAGATGGGTGCGATTTCAAATAAGCCGCCCGTTCTTTAGTGGTTGGATTCGGCAACTCACGAATGAGTTCGGTGAGCACGGCTTCGGCGACTCGATTCGAAATATGAGGGATCAGATCCACGTATTTGGGCTTATTGTTCTTATTGTTCTTATTGTTCATTATGATCAGTGACACTGGCCTGCCACTCACACTGATCTCTGGTTTAGGATACCGCACGCCGGACACCTCGAAGTTCACCTTGCCGAAGGGCGTCTCCTCTTCGTTGCTAGACGGAGGGCGCGGATCAATGCCGCGTGCCCTCTGACGAAGAAAGTGCCTCGAGAAACGGACGACATTGTCGTCGGGGTCAATCTTTGGCTTTGCTGGCGGTTTTAGCGGTTTTAACGGTTTTAACGGTTTTAGCGTTTTTGGCTTTTTTGGTTTTTTTAACCCTTTTGGCATGTTGCGGTGACCTATGCAACCGCCAACGCGCGCAGAACATAATTGCAAGGTGGCGCCGGATCGTCCGGGTCCGAATGCTTCGGTGGTGCTTCGGTAATCTTGATAGTGATTTGGTTGAGCCCAAGCCGTAGATAGTCGTGGTAGTCAATCGACGTGAAATCGGTCGAGCGTAGGACGATCTCTGTTACGTTGCTGCTTCCTCCTTCGCCCTCGCGATCATCAACCAGACGTGTCACGGTGATCAGTCCATTGATATCAATGGTCAGCAGGCATCCTGCTTCGTCAGCCTTCCAATGCTTGAAGATCAACGAGTACTCGTCCTCGATATCGGCCACCTTGAAGAACAGGTTCAACGTTGCGATACCACCCGCACACACATTCGCCTTCAGCGGAGTGTCCAGAGCGGGCAACAGGAACCCTGCGCCGCGAAGGGCTAGTGTGTTTGTCGGCGACACCATCTTAATTGCGCCATTCGGTGTAACGGGACGGCGAGCGATTACGTCGGGCGAAAAGCCCAGGGCGGCGCCATTATTGGTGCCAGGACCGCCGATGGCGTCAAGTGCGAGCAATTCTAGGTCTAACGGTGTGTCAAGCAACGCGCATGCCTTTTCCTCTAGCTCCTCTTGTGGTTCCACTTGAGACTGCGATGCGAGTGGCTTGATGCTATAAGGAAGTGTATTGAGCGATGCCTTGACGATTTTGGCTGGCGCCGCATCCTTCTGTTGCTGCGCCGCTGCCTCCGATTTCGGCGGCGGATCCCCGATCGAATGACTGCCCAGGCCGATGTGGCCATCAAGATCAAAGCTCAGAATGGGTGGATCAATTGAATTCTCTGGTGGAATGACCTGCCAAGTCGCATGCGCAATGAGGTCCTGGCCGAACATCGACAGTTGCGATGGCGGCGCCACCCACCCCGCATCTACATCACCGAGCCGATCGCTCAGGAACTTCGGCAGATGGACGCTGTTGTCCGCCTCAGTCGCACGGTACAGGAACAAGTCCCAAGGATACTCCTGCCCCCATATCCAGCGCAGCGATGGAGCTTTACTATCGGAAGGCTGAATGATTGTCGCGTAAGACGCCCAGTCCTTAATGGTCATGCTAGCGGCTCCAGTCAGTTGGACGCCGCGCGACACGGACGAGCCAAGCGTGTCTTCTACGCTGGTCCCGCGTGTGCTGGAGTGCTCGAAGTTGCCACCGAGCGTGCCCGAGCCGCTCGGTCCTTCCGGCGTTGCTCCTGCAGTTAGAGCGAGGTTGACACCAAAGCTGTTGGTGGTGGAAGTTGATGAACCCGATGTGTGCTGTCGCAGTATGTTGGACTCATTGCTGCCGGTTTCGCTGATATCGGTGGTAACCGCGGCGTTGAGCGTGCGTGGCCAGTAATCGAGTAGCCGGATCTCGGTGCCTTCCGGCACCAAGGGCCGCAGGTTCACCTCCATGATCGCTAAGTAATTATTATAGGCGGCCGGCGTCTTCCCGAAGTCGAACGATTCTTGCGGATACATGACGAAGCGTTGAAGGCACGTCACCAGGAACGAGGGCAGCGCATCGAGATTGCGTGTATCGACGTAGCGGGTGACACTATACTGCCCCACGACCCGACCCAGCATCGGTACCGTGCTAGGCGGAGCCTCAATTGCGGCAATGGCGTCCGTCGCGACAGCCGACTTCGGATTTTCCTTTTTCAGCTCACGCGTACAGGTAGCGCTATGCAGATCGCCGGCGTTAATCATGGTCTAGCCTCCTCCGAGTATTCGCTGTATTTGATGATGAACACGAGCGCGGTATTGCGAGGCCGCGTTTCTCCCTGCCCTTCGGGTTGCGTGGAAACTCCCTTGCGGGAGTTCCAGCCTCGGAACCCGTCTTCGTATGACCCAAAAACTAGCCCTTCCAAAGATTCCTCCCCTGGAAAAGAGGAAACCGAGTGCGAGTGGGCCGCCACGGCACCAGGTTGCACGGAACCCAATACCGGGCCGAGGGTGGCCTTGCCGTCGAGGTTGGTGCGCGCAGCGTTATCCGGGTCTCTATTTTGTCCGGAGTCGTCGATGCCACGAACGAATCTGCCTGTCAAATCAGGTAGGAAACACGGACCGCCGCTGGGGTCGTAGCGCGTCCTGGCCGGATTGAAGTTCGACTGAAGTATCGCCTGAAGATCCTTGTACATCGGATCCTCAAGCTTCATTCCGCTACACACTTCCCAACCAACCGGAACCCCCTTGTTTCCAGACCACATCACGATGGCTCCGATTGGCAGGCTGGATTTCGACGGGACGCCACGCGCGCACTTGATTATGTAGTGAAACGCGGCGTTAACTGGTCGGGTCTCGGTGGAACCGCCGGTTTTTCCGGTACGTCCACTAGCCTCATGGTAACAATCACCTCCAAGGTACTGCGCCATCGGCAATCCCGCGGTAAACGTCCCGGGGAACTGCGTATAGGTATGCTGATGTGCTTGGAACGCATCCGGCTGGGTCGAACCGACACTGCGGCCAGTCTGACCGGCGCCACGAATGAACTGCCCGCGTAAATCCGGAATCGTGATTTCCTCACCGAGATCATACGCATCGTATGAAGTCCCTTTGCAGAGCTGCCAACCTGGCGGCGGCTGGTTCGCGCCCCACAGCGCAATCAGTCCCAGCGGCGTGGGATCCGCCAAGGCTGGCGTCGGCAGCTTGCTGCCGACGCAGATGATGTAGCGCAGATACATATTGAGCGGACGAGTCTCCTTCGCGCCATCCTGAGCATCCGTAACTGAACTGGTAAATAGATATAGATATACAGGGAAGTCCCCACTATCGCTCGTCGAAAACTTGAACGTCGATATCACTTCCGCTGAGCAGGCCACAGGAGCTGTCTGGTACTCGTGGGTGTGGGACGCGAAGGTACTCAGCTGGACCGAATACGGTGCGTGGGGAGCCGGCAGGGTCGGATCGAACATGTCGACGCGCGATGCTGCGTCGGGATCCCCTTCTGTGGTGCCCGTCCGATCGTCCACCCCTCTGACGAACAGCCCCCGCATGTCGGGCACACGTACCATTCCGTTGGCATCGACGTGAAATGGCTTTGCACAGTCGCCGGTGATATGCGGGTAGTCCGCGGACAACAGCGTGCGACCGTCGCAGAAGACCCATCCGTCCGGAAGGCTGTCACTGCCCCACATAACAATCACGCCGATCAGGGGATCGGCGGAGGGATCTACCTCGTCTGGTGCTGCCATACAGCGAACCTCCTTGAGTGATCTATAGGAAAAATAAACTCTCTCTTTAACTAAGGTTTATTATATGCAAAACGGATATTTAGTCAAATATTCTGCTGAACGATTACAAAAGCATCTGGTTTTGCTTAAAAGCATAATAAAAATATGGTAATTAGATGTATAGCATAAGCAGATAATTATGTTTATATAGCCTACGTCACATAAAATGGTTCAATTTTGAAGAGACGCTCAACGGTTTGGTTTTGTTGTTTTCTGATTGCTTTGGCTTTTGCCCATTTGTGCTCAATGGGGTTAAGCTTTAGTGAACACACTAGCAGATAATGAAGATAAATAAGTCATTTATAGATCGAAATCAATTTATTTGAGCCTTGCTATATAGCGTCTACCCGAAAACCCTTTATTCCTATAATAAACAGTGGGTTGCATTTAATTTAAGAAACGAAGATTTCTAAAAGATTGAGGCAGAGTGAGGTTGATTAATTGAATTGCGCTGGTTTTACTCAAATTCCTAGTAATCTTCATTTTTGAAATCAGGCGCAACCTTTTGTTCTTTATTGGGTTTGGGAATTTTCGGCCAAGCACTATATATGGTTAAACAAATTCGGCGAAATCATCGAATACACGTCCTCAAGACAAAAGTATTACTATCTGAATCGGAAAACGAACGCGGGTTCGGTTCCCTATTCCACCACCAATACCGAAAACCAACCCTTTATCCGGTTGGTTTTTTTGTGCTTACTCTTGCGTGTTTGCGCGGGTTCGTGCGGATTCTTGTGGATTTCGAGATTGCATAAATCCCGACAAATCTGCTCACTTTTTCTCTCTTTGCCCCATTATTCTCTATACCCCTACCCGTCATTCAAGTGCGAAGTCCACAAGTGCATATTTTTTAAAGTATAAGAATCAATGAATTACGCGCGGACTAATCAAGCGGTTTATTTTCAGCATTGGTAGGCGAAGGAAACAACCCGATATATCACAAACGGCAGGATAGCAAAATCACCTTCTCCAATACCGGGCATACGCTTGAATATCAGCCGTCTTATTCCACAGACTTTAATGACACTGAGCCAAAATGGGCTCAGGCCAAAGCCATCAGAAAAAAGAAAGCTGTTCTACCGAGCAGCTCTTTACCACCTATGTAATTTTATCTTTTTATATGAGATTATCTATAATTTTGTTGAAAATTACTGGTTCATTTAAAGTTTATTCATCCTTATAGCTTTTATGACAGAAAGAATATAAGGGTTCTCCTTTACTTATTTGTACGTATTTAATTCTCTTCTATTTTTTTATCAAATATCACTCTAGTGTAGTGATGTGTCACTACGATCATCTTGTTAATTATTTGGAATTATTTTGCTTAAACGGAGGAGACAGCGTGAGACCAACTAATCCATTTAACCAGGATGTCAAGAAAAATAAAGCAATGATAGGCAGTAGCGTTAGAACCAAATATAGGTACGACGATTCTTTTTCCCGTTCTACTACTGGTCCGGCTTATCACAAAGCGCAAGTGAGCAAATTTCAACCGAAACATAAATTAAATGATCGGTATGCGGTAGAAGATGAAAATTAATAAGCATTAAGCAGCTTAAGCCGTATTTATTTACTATGACAATTGCCTACTTGAATTCTGGATTCGTCCTGGCATAACGAGAGGAGTAAGAAATGGATCCTTAGACTCTAGCCAAAAACAACCTTTTGATGGTTTATTGCTGAAATCATGGTATGCCTATTCGATAAGAACTCTACTCTGATAGAAAATGAATCTATTTTCACCGTAACTTGTAACATAAAAATTGATCGTTTTTTTCTGTATCACTATTGCGGCGCATGGCCAAGACTGAAAAAGAGAGCTTCATCCATGGCATAAGTAAGATGATTGGTTAACTTGCTGAAAAGGAAAAATAATAATGAAATTCAAGTTAGTATCAACGACATTTATCATATTCATGACCTGCTTTATCCTTGGATTTTCTTTATCTAGTTGGGCGGATAGAGAAAAAATAAATGTCTCTAACACTGCAGAACAAAGGCAGCGCGAAGGGCAAGCGATTTTCCGCTTTGATACCTTTGGCAGTGAGCAATTGTGGACCGACGTGTTACGGCTGCACGAGGTCATTGCGACAGTCGATGCTGCCACTGCGTTAGCGGTCGGTCTCAAGGTAGATGTCGATGCCTTACCGAAAGAGCTTGTCGCTGCGCTTCAGGCTGGTCAGGTTGATCTCAAAAAGCCAGAGGTAACGGTTGAGTTGTTACGTTTAAATGCGGTCGTTGGGGTGAAAGGCAGCGTGGATGAAGTAGGTCGTCTGGCTACCATTGGCGTAACCTGTGCACTGTGCCATTCGTCCGTCGACAATTCGCTCGCACCGGGCATTGGCAAGCGACTCGATGGGTGGGTCAACACTGACTTGAATGTCGGTGCGATCATGGCTCTGTCCCCGATATTGGATGATGCGACTAAAGCAGAGTTTAAGGCTTGGGGTCCGGGTAAATTCGATCCGCGCCGCCACTATTTTGACGGTATCAACATTATTCCGCTCAATAGCCCGTCGCTGCCGGTTGTCATCCCACCGGTTTATGGATTGAAGGGGGTTGGCTTTGAGACCTATACCGCAGATGGGCCTATCTCCTATTGGAACAGCTATGTAGGCATAGGGCAAATGGGGGGTAAAGGGACTTTCATCGATCCACGCATCGGCATCACTATTGTGCAGACCCCGGATCTGGTTGCATCAAAGCTGCCCGCCTTGCTTGACTATCAATTGAGCCTGAAGACGCCAAAACCTGAAACAGGAAGCTTTGATCGAGTAGCCGCTCAGCGAGGCAAGCATTTGTTCAGTAACAAGGCCAACTGCGCCACTTGCCATCAGCCCCCGCATTTTACTGACGTGCTAAGTGGTCCAAATCAGCAAGAACCATTCGTGCATGATCCAGCCGAAGTGGGTGCGGACCCGGCGTATGCTAATAGATCGGCCACGAAGAAATACCGAACAACGCCATTACGAGGACTTCAGCAGCATCCACCCTATTTTCGTGATGGGAGTGCAGCCGACCTCCTTGCGGTGGTCAATCACTACGACAAACATTTCAGCCTGAATTTGACAAAGGAAGAAAAGGCAGATCTGGTTGAATACCTTAAGTCGATTTGATAGTGTAACAGGTTAGTGTAGTGGTTCTCGAACACTATATCTTATCCCATATAAATTGATTTCCATAAACTTGGTACAAACCACCGCCTTTTTAGACAGGGACTTTGGTTTTAAATGTGTTGACTTATGCACGTGTAGCTTGGTGGGGGCAGACGACTTTAGTCGTCTGCCCCCAATATGCGCTAACCCACTAATTTCAGTAGGTGGTAGTTTAGTGCCTTGGGGTCAACCAGCCTAACGGTTGGCTGGCGGCAAGGTCACTCTACACTGAAGCTACCCGAACACACAAATGCTTAGGATGGGCCCGTTGGGTACGTAGCCATCCACTAAACGGTGAGCTGGTGACTTTTACCGGCCCGCTAAAGGTCGTAAACAGCTGACCGCCCAGTATCATTCAAGCAAATCCAGTGCCGGTCGTAAACATGCGGAACGCGAAAAAGAGCCTTGGCTTCTGGTAGTATCGCCCTCGCTAAAAGTGCTTTCTGCAGTGCAGATCGTGGATTATTAGCTAAGCCGAATGCAAATTGAGGAAGGCTTGCGAGATACCAAAAGTACACATTATGGTAGTGGGCAATTGCATCTGACGTTTGGGAGCTCCTTCAAGACTAGTCACTTCATCGTGGATGGCTTGGAGGGCTGGTTGCAGGCCATCCCCAAGGAAAAGCAGGTCGTGATGACACACATTCAACTCAAAGTGGACAATGGTCAGGAAAGCAGCGGGGTGCGTAAGTGGTGTGGTGCGTTAAGCTCAATGCTTATGCATGAACTTATAATGTTGTCTATACCTCTAAAAAATGTAGATGAGCATGTGTAAACCGACTCTTTTAATCTAAAAATATCAATAGATGTGTTTTAGTTCCATCAATCATTTAGGAGGGCTTTACCATGAAACAACAAAATAACCGTTTTTTTAATTTCTTTTTAATTGTTCTAATGTTTTTTTTCTTGGGTGGCACATCAATGTCAATGGCAGAGACAGTTGGACAACATGTTGATGATTCAGTTATTACTGCAAAGGTCAAAAAGGATATATACGATGAGCTTACCCTGAAATCTTCTGAAATTAAAGTAGAAACTTCAAAAGGTGTCGGTCAACTGAGCGGCTTCGTCAGTTCCCGGGCCGACATTGATAGAGCGGGCGAAGTTGCGCGTTTGGTTAAGGGCGTAAAGTCTGTCAAAAATGACTTACAGGTCAAGTGACAGTAGATTAGAGCATTCTTACATTAATGTGGGTTGGAATTACATCATCAAGATGAATGAAGGTATCAAGATTTTTCCACATTTCCCGGGGATAATGCTGTGGATAACATCCCTATCTTGAGTATAGGTAAAGCTTGTTTCGAGTGCTACAAAAATAGGCTAAAGCTTTTCCTGCCTACCCGATAAAGGGTTTGTATCAAGGTAATTCAAATTTTCGCTGTATTGATACTTATCAGAATCCTTTGCAACCCGGTGGGTTGTCCTCTCTACTCACCGGGCGCTTCTCAGTTCATTTATCATTCCTAAGCTTTGAAAGTTTGGACTAACAATAATTAAACCAGGAGACATCCACATAAATGTATTTTTAGAGTTTTTCTCGGTATGTGTAACTCATAAAATCAATAACTAAAAATAATAAATTATCCAAAAAGCCAGGTATGCAAAGGTCGCTTATTTACTCTGACTGAGGAGCAGTTACCGTTTTTTCGTCTGAAATCAAGAATAGTATTGGCGCCTGGCGGTTTATCAAATAAATCTCAACTGACGAAAAAAGGTTAATGCTTTAAATATTCTATTATGTTTAATTTGGTGAGTAGCAAGTTTGGGTTAAGTTAAGTTAACTTACCACATCTTATAACTTCCTTCAGGATGCACCCCCTCCTGGGGCATGGTCTAAGCGATCGCTTATTTAATAGACCGATACAGCAGTCGGGGTGCAACAATTTAAACGGTCTAAAAACTCCATAACTTTAATATGACATTTGAGAAAGATAAGGGATGGGATAAATCGAGGAACAACTTCCGACCGGTACTCACAATCCCTACACAACCTGCAAGCGAGCGCCCTGTGAGATGCTCTACTAATCATTATTTGGGTAGAATCTAGCTCCGTTTTATTTTGGAAATATTTTCCTCTTCTACCGCATACCGATTATTTAATTTATGTTTCGGTTGAAATTTGCTCACTTGCGCTTTGTGATAAGCCGGACCAGTAGTAGAACGGGAAAAAGAATCGTCGTACCTATATTTGGTTCTAACGCTACTGCCTATCATTGCTTGTACGTCGTCAAAGCAATGTGGCCTAATGGGTGGTTGAATTAAGGGATGCTTTAGCTCATTGATAGTGGGTTGATAGATTTGTTAGCATAAAACAAGTGGCGTCGCAAAGCTAAGGTACGGTGTTTTATTTTTTCACGTTCATTCAAAATAGAGTGACCCCGGCCATAAAAAACATCAGCCGGTGTTAGATTATTGAGTGACTCGTGATAGCGCTCATGGTTGTAGTAATCGATAAACTGTCGGATGCGATCTTCCAGTTCACCTGGGAAATAATAGTTTTCCAGTAGAATCTGATTTTTCAATGAACGATGCCAGCGTTCGATTTTGCCTTGAGTTTGCGGATGAAATGGTTTGCCACGTGTGTGACTCATATTCTGATTTTCAAGATAATGCGCCAACTCACTTGATATATAACTGGCGCCATTGTCACTCAATAACCGCGGCTTATGTTTAACCTTGATCCGGTCGAGTCCTGTAAAGCGTAGTGCATCATCTAACGTGTCTGATACATCACGAGCATTCATAGTGGCACAAAGCCGCCAGGCAATGATAAATCGCGAGCCATCATCCAGCACAGTCGATAAGTAATACCATCCCCAACCGGTTATTTTGAAATAGGTGAAATCAGTCTGCCACATTTCATTGACTCGTGTTGTTGGATGCTGAAACTTGTCTTTTGCCTGTATGAGAATGTAGGTTGGACTTGTGATCAGATCATGGGCTTTCAGCAGCCGATAGACTGTCGATTCCGATACAAAGCTGGATTGTTCATCAATATACGTTACGGCTAATTCTCGCGGTGATAGCTCAGGTTTATCTAAAGCAAGTCTAATCATTGCTGCTTTCTGATCTTCCGGCAATTTATTCCATACCAATCTGGGTCTGGGTTTTTGATCTTCTAATCCATCTATGCCCTCTGATTGATAGCGCTTCAGCCAATGGTAGAAAGTGGATTTGCGCATACCCAGCTGCAGCAATGTTTGACGTACTGATAAATTGGATTGTTCAACCAGACTAATGATCTCGAATTTTTCGGAAGCAGAATATTTCATATACCGTCCTCCCCATCCCTGGTCATACTTTTTTTAAGCAGGCGGTTTTCCATTAACAGTTCCGCCACGGTTTCTTTAAGTAACCGGGTTTCGGTACGCAGGTTCCTAACTTCATCGGACGTCGCTGCGCGGGCAATATCTCCAGCTAATCGCTTCTTCCCCGCTTCCAAAAATTCCTTTGACCAGCGGTAATAGATATTGGTATTGATGCCTTCCCGACGACATAGCTCTGCAATACTGTCTTCGCCTCGTAGACCTTCCAGCACGATCCGGATCTTTTCTTCTGCTGAATAATTACGGCGGGTAGCACGGCGTATATCGCGTACGGTTTTCTCAACACTGCGGTTTTGATTGGTCTCCTCTGTCATCATCGTTTCCTTTTAAGTTACGATGAACCAAAACTATCTCTTACGCAATCACGCTATTTTGTCCAACTTGTGCTGACGAGATACACGGCTGTATTTACTGCTGTATTTACTGCTGTATTTACTGAAATCTTCTTACTACTTCAGTCTCGCTTTAGTGCTTTAGGTGTCGTATTAGCCTTAACTTTACAATATTTGTATATTTTTATATTTAATTTTTTTTAAATAGATATAAAAATCGCTTCTTCTCAATGCATTATATTCTCCATAAACTCATAACATGAATATTCCATTGTAATTATGACATAGGACTATTCATGGAAAAATTAAACTTTATTTTTTTGCTGATTATACCGACAAACTTATTTGCACAAACAATTAATCCTTTTCCGACTCCATCTAAACCTTGGCAATACCAGCTGCAGGATACTGTTAATCCATCTTACGAGGCGGCGGTATATGACAGCGATTTGTTTGATTCTCCACAAAGTCTAATTGACGATTTGCATGCAAAAGCACAGAGTCTGCATGCAAAAGCACAGAGTCTAATTGGAGATATGCATGCAAAAGTACAGAGTCTAATTGACGATTTGCATCCAAAAGGTATATTTCCAGGAATAATTAATCCATTTTCGACTCCATCTAAGTCTTGGCAATACCAGCTTCAGGGTACGAATAACCCATCTTACGAGGCGGCGGTATATGACATTGATTTGTTTGATTCCCCACAGAGTCTGATTGACGATCTGCATGCAAAAGGTATCGCAGTGGTCTGTTATTTCAGCGCTGGCAGTTGGGAGAACTGGCGAGAAGATGCGGATCAATTTCCGGAAAATGTTCTGGGTAGAAAGAATGGATGGGCCGGTGAGCGGTGGCTGGATATACGCAGCAATGAGGTGAGGAGCATTATGGCGATTAGAATAGGCCTGGCTAGAAGTAAAGGGTGTGATGCCGTAGAACCAGATAATGTGGATGGCTATAGCAACAGAACTGGTTTTCCACTGACATATCAAGATCAAATCGATTACAATCGATTTTTAGCCATGACAGCCCACTTGGTAGGACTCAAGGTGGGATTGAAGAATGATTTGGAACAGATCAATGATTTAATAGGCGACTTTGATTTTGCAATTAATGAAGAATGTCATCGGTATAGTGAATGTGATGCACTAACACCTTTTATTGATCAAGGCAAAGCAGTGTTTAATGTCGAATATCGGGCAACCAAGCAGGATAAAGTGTGTGCTCAATCCAGGGCGCTTGGTTTGAGCACTATATACCTTCCCTTGGAGCTGGACGATTCATTTCGCTTTAGCTGCCCACCGCTTGAGTAAATTGTAATAATCATCTCTGAGACCTCTGCATAACTGTGTTTTTAGAGTTGCTCTCTGTATATAATTTATTATTTAAAAGTCAGTTATGCAGAGGTTACTTATTTACGGTAACTGAGGAGCAGTTACCGTTTTTAGTTTGAAACCAAGAATGGCATTGGCCCCCAGCTATTAATTAATAAAATCTCAACTGAGGATGAGGTATGCTGAGTTTTGTGGAGTCTGTATGACATTGAAGCTGAAGGCAAACATCTGTCGATCGAAGATTGCCAATAAATACGGCAGAAAAAAGCTTGCCCGCCCTCGATATACTGCATGAGTGGTGGCTATCAACCCGCACCCAAGCTCCCTATGGCGGTGACTGCGCCAAAGCATTAGTCTATTTGATTAAGCAAGAAGAAATGACTACCGGCTAAGAACGCGCCAGCCAACGCGCTGCCGCCATCCAAACTATGTTCGGTACCGCTCCTCAACTCAATGAACTGGACCCATCTGCATAGCTTAAAGATACGCTCATCAAACTTCCCGCCTGGCCCAATAATCGTATCGATGAACTGTTGCCGTTAACACCAGAATTCATTAATTTACTAAGCTAGAGAGAATGACAGGTGGTGTCACTCAGCGCTTATATCGTTTCTAGTTTATGGAAGAAAATGAACTCCGAAACTTTAGAAGCTGTCTGGCAAAACACTAGACGCATTTTGCAAGTGTTATTTTCATCATGGCGATACGCATCATATTTACAGCAGTCCCAGTCAAGATTTCGAAATCCTTGGATAAACGTCGGAAGTTACCTAGCCAGGAAAACGTACGTTCGGCTACCCACCGCTTTGGCAAAACAGCCCATTTACCTTCGATTTTTTCTGAAATGTGTAAACTCAGACCTAGTCTACTAGCTGCGAAATCAACTGCTGTACCTCGGTAGCCGGCATCCCCTGAGAATGCTTTGAGTGAAGGGCATTTATCGATAACGCTTTCCAACACTATACAAGCGCTTTTGGTATCGCTCATATTGGCAGCATGAACTTTGACATGGAGTAAATTGCCAAGAATGTCTACTACGACATGCCGTTTGTGACCTTTAATTTTTTTGCCACCATCAATGCCTCGTTCTTCGCTGGCATACTGGGTTTTCACACTTTGGGCATCAATGATGCCATAACTGGGAACAGCACAGCGTCCAGCTTTTTGGCGACAAAAGATCGTCAACCGATCCAGGCATTTCTCCCAGACACCACGCTTGTTCCAACGACTAAAATGATCGTAAACAGTCTGCCAGGGAGGAAAATCATCGGCATCAGCCGCCACTGAATACCGCCTTTGACAACATACAGGATGGCATTCACAATGGTTCTTTTGCTATGTTTATGGCTATTGCCGCGTTTACTGATAGGATCAAACTCTTTTTTATCAAATTCCATTCCTCATCATTTATACCCGTTTTGTATGACATTTCTTAACTTGTTATAAAAAATTATTGATTTTAATTGAAATTATTTTTCCAGACAGCTTCTTAGTTTTTTTAAGTGCCCTTCAAGGGAATTCAAATTCTTTTTATAACTTTTTTATATTGAGTATATAAGAATTAGGTAATTTAGCTATCTCATTATTATGAATTGACTCATAAGCCTTAGGCCAGAGTAACCTTATATTCACTTTACTACGACAAGATTCTCAACATTAAAAAGAGGGAGAAAGACTCCCCCTTTTTAATACGCTTTTAAACTTCTGCAGCAATAACGTTATCCCAGGTGGGCGGTTGACCTACCAGCGTAATCGATACATTATCGCCAAAGTTGACGATGAAGGTATTAGCCTCAATGGTGACATTCGTAACATAACTAGCGATCTCTTCACGAGTTAAACCATACTCAGTGAAATCGAGCATATCGCCTTCCTGCCCATTATAGTTGTCAATATTCCAGTGCCCCTTATCATGAAAGACAAAATTTTCGGCACCGTCTTCACCACGGCAAGCGTCGCCTGGACGTGCATCGACATGTTTATATTTATGGCCATGGTCTTTATCACCATGATCTTTATCGCCTTGGTTATTACTGTTTTGGCTATTATCGTTTTGGCCTTTATCACCATAGTCTTTACCACTTTGGTCTTTATCGCCATGATCGTTATCACCATGGCCATGGCTATCTTGGTCTTTTCCGCCATGGTCTTTATCGCCATGCTCTTTTCCACCATGGTCTTTACTGCTATGCTCTTTACCGCCAGACCCACCATCTTTATGACTATCATTTCCCTGGCGATCATTTCCTTGACAATCTTTTCCTTGCCGATCATATCCTTCTCGATCGTATCCTTTTCGGTCATATCCCTCGCGATCATATCCTTCTCTATCATACCCTGGACGATCATATCCTGGACGATCATATCCTTCTCTATCATATCCAGGTCGATCATACCCTGGACGATCATATCCTTTTTCATCATACCCTGGACGATCATATCCTTTTTCATCATATCCTGGACGATCATATCCTTTTTGATCATATCCTTGTGCATCATATTCTTTTTGCTGTTCGTTACTAGCACTCATGATTGTCTCCTTTTAATGAGTGGAATTCATAAGATCAAAGAATTCTTAAAAAGAAAAATTACATCCTGTTTCTCAACAATGTCTATCCAGTAAAACAGTGTTTTAACAACCCAACTAAGTTATAGTGAAGCCTTAGAAATAGTGGCAACTCTAATAAATAGTTGGCCTCTTTAAACCTTGCTTGCCGAATAGATCAATTAAAATAAAGCGGATTGAAATTTGCCTTAAAAGAAAGGTATACACCGATCTAATTAATTAATAATCCAGCTTTATTTATGATTATGCTATGAGAATTAAAATGCCAAATCAATACTGCAAACGCATACATTTATGGCATGCAAATCATGAGCTTATGGTTATATCTTTCACGCCAGCTGAGGCAGCTAACCTGATTGACTGAAAGATAGAAGATAGTTTTGTTTCATCGTTAACCATAATGAAAAAACGATGATGATTTAGAAGACTGAGAGGGATAATCAAAGGTCTCGATTTTTAAGGGAATTATTTAGTTTAAGTCAGGCAGCATTAGCTAATTTCTTCAATTGGTATTAATATGCCATCTCAAATTCAGCTGGTGGAATATTTCCAATCGGCTCCAATAACGGGCGATTATTGAATCAGACAACCCATTCCAAATCGGTAAATTTCACTTCATTAATATTACTTAAAGTGACATCTTATTCTAATTCTCATTAGAAAGAGCAATTATAGTGTTACGTAATATCTTGTAAATAAATATATTTATACAATAAATTATTGACCCTTTTATTTGGGATTGGAATTACTTAATCGCTTCTAACTTATTGCATAAACATCTGGGATAAAAGCTACCTAAACAAATCCTGATCACGCTGCCAGAAAAAATGATATTCGATATATTTCCAGCTGTTTAGAGCGCTTCCCTACAAATTGCTGGCTTACCTTGTTTGTTGGACGATCAGCCAAGACATCTGCCCTTGTCGCCCAGTATTTTTTGCCGCGCCTGGTACCTTGTATTCCAAGCTTCTTCATCAGTCGCTCGACAGTACAGCGGGCAACCTGAATACCTTCACGTATCAGTTGCCGCCATACTTTGTTAACACCATAGACTTTGGTGTTGTTTTCCCATACCCGCTTTATATCGTGTTCAAGCGCTCTATCCCGTTTGGTACGATCGGGTAGACGGTCAGGGTCGCGTTCTCGTGCCTTGTGCTCATAGTAACTCGACGGAACGATCTGAATTTTACTACAGATTGGCTCGACCCCGTACTGCTCCCTGTGTTGATCGACAAGCGCCACTGCTATTTCGGCCGACGGTCGAGCTCCGCCTGGGCAAATTAAGCGGATGCCTTCCTCAGTATTTCGTTAGCGTGAGTTAGTTCCCGATTCTCATGCTCCAATTCCTTGAGTCGCTCACGATCCGAAGTTGATAAACCGCCTTGAATACCCTGATCTGTTTTTGGCTGGCGTACCCATTTACGCAGCGTCTCAGTACTATAACTTATCATCGATGCTATCAATTACAGTGCCGCCCATTGTGATTCATATTCCCCTTGGTGCTCATGCACCAGCCGGACAGCCCATTTACGAATCTCCGGTGAATATCTCATTTGTTTTTTTCATCAATCTAACCTCTCAAGAAACAGAGTCTCTTGTAAACTTGGGGCGACTCACATGGCCACCTTCACAGTCCATTTGACTTTTTTTTTATCTGTTAGCTGATTTGTTGGCTTATGCATTCCGTAAGAAGAAACCCTCGCATAATACTTACTCAAGCTCTTCCAGTTGTAAGAGTGTGACCCTTATGTTGATCTCGCGTTAAATATCTCCTCCCCCGTAAAAATGACTTATCATATTTCGATAATTATTTCCTATATTATTTGCCTCAATAACCGGCAAAGAGATGAAGCCATTGAAGAATTGAAGTAGTACTCATGTAAGATCTTGTCTACTGGAAATTATAGTGAATTTAAGACATAGACCTAAATTGACACCCAATCTCACAGCTTAAGGCACAAATTGCTTTTTGCAATATCTATACACCTTCAGCAGCTCTAATCCGATAGCGCCGCTGTATCCCGGCTAAGGCAGCACTGATTATCTATTTTCAAAACAGCTAAATCGCCGACTATCATCTAAATCTTTTGACAAAATCAAGGTACTGAACTGAGCCCCCTTAGAAGTATCGCAAAGCGCCTGGCGTGCAGCTGAATTGTCTATATAACTCTGCTGATATTCTGCATTTAACACAGGCTTGCCGTTTATAATAAAGCTGGTCAGCATGTCACACTCATTAAACTCATGGCATTGCTCATTAATACTAAAGTCAAAATAATCGATTAATTCAGGAATTTGTTTCATATTATTTTTAAGCGCAACTGATAATCCTCTTTTATGAGCTTCATTGGCAATAAATTTATTAAATGCCAACTGATCCTTGGCGCTTAAATCAAAGCCAGAATTATTGTCATAGGCATCCACATTATCGGGTTCCACGCCATCACAGCCTTTTAGCAGAGCCAAATTAAGCCGTGAAATCATGATCTCTGCTACATTCTGTGAACGAATATCTAGCCATCGCTCATCTGGCCAATCGAGTAAAGGGTTCCCCAATTCCTCAGGCTTGAATTTATCTTTATCTTCTCTAAAATCCTCATAAGTGCCTGCTGAGAAATAACAGATGACCTTCTTGCCAGAAGCTTTGAGCCTGTTAATCAAGGAAGGGGGAGAATCAAATAGATCAATATCATAAAGTTGAACGGGATGATTTATATCGATTTCACTGATCTCATTGGTTGTATCTTTCAATGCATCTTTTAAGGTACCTTTCAGCAGCTGCCATTGCCAAGTGATTGCTACAGGAGGTTTATACCAATTACCCGTAATCGGTAATGCATCAGGATCAAGTAAAGGTGCTCTTGAAAGTATAAATAGTTCAATATTAGAATAATCGCTAGTACCTGCATCATTATGTGCTTTTACCGCAACGATGAAGGCAGCAGCATCCCATAACTCAATTGAGCCAGAGGTGGCGCTACCCATATCAACATTTTTAATACTTTCTAGTCCGGTAAAAGGAAAAGGCGCATAAAATAACTGATAACCATGGGCATTTGCAACTGGAGACCAAGCAATGGATATCTTGGTGCGATCTTGCGTTAATATGATAAGAGGTGGCTTTGGCGGATCTGCAAAAGCAAAACTATGAGTCAATAGAAGAAAAAGTATCAGTATGAGTAATATGACATTATTATTTATGCTCATAATTTAGGCTGGATATAGGAATTAATAAACAATAAAGTAATTGGATCGGAATCCATTCTCTTGGGTACTTCTTAATTAAGAAATATCAAAATAACAGATCAGATCAGCCAAGCTCTATGACATGAGCAATATTAAGGGATGAAGAATTAAGCGGCAATAACACGGTTGCATACATTTGATATCTATCCATCATTAATATGCATACCGCCAACAACAGCTTATGTAAGTTGGTTGCCGCGTTATGGAGTTAACAAGGAGCATATTTTCTTTTTATTTTTTATTGAAATATTATTAACTTTATCTTCTGTCGAGAATCAGGAGGTTAAATTATCTGACAGGGTATCACTTAATCCTTCAAGTGGATGAGAGGGAGATTGTTTTTGTAGTTACGCTTACAAAAGATATGTTTGATATGGTCTAATAGACCCGGACACTCCAGTTAAGAGAAAATAGTCTTAATTGGAGGATGAAATGGAACCTAGGAAACACTATACAAAGGAATT
>NZ_FOUB01000182.1 GCF_900114745.1 Nitrosomonas communis | reverse complement strand
CGCCATAATTTTTAGCTTAAAGAATTCAACATCTCTAAAGCCATAAGCCATTTTATGTAGCGTTTTAATCTTGTTGTTGATGCCTTCCAATGGTCCAGTTGATAAGCCATTGAGGTCGAAATAGGCAAGGATACCCGAGCGATGAGCGGCAATGGTTTTAGAGAATTGCTTGAGCATGTTGATATCAGAAGCAGCGGCCTTTTTTACCCACTCATCAAGCGCATTTTGCGCTGCAGTTTTATCTGGTTGATGCCAAATATTGCGTAATTCTTCTTTCATATAATAAGCCGTTGCCAAGGGTTCATTGAGCTTAAGTGCTTGCTCCAGACGTTGGCGCTCATTGCGCGCGTCATCCAGATTGTCAGGATGCTTGAGCAGCAACCAACGAATGCCTTTTAAAATGGGCTTACCCAGCCCATTCTCTGCTTCTCGCTGCAAATCGCGGCGCAGCTTGGTCAGTTTTTCATTAAACAGCTTGATGATATGAAAGTGATCGAATACCAGCGTGATCTCTGGAATATGGCTCTGTACCGCACTGATGTAAGCTGGGCCCATATCGGTTGCAACCGCTTCAATGCTTGCACCCGATCGTTTTAAGCGCTTCCAGAATGGAATCAACGCATCCGCGCCTTTCCCTTTGCCCACAAAAATCACAGCACCACGTGAAGGTCCAGAACAAGGGTTAAATAGCCCGGTTTCTTGCCTTGATAGATTTCATCCATCGCGATACGTTTAACTTTTGCTAATTTCGGCAATCGATAACGCTTTTGCAGACTGCACTTTTGGATTTCCTTAACCAGATCCCAGCTCACTCCAAGGTAACGAGCTACTGCCCGGATGGTCATATGCCGGGAGAGCTCCAGTACCCATCTTTCAAACACACGAGTATAACCTTTACGTTCATCGGCAAACCGTACCTTTACCTGGCGTACTGCCTGGCACCTGCTACATTGTACCCGCTGGACTGGAAGATCAATATAGACAGCCTTTTGACCTATCGGTATCGTTCGAAAACGACGAATCACTTTTCCTCGGCACAATACCTTGCGACTTCGGCAAATGGGGCATCTTAGACGCCACTGATCCTCTCTTATCGCAACCATTATGGCGTTGGCAATATAACGGGTATTTTGATAAAAATAACCTATTATGCCAAAAGCGTGATAAAGCAAGCTCGTCGACATTTTAAAATAACCCCATCATTAAAAATGAGTGGTTATTTCAATCTATCTTGCTCTACTTTTCCATCATCTCTTTAATCTGCCACTGAGCCTATGTACGCAATTTCCGGAAGAACC
>NZ_FOUB01000039.1 GCF_900114745.1 Nitrosomonas communis | reverse complement strand
TGTTCATAGCCGATATCACCGCTGACATTTTCTATGCGTGGATAACGCAGGACTTTTTGCCTAAACTTCTGCCCGCTTGCGTGATTGTCATGGACAACGCAACCTTTCATAAACGGCAGGATATCCAAACCGCCATTACCCATGCTGGGCATACGCTTGAATACCTACCGTCTTATTTCCCAGGCATTAATGACATTGAGCCAAAATGGGCCCAGGCCAAAGCCATCAGAAAAAGGAAAGGTTGTTCCATCGAGCAGCTCTTTGCCGCTTATGAAATTTGAATCAATTTATATGGGATTAACTATAGGGCGGCAACATGAGTAAGCGCAGATTATGTGGAAGTTTAAGAGCGTGACTACGATGCCATCCTGCCCCATCGAGTCCCAGGATAATCTGGTCATTGGGATGACGGACGCTACTTCATCCAGAAATAGCTGCCTGCAATGGCTATTAGCCTGAGGCAGGATAGGCGTATCCAGTTCACCATCAGCGACAGAGACAGCAGCATAAGCATAGACATATTCCCGGGTAATCCTGGCCTGGCATAATGGTCGGATAGGTTGAGAGCACCTACATCGGTGTGTATCGGAAACACGCCCAAAGCGAGCTTCATCCTGAAACATCAGACGAAGTATCCCTTCTGCTTGCCACGCCCGGTCAATTTCTATGAGGGTATCGCGAAGTTTTTTTTTCACTCATCCTGGGCGAGCACGTCTGCTTTGGGGTGGCGCTTATCAGGAGCAAGCTTGCGCCAGCCATGACGGTGCAGCAGGTTGTAGGTGGCTGCGAGCGATGTCTTGCGCTTTAAGCGGGCATCCAATGCTTGCTTGATTTCGCTCCCAATCAAAATGCCTCCCGCCGATGCTTTTTCTATAAAGGATGCTAGAAAAGCAACTTCTTCTTCACGCGAAAGATTCTCGCGCCGGCGCCCACCTCGGGTGGGCTTGGCTGTAGCACGTATACCGCCACTGCGGATGAGACCCATTCGAAGCTGGCGCGCCCAGCCTACTGAAACACCTGTTGCGGTAGCTGTTCGCTTCATTGATAAGCCAAACTCAAAAGGTAGCACTACAGCCTGTGCCTGTCTTAATTCTTCTATTGTTCTTGCATTAACCAGTCAATCCTTTGCTTGTTCCAACACCTCTTTACCACTGGCTACTCGTGCCATCACCATAATTCCTTTCATGAGCTACTTCTATTATTGTACTTATACTCCGCGCGGTCATGGTTGCGGAAAATATAAACGAAAAAACTCCTTATAATTTAATGGCTTCAGCATTTTTAAAATCCGCAATTGTGACCGCGCCGAGTATATGAAATAGAAATGGAATTACACCTTTCGGGGGAAGAAAACCTCGCTCAATATTAGACTCCCTCAAGCTCTGCCAGAGCTGTGGTAGCGTGATCCTTATGTCGAACTCACGTTAATGTAACCCTATAGGGCACAGAATCGGGGAGCGAGAGGTGTCTGAATGCTCGATACGTCAAACAAGCGCTCCCAGCATTATGTCGTTAGCTCTTGATCTCTGCGGGTTTAATTCTCCATCCCTTGGGGGGGAAAGTTAGTTGAAAACAAAAAGATGAAAAGAGCAATTAATACCTCTTACTAGCAGCATGGTAATTTATTGGAAGAATTTTACTCATAACGTAAAGCTTCCACTGGCTTTAATGAAGCCGCTTTATTAGCAGGATAGAAACCAAAGAATATGCCAATAATAGCTACAAAGGTAAAAGCTAAACCAATCATGCTAAATGTAATGACGATGGGCATATCTACAATCTGACTTATCATCCAAGCGCCACCGATTCCCAACACCGCACCAGTTAATCCGCCCAGAATACAAATCATCATAGCTTCCAATAAGAATTGCATGAGAATTGCACGGTGGCTAGCACCTATCGCCATACGAATCCCGATTTCGCGGGTACGTTCCGTAACTGATACCAGCATGATATTCATGATGCCAATACCGCCAACCAACAGTGAGATGGAGGCAATAGCTCCTAGCATCCATGCCATTACTTTTGCTGTGGTGCTTGCAACACTTGCTATGGCCGTTAGGTTCCGCACAGTAAAATCATTTTCCTTTCTGTCAGAGATACGATGGCGTTGCTGCAGTAAGCGAGTAATTTCCATTTCTGCTTCTTCCATCATGTCTGCGGATTTTCCTTGCACTAGCATATGACCAATTGAACCAGGAAATTGGTTGCCTAGAATTTGACGTTGAGCAGTGGTCAGTGGTATAAGTACATTGTCATCTTGGTCTCGCCCACTAAGGCTCTGCCCTTTAGTTGTAAGAACACCCACTACCAGAAATGGTTTGTTAGCGATACGAAATATTTTTCCAGTAGGATCTTCATTTCCGAATAAATTCTCAGCAGTTACTTTTCCCAAGACAGCAACACGGGTTGCAGAGCGTAAGTCTACTTCTGAAAATATTGCACCACTCTCTATGGACCAATTACCAACAGAAAAATAGTCTGGGGTTGTACCTGTTATCGTTGTGCTCCAGTTATTTGGACCATGGTTAAGTTGAGCGATTCCAGAAACGACGGGCGCAGTTGCTTCAATTGAAGATAATTCTGCTATAGCTTGGGCATCACCCACAGTCAGTGTTTTTACAGTTCCACTTCCAAATCGTAATCCGCCTGAGGAGGTTGCGCCTGGTAGTACCAGCAAAAGGTGACTCCCCATAGAAGCAATTGAGTTGTTAATATGGATTTGGGCACCTTGTCCGATTGATAACATCAATACAACTGCCGCAACACCAATGATCATACCAAGCATGGTGAGCACAGTGCGCAAACGATTGACCCGCAGCGCATGGAAAGCTTCACCGATAATGGTCAGAAAGTTCATGATGAAGTTGAAATTTTATTATCATGAAATAACATAATGGCACCTCTAAAAATTCAGAGTTCTAAACAAAACGAGGCGAGAACAACAAATGTTGGCGCTACATATGATTGATATATAAAAAAACATTTTATGAGAACAACAACGTATTGTGATGTAATATGAATTTTTAGAGGTGCCCATAAATTAAAACACGCATTTATTTTTATCTTGGATAATGCGGCCATCTTTTAGCCGAATGAGACGATTTGAATAGGAGGCAATATCATCTTCATGCGTAACCAGAATAATCGATATGCCTTGATCCTCATTAAGTTGTTTGAATAATGTCATGATTTCATGGCTGGTTTGTGTATCAAGATTGCCAGTTGGTTCATCAGCCAGGATAAGCTGTGGTTGATTAATTAATGCTCGACTGATTGCTACTCGCTGTTGTTGTCCTCCAGAAAGCTGATTGGGATAATGTAACGTAAACTGACCCAAACCTGTCTGTTGTAATAATGTTAATGCGTGTTTGCGGCTTTCTTTGCGGCTCATACCTGCATACAGTAATGGTATCGCTACATTATCCAGTGCTGTTATGCGCTTGAGTAAATTAAAGCCCTGGAATACGAAGCCTATACTACAATTTCGCACATGTGCTAGTTCATTGTTGGAAAGGGATGCAACATTGCGGCCAGCCAACCAATAATTGCCGCTTGTAGGCACATCAAGGCAACCCAGTATATTCATCAAGGTAGATTTTCCTGAACCGGATTGCCCCATGATAGCAATGAATTCTCCAGAGCGGATTTCAAGATTGATATCAAACAGCACCTGATGGCGAATAGGCTGATTTGCTTGGCTCTCTAATTTGTAAATTTTGCACAGATTCTCCACCCGAATCAATGGCTGATCTGGGGTACAGTCTTGACCTGACACTAGAACATCCTGAATCTAAAATTGCTCATGGATGCTTCATTTTGCTTTTTGCTCGTTGCATCACTGATAATTACCTTATCTCCTTCTGTTAGATCATCCGAAATAATTTCAGTGAAATTTCCATCTGTAATTCCGGTTATTACATTTATGGGTATAGGTACGTTATTTTCGAGGCGGTATAGGAGGGGATGACGGGATCGTCCAACAGGGGAGAGGCTGGAGGTAGGCATTTTATTTCTTGGCTTATAACGAAGTGCAGCATTAGGTACCCGAAGGGCAGCATTTTTTTGGTTGACTATGAAACGAACATTCGCTGTCATACCAGGTAACAATGTACCGTCATCGTTGATGACCATTGCCACTACGTTATAGGTCACAACATTTTCCTGAATTGCAGGATTCAATCGTATTTGTTTAACATGCGCTGTAAATTCTCGTTCCGGAAACGCATCTACTGTAAAAGAAATTTTCTGATCAGTGTATATCTGGCCTATGTCAGCTTCAGCAACACTAATATTGATTTGCATTTGCCGAAGATCACGGGCGATCTGAAACAGAATAGGTGTTTGGAAGCTAGCAGCAACAGTTTGTCCAACATTTACATCACGTGCGACTACTACTCCTGAGATCGGTGACCGAATGACACTGTAATTTAGGTTGGCACGATCACGTTCTACGTTAGCTTTGCTGATCGCCACTTGGGCTTGTGCAATATCTAATTGTTGTTCAATTTCGTCTAATGCTTCATTTGAAATAAATCCTTTTTGTAACAGAATGCGACTACGAGTTACTTTACTTGTTACATTTTTTAAAGTTGCCTGAGCACTCTTAAAATTCGCCTGCGATTGTTGTAATTGAGCTTTGAGAAGGGCTGGATCAAGTTCTGCCAATGTTTGGCCTGTTTTTACCTGATCATTAAAATCTACATATATTTTAGATACAGTGCCTGATACTTGTGTTCCAATATTGACAAGCTCAAGAGGTGTCACTGTGCCATTAGCTGAAATAATCTGAACAATATCTCCACGATCAACAGTTCTGGTTCGATATTCATCTTTTTCCGATTCTAACTTTTTATTGGTATATCCATAAATTGCACCAGCTACTAAAATGATTAGTAAAACAATGAACTTATTTTTGAGATTAAGGTGGGTCATTAGGGAGAGCCAAATCAGATCATATTTGAACAATGAAATGATGAAATAGGATCATCATAAGTTGATGGCTGATTTTAGGTATTAGCAGGGAAGTTTTATCGAGGTTACTACTTTTTCTCATTAGCAGCAACGAATTCCTTAAGCTGTCTCAAACGTGCCTCTACACTGGATAATTGATAAAAATTACCATTATCTTTACGTAAAGCAATCTCTAATTGCTCGATTGCAGCTTTATATTTTCCTTCTAGAATATAAACTTCTGCCTGAGCGCGATGTTGGAGCATATCGTTCCCTAAAGCAGAATAACATTGCGCTTCTAGTCGATGGAAATTAATGTTATCTGGAATGATTTTTGACTGCTTATTGAGGAATTCAAGGGCAGTCTGAGCATTTTGGTGGTTCAGTAAAGCTAATGTATAATCATAAATAAGGGCGCGATTTTGCGGATATACATTTAATGCAGTTTGGTAAATTTTAAATGCCTCTTTAATTTGTTTATTGGCCAGTTTAACTCGTGCAGCAAGGGCTTCGATCATAGCTCCTGACTGTAAATATTCACTTTCAACTAGAATTGGCTTACCCAAAGAATGATTCTTAAGTAAGCTGACAGAATGATCAGAGTGTATGATGCGGTATAGTTCATTTAATTCTTTATCTGCGCGCTTAGGTTGCTTGTCACGTAATAATGCAGAAATTAGGCCGTAGCGTTCTGCAATTTCATTTGCGTAACGCTTATCTTGTATACGTGCATCAAATTCCTTTACTGTATCAGTTGAATTTCCTAGAATGGCCTTTAACTTAGCCCGAACCAAGTGGAAATCAAGACTGCCGGGAACTTGCCGGTAAGGGAATTCTCGTGCGCGATTCTCAATATCGGCTATACGCTCATGAGTGAGCGGGTGCGTTCTCAGATAAGATGGGGCACCGTTTTCATAATATCGCCCAGCATTTTGCAAGCGCTCAAAAAAAGCTGACATCCCATGAGGATCAAATCCTGCTTTATGCAATATATTAAAACCGATTCGATCCGCTTCCTTTTCATGGTTACGTGTAAAATTCAATCGGGATTGAATGGCTCCAGCCTGTGCTGTAGCGAGTATTGCTTGTCCTGCTTGAGGATTGGAGCGAGAAGCAAGGATAGCTATAGCGAGAGCAGCAAGAGTCGTAATGAGTCCAATATGCTGCTGTCCAGAAATCATCCTTGCTAAATGTTTTTGAGTGACGTGAGCAATTTCATGGGCCATAACACCCGCTAATTCAGATTCACTTTGTGCTGCGATAATCAGTCCACTATTGAAGCCCATAAATCCACCTGGTAAAGCGAATGCATTGATGGATGAATCCTGCAGTGCAAAAAACTCGAATGATTGCTCTGGTTTTGCTTCATTTGATGAAGATATGAGCTTGTTACCTAGATTATTAAGATAGCCGTCTATTTCGGCATCATTTAGATAGCTAGGATCTGCACGAATTTGTCGCATAATCTCTAAACCGAGCTGTCGTTCTTGCCGAGGAGTGATCGTAGCTTGTGATATGTCACCAAGATCTGGAAGATCGTCTTCTGCGAAAATATTGGCAGGAAAAAGTAATGGTATGACTATGATCAGGTAGTAAAATTTCATGGCAATTTGATAATTACTCGCAAATCAAGTTCCCATACTTTTTTAGTAGCATACTGCTTGTCAGAAGAAAATGATTAAGTTTAACTAAACGGATGGTGTGTTATTGCAGAGATGATAAATTTGATTGAGTCGCGCATAATCTAGAGGTTGTTCTCATAATCCGATAAAAAAGAAACGGCTTTCTTGTCAGCGAATTCATGACCAATGATTTACAAGCAACTGTAGGTGCGGCAAAAAAATTTACTAAATGAGTTTAAGAGTTCTTATCTATTTAAAATTAATGTGAGTTCGGCATAAGAAAAGCTGTAAAAGAACCTTAATTCCAACTTAAATTCCTTATGAGGAAGCAATTTTGTAAAAGAATATTTCATTGCTGGCAGAGCCAGAGCCAGATTCAGATAGATACTATAGCGATTTTTTGTGCGATTGACGACTTTTGTAAAGGATTTGAATCGCGCTGCAACAGAATCAGCTTCATTGACTCGACCAAGCTCATTATGTTTTACCATCGTTATATTCTATCCGCATAACGTAATGGCAGAGTATGTTGCTCGGGGGGGGGGGGACAGTATGGCTTGGTTTTATGAGTTCAAACTACACTTAACCCTCAATGAGTAAGAAGAATTGCCGGGAATGAATATAATGGCGGGCAATGTTGATAACCGTGATGCAGTGCTGAGGTTATCACGTGCCTTGTTTGGGAGATTCTTTAGTGACCGTGGACTGCTTCCCCCAAGCGCTCTTTGAGAAATTATGCAATTCGGCATACAGCTCGTTACCAAGAACATAAAAAGCAAGCTGTTGCTGCTGTTTGATATACTTTCGTTGTGTAAACACTCGATCATTGTAACAGCCAACGATCAATTGAAAAAAATATCTTGGAAATCAAGCATTCCCGCCATTGCAGCCCATTTAACTTTTTTGTTAATCTGATAGCTGGGCTGGTGGCTTAAACGTTCCGCGAGAAGAAACCTTCCCTTAGTATTAGGTTCATTCAGGCTCATACAGTCGTAGTATATTGTGATAAGGTTTCATCACTTCGCAAAATAACTTTATCACTTCACGGCCTTTATTAAGAGGATCAGTATGGAACCCATGCCTGCTTCAATAGCTTGAATGCCGCTTGTAGTCCTGCTGCCAATACTCGAACAAGGGAAGGGCTAAATAGTCTGCAATCCTGTCCTATCGCAACCATAGATTTAGTTGCGCGCTTCAGAGCAAATAGCGTGACCAGTAATTTCAACAACTATACTGTCAGTTAGCTCGATGTCTACGATACCTTCTATATTCTATGCTTTAGAAATTTCTTTTAGAATTTTACTCATAGTGTAATGGTCTGTTACTAGGATGTTAAAAATGGATCAGAATAAAATTATCTTTGGGAATTTACCACCAGCATTTCGGTTATTTATTGATCGAGAATATGATTCATTGTTTAATTTAATGATGCGCTGCTTTTACTCCACCTTTCAAGATATAGCGCGTACCGCAATAAGGGCATAGTGCTTCACCGGTGGCTTCAATAGGTAAGAAAACACGTGGATGAGCATTCCATAGTCGCATTGATGGTGTAGGGCAATGCAAAGGTAAATCTTCCTCAGTGATTTCTATTTGTCGCTGATTAAGAGTAGTAGGTTGTTTATTCATGGATGGTTCCATTAAACTAGGTTAAATATGGTGTAGCCAGTCGGTATGATGGGTTGCTTTACCGCTGACACAATCGAAAAACAAAGCTTGCAACTGCTGAGTAATTGGGCCGCGCTTGCCATTACCAATGATACGATTATCAAGCTCTCGAATTGGGGTAACTTCTGCTGCAGTCCCTGTAAAGAAAGCTTCGTCCGCGCAATAAACTTCATCTCTGGTAATGCGTTTCTCGATTATAGGAATATTCATTTCTTGTGCCAACTCGATCACTGAATTGCGTGTGATACCTTCAAGGCAAGAGGTCAGATCAGGTGTATAAAGCTTTCCCTGTTTGATGATAAAAATATTTTCTCCCGAACCTTCAGCAATATACCCATCTACATCAAGGAGTAATGCTTCATGATAGCCATCCAGCGCAACTTCCTGGTGCGCCAAGATAGAATTGGTGTAGGTTGCGGCTGATTTTGCACGACACATATTAATATTTACATGGTGACGGCTAAACGAGGAAGTTTTTACACGAATACCATTTTCTAAGCTATCTGGCCCTAAATAAGTCCCCCATGGCCAAGCTGCAATTGCGACATGGACGGATAAATTTTTGGCAGATAAACCCATTGCTTCTGCACCGTAAAAGATGATAGGGCGAATATACCCAGATTCAAGATGGTTTTGTTTCACTACTTCCTTTTGCGCTTGCATCAGTGTGGCTTTATCAAAAGGAATAGCCATTCTGAAGATATGCGCTGAATTAAACAGGCGGTCAGTATGCTCAACTAAACGGAAAATGGCCGGTCCCTTGTTTGTTTGATAAGCACGTAGACCTTCGAATACGCCCATTCCATAATGGAGAGTGTGAGTAAGTACATGCGTGGTAGCATCTCGCCATGGAACCATTTTTCCATCGAACCAGATTACTCCATCGCGGTCTGCCATTGACATTAAAAGGCTCCCGATAAAAGTTCAAAGGCTACATTTTAGCGTATTTTTCAGCTAGTAATAAAAGGTTGCTAATTAACCATCCGTGTTTCCTTGAATGAAGCCATTTGGCTCATTCACTTATATCATGGTAATCAAGAGTAGAGCTGGTAATTCCATTTCTAAATCAAAACTGATTTTGTCGGCTTCACCTTGCCGTATTATTTATACTGTCTGCGGCACGCCTTCGCGTCATTTTTGATTTGGAAATGGAGTAAGACAAATACTCAATTAAAAAAGAAAGTAATAAATTTGATTTAAAATGTAATATTTCTGATCAATGAATACATAAAATGCCAGTTAACAATATGGGTTTATTTAATTTCCATGATTTTCTAGGGTCTTTTTGTTTGACTGAGCTATCTCTATCTAAGAAATAGATAATTTTATAATGCGTCGTTATATTCCATGGGGCTATGTTACCGCTTTAATCATCTGGTTAATTGTTTTTAGTGTCGCTTATTTATTTTTTGAGAATTGGCAAAAACCCAAAATTGCTATTATCCAAGATGGCTTGGCAGGCAATGAGGTTGTAATTCCTAGATCATGGGATGGGCATTATTATATTCGGGGGGAACTCAATGGATATCCTGTTGATTTTATGGTTGATACTGGGGCGAGTATCGTTTTTATAAGCTATGAGTTAGCGCGTGCTGCAAATTTGCCAAATGGTAGGCTGGCAAGTTTTTCAAGCGCTAGCGGTAAATTCCTGGGTGAAATTGTATCGGAACAAGATATCAAGGTAGGCGGTATTTTGGTAAAGGGATTGAGTGTAGGCATAGGTATGGAGGGAAAAGTGGGTCTGCTTGGGCAGAATTTCTTGCGTAGAGTTGAAGTGGTTCAGTCCAGGGATAAAATGATATTACGGGTTAGCACTACTGGCCAGACAGGAATTGAATGAATAGCTAATAGCAATTAAATCAATATTTATTGATATAGATTTATTCAATTATTCAAGATTAAATTAAAATATGTTCTATAAATTATTATTTTACTGGAGATTTTATGTTTCAGCATATAAAAGCGCCCCCTAATGGCGAAAAAATCCTTGTCAACAGCGATCTCTCGCTGATTGTGCCAGATTACCCAATTATTCCATTTATTGAGGGAGATGGGATAGGAATTGATATTACGCCTGTAATGATAAAAGTTGTGGATGCCGCAGTGTATAAGGTATATGGCGATAAGCGAAAAATTTTCTGGATGGAGATTTATGCTGGTGAAAAATCAACCAAGTTATATGGTGAGAATATTTGGTTGCCAGATGAAACATTACAGGCTGCAAGAGAATATGTGGTTTCTATTAAGGGTCCTTTGACAACGCCTGTAAGCGGCGGTATCCGCTCTATTAATGTTGCACTACGCCAGTTGCTTGATTTATATATTTGCTTACGTCCTGTTCGTTATTTCGAGGGGGTGCCTAGTCCAGTAAAAAATCCTGAGAAAGTCGATATGGTCATTTTTCGTGAGAATTCAGAAGATATTTATGCGGGAATAGAATGGGAGGCAGAATCAGCGTCTGCAAAGAAAGTGATCGATTTTCTGATTAAAGAAATGCAAGTAAAGAGTATTCGTTTTCCTCAATCTTCCGGTATTGGTGTCAAGCCTGTATCAAGAGAAGGAACTGAACGGTTAGTACGGAAGGCAATACAATACGCGATCGATAATGAGCGAAAATCAGTAACTTTAGTGCATAAGGGTAACATTATGAAATTTACCGAGGGAGCTTTCAAGAATTGGGGCTATAACGTGGCCATGAAGGAATTCGGTGCCGAATTGTTAAATGGCGGGCCGTGGGTGAAATTACCTGAGGATAAGGGAGGGATCGTGGTAAAAGACGTTATTGCCGATGCTTTCCTACAGCAAATTTTGTTGCGTCCTGATGAATATGATGTGATTGCAACTCTAAATTTAAATGGTGATTACATTTCAGATGCTTTAGCCGCGCAAGTAGGGGGAATTGGTATTGCCCCAGGGGCAAACCTAAGTAATTCAGTTGCGATATTTGAGGCTACACATGGAACTGCTCCTAAATATGCGGGTAAGGATCAAGTCAATCCTGGATCAATTATTCTTTCAGCTGAAATGATGCTAAGACATATCGGCTGGAATGAAGCTGCAGATATGATTATTAAGGCTATGGAAAGAACTGTCCAAGATAAAATGGTAACTTATGATTTTGCGAGACAAATGCATGGAGCAACTGAAGTGACATGCTCTGGATTTGGAAATGCAATGATAGCAAGAATGGGGTAGAAGTGGAGTAATGCAGCAAATTATATTTATATAACTGCTCATCGCCAGCATAAAACTGGCGATGAGTGTTTAGGATAATTGAAAGCAATTAGCTGGTTTTTGTACAGCTAACTACTCTTCTTTAAAACAAAGACAGAATAATTTATGAGTGTTGCAATATCTTAGGCAGACTGAATGTTTGAAGCCTGTTTCCCTTTGGGCCCTTGTGTAACTTCAAAGCTCACTTTCTGGCCTTCCTTCAGGGTTTTAAAACCTGTCATATTGATTGCTGAGAAATGGGCAAATAAATCCTCGCTACCATCATCAGGAGTGATAAAACCGAACCCTTTGGAGTCATTGAACCATTTTACTGTACCTGTTGCCATTTTTACTTCCTATAAAAAAACTGGGCTGGAAACCCTAATACTATTTGAATTTCAAGACCGCAAACGGCTCTAACCAATACTGCAGAGAACTTGAAGCCAAACGCCAGTTGCATTTTTACGCAAATTCCTGACTTAAGTCAAGATATCGTGTGAAATTTTAAGCTGGTTTGGGATAAAGACAGAAAGATTTGTTTATTACGCTTGAAAATTTTGTAGGAATCGTCAAATATGATAAAAACAAAACTAAGAAAGAAAAATTATTTGATTTTTTGCTCGCGCTTTTCTTTTTTTAAATTAAGTAGGTGAATCATGGTAACAGAAGATCGTGAGAATGGAGTGCTAGAGGAAAATAAAAGTAAGATTAAATTACCTCCGTTGTACAAAGTTATGTTATTAAATGATGATTTTACTCCGATGGATTTTGTAGTAATTGTATTGCAAACATTCTTTTTTATGAGTCAAGAAAAGGCAACTCAAGTTATGCTTAAGATTCATACGGAAGGGGTTGGTATTTGCGGTATTTATCCCAATGATATTGCGATGACCAAAGTTCAACAGGTAAATAAATTTTCTAGACAGAATCAGCATCCATTAATGTGTATTATGGAGAAAAACTAACATGATCGCACAAGAGTTAGAAGTAAGTTTACATATGGCATTTGTAGAGTCACGCCAGAAGCGCCATGAATTCATTACGGTAGAACATTTATTGCTTGCCTTGTTAGATAATCCAAGTGCATCAGAAGTGTTGATTGCTTGCGCGATTGATATTGAAGATTTGAGAACTTTGCTTCAGGATCATATTAATCGTCATACGCCTATTGTAAGCGGCAATGGGGAAGTAGATACTCAACCCACCCTTGGGTTTCAACGTGTCATCCAGCGCGCAATATTGCATGTTCAGTCATCTGGGAAAAAAGAAGTTACCGGAGCTAACGTTTTAGTAGCGATTTTCGGTGAAAAAGATTCTCACGCCGTTTATTTTCTGCAGCAGAAGGGCGTAACACGATTGGACGTAGTGAACTACATTTCGCATAAGATTTGTAAAGTGTCACAAAATAATGATCATAAGATTGAAGATGAAAGTGATAACGAGCAGCAACAGAATTCAGCCAATACACTTGAGAGCTATACTATTAATCTCAACAATTTAGCACTTACGAATCGGATTGATCCTTTGATCGGGCGTGAAAAAGAAGTTGAGCGTGTTATACAGATTTTATGTCGCCGCAGAAAGAACAACCCTTTATTAGTGGGCGAAGCTGGTGTGGGTAAAACAGCTATTGCAGAGGGGCTGGCTAGAAGAATTACTGAAGGAGATGTGCCAGTGGTATTGGCATATCATCAAGTTTACGCGCTAGATATGGGTGCATTATTAGCAGGTACCAAGTACCGAGGCGATTTTGAGCAGCGTTTTAAGGCTGTATTAAAACAATTGGTTGATAATCCAAAGGCTATTTTATTTATCGATGAAATCCATACTTTAATCGGTGCGGGTGCGGCTTCTGGCGGCACATTAGATGCATCCAATTTGCTAAAACCCATGTTAAGTGCAGGTCGCCTCAAGTGTATTGGTGCGACGACTTATAACGAGTACCGAGGAATTTTTGAAAAAGATCATGCATTATCCCGACGCTTCCAGAAAATTGAAGTTTCTGAACCCAGTATCGAGGAGACAGTAGCTATTCTGCGCGGCCTGAAATCTCGTTATGAAAAGCATCATAATGTCAAATACACTTCGGGAGCGCTAACAGCTGCGGCGGAATTATCAGCTCGCTTCATAGGTGATCGACATTTGCCGGATAAAGCAATTGATGTGATTGACGAAGCAGGTGCGGCCCAACGAATTTTACCAAAATCAAAGCAGCGTAAAATTATCGGTAAACATGAGATCGAAGATATTATTGCCAAGATTGCCCGGGTACCTTCACAAAGCATTTCGTCTGATGACCGTAACAAACTGAAAACGCTCGACCGTGATCTTAAATCTATAGTTTTCGGACAAGATACGGCCATTGATGCGCTTACAGCAGCGATAAAAATGACTAGAAGTGGCTTGGGAAATCCGCAAAAGCCTATTGGTTCATTCCTTTTTTCTGGTCCAACAGGGGTGGGAAAAACTGAAGTGGCGCGTCAGCTTGCCTATATTCTGGGTGTGCCATTGCATCGGTTTGATATGTCTGAGTATATGGAGCGCCACGCAGTCTCGAGGTTGATTGGCGCTCCTCCTGGCTATGTTGGTTTTGAGCAAGGAGGGTTGCTTACAGAAACCATTATTAAACAACCGCATTCAGTTTTATTGCTTGATGAAATAGAGAAAGCGCATCCAGATATATTCAATGTTCTGCTCCAAGTGATGGATCACGGTACCTTGACAGATAATAACGGACGTAAGGCAGATTTCCGCAACGTGATTATCATCATGACGACCAATGCGGGAGCTGATTCGTTGACCAAATCAATGATCGGGTTTGCCAAATCTGCTAGAACAGGTGATGAAATGGCTGAAATTAAACGCCTGTTTACTCCTGAATTTCGTAACCGGTTAGATGCGATCATTTCTTTTGCGTCGCTGAGTAAAGAAATCATTTTGCGTGTTACTGATAAATTTTTAATGCAGCTTGAGGCGCAATTACATGAGAAAAAAGTAGAAGCTCTCTTCACTGATAATTTACGTAACTATTTGGCTGAGCACGGCTTTGACCCACTGATGGGTGCACGTCCCATGGCACGCCTGATTCAGGACATGATACGCAGTGCGTTAGCAGATGAATTGCTTTTTGGGCGGCTATGCAATGGGGGCAAAGTAACAGTAGATATCAATAGTGATGAAAAAGTGATACTTCAATTTGAAGATGATAAAGTCGACGCGATTTGAATGGAGAACTTCATGAAAGCAGTTAATATATCTAACCTTGGAAAAGAAAGAATGGAAATTTAACTTATTTTTCTCGCTGCTATTAGATTAATTTTGTTTAACTCTCAGATTGTTTTTTTAAGGTCTTTGCTTGAGGATTTATAAATACTTTCTGGTGTGCGCAAGACCTAATGGTCTTCTTTTCTACTAGTTTTTCTTGATGAGCATAATAAGGTAAATATCTTCAATTTATGCTCATTATCTTTGTTTGGCTTCGCTTTATATGCTGTTACCATTCTAAATGGTAGAATGCATTATTTTTAAATATCTCAATTTTTCAAAGAGTAAATGCTGTCATGTTTTCCTATAAAAAAACGATAGAAAGTGTCGATCCAGATTTGTGGCAAGCAATTAAAGGTGAAATACAGCGACAGGAAGATCATATTGAATTGATTGCTTCTGAGAATTATGCCAGTCCCGCAGTCCTCCAAGCGCAAGGATCAGTTCTTACTAATAAATATGCAGAGGGATATCCCGGCAAACGTTATTATGGAGGCTGCATGTATGTTGACAAAGTGGAGCAGCTTGCTATCGATCGTTTAAAAGCATTATTTAATGCCGAATATGTCAATGTACAGCCTCATTCTGGTTCTCAGGCTAATGCGGCAGTATATTTATCTGCACTAAAACCTGGTGATACGTTATTGGGAATGTCGCTTGCACATGGCGGGCATCTCACTCACGGTGCTTCGGTTAATCTAAGTGGTAAAATTTTCAATTCTGTGACTTATGGACTTGTGCCTGAAACTGAAGAAATTAACTACCAGGAAGTGGAACGGTTGGCGCATGAACATCGGCCGAAGATGATCGTTGCTGGCGCTTCTTCATATGCAAGAATAATTAATTGGAAGCACTTTCGTAAAATAGCTGATGAGGTTGGCGCTTATTTATTTGTGGATATGGCTCACTATGCGGGACTGATCGCTGCTGGCTTTTATCCTAATCCAGTGGGAATTGCTGATTTTGTGACCAGTACAACTCATAAAACATTGCGTGGTCCTCGAGGTGGCGTCATTATGGCCAAGCAGGAATATGAGAAATCACTTAATTCAGCCGTTTTTCCTCAAATTCAGGGTGGCCCACTCATGCATGTCATCGCAGCCAAGGCAGTTGCTTTTAAAGAAGCAGCGACTAAGGAATTCAGGGATTATCAGGAACAAGTTATCGAGAACGCACGCGTGATGGCTAAGGTATTACAAAGTCGTGGTTTGCGCATCGTTTCTGGACAGACGGACTGTCATATGTTCTTGGTAGATCTTCGCGCCAAAAATTTGACAGGCAAGGAAGCTGAAGCAGCTTTGGAAACGGCCCATATTACAGTTAACAAAAACGCTATTCCAAACGATCCTCAGAAGCCTTTTGTAACTAGCGGTATCCGCATTGGAACCCCTGCCATAACAACGCGTGGCTTCAAGGAAATTGAAGCGGAGCAATTAGCAAATTTGGTTGCGGATGTATTGGATTCGCCGAATGATGCAACTGTTCTGGATCGTGTGGCACAAGAAGCGAAGATGCTGTGCGCAAAATATCCAGTCTACGTAAATTGATGTGTTTAAGTAGCGCGACATCTTTTGGCTGCTGTCTGAAGATGTCCCTATAGATTCGTTTTGAGATGGTAAAAAGCTAATGAGTTAATTAGCGTAACTGGTATTAAATAATGAGATGCCCTTTCTGTAACGCTGAAGATACCAGCGTAATTAATTCACGTGTCAGTGAAGAGGGAGATCGTGTTCGTCGACGGCGGCATTGTGCAGCTTGTGGCAAACGCTTTACTACCTATGAAACAGTAGAGTTGCGTTTGCCACAAGTGGTTAAGCAAAATGGCACTCGTGCAGAATTCAATCGAAATAAGCTTCTTACCAGTTTCTTGCGTGCGCTGCATAAACGCCCAGTTCCCACTGAACATGTGGATGCAGCCATTGATCGTATTGTTCAGAAGTTGCTGAGCTCGGGGGCAAGGGAAATATCTTCACGCAATATCGGCGAGCTAGTGATGAAGGAGCTTTATAAGCTGGATAAAGTGGCCTATATACGCTTTGCTTCTGTATACAAGAGATTTCAGGATGTTGGCGACTTTCAGGACGTCATCAAAGAAGTTCAGAATCAACATTAAAGCTGATTCTTAAGAAATTCAAATTTAGCGCAGTCCAAGTACGATCAGGTACACATTCAGGATCTATTTGTGCTTAGTGATTCCCAGATTTTTTCAGCCAGTGATTATGCCTACATGTCTCAGGCATTAAAACTTGCAGAGAGGGGTTTATATACAACGAGTCCCAATCCGCGGGTAGGCTGTGTCATTGTTAAAAATAATCGCGTAATAGGCAGTGGCTGGCATGAACGGGCTGGTCAGCCGCATGCTGAAATTAATGCGCTTGGTTCTGCGGACGATACCGTAAGAAATGCTACCGTTTATGTGACATTAGAGCCATGCAGCCATTATGGACGTACGCCTCCTTGTGCTGAAGCACTCATCAAGGCGGGTGTAGCGAGAGTCGTGATGGCGATGCTGGATCCGAATCCTTTGGTAGCAGGTAATGGTGTGGCCAGGTTAAGAGATGCAGGCATTATGGTGCAATCCGGTTTATTGGAGGAGCAAGCAAGTGCACTGAATATTGGCTTTGTTTCCCGCATGACTCGCCATCGGCCGTGGGTAAGATTGAAAATAGCGGCGAGTCTGGATGGTAAGACGGCATTGGAGAATGGTGCAAGCCAATGGATTACTAGCGAGTCAGCGCGTTTGGATGCACATCGTTTACGTGCTCTTTCTTGTGCTATCTTAACGGGTATTGGCACAGTAAAAAAAGATGACCCACAATTAACAGTCCGTCACGTCGAGGCTACCCGGCAACCACTGCGCGTCGTCATTGATAGCCGACTCGATATACCAGCTAATGCAAAACTATTGCAAGGTAATAAAATATTGATTTTTACCGCTGTGCCAGATGAGAACAGAAAAAAAAAGCTGGAGGAGAAGGGGATGAAAGTCATTATGCTGCCTACTCGTGATGGCAAAGTCGATCTGACTCAAATGATGGTTAAACTGGCTGATTTCGAGATCAACGAAGTACTAGTAGAGGCAGGAAGTACTTTGGCTGGTGCTCTGGTGCAAGAAGAATTGGTCGATGAACTGGTCATCTATCTTGCACCTTGTCTGCTGGGTGATAAAGCACAGGGTATGTTGAATCTGCCGGTGCTGACCAGGCTATCCGACAAGCATAAACTGGAATTAACCGATGTTCGTATGATTGGACCAGATATTCGGGTAGCTGCAAAATTCTCCAATCTTGAGCTGCATGATTAAATTCTAAACAGGCTTCTTGGCAAGCTTGCGTTGCAGTGTTCTGCGATGCATATTCAAAATTCTTGCCGTAACAGAAATATTATTATTATTTTCAGTCAGAATACGGTGGATATATTCCCATTCCAGCCGTCCAACTGATAACGGATGCGAGCTTATCGGCACCTCGGCATCCCCGCTGGTACGCTCAAAAGCCGCCATAATGTCATTAACATCAACTGGTTTAGCGAGATAATGGGTAGCCCCAAGCTTGATCGCTTCAACTGCGGTCGCAATACTGGCATAGCCCGTCAGCATGACAATCCGTGTTCCAGGATCGAGTTTCTTTATTTTATCGATGAGTATTAATCCGGATTCATCCGATAGTTTGAGATCGATGATTGCATATTCAGGCATGAGGGATTCCACTTTTTCCAAGGCGGATGTAATGGTATGTGTGTAGATAACATCGAATCCTCGTTTGGTCATTGCCTTAGCTAGCACATCACAGAAAACGGGATCATCGTCGACGATGAGTAAACTTGGATGCTCAACGGGCCCGGTCATAACATTTTCCTCTTAGTACTGACTTGATGGAAGAAAAGTTAAGTAATGTTAGGAATGAGGGGAAGCGTGACATGAATGCAAGCGCCCCCCTCTGCATGATTAAACAAACGTACAGTACCACCAAAACGTTCAATATTTGCGTTGGCGAGAAATAAACCAATACCAAATCCTTGGCCAGGTGCCTTATTGGTAAAAAATGCTTCCCCTGCGCGTTGAACGGCTTCTCCAGTCAAGCCTTCCCCGTCATCATGAATTTCTAGATTCAGCATATGCTGATCCCAGGTGCTTTTGATGCTCACTTGATCAGTAGACGCGTCTGCCGCATTATTCAGTAAATTCAGGATGGATTGGCTTAGTAATTGAGTATTCATGATAAGGGGGGCAGGTTGGACCCCATGGCATTGATAATTGAATTTGGTTGAAGGGCGAATGAGTTGCCATTTATCGAGTACCTGCTTTAGAAAATAATCAACCGACTGGCTATTTCCATCTTCTGTTCGTGCTTGCCCTGCTTTAGCGAGTAACTGCGTCAGGGTTTGCTTGCAATGCGTGATTTGGTTGCGCAGGATACGAATATTATTCTGGAATTCTTCATTCTGGAGATATTCTTGTTGTAGCTCGCCCGTAATGACTGCCATTGTCGAGAGAGGCGTGCCCAATTCATGTGCTGCGCCTGCAGCCAGCGTACCCAGCGCAATAATTTGTTCGTTGCGTAATGCTTGCTCTCTTGCCTGGGCGAGATTTTTGTCACGATCGCGAATGGAACTACTCATTTTGACGACAAACCAGGCAATCAAGAGGGTACTTAACACGAAGGTTAACCACATACCTGAAATATGCAGATTGAACTCCATTAAATGCGCGCTATGATCATCTGAGTGATCGTGGGGCAATGGGATATATTCAAAGAGAAGAATGGTATAGCACGTGATCGTAATTCCTGCGATCGCCCAGGTATAGCGCCATGGTAGGATGGCTGCTGCAATAGTAAGAGGCATTAAATAAAGCGAAATAAAAGGGTTGGTTGAGCCACCAGCAAAATAAAGCAATGCGGTTAAAGCAAAAATATCGATGAGCAATTGGGCAAAAAACTCAAGATTTGAAACAGGAAAGGTATGATGCAGCCGAACCCAGGTAAAAAAATTGAGGAGGGTAAGTATTACTACAATGATGGTCATCTTTTCCCACGGCACATCCAGTTCAATGATTGAGTATGCCAAAGCAAATAAAATGCATTGCGCCACAATCGCAATGCTTCTTAAAAGGAATAGCCTTTGCAGATTTTTGCTAAGCGGTGACTGATGAAGAATGTTAAACATTAAGATGACTCATCTTCTATTTGGCTTTTTCCTATACCACATTAGCGTAAATTAGAGATTTAGGCTATGTGGCAAATTGTCACACCTTTGACCATCCACCTCGTGAAATGCTCAAAAGTTTGATAAGAGAACGTGCTATGGTTAATATTTTTTGCAGGCCTTCTGTCAATGAGGATGGGCTAGAGACTTCATGATCTGCTCGTGTATTCCACCAAAGCCACCGTTGCTCATAACGAGGATATGATCGCCAGGGCAGGCAGTAGCCACAATCGCATTGATCAACTGAGCCATCTCATAATGTAAATTGGCTTTCTTCCCGAGGGAGGAAAGTGCTGTCTGTACATCCCATTCTGATTGATTGGCATAACAATAAATTTGATCCGCTGTTTCCAGACTTGCTGCCAGGCTATCTTTCCAAATACCCATTTTCATCGTGTTGGAACGCGGTTCCAAGACAGCGATAATGCGCGCATTGCCCACTTTATGACGCAAGCCGTTTAAGGTCGTTTTAATCGCAGTAGGGTGATGCGCAAAATCGTCATATAGAGTGATGTCATTGACTATCCCGCGTATTTCCATTCGCCGTTTGACATTTTTGAACTGCGACAAGGCGGCTATGGCAATATCAGGAGGGATGCCAGCATGACGGGCTGCTGCAATGGCGGCCAGTGCGTTCATGCGATTATGTTCACCCAATAAATCCCATTGCAGTAAGCCATGGGATTTTTCTTGATAAATTATCTCGATGTTTTGCTCAGTCAACGTTTTAGCCTGCCAACCCTCATTCACACCAAATTTCTCAATAGGTGTCCAGCAGCCCTGAGCGAGTGCCTGCTGCAAGTTTTTTTCAAGACCGTTGGCAATAATTAATCCATTACCTGGAAGGGTTCTTACGAAATAATGAAATTGTCGCTGAATTGCAGCTAGATCAGGAAAGATATCAGCATGATCAAATTCAAGGTTATTTAATACCGTGGTTCTGGGGTGATAATGGATAAATTTGGAGCGTTTGTCGAAAAATGCAGTATCGTATTCATCAGCCTCGATGACAAAAAATGAAGAGGATTCCTGCCGATCTGGTTGATGTCTACTTTTTTCACCTAATCGTGCGGAGATACCGAAATTTTCGGGTATGCCGCCAATAAGAAAACCGGGAGCCAACCCTGCGTATTCCAATATCCATGCCAGCATCGAGCTGGTGGTCGTTTTGCCGTGAGTACCTGCCACCGCTAGCACCCACTTACTTTTCAGAATATGTTCTGAGAGCCATTGTGGGCCGGAGGTGTAGGGCAAATTCCTGTTTAGGATTTCTTCCATTAAAGGATTGCCACGGGAAATGGCATTGCCGATCACAAACAGATCTGGTTTGAGTTGGATCTGCTGTGGCGCGTACCCCTCAATCAATTCGATTCCCTGAGAAACCAGTTGAGTACTCATGGGTGGGTAGACGTTGGCATCACAGCCAGTGACTTTAAAACCAGAAGCGCGCGCCAGCACCGCAAGACCACCCATAAATGTACCGCAAATACCGAGGATATGAATATGCACCGTATACCTTCTCGAAGAAATATTGATGGATTGATTTAATTGAATTGCTAGTTCATTACTTTAAAGCTTAAATTATACTTGTTAAGCTTAACAAGAAGAGTGATATGGATTATTTTTCAACAGCTAAAAAAGCATTTTTATAAAAAACTTTTGAAAGTAATGAGCTATCAGCTGGATTCTCAATGATTGGCTGAGTGCTAATTATTCATCCTCCTATGCAACTATCCGTTTACCGTGGGCGTTTTGCGCCATCACCGACAGGTCCCTTGCATTTGGGTTCATTGGTGACGGCAGTAGCCAGTTATCTTGAAGCAAGAACCCATAATGGTGAATGGTTAATCCGAATTGAAGATGTGGATTCAACGCGGGTGATGCCAGATTCATCCCGGAAAATATTGCATGCGCTAGAATCCTTTGGAATGAATTGGGATGGTGAAGTTGTCTACCAAAGTCAGCGTCATGCTAGCTATCAAGCCGCACTGGCCGAACTTAACAAAAATGGATTAATTTATCCTTGTGCTTGTTCGCGCAGAGAAATTGCTGATGCTGCTGTGATGAGTATTGAAGGACCCGTTTATCCTGGAAGGTGTCGTAATGGTTTATCGAGCAATCTTGCTGGTCGTCCCCATACGCTGCGAGTTAAAACCGAATGCAGCCAGATTGAATTCGTAGATCATTTGCAAGGAAAGGTTGATCAATGTGTGGAAAGTGAAATTGGTGATTTTGTCTTGCGCCGGGCAGATGGTATTTATACTTATCAATTAGCCGTAGTGGTGGATGATGCCTGGCAGGGAATGACTCATATCGTGCGGGGTGTTGATTTACTTCATTCGACTCCCCGTCAAATTTATCTACAGAAGCTTCTGGGCTATAAAACACCTGCCTATCTGCACTTACCCCTTGTAGTGAATAAACAAGGAGAAAAGCTGAGTAAGCAAACTTTGGCGGCACCCGTCGACCTGACTAGACCGCTCCCTCAACTGGTTGCAACCCTTCGTTTTCTTGGCCAGAATCCACTTGATGAGTTAGTCGAGGGGGATATAACTTCTTTCTGGCAGTGGGCGCAGGCAAACTGGCAGGCAGAAAGAATACCTAAAGGAAACCGTTTTATTAATGAACCCTGAGTGATCATTCTGAATCTACAATAAATATAGTTTTTTCATGCTACGCTAACCATGCCTCTTGCTCTCATGTAGATGTCACTCCCATTCCGAATCAAAGATGACACGAAGGCGAGCCGCAGACAGTATCAATGATACGGCAAGGTGAAGCCAACAAAGTTGATGTTTGATTTAGAAGTAAAATAACTAGCCTCATTCAGGAAAAATAAGGAGAATATGTGGCTTTTCTGCCATTTTATATATCTGCTCGCAAGCAGTTAAAAATAGTCATCGTAGGTGGAGGTTATGCCGGCATCGCTGCACTGACAACACTGGTAGAATATATGCCAGATGCTGAAGTCACGATTATTGATCCGAGAACACATCACCTTAAGATTACGCATCTTCAAGAAACATTTCGTTACCCTCTATCTGATTTGCTTGTACCCTTTACCACGCTTGAGCAACGATTTGGCTGTCGCCATGTTTGTACCGAACTCGTGCTCGACGAAGATATTCTGCAGCAATGGCAGAATAATAAATCCATAACAGTGGATGATTATTCATTGCCATTTGATTATCTGCTGATTGCAACGGGCGCGCCTGCAAGAGATGTCGTTAATCATAATTCAGCCCACGTCCTGGATTTGAAAGATTTTATGAGCACTGCCGGTTCAGCTTTGCTAAGCAGGCATCTGGCTGGGGGAGGTGACAGCAAAGCCCCTATCTCTGTGATTGGAGGAGGTGCCACCGGGATACAGTTTCTGTTTGAGATTGCACATTTTCTCCAGCGTCACAAATTTGAAAACAAAGTGCGTCTGATCGAAAGCGGGGAGCGAGTGCTCAGACAGTTTCCCGACAGATTTGCTCACTATGCGCAATCCCGTATGACTGAGCTTGACATTGATTTTTGTCCCGATACCTACTTCCGCGGACAGCAGAAGAACGTCATATTACTGGAAGAAAAGAATACGGGCAGGCAGTATGAGCTTCCTTCTAGTCTATCGCTGTTATTTTCTGGCAAGCAGCAGAGTGATCAGTTTATGGCAAATGCTTTCGGGCAAGTTATTGTTAACCGCCAGTCATTACCGCATATTTATATTGCGGGTGATTGCTCCCATTATCAATCTTTCGGCTCTAATGCCATGACCGCGCAATCGGCTGTGCGTAAAGGAAAGCTTGCGGCACGCAATATTTTACGGCATTCTGGGCTGCTTAAAATACTTGAACCTTATATCCACCATGATATAGGCTATGTCGTCAGCCTGGGGCCGACGGATGCGGTTGGCTGGCTGGCTATCGAGAATAATGTGGTAACGGGTATAGCAGCCTCAATTATTAAAGAAATTGTAGAGGCACAATATGATTTACTATTGACTGGAATAGATACTTATCTGATTTGAGATATCGATAAGCAGGAGGCTGGGCTATGTTTAATTTATTTAACGATAAGCCGGTTGTAGGGAAGGCAAGCACAGTGATTCGGAAGTCTGAGCGGCATGTTTTCAATTTTATTGGCACCGAGCTGCTTGTTAATTACCCAAGGTGGTCGCCGGAAGTGCGTGAGCTGGAGAAACTGACTGATGGTCCGCTAGGACTGGGAACGATATGCCGGCAAGTGCGTATCGATCAAGGAAATCGCTCAGAATCCACCTTTAAAATTGTCAGCTTTGAACCTCATATGCATATTTGTTTCGACGGTGTATCGAATCCTTTCCGTTGCGATTATTTATTGCAGCCAGCCGATCCAGCAGCTACTCAAATTACATTTACTTTCGAGTTGCTTAGTCTCGATCTGCATATGAGACCGTTTGAGAAGCTTATACGCATAGCCATCCAGGATGGTGCTGAAAGAACAGTCAGAAACATTAAGCGTCTAATAGAAGCCGACTCGTTTTGATTGACTTCATGGTCTGCCAAGTCATAAGTTCTAATTAATTACTGAAAAAATTTTGGAGAAAAAAATGGATTTTATCGTTGAGAAAGACCCTGGATTGATTCCAAAAGTATTATCCAAAATTCTTGACTCATGTGTTAATGGTATCACGTTGGCTGATCCTGATCAGGAGGATATGCCGCTGGTTTATGTCAATAGAGCGTTTGAGAAAATAACGGGTTACAGCCAAGAAGAAACGGTAGGGAAAAATTGCCGCTTCCTGCAGGGCACTGATCGTGACCAAAAAGAACGTTATCAGTTGAAAGAAGCCATTGCAAATAAGCAGCCTGTTGAAATCACGCTCAGAAATTATAGAAAAAATGGCGAAATGTTTTATAACCATTTGATCATTACCCCTCTGTTTGATGCTCACGGCAACGTCCTTTACTACCTGGGTGTGCAATATGACGTGACGCAACAGCGACGGGCTGAAGAAGAGATCAAGCGTCTAACTGAGCAGCTCGCTGAGGTAACGAAATAATTAGTCGATAGGGTGGGTTCTGCTGGTAAAACTGGCTCTAAAAAGGTATCATTCCAACCAGCCTTATATGTAGCATAACCCAGCATTAAATAAACAGAAGAAAAAATGACTTCTTGCATGTTGTCATGTATCTGCTGGTTTATTTAAGTCAATCCTTGGAAGCGTGGCAGAGTGGTCGATTGCACCGGTCTTGAAAACCGGCAACGGGCAACCGTTCGTGAGTTCGAATCTCACCGCTTCCGCCAAAAAATCATATAAATATATGATTATAAATAAGATATTAATTGAGAAATTTTTTTACCGTACCTCTTACCGTACTCGCGTACAAAATCTAAAGCCAGCATACAGCAGTAAGCCAACCCTCCGCTTCAGTAGCTATCTAAACTACGCCGAAAATACTTTTTTCAAAAAGAATACCTTCCAAAGACTTATTTCTATTCACTGACGACGATGACGATCTAGGTTGTTCAAGCAGTAACGCGACTTACTCAGCGCGTAAGCACCTGATAAACAATATTTAAGTTGGCAAGAATGTCTTTGCTCTCGAGCTGATTAGGGTATTTTTTTCCATAATACTGGGAGTCTTTGAGCGGTATGGATACCGTATTCCTCGGTAATTAATAGTTCAACACCAAGACGTCGATGGGCCAGTTGATGCTGAATATTTTTCTGTCTCTTGCCCAGTTCGAGTGTGAAGTTACCGGAGGCTCATCCTTGACAAATCGCCGCGAGTAAACGCAAGGGGATGTAGATGGGCGGCATATCACCACTTGGGTAAGATGTCTAAAATCGTCGACTGATCCCCAATGAGCGCGAAGCCAAGATTATTCGCCATATTTTCCAACAGTTCGTCGAGCTGAGTTCCAGTACCATGCTGGTTAAGAAATGAAACTGGATGGGGTGACCTCGAACTCCTGGATCACGCAGGATGGCAAAGCCCGTGAAGGTAAGCCTATCGATAAGAGTTTAATCTACAAAGTACTTAATAACCGAACTTACTTGGGTGAATTACGACATAAAGAGCAGTGGTACCAGGCCGAGCATCCGCCCATCATTGATCGTGATCTGTGGGATATAGCAAAACCAGCTAGAAATGATTCAAAGAGTATTCTCATTGTCTCATCTAGCATAAAAGGGCATACACCAAAGCACTGCGTAAACAACAAAACCAAACCGTTGAGATGCTCTTTTCAAAACCTATATATTCTGAATCATTCTTAACTGGTTACGCTATAGGTTGCATGCCATCCTCGCCACCAATGGGCGTGTGCGCGATAATGCTACTCGGTCGAAGGTGCCGTATCTGCTTAAAGGTATTGTGTTTGGCAATGACGGCCGAGCCTTATCACCATGGCACACGACCAAGAAGAATGGACGACGCTACCGCTACTATATCCCACAACGGTACACCAAGGAGCACGCCGGCGTATCAGGATTGCCGCGTCTGCCTGCCGTAGAACTGGAATCAGCAGTACTTGATCAATTGCGAGCGATTTTGCGTTCACCAGAATTGGTAGGGGAGGTGCTACCTCAGGCAGCCCAACTTGATCCAACCTTGGATGAGGCCAAAGTGACCGTAGCGATGACGCGGCTTGACGCGATTTGGGATCAACTGTTCCCGGCGGAGCAGGCACGTATCGTAAAGCTTCTGGTTGAAAAGGTGATCGTATCGCCCAACGATCTCGAGGTGCGGTTGCGTGCCAACGGCATTGAGCAACTAGTGCTGGAAATGAGTCTGAAGCCAATTGAGCAAAAAGAAGAGGCATTGGCATGAGTGATATCAGAATCCACAAGACCGGTGCATCAGATATTATTGCATCCAGCGATGGCAAACTGACCCTGTCTGTACCAATTCAGATCAAGCGCCGTAGTGGGCGTAAGTTGGTCACGTTGCCAAATGGTGAAACTGCTAAAGTATGTTTCAGGGACACAACGGCGACACCATTGCAGTTGGCTCTTGCCAGAGGCCACCACTGGCTTGCTTTGCTGGAATCGGGAGAAATCAAATCGCTGAAAGAGATTGCTACTCGGGAAGGGGTCGATAACAGTTATGTGAGCCGGATGGTTAACTTAACTACGCTTGCGCCGGACATCGTCGCTGCGATCCTGGATGATACTTTGCTAAATAACATTATCTTGTTCGATCTGGCGGTTGATCCGCCGGTACTGTGGGAGGAGCAGTGGATGCGTATCAAGAGTGCTCTATCTACATGAACTGAGAAAGCATTTTGAATAAATGATCAGTAAAGGAGGTGCTCGATATTGGTATTTAATCAGAATATCTGGCTTTTAAAGGAATAGCCTAGAAGGCAATGGCTTTTGCAGTCCGGTAGCAAGAAGAGGTGCTATCGGACTGTATTAACTGATGATGAGCCGATTTACTTCGGCGAACCAGCTGCAATTACGATAAGGTTTACTCTGTAGCAGAATTTTGTAACGTTCGGGCAAATCGCGCGCAATGGTCTGGAATTCCTGTTTATCCTGCTCCGTGAGAATGATCGGACCGATAAACGGGGTTGGGTTGCGGTACAAATCCAAGTTGAATATCGGCTTGTGCGGCAAGCCGAAAAAGTCAACCATATTTTTTAACACCGCTTCCTGTTTCAGCGTCACATCAACATCAATAAAAAACACCCGGTCTTGCCAGTGATGGTCTCGAATCAGCTGCATCGCCCGATGCTCGATCTCCATCCACTGTAATACATAAAACTGAAATCGGCTGAGAGATAACGGATAGTGCCGGAACACTTCCTCCTTCCCGGTCAATGCCCAGCGAAACAAGCGCTCACCAGTATCATTTGTATAATCGACAAAAGGAGCATGCAGCTTGCGTATCATCCGCTCGCGCACATATTCGCTTTTCGCCACCCGCAGCGGATGGCGCACCAGATGGATAAAGCCCGGATTGTTCAGCAGCGTTCCGGCATGGCGGTTAAATGCCTTGAGGAAAGCATGATTGGATTCAAAATAGAACGGCGTCTTGCGGCTGGCGATAAAACGGCATTTGCGCTCCAGCACGGGCAATAATGCGCAGTCGTTATGTTGCGTGTTCCATGCAATTGGCTTGCCGAACAATGTGGGGTTGCCAAACGTGAAATAAGGCTCGTGTGTGCTGTAACACTGCGTGATGTTCTTGATGAAGAAATCGGCGAGATAGCTTGTGCCGGATCGGCCGCTGGCGAGGGTGAAGAGTGTCAACTTATCGTACATGTGACGAAATAAATACTGATGTGAGAAGTGAATCCCAATTTTTGGATAAGAGCCTTAGGAGTTATTTTCCCGGCCATCAGCCTTGCCCGGTACCAGCTTTGGCTTTTTATAGACATAGCCCATGCGGTATAAAAGTTGGGTTATACCGCTTTCGCTGTAGTGGGAGGTACAATTTTAATTGAGACCGTTTTAAATTGCTGGCCGTGTTGGCGGTCATTGACCCAGAAACCCAGGCAATCGATATATTCTCCTGCCGTGGCCGAAGCCGCTGAACCAATTACGGTGATGAGTTCTCGCTGCCCTTTGACTTTGACTCGCAACACACAGAAACCGGATGATTCACTGTGAAAGGTGACCCTTTCTACTGATCCCTGCAGTTTTTCCTGAGGATGATCTGTGTTATGGGGTAAATTGGATGAAGTTTTCATCGATATGTGCCGATTTAGAACATCATTCATTTACTGGCAGGATTAACTGATCTCCCTGATTGTTTATCCGCCCTACTGCAGGCGATACTGGCCATAAATGCATGTGTTCAGAAGCAAGCGGTTTCATAAGAATAGCCATTAAAATATCATCAGGTAGCGGTGAAGGGGTCAGCCAAGTATCCCAAGCTTCGGGAGGGAGGATCACGGGCATGCGATCATGGATGGGATGTATTAATTCGTTACTCTTGGTGGTGATGATGGTACAGCTATTGATAACCACTTCATCAACTGTTGCGCTCTCCCATAATCCCGCGAAGGATAGCGGATTGCCATCTTTGGCAGAAATATAGAAGGGCTGTTTGCTTCTTCCATCTGCCATTTGTTTCCACTCGTAGAAGCCCGAAGCAGGAATGAGGCAGCGTTGCCGACGAAATGCGTGTTTGAACGATGGCTTGATCACCAGCGATTCGGCACGTGCATTGAGCAGCAAGGGCAGCATCTTGATATCCTTGGCCCAATGAGGAATCAGCCCCCAATGCATCATTAATATTTCACGACCAGTGCCGCTGTCACGAATGACCACAATATCGGTGGAAGGCACGATGTTATAGCGCGGCTCGATGTCCGACATCGTCACCGCACGATACCGCTTGATCAGGTCGGCACGTGGATAAGCCAGGGTAAAGCGTCCGCACATATCGTCATTGTTGTCCGCTGAATGAGTGTTTTATACTGTCGGTCTCAATTATGTACTAAAGTATTCATCATGTCCTCAAACAGCGTTACTATCAACCAGCCGATGTTCGCTTTAGTAGATGTCAACAATTTTTATGTCAGTTGCGAGAGGGCTTTCAATCCTCATCTAGTCAATCAACCCGTGGTAGTGCTCTCCAATAACGATGGCTGTGCGGTGGCACGGTCCAATGAAGTCAAAGCACTCGGTGTCAAAATGGGTACACCATGGTTCCAGTTGAAGGATCTGGCAAAACAGCATCACATCATTGTGCTCTCATCCAACTATACCCTCTACGGGGATATGTCTGATCGGGTGATGACTATATTGCGTGATTTCAGCCCCTATGTTGAAGTCTATTCCATAGATGAGTGTTTCCTCGGTCTGCATGGCCTTGGCAAGCTCTGGCCGACGCCTACGGACATGGGTCAATCAATACGCCAACGGATACGTCAGTGGACCAGCCTGCCGGTGTGTGTGGGTTTTGGCGCGACCAAGACATTGGCTAAGCTTGCCAATCACATTGCTAAGAAGCGATCGGAATTCAATGGCGTATGCGATCTTGCATCCATGCCATCCAGCCAATTGGATGCACTGCTATCTACTATTGAAGTCGGTGAAGTTTGGGGTGTGGGGCGAAGAATCAGTCAGCATTTGAATGCCGCCGGTATTCATACTGTAAAAGCGTTGCGCGATACACCCGCAACCTGGTTGCGTGCGAGGTTCGGCGTGGTGATGGAGCGTATCGGCTACGAACTACAGGGCCTATCGTGTCTCTCGCTCGAAGAAGTGTCAACACCCAGAAAACAGATTATTTCCTCTCGCTCGTTTGGGCAGTTAATTTATAACCTGCATGAGCTCAGTGAGTCCGTTGCCTATCATATGAGCAGTGCAGCAGAAAAATTGCGACGCCAGAAATCGACTTGTAATGCGATCCAGGTGTTTATCCAGACCAATCCCTTCCGCGAACAGGATAAACAATACAGCAACTGTATTACGGTACCACTGCCTAATGCCAGCAGCGACACTAGAATACTGATCAGAGCAGCACTGTTTGGACTCAAGCATATTTGCCGGAAAGGCTATGCTTACAAGAAAGCAGGGGTGATCCTGACGGCTATTGATCCCCTCACGCTTTATCAGGACTCATTGCTGACACAATATGGTGCTGATGAGAAATCGGCAAGATTGATGGGTGTGATGGATCAGCTGAATCAGAGGTATGGGCGCAATATCGTGTCGGTATTTTCTGTGGGTAGTCTGAAATCGTGGAGCATGAGGCGAGAGATCATGTCGCCCTGTTACACGACAAAATGGAGTGATTTGCCCATAGCTCATGCTTCTTGATTGTATCAGGTACTTCAGCTTATTGTATCTTCCTGAATGGTAATGCTGGACTATTCAAGAGAGGCTACATGTCATATTTATGAAATTTTGGACTCCACAAAACTTAGAATACCTCAAATAACTGCCGTCTTATTCTCTAGGCTTTAATGACATTGAGCTAAAATGGGTCCAAGTTAAAGCAAGCTGAGAAATGGAAGAATGTTCCGTCGAGTAGCTCTTAACCGCTCATGCACTATTAATCGTTTTATGTGGGATAAACGATACCCAAGGGGGTATGCTCATTGCCTAAGCCGGAATGGGGCATTATGTATTCCTTCAAATATGACGTTAACTACCCATAGGTGAGAAAGTGTTGTTTCATTATTTCCAATTCAAGGACGAAATATGAAGTTTATTAAATCATGGTTACTAATCGCAGCAATGTCGGTGGTGGTCAACCCAGCATTAAGTCAGTCAGAAATTGTTTACCTGGATCAAGGCTGGAGCGAGCAGGACAGGACAGCATTTTATAATACCTCACAAGGCTCTTATCTAATTCCCCTTTCCTGGTTTTTGGCATTGGAGCAGCCAGATAGTAAGGCGCTATTCAGTACTACTGCGCATATTCGCAGTTTTAAATACTTGACAGATGATTCCGGCGCCAAGGAGGCAGAGGCTCAGCGCTTACCTCTAGGGTTTGCGATTGAAAGAAATGAAGGCAAGGAAGATTGGGTGGGTTATACCTGTGGCGCATGTCATACCAATGACATTCAATACAATGGCGTACGAATGCGTATTGACGGTGCGCCAGCGCTGGCGGATTTTCAGAGTTTTATAACGCAGCTAGGGCGTGCATTAAAGAAGACAGTGAATGATGAAGCAATATTTAACCGCTTTGCTTTGCGTGTTAACAAATCACATGATCAAGTGGCATTGGCCGCTTTGCGCAATGAATTGGAAGTATTTGAGAAAAAGTATTCTGACTTCGTGGCACGTAACTCCACAAGCCATACGTATGGTTACGGCCGTCTTGATGCTTTTGGTTATATCTTGAACGAACTATTCGTCGATGATCTGGGAGTGCCTGAAAATCAGGCCGAGCCCAATGCTTCAGTAAGCTATCCCTTTTTATGGGGTAGCGCACAGCACGATTGGGTGCAATGGATCGGCTCGGCAAATAATCCGTATGGGCGCAATGTCGGTCAGGTATTGGGTACTTTTGGCAGCGTTGAACTGGAAAGCCCTAGTGAGCTGGGCAAAACCTCTGCCCGTGGGCGTAGCCTTTTTGAGCTTCAACGCTTGGTAGCCCGCCTTAAAGCACCAAAGTGGCCGAAAGACATCTTGGGCGGGATAGATCAAGAGCGCGCCGCAAACGGACGAATTGTTTATGAACAGAATTGTGCATCCTGTCATGCATTGCCTGACAATTCAGGGCGCTATCCAATGACGCCTGCGGAAGAGAATTTTTTTGGGGCACAGTTTGTGGATACCCATATGACACCATTGGCAGAACTGGGAACAGATCCGTTAACTTCGCTGAATATAGCGCTACGCACTGCTTCAACAGGTAATCTGGTCTCTTATTTACCTATGCCTTACACAGGAGCATCTGAACTACCTGCAGCAGTATTATTGAGAATCATTGTAGGGGTCGCCGCGGACAATGCTTTTCAGGTGATTGAACCTCCTCTCAGCCCAGCGGAGTCAGCAGAATTGATTGGCTATCGCATCAAGGCTCCGGGCTTGCCACCTTATACGCCGGAAAATATTATCGCCTATCGAGCGCGTCCACTTGATGGCGTTTGGGCAACTGCACCTTATCTGCACAATGGTTCTGTGCCTAATCTTGTTGAACTATTAAAACCTGGTAGTGAACGTATTCAGACATTTCAAGTCGGCTCTAGGGAATTCGATGTTCAGAATGTAGGGTTTAACATGGAGGATGCCACCGGCAACTTCAAGTTTGATACTTCCCTCGCAGGGAATTCTAACAGAGGGCATGAGTACGGCACATCGTTAAACGAAGCTGAGAAAAAAGATCTGCTTGAGTTTCTAAAAACACTGTAAAAACGAATCAAACAAAGCGCTGATAATTATAACAGCGCTTTGTAGTGACGATCCAGCAGTTGATCCATGTGTATTATGGGAAGAGCAGAGGGAGCGGGTCGGGTTTGCTTTATTAATAAGCTTGTGTAGTTCTGTTTATGCGAGTGCATTAATGCATGCACATACTAACCAACGAGATGTTACCAATGGTGGTCTATCAAAGCGCGGACGGTATAGAAAGGGCAGTAACTATTCTGATGTTAGTGATGAACTGGTTTCTATTTTAGAACTTAATTCGTATTTAATATTAGGTGAATTCGTATTATAAGTGCATAACCCGTTTATCAAGCCGGGATGACGTGGTCAAGTAAAATCGGACACCTCAGTTAAGCTGCTTTTATCGATTTTGCTGCATCTGCTTCATATTGATTCGGACTTTTGTAACCCAGGTATGAATGCAGTCTTTGGTTGTTATAAAACACGGCGATATACTGCAAAATATCCTGCTGTGCTGCATGGCGGGTTTGGTAATGCCGCCATTGGCAGCGTTCCTGCTTGAGGCTGCCAAAGAAACTTTCCGCAACCGCATTGACGCTCCTATGTCAAGTAATTGCAGCAGCATCAGATAAATCTGCGAGAATAAGCGGATACAATTCACGAACAATGTAACGCTTCAGGCAGCG
>NZ_FOUB01000122.1 GCF_900114745.1 Nitrosomonas communis | reverse complement strand
ACGACACACCGGATGACGCAGGAGGACGGGGACGGCATTTCAAGCCTAGCGAGACAGAATCCCTGCCGCTGACCCCAAGAGCCACATCCCCATCCCTATTTACTATATTAATCTATGGTTCTGTGGTGTGTCATCCTGCAAAATCCGATGGTAGACCCTGAAAGTGAAAGTGCATACATACACACTGATGGCGACGTAGGACATGAGCGCTATGTCCTGGAGCGCTGCGACAGCTTCTTTATAGTATAACCAGATTATTTTGATTATAATTTAGAGATGGCCTATTCATTAGATTTCCGCCGTAAAGTCCTGTCTGTCCGAAAGAAAGAAGGACTTACGATAGCCGAGGTGGCGGCCCGGTTTGATATTGGCGTGGCAAGCGTAACACGCTGGGTTAAGAACATCCATCGTAAACCTCAAGGGTTTCGCCAACGCAAGATTGATCTTGAGGTATTGCGGCAGGATGTTCTTGATTATCCTGATGCTTATCAGTACGAGCGGGCAAAACGTTTGGGGGTAGCGCAGAATGCTATTTTTCTGGCGCTCCAGAAGCTTGGCATCACCTATAAAAAAAACTCTGAAGCATCCCAAAGCAGACGCAAACGAACGGCGTATCTTCCAGGAGAAGATCGCTGCTTATGAAGCTGCAGGCCGGGCCATTGTCTACATTGATGAAAGTGGCTTTGCACATGATGCACCGCACACGCACGGCTATGCACCTGCTGGTCAGAGATGTCATGGCACGCATGACTCGCATGCGTAAGGTCGTATCAACGCGATTGGCGCCCTGATCGAAAAGCTATTGCTCTCCGTCAGCCTGTTTGCAGTCAATATCAGCGCTGATGTTTTTCACGGATGGGCGAGGCAGAACCTGTTGCCTAAATTGCCCTCACATGCCGTCGTTGTGATGGACAATGCCACCTTCCATAAGAGGCAGGATACGCAAGAGGCCATACAAAACGCTGGGCACACCCTTGAATACTTACCCGCTTATTCTCCTGATCTAAATCCCATCGAACATAAATGGGCACAGGCCAAAGCACTGCGTAAACAACAAAACCAAACCGTGAGATATTCTTCAAGTCCTATATATTTTGATCATTATTAACTGGTTAAGCTATATTCATAATTGAAGTAATCATCCAACAGCATATTAGCCAAGTAAAAAACAGGTGTTTATGCACAAAAAAGTCTAATAAGACTGTTCGTACTGCAACATCAAATTCTCAATTTTTATACTGCAGGTTTAATAAATGGAAAGTAGTTTTTTTTCTTATTTACTTACTAAAGGCAGACTGTTCTACTCATAGTGCTCCAATTATTATCAATTAACCGTTTTCTCATGATCTTCTGAAGCAGTACAATTAATTGCACTAATCTACCTAATCAATAGAAACAGATGAAACTCAAATCTAAAGTAGCCAAGTTTTAACTTTTTCACCTTGCTTTTCGCCATTCCCAAGGTAGAATTTGCTGGGTTTCTGGTAAACTCCACAATCCTACTCTATTTTTTCTAGCTTGCTCTTCCAATGCATAGAGACGTTGATCTCTAGCATATTTTCTATATACCCAAGCTGCACCAAGTCTTACCATTTCTGCATTTACATCAACATCGTCCTTATACACACGTCCAACTTTACGACCAAGCGATCTGTATCTTGTACTTTGACAATCACAGTTTTTCCATAAACAGGCCTAGACAATTCCTGCTTTGCACGCGTTCCATAAGGTTGGGCGGATTCTGGTGTATCTATCTCAGCCAAACCGCACTTTGATTTGCTGTTTTCGATCATCAAGGATAGTTATAGTGTCTCCGTCAGATATACCCATCACTCGTCCAATGTATTCCTGAGCTGTTGCAGAAAACGGCAAAAGAACAAGGTTGAGCAAGATAAGGAATAGTAGTGTTTTGGTTGCTACGGGCACTAAATTCTCCAAATTTAAATTAACCTGAGTTCGATATAAGGATTAAGCCACCAAAATTGGAAAAGTTTGAGAATGTCTAATATTAAGGGAGGGTTTCTTTTTCATAAATAGTGATAAAACTCTTTTCCAAAATACATTAATTATAAGAATCTAGATTCATTTTGCTGCTTTTTTTATCCCGAACTCACGTTGATATAAAAGTCAATAATTTTTAGCATAAAACTTATTCGTTAGACAGCATTACATTGTTTTACAACTGCTGTTCTTATTGAAAACTTGAATAACATGAACGCCACATATTAGATTTAAAAGGTTGATTATCCAATGAATGACAAGCTGGCGTCACTAGACAAGCGGTGTATGGGCAGCACAGACGAGGTAAATTGAGAATACCTTAGAGATTTTCCGGCTTTGAAGCAGTAAGTAATTATCAAAATGGAAGAAAGCTATGATAAGTGAACGCTAGACTCACGTTTTTAAAAACAAAGCTCATCATAAAAGTAAGTGAATTTTATAAAAATTCAAGTATGAACGCCCTCCCTTGAGGGAAGGTGTTCATTGTCATAAATGCAAGAGTTTTATAGTGTTGCTAAAAAAGCGACAAGATCAGCCTTTTCTTTTGCAGTAAGACCAATATTAAAACGATTATTGTAATACTCAACCACTCCTAGCAAATCAGCTACTGAACCATCATGGAAATAAGGTGGTCGTGACACTACAGAGCGCAGAACAGGCCCTTTAAAACGACCAATATCTTTCCATTTACCTGTGATCAAAGCACGGCCCGGATCGGTTGTCTGTATTTCATCGCCGGTTGTCTTGTTTCTCAGTGTATAGAGCGGCATATCCGGTGTACGGCGTGAAGCATCAGAAATACCTATATCCAGCGGCATTGGTGTTGAGTGATTTCCAGAATTAGGAGTGTTATGGCATGTCGTGCATGTACCTGAAATCACGGATTGGCTTAAATCATCATTAAGTCCTTTAACACCAGCGATATCGATACGTTTTGTGTTAAATAGCGTTTGACCGCGCGCAACAGCAGCCCGTGCAATCTCAGTACTAGTGGATGATTTGGTTGGTTTATAACGATACCAGGAATCGTAAAGCGACATTACATTGGGGTTAAAGGCCGCGCCAGTTTGATAATCACCAACGAGGGTATCATTTATACCAAAGTAATAATTTTGTTCTAAAAGCGCTCTAGGCCCCCCGCTTGCTTTCTCCGCGGTTAGCTCACCTGCTTCATTATCGAGAATCTGCGCGTTGAACAACCCTGATTCAAAATCCACGATCGCTTTTTGCTCCTCTTCACTCAAATCATGCAATGCTTCAGCATGCCCTAAGGTAGCGTGATTGGATTGAGTGGCCAAATCTTTAGATACAGGAGAAAAACAATTTGTAGTTCCAACAATACAATCCGTAGAAGTGGGATCCTGCGTGGTTTCGCGCCCATCCCACATGACACCACTTAAAAACTTGAGATTGGTACTTGGCATTGGGCGACGGAACAAAGACAACTCTTCTGCGCTTGCATGGCCGTAAGGATCATCAATTTCTATTAATTCAAACTCCGCATCATCAGGTATACCGATCCCAACGCGTATATTCGCTTTATTCAGCAGCATGCTGTACGCATCGCGACGTTCTTCAAGCGTTAACTGATCCGGATGAGGAGAGTCAGGATTATTAGCGCCATCAACTGGTCTAAAAAGTGGATCTAACCCTTCTGTTCTTTCGAAGATTTCTTGCACCCCTTTAGGAGTTATCGTCCATCCTTGCGAAGGTACATGGCATGAAGCACAACTGCGGCCATTAGTTCCTATACTTTTAAAAAATGGATTATCAAGATCTATAAAACCGGCAGTACTATATGTTGCATCTACACCATGACTATTCGTCGAACGCAGCATATTTGGCAGGCGATTTGAGCTGTTATTATTTTCTGCCGATACTGTTCTATCTGTAATTATTGGCGCTACCAGCAGCAAAAGTAAAGCGGCTACCGTCTTCAATTTAATTCTGTTTTTACTATTCACTACATACTCCCCTATTCTATATTTAGCATAACTAGATTCATAAGAAACTTGATGAGCCTAAATTGTTACTACGCACCAAAATCAAGCTGGAAAACTGCCGGATGGCCTAGCAACCTTACTGACGTCAAGGATTTTGATGAGTGCGAATCTTAGCACTCTTTTATGCTAAAAATGTTAATTTTTTATGTCAATGAGGTATGCAGTTTTACTAAAATATACCATCAACAAATGGTTATCATCATCCAACCCCAAATTATAATATAAGGTAAATATTTATTTTTAAATAATTAATTTTTCTAAATATTGGAAACGTATTATAAAGGGGCATAATAATTGTTTTTATTTGACATATGTTTTATCTTGATAGAATATATAATGTAGTACCTAATACAACCAATATCGCCAGCCACATAGAATCCGTGAATCATGCCATGCTATCCCGAAAAGAACTGCGCGAATTTCTAAGCCAAAAAGGTATGACTTAGCGTGTTTTAGTACCAGAGGCTGGCAAGGCTTATAATTTTTATTAGTCTATGTAATGTTCAGTACTCATTATTTTCCTTTTACTTTTAACCGAGCTTTAGATCGCTCAGATACGGTATAACTACTAAGCTATAAATGAGCTGCTCCTGCTAGTTGTGTTTTATGGGGAAGTCCATTTTTGGCAGCAAGTCGGCAAATATCTACACGAATGACGAGACGTTCAGTGCTGTAGCTATAGCAGATGCATTGTATTCTGGTGTATTGCAGAATAAGTGAAATTAGCTTCGGCTAATCTAGAGGATTATTTCTGTTAGCCTCTTAGCCAATTATTAAACGTTCTAGTTATGTAAAATCTCAGCTAATTTAACTCAGGAGAATTTAATTGTTCTCTACATGAATTGTGAACGTTATTGACAGTAACAGTTAAAAGCCAAGTCGGTAAAATAATTTGTTAACTGATGTTACGCAATCTTCATTTTTTGCAATTCAGCATAGGCTATCTGATTGGCTTTAATGAAAAGTTTTGCTCGTAATGCAAAATGATTGGC
>NZ_FOUB01000088.1 GCF_900114745.1 Nitrosomonas communis | reverse complement strand
GTGGCGGACAAGGGCTATGACAGCGAATGGTTACGGGAACAGATAACGAAGAAGGGAGCTCAGGCTGTGATACCGAGAAAGCGCAACTCGTTGAAAGGTAATGCAGATATGAATTGGGGTTTATATCAATACCGGCATTGGGTGGAGAATGCTTTTGCCCGGCTAAAGCAGTATCGGGCAATAGCAACACGATACGACAAACTGAAACGAAATTACGAGAGTATGGTAGCTATAGCATGTGGATATCTATGGTTACCTATGTAAAATGTCAACAGACCCTAGCTAATCTCATTTGAGATGAATTCTCAGCAGCTTATCGTGTAAAATACGTGTATGAGTATATATAATCATCAAAGTCATAATTATTGATATCATATTTTGTGGTTACTGGCGAAGTATCGTCGGAAAGTATTTAGTGTAGGAGAAAGAGGGATAAAGTTCTAACAAGCTGTTGAAAATGATCTATCTTAGGCCGCGGCGTTAGAAACAGGCTCAAGATATTCATTTATCAGATATCAGCCCTGCTTCTTCTTTTACCTGTTTTCGGCCATCATCGAATACCTCGATTAGGCTTTTCACAATCCGCTAAAGGATCTTTCTCAGTAATTTTGGTAAATCATCTATAATTCTTAGAATCAATCAGCACAAAGGTTGCTCCAAAGTATGAACTAGTTTATCCTTGGCACCCTATTATTTTGAGTTAAACATCATTTTTGAAGCAAATGGGAGAAGTGACCGAGTGGTTTAAGGTGCACGCCTGGAAAGCGTGTGTACGGTTATCACCGTACCGCGGGTTCGAATCCCGCCTTCTCCGCCAGTATAAATAAAATAACTAACTGATTAATAACATATAACTATCTTTTAAACCGTCTCAGTTCTGCCCGATGTTCTTACCCTTGAAAATTCTACTCAGTCCAAAAAGCATTTTTCTAATCAATTTATGGAGAGAATGCATCGTGGAAACCATCAAAGCAACACACGCCAGATCGTTAAAGGTTTAGTAGGGATTTTAAATTATCACTTAAACTGAGGGCAATATCTGAAAAGAATAGAAAAACCGTCGAAACTGGTAAGAGTTCGACGGTCTACATGCAGCATTTTCACATAGAATTGTTTATAGAAAATGCATCGTGAAATATTTATAAAAACTCATACTTGATAAAATTCACGATAAGAATTTAATCTTGATTAAGTGAAACCTGTGTTTATTACTGCACCGGCACCGTCACTTGATCAGATGTGTTACCATCCTCGAGAAGTGTAATAGTAGCATTTCCGAAGATTACATCGACGATATGAGCAGTCCATGAATCATTTGGACAGGTTGGAGTGTTAGGCACAGTAGGAACGTCAGTGGATATCCTATATCTAGCGCTACCATTTCTCGGCGTTGGTTGAGGCTGCGTACTTCCCGTTATAAGCACGTCAGTATCTTGACCCGGTGCTACGTTACCGCCAGGGTTTTCACATTCAATGATTGCAGTACCCCTTGCCTCAACAGTGAGTTGAAAAGTTGTTCCACCTAGGCCAGCGACTTTACCGTTACATATCAATGTTGTGCCGGCATCGCTACAAGTTTAAGTTCCGACAAAGTGTCCGCTTTGTGCGAAAGTTACACCCACTGAAGCAGCACAGATAAATAACGTTCCAAATAAAATGCCAATCGGTTTAATGTGATTCCTGAGTATTTTCATGACGTTCTCCAGAGTTTGCAAAAAATAAAATGTTTTCATGGCATATGCATCCGATCGATACGTTTATTTCTCGGCACATCCCGTGAAAGTTACTCAAAGTAAAGCTCCTTATAGAGACTTTGTTTTTGAGTAAGGTCTATTTGAGCAAAAATGAAAAACTTTTACATCCTTCAAATGGAGGATAAATTTAATCTCTTTATAAACACGTAAATAAATAAATTAACCGCATCAAGCCTGCTTGCCCCTTGGTTTGAGTTTTAAAGAATATGTTACTTAATTGGCTTCGTGCAGTACTGATTCTAATGTTCCAATACGCACAGTAATCATGGAGTGTCAGGCCATCCGCTAAAGCGCAGCAGAGTCGTCCTTCAGCTCTAGTCAAATGGTATTGCTCAGTAAATAATTCCAGTTGCTTGTTTAGTTGGCGATTAGGATCGCGCAGTTTGATCAGATACCGGGCAACATTCAAATCGGCTGTGGTAGGTTCAGGCAATCTAAAGCAGGAGAACAATATGATCTCCCGAGTTTTTTTATTAACCAGTAATAGGATAAGTGGTCCAGCTTCCTTATTTTTCTGCTCCACAAAAATTTTGAAGCGAGCGGCATTAGGTAAAGACGGCAGAGCAAATCTTGGGAATAAAACGAAGGGTATGCTTGATCGGTTTATGGTTTGTTCTGCTTGAGATGTGATATGTATGACTCGTGTTTCGCTATCAAGCTACAGCCTCGGCCGTACGCTCCAAACATGAGAAACATTGTGGTGTTGTACATGCATTATGTAGATCATTAGTGAACTGATCGGTAATGCGACGAAATTGTTTTCGACGATCAAAATTTTTTGAGTTTAATTTGGAGTCTGGCATACATACCTCCCTACCTCAACCTGAAAATTCACCTCTTTATTGCACAGAGCAGGAGATGTTAAAAATATGATTTAAGAGGCTCTATATGAATCCCGTAGATGAATAAAGTAAACTGAAGGCTTCGGTATAAGAAATAAAAATTTATATTAGTATAGTTCTTAATATCTCGGCAGCTTCTTGTACCCCATTTTTCGGCAAACTTAATCTTGCTATTGATGCCCTCGAGAATGCTATTGGTAAAGCATGATTCGACAAAGTGAATAGTCCCGATACAAAGGGAAGTCACAGTTTTAACAATTACACTACTATTTAAAAAATAGTTCATAAAAATCCATAGATTATTGAATAAATTGTAAGTTCCGACTGCAAAACCTGCATATTCCATAGATCAGTGAGTCTATTTTCCTCAGCTGAAGCATGTTAATTTTGAAAAATTCTGTAGATTAGGGAATTTTGGGATATTCTTATTATCACTAAACGGTTAATTTATTGAAATCATCAAAACTAGCTGAACAGTGCTTATCCAATTTTATTTTTGAATGCGTCAGATTTAATACAAGCTTTTATAGCGCATATAAAAATTCATTCCCGCCAGTAACAAAATGCCAAGTAATTTCATTTCCTATGAGATATTCATCTAGTCCAAGCAGCACCAAACAGGTTTGTGGTTTACCGTACAGACGAGCTTAAGTTAATTGGGCATTATTTGATCGCATTCATCGTGAATGAAAATAACTTAAAGCAAGGAGCAAAAAATGAAAAACTTATTATTATCTGGATTAATTGCAGCAAGCTTCATTTTTTCCAATGTTCATGCTGCTGAAACCGTAACCGAGAAAAATAAAGCTGTTAAAGATGACATCAAACGAGATGCTCATGAAGAGATGCATCGAGTAGATGAGGCAACCTGTACAGGAACAGATACAGAGTGCGCTGAGCGAAAAGTCGAGCATCGCTCTAAAGAAACAAAAGAAGTGATCAAAGACAAATCTTCTGAGATAAAAAATAAAGTAGATTAACCAAATCTGCTTTTGGCAAGCAAAAAAGACCCGTCGTTGTGGCGGGTTTTCGCTGATGTATGGCTACATGTAATTTTATCGACAAAAAAGCACTTAGGATTTAATTATATTCCGGAAATAATTTCAATCTTGCTTAATCGTTGATTTAACTCTCTAGATAGAAGCCAACTCTACATTAGTTCTTTTTTGGTTAGATTTAGGGAGGGAATTGCAAAGTGCGGTTCTCCGGTGTGAAGCTGCAAAGATCGAAATAACCCCTATTCCTAATTTCGCGGCTGCAAAAATTTGAACAAAGCGCGGTTCCTGGCGTAAGAGCGCCTGAGACCGAAGCTCCCCTCTATTATCAAAAAACTGTTTCTCTGAACTGCCAGTGTAAAAATTTAAGGAAGTCGCGGCTTCGTACCTAAAAGCACTAAAGATATAAGGTGGCGTATGGTCTAGAATACTATCTCACACTATTATAGTGCCGTGTTTTACGAACAATTCCGTTATTTGTCGTTAAAATAACGGATTCTTGTTTAACTCTTTCCCACACTTTTCCGCACTTTGCTAAATTCCTTGCCGGGTTTTTCTCTGCCAAGAAACTATCTACCATGGATTTCTGTTTGAGCTTCTTTTTTTGAGAACCAGTCTCAGTAATACTACTACATGTGCGGAGTACTTCAGTTCGGTACTGTGTATAACGTCCCAGGCCAAGCAACATGTAACAGTAACGTCTAAGTAATGTCCCTTACGGCGCATAGTCTTCTCTCTCGCCTTCTTTAACTGTGACTATGTGCCGTGTCCGCAAACCTGATGAACTAAAACCGCTCTTGACTCAGGCAGCCATTAGTCTAAATTGCTTTAATGCTGTACACCGTAATCCAATGCATTTACAACAGACCACATTTGTGTGTTGTCATAAACAAATCCAACAGTGTTGTCGAATTGATCAGGAAATTTATTTATTGAAACATTAATACCTGCCTTGATATAGAAGCACCTCTTAGACCTTAGGTAAGAGTGGAAATCATCCATATCTTTTGCTTCCTTAAAATTATATATGTCTTCTAGCCATTTTTTTTTAAGCATGCAATATGGCCAGCTTTAGTGACTGCATCATATGCATTGACTTCAATAGAGGGGAACAATAAAATTATCAAAAAAGCTAAAATAGGAATCATATCTTTTATTTCAATTATTTTTAAATATCTTCGCGCCGCCATAACTCCTTTCGATCTGTTTTCAAGCCTAGCAAAAATTTTTCTTGTTGGGTTTGCCTTCCGGATGGCTGTCTTTAGTTGTTAAATAAAAATCATTAGCACCTTATGAAGGGATGCCGATTAATTACGTAATGAAGCTAACTATTTCATATCATAATTTCTGTAGATTGGATAAACCATATTGAATGAGTTTAAATCAAATATCTGTTTATTGTTCTCTGTAACCCTTTTTATTCTGCAACGGATAGAGTCAATTGTTAAAGATTAATATTTTGAGTAGTTGCCTAACTGTGGAATCACCTATACTAATTTTGTATTGCTGGCAATGCCCACCAAAGAAAAACATGTAATCGCTACACTTCGCTCGATAATCTACCCTTTACTCATCCGTTAAAGTGCAGCCAGATTCAAACCTGCCTCGAGCATGTTTCAAGAAATACTCAAGCGCTTTGGGATCATTTCTACATTTATTCAAAACGTGGTAATGATCTTCTTCTGGTTCACGAATTGAGAATAACCAGGTGCGGATGACTTCAAGGTTGCTATCAGTGTCAGTTTTTGGTTCTGTTGTGTTAGCTATTGCTATAGTTGCTATTTCTGCTACTGTTCCCTTGCTTTCTTCACGATAATTAGCAGTAGCGATTTTTATATTTTTACTTTTTCGAATCAGGTCTACCAAGCTCATGTAATGGACCTCAATAATTCAATTTTTTGAATTGTAGGGGCTGCTATTGCTACAGTTGCTATTCTTGCTATAGTTGATCCTGGTATGGCTCATCTGTAGCAAAATAGCAAAAGTAGCAGTAGCAATATATAAAATCAGAGAAGTGATGGATTTACATTCAGAGTAAGACGCTTCCCATCTTTGGCGATTTGCAAGCGGTCAAGCTCACATAATTCCTTGATTGCATTATTTAATCGTTCTCTTTTGCGTAATGGCCCATGCTGTAGCATATAGTTTTTGCTGACTGAAGAAATGCGCTCACGTCTGCAATAATTAATTAGCCAGCTATCGACTCTTGCTGCTTCAGAAAGTTCAACAGGTAAGGCAAGTTCACCAAAGAAGCGTCTTGACTCGTAAAGATGCCATGCAGCGATTGTGCTTGCTTCATCAAAGCTATCAGCCCCAATTGATCCGTCTGGGCCATGTTAGAACACGTGGAAGATGGCTGCTAGTCTTGCTGCATTATCTGCGGATTTGCTCGCGACATCACGCACGTCGTAAAGCTCGCCACCATTAGCAAGCTCCTTTTCGATAGCATTGTAATACCTTACCCACGCTGCTTTTGCTTCTGGTGAGAATGTCAGCGTAACAGGCTCTAAACCTCCATCATCAGACATAGAAGGTGGGATTGATAGAATCTCGTTTAGTCGCTTGTTGAATGCTGTAAGACTAGGCCAATTTGTCGGTGGTTCCGTAAAAAACCGTGTACCTTGTGTTGACTCAGGCCATGAAACAAGAAACCGTGCAAAATATCCTTTTCCACGCGCCAAGGCTCCAGATTTCTCTATAAATTCTCTCAGCGTCGTTTCTTGAATCTGCAATCCTACGGTTAGCCTTGCGCCTTGTACTGTGAATGATTCCGATGTTCTTCTACCTACGTTATGAACGCCACCATCCCAAAGAACGTTATATAAGGCTAGATTACGCATTACTGATTCCTTACCCATGCCATGAGATCCGAAGATCAAGCCAGCTTCACTGGATATAACACCAGATGAGGGCCAATGCTTGGCGAGGCTCCAGGCTAGATTCTCGGGAGTTTCATCGCCAAGTAATAATCTGGGCATTCTTGGTGCTTCTGGTTTATTATGCTGGATTTCAGCTAGATCACGCTTCAATTTGTCGGTAGGCTTACAAGCTTTACCAGCATTTTTTATTGCTGCAAGTATTCCTTCACGTTCAGCATTCCATGCTGATAATTCAGCTTCAAACTGTTCTAGCTCTGGCTTCAACAATTCAGCTTGCTGTTGCTCATGCTCTCGAATTGGTGTAGTAAAGAAACCATCGCATGTTGATTTTCTTTCGCCTGAATCGCCAATGGTCAACATGAACAAACCGCAAGGTCCTTGTAGCCTCTCTGCTCGCTGCACATTCACATGGGCTTGTGTTGCCAGTGATAAAGCGCTTAATGCAGACGATACCACCAATGGAATAGGTGCCTTAACGAAACCTTGAACCTCTAAGACGGATTCACGTATTCCATCCGGTAAAGCATCTATAGGGTAAGGCTCAGGCTCTACTTTAACTGTCAGTGGCTGAGGTTCAGGCCATTGATACGGGTTTTCACCTGATTCATTCCTTTCTCCCTGAGGAAATGTGTTTGCTAAATTGCTCGGGAATTTTGCTTTGTTAAGATCAAGCATGGTTACCTCCTGCATTCAGATAATCATTCCAATCCATGCCTGCAATAGGTGGGATGTACACCTTGCCGCCGACCGTTAGCGCTGCCTTGCTTGCTGCTTTCTGACCTACACAAGATAAGTCATTATCACCACATATGATAATTTCATGGTCAGGAAAATGGCTTCTTATAACTTTGACAACAGGTAAGAGATTGCCCGCATCAAACGCCACAATGACACGCTGTCCGCTATGCTCAAAAAGACTTGCTCCTGTTGCGTAGCCTTCGCAAATTAGAATCCGTTCGGATAGGCCATCAATGATGAAAAAGCATTTTTCATTTTTACTACCCTTTGGGAAGCGCTTCTTACCTTCTGGGGAGATAAACTGAAGATTAACTAGCCTACCTGTTTGATCTTGGAGAGGCACGACCAGCGCATTGCCAAGAATTTTCACGCCATGAGGCTGAATGCCCTTCTTAATTAAATACTGGTGGTCTTTTTGGTTTCTTGCTAGTCTGCCGCAGCCATACAGGTAGGCTGCTTTTGCCGCCACTTTCTCACGTTGATTGTGGCTTTTAATCTCTCTTTGGCGTTCTGCCTCGTCAATTCTGGCTTGCTGTGCAATTATTTCCTGATGGGTCAGTTTCCTGCCTATATCCGCCCGCCAATTCTGCCAACCTAGCCCATCAGTATGGTTTTGTAAGCCGCCACAGGGAAAATCATCAATATGCAGGAGATAAGCGCCATCTCGATTGTTTTTAGATTTGCTAGCAATAGCGCATCTATGAATCTCACCATCAGCAACCGGATTGACAATAATCACTCCTCGTTTACTAGCTGCATCATTGACGAATTGATTAACAATATCAAAGTAATTTGTTAAAATACTGTTTGCTGACTGGCAAGAGTCTTTAGGCAAAGAAATAGGAGCATACATAATCTGGTGCTCCTTTTTTATTGCACTACATTTTTACGGTCTGCTTCAAGCTTGGCTACCAGCTCCTTAAGCTGGTCATCCGTATAGCCTGCCGCCATCGCTCTGCAAACCGTATTGACTTCTGAATCAATCCATACGGATGAACTTCCAATCTTGACAGGGTGTGGGAATTTCCCCTTACGGATTCTTAAATATAAATTCGCGTGTGAAAATGATGTTTGCTCTAATACTGCGGGTTTCTTCTTGAAACTAATTTCTTGCATAATCATCCTTTAGATTAAAAAGATGACAATGACTTTATGCGTATAAAGCTACTTTTTTCGTGCTTTAATGGCACTATTTTGTTAACATATAACTTGCGTTGAATGCAATAACAAAAAAGCTTTTAACGTACTCAGTCATTGTCATATCCGTGGAAGGAATAAAAAATTGACTGGATTAAATCCCTCAAAGTGCGTCAACACTTTGAGGGAAACCTCACAATCACTTATGAATATAACATTATTCATCTGCGTATTATAATACAGTGATTAACCTGATTCGAACTTTTGATCTCTCTGTAAGCCTCATTTATTCAGATAATCCGACCAATCATTCATCAATTTCTGTCTTTTATTGAAAAGGTCTGAACGTCGGTACGCTCCTTCAACCGCGCCAATAGCATGAGCAAGTGCCTGTTCGCATACCTCGCTCGGATATTGTGTCTTTTCTGCCGCCCAATCTCGAAAACTGGAACGTAAGCCGTGAATGGTTGCTTCTTTATATGAGATTGACTTAAGCGCTTTGCTGATTGCCACGTCAGAAAGAGCATCACCATATTGATTGAAAAAAACTAATCCATTCTTACTAAGTAGCTTAAATGTTTTGACCTTTTCCAGTATCTCAATACATTCTTGTGATAATGGAACACGATGCTCACGCCCTGCCTTTATCCTGTTTGCAGGTATTGTCCAGATCGCATTATTTATGTCGATTTCATCCCACACCATTTCTCGCGCTTCATTGCTGCGACATGCTGTTAATGCTATCCATCTGACACAATAAGCGCTCATACTGGTTTTAGCGCGTAATATCGCCATGATTTCAGGTAATCGATTGTAGGAAATAGCCTCAAAGTGTTCTACTGGTTGCGTTTTCTTTGGGGATGGATAAACGTGATCTAAACACCCGCGCCAGCGTGCAGGGTTTGCTTTATCTATACTTTCATGCAGATAGCCAAAATCTAAAACAGCTTCAACCCGCATTCTCACTCGGCTTGCTGTTTCGGTCTTGTCGTACCAGATAGGCTTCAGAATCCTTTTAATGTCCTCTAAATAAATTTCCTGAACAGGCTTCTTACCGATAAAAGGAAAGACATATTCTTGTAATGTATTAACCCATTGTTGAGCATGTTTGGTATTGCGCCACCCTGCCCGCTTTGACTCGATCAACTCAAGCGCATAATCAGCAAAGGTCTTTGTCTGTTGCTTTGGTGCTAACAGGTTTTTGGGATTCGAACCCGAAGCAATAGCACGCTTCATGTCGACAGCTAAATCACGTGCTTCAGATAGAGTTCTAACAGAAACTGAACCCATACCCAATTCAACAGGCTTTCCATTAACTTTATAACGAAATACCCAGCTTCTAGCGCCAGAATCTTTAACGCGCAGATATAGACAATTGCCGTCTGAATGACTGCCTGGGGGTAGAGTTTTAATTTTTACTGCTTGTAGCTTGCCCATATCTAATTCTTACCTTAGTTCTGACCAATAAGACTAGACAGCAGTATATTTTATGATACAGTGATATACAAGCTTTTTGCAGAAATGCTCTTAATAAGGCTTAAACAAAAGACATTTTGGTATGATAGTGGATATCAGTAGACAACTGTGGAAAGTGAGTTAGGGGGAAGACTTCTCCGCCAATATCTCTGTATTTAAGGTGTTCCTCCAGCGCTTCGAAGGGAGGCGTTAAATCCGGCCCCCTGTAACGGGTGCCATCAAAGGAGTTACGCAGGATAGAGAAGTCAATTTCCTGCTCAATGGCAGCGACGCTGTCGCCTGGTTCCACCATGATTGCATAGCCGTGGCGGTCGTAGTTGTAGAGTTCTTCGGAGCAGACTTCTGTGAACCGCTGCTGCATCAGCTTTCGAACGGCGGGATTGAGGGGTCGGCTGACCAAGTTGGGATCATTGAGGACTAGCATGGTGTACCTCCTTGAGAGATGGATGAGAAAGAAGCAAAGCATCTAGGGCCAACACTTGACCGAGCGCTTGGCAAGATGCAACGCTTTCTCAGATTATTAATCCCCAAGCATCGCCGAAGGCTCTTGTGGCTGTTATTGGGTTAAATTGTTTTTTGAGGTGATTTATTTTAGGGATACTTCTTTTTCAAGAAACAAATATAACACACTGGTTTTACACCAAATATTAAGTGGTCCCAGGAACAGGGGTAAGATTAAGCACCAGCTTCCGATCGCGAACAATCAGATGATGCAACACGCGTTGACGATACCGCTCATCAAAGTAATCCTGCCCTTTATCGACGTACTCGGTTCCTTTCGTTAGCATCGTGTAGATCAAGCGCGCCAGTTTGTGTGCTGTCGCTGTGATTGCCTTTGCCTTGTCGAGTCTGCCACATAATCTTCTGTAATAGGCACCCAGTGCAGACTGACTGGATTTCAATGAAACTGCCCCCATGCGCAGTGCCTGAGCCGCACAGTTCGCTGTGCGCTTGCTTGCCCCCGATAGCACTTTTCCGCCCGATATTTTTGTTCCAAGACACAACTCAAGCCACGAGGCAAACTGCTTCGCACTCTTGAACCTGCTCATGTCAGCGCCCACTTCACTCAGGACTTTCATCGCAGTCGTCACTTCGATGCCGTCAATTCGCGTCAAATCAACCCCACACATGCCAATCAGATGGGCACGCAAATCAAATTTGGGAGAGTTCTTGACATTGGAGCGGCGCTTCTTCTGGCTGATCTCTACCTTGTGCACCTGAAGTGCCGCAAGCATGGTTTCAAGCTGCCGGTCACATTCGGTGAGTCCTTCGCTGTAGGCGTCATAGAGTGACATCGCTTGCTTGAGTGCAAACAGGTGTTCTTCGCGCCAATTCCCGACTAACGATTTCTCAATCTCGTCTTTGCTAGCCCGGATGCGATTGCTCTTGAGATTCGCCAAGATGTGCCCATCTCTCTCACCAGCAATGATGGCGCGAACGATCTTTTGACCGGTTTCGCCCACAATATCCGAAATCACGTTCGCCAATTGCACGTTCATTTGCGCCAGAGCCTTTTGCCTATGTTGCACATGTACATGTCGCGCCTGATAACGGATCAGCATATCGCGTTGACGAGATATGGCTCGTAGTGCACATATCTCATCTTTCGGGCAGAATGCGCCAGACAACAACCCAAAGCTCATCAGTTCTGTAACCATTGGCAGTCCAGTACATCCGACTTCCGGCCAGAAACATTTCTAACGTGCCGCGCATTTACTAGATACACCGTCAGCCCGCGCGACTCCAAAAGTTCATACAGTGGAATCCAGTATACCCCCGTCGATTCCATTGCCACAGTGTCAATTTCACAGGCCTCTAACCAGTCCGCTAAACCATTCAGCTCTGCGGTGAAACTCTTGAATTCCCTTACCGGCTCGTCATCCCGATCCAGCGGTACCGCCACAAAATGGCTCGCAGAGCCAATATCCATTCCCGCTGCATTCGGATGGATTCACTCCAATTTACTTTGCTTGAACTTGCCATGATATCCTCCCTCATCTCTATTGGAATGCCGCGCTGGTTCAGGTACGTCGTTGTACTCACTCTTTCAAACGGGAGGTCCGTTACCACGGACTCACCAATGTCGCCGACGTGACCCATGACCACGCTAAAAAACGGGCGGATTAGCACCAGTGATGTGTCGGTCTTCTCCAGCGCGACATTCCAACTTTATCCCTCAAACTCTGACGGCGCTTGTTTCTTCTGCGCGCCTTGCCGCCTCTAGCGGATTACTACGCAAAAAATTCATAATTCATCACTGATGTTACGCAGGCCGCCGAAAAAAGCTTATCATTTTGGTCATGAAAAAAGAAAAACTTGAGCTATATACTGATTATCTGATCAGCAACAACGGTTATGCAAC
>NZ_FOUB01000059.1 GCF_900114745.1 Nitrosomonas communis | reverse complement strand
AGCGCCAGAAAAATAGCGTTTTGCGCCACACTCAAACGTTTTGCCCGCTCGTACTGATAAGCATCAGGATAATCGCGAATATCCTGCCGCAACACATCAAGATCAATCTTGCGTTGGCGAAACCCTTGAGGTTTGCGATGGATGTTCTTAACCCAACGCGTCACGCTCGCCACGCCAACATCAAACCGGGCCGCAACCTCGGCTATCGTAAGTCCTTTTTTCTCTCTGACAGACAGGACTTTACGGCGGAAATCCAGTGAATAGGCCATCTCTAAATTATAATCAAAATTATCTGGTTGTGCTATAGCTTCTTCGCTTGTTACAAAAGGAGCGAATGTCTTCTATGACGAGTATGAGCAGGCAAATCTTTGGGGGAAAGATTTATATGCTCATTTAACAAAAATATATCGAGATGAATCTAAATATTGCTTAATGCTGTTATCAGAAAGTTACGCTAAAAAACAATGGACAAGCCATGAACGAAAAGCAGCACAAGCTAGAGCATTTACCGAAAATAGAGAATATATTCTTCCACTAAGGCTCGATGATACTAAAATTGATGGAATATTAGATACTACTGGTTATATTGACTATCGGAAAGTTCATCTTGAAAAAGTTATTGATCTCATAGTCAAAAAAATATATCAATATAATCGTGATAACGGAATCACTTATGAGATTGTTAAGGTAGAAGATGTTTTTCAAAAACAAGCTATTGGGGTAAATAGAGGTCGCCCGATCACAGACAAAGACATGACAACTGAATGCCCTGCCTGTGGAACGATGCAATTACTTTCAGAAGCATCTTTATCCCTTGATGAAGATGACACGATTTACACATGCAAAAACGGTTGCCAACCAATCGTTGTTGTAAGCCGCCCTGGATTAGTGGCTTGGCCAGGAAGAGGCTATCGGCTTGGTGAACACGCTATAAGAAATACGCGAAACATTTATGTCAAAACAGAGAATATGAGAGTTCCAATGATAATAAATGCATCAAAAGCTGCTTTAATGAAATTAAGGCCAAGCAGCTAACAAGTTGGCCAAGTTGACTTGACGCCAAAAAGCGGCACAACTTACCTAGAACGTTATCTCCGTTAAAATATTTTTACGCTATCTCACTACCTACTTTTGGTCTATTTCTATTGATGAATCATATATTGGTGACATCCATTGCCAAATCAAGTTTAAACTTCTAAACATGAATAGCAATTAGACGTGATTTAACGCATAGTTAACGCGGGTGAAATTTTTAAGTAAGGGCCTAGTAGCCTGTAGTTAGAAAAATCGCTTAAATCCCCGTTTTTTTGATTTGCTCATTTTCTGAGGCCGCATTTTTTAAATCATCCGGTAGGCGATCAATCTTGTCTGACAGCATCTTTTTCAGATTTACCAAACGGCCTCCTGGTGGATAGTTAAAACTGGGATCAACACCCTTCGGTATACTTTGCACTTCGCCTGAGCGCTTGTTGATATAAGTGTAGGTTTCCTCTTTCGGCGGCTCAGAAGGCTTTAACCCTAGTTCATCCAGCGTGTCCTTATCCAGTTGCGTCACACCGCATTTGCAACGATATGCTCTAATAGGATAGTGCGCTTTCCAGAATGGGTGATCGACCGGCAGTACCAGGCCATCCCAGGCGGAGTGCTCTAGGCGTGGATGCTCAGAGTTGTTGGCGTCGTATTTCAGATAGGGGAAGGTTTCCTTGTTGCGCTGGATTCGCTGCCATTGCCCCTCGCTGTGGGCAGTACGCAGGTTGGTGTCATATATCACTTTGAGGCGACGTGTGCTGCCCAGCTGCACATTTTTGATTTCACCAGTGAGTGGGTCTTGCATGTCAGCTCGTCCCCACCAGCCCTTTTGCATGAGCAATAGTTCAAGCGACTTGCGAAAGGTTTCAAAGGTGGTGCCTTCAACCAGTGCCTCATCTACTGCCTCGCGGATATTGCGTAGGATATCTAATTGCATCGCCTTTGCCACCGTGAACGCTGCCTGATGCTCGGATTGCCAAATATCCTCCCAGCTGAAGCCGATTGCATATCCCTTTTGACGGAAAAATTCAATCGCATCTGCTGGGGGTAGCAGCTTAAATTCAAATGCTGGCATGGTTCAATGTGGGTTAACCACTTTGTTTCTGATTACGCACGCGCCCAAAGATAGCAGCAGCAAATTGCCCTTGCGCGAGTGTCTCAGTCAATTTTGTGGTATCCATCGATTCGATCAGCCCGGCTAAACCTCTCTGGAAATCCTCAAAATTTTCCACGCTGGCAGCCAAGGCGATGATGGGTGCAATCAATGGATCGGTAACGCGTTCCCAGTGGGAGGCCAGTTCATCGGCAAAAAGATCGAATTCGTCCTGGTCGTTCAGGTTAGCGGTGGTTGTGGCCAGTCGGGTTGTTGCGGTGGGTGCTGGCTCTGGTCCGGCTGGTTGTGCACTTATCAACACTGCTTCGCCTTCCTCTGGGGCAGGAATGCGCAGCTTATCCTGCACCCAGGAAACGGGTACCGGCAAGCCGACATCGACCAGCTTGGGCAGTGCCTCCGCATACAGGCTCAGATCCTCCGGCTCGCGTAGATCAAATATAAATTGAGGGCAGCGGCGTATATCCTCAATACCGCCGATGTTTAATACGAGCAATGGGTATATCAGATCACGCGTGAGCGTACCAGCCAGTTGCAGGGCATCCGAAACCATCAGATCGTGGCGCACTTCGTTATGTACATTGCCGAGTGCATTGGTGCTGGATTTGCCGTCGGCCTGGCTGGTGAGCGTGCCCCCCAGGATAGTTTTACTCTGGGTGCGCTCGCACCAGTCCATCATCGCTTGATAGGGATCGTGGTTGCCTTTGGCCGCTTCTTTAAAATCGATCGACATGCCTTCCGGGATGATGCCCGCTGCATCGTGCCCGATCTGCATCACGGCACGAAGCAAGGTAGCTTTCTCATCCTCACCGCTGCCGCTCGGATAGGTGCCCAGGCGTAACGGCAGACCATAGATTTCCAGGAATTCAGCCAAGTCACGTACCGAGTAGTTTTTGAACAGGAACGGCCAGGCGAGCACCCGGTGCAGTCCTGCTCGCGACAGATAACCCGATTTGGCTTTGTGCACATGCGTGATCCAGCCGAACGGCTGCAGCTGCGCACCCTCCAGCGAGAGGTCGCGCAAACGTATCTCTGTGCGTGTAAGACGATCAGTCATGAACCAGCTTTGCGGGCGATGATCAATCTCCTTGGGCAACCAGTTGTTTCCCAGTCGCTGCCATTCTATTTCCAGGCAGGCAAAACCGTGGCCGATCGCGTCCAGGCAATCAAGCATCACATCTTCCAGATTGGGAGAATCTAACAGTATTTCCTTAATTGCAGCGGCTGCTTTCTTTTCTTTGGCGGAGGGGTTGCGTGGCGGTGCGATATCCCAGGTGCCGGTCAACAATGCACGCTTGCGCTTGCTCATCTCGGCATAGATATGACCGTCCTTTTCTTCCATGTCCAGGAACAGATCATGCTGTGCGCGGATGTCACCTTGTTCGGCGCTTTCCAGAATACGTGCGAGTTTGGCAGGGGTGAGCCCCCGGCTGGGGTGGTTGGCAAATTCACCATGCAAATGACCAACCTTGGCGGTTTGCGACTCTTTCAGCTTGCCCGTGTCGATTGGGTTGCCATACATATCGACTAGTTTTACCATGCGCCTCCTTCATTTTCTGATTTAACCGCACTTTGGTATGCCATACCGCCGGAACGGGTGGTGGCTGCCATCCACAGCATATGCAGTGCATCCGGGCCATCGTCATGATCTGCTTTGGGAAAATGCCTGAGCTGATCGATCAGCGTGGCTTGAGAGGGATGCAGGCGGATAAGCCCATTGGCCATATGCGGTTGCAGCGTTTCTATTCTGAGTAATTTGTCTGTGCTGGGAGTGATGGCGGTGGCTGGTACCGGCACGCCACGGGCAGCAGAGCGCTTAACCAGCTCGGTACGCAGGAATTCCTGGAACTGGATCACCTCCACCACCCACAGCACGCAGCGATACTCAGCCTGCAATTTTATGATGTCCTCAATGATGCGATCTGGCAGGCGTTTCTTGATTAATGCTTCCACTACATCCAGAATGCCGGTGTGACGGTTGAAACCACCTACCAGCAGGGCGGAAGGGTCACGGCTTGCGCCATGTTTGCCTAGGCTGGGGTCGCATGCGCCAAAGAAGCGCCACTCCATCAGCCGGTTGATCCAGAACTGGATGCAGTTGGCAAAAGGCGCATCATCACCGGATACGGGATCATTTTGTTGTTCAGAATCGAATGCCGGGCGGCCATCACGCGCACGTTTGACCATCAGCTTGTAAAGTGGCTGGGCGGCAGGCCAGGAAACGATTGAGCCTGCTTCCATTTCTGTTTTGCGCTCCTGGTAAAACGCTAATGCCTCCGCTTCACCCTGGTTAAGCAATAGCTCTTCCCACTTGTCCCACAGATCCATTCTATGCGGCCATTCGATTACCGCCCTGAATTTGCGTGCGTTCCATAGCGGGTTCTTGATCAGGCGCGCCAGCACCGAGTCATAGTGCAGAATAGTGCCGATGATGACCACGTCCATGCTGTCATCCGCCGGGCCGAGTGATAGCACGGTTTTCTTCAGCCATAATTCTAATTTGTCGCGCTGTTCTGGGCTCCTGACATTTTCATCATTTTCCAGATCATCACCGATTACCAGATCCGGGCGGTGTGGGCCATGACGCAGACCGCGCATGCGTTTGCCTGAGCCGAATACCTGTACTTTGGCATCGTTACTGGTTACGATAGTACCGACTTGCCATACGCGCCCTTGGCCGGTAGCCTGCGGGTAATCCATCATCAGACGCGGGTTGAATTGCAACTCGGCTTTGATCGCCTCCAGCATAGGCAGCGCCTGATCTAGTGCATCCATGATGATGACTGGATAATGTTTGCGCTGCGTGACTATGCACCAAATGACGAAGATCTGCGTCACCAGCGTTGATTTGGCATTGCCACGTGGCGCGGCAATGGCGTCATGATCGCCCGCGCCGTTATCGACGATCTCTTTCAATCGCTGATACAGGAAGTCATGCAGTGCTGCATTGGGATGCTTGATATAGTGCGGAAAATAAGTGCGCGTGAAGAATTCGAGATCATGCTCTGCACGCGTGAGCCTTTCTTTTCTGGCTGCGCTATCTGGAGCGAAGCCATCAACATTCGCCTCGATCTGGCGGCGGAATTCTGCGGCTAGCTGTATCAGCTCCTGCAGGAAGGCTTTCTGGGTGGTTTTAGCCATAGCGCTTTCCAATGCTCTCGCCAAATGGCAGCAGCACTTCTTCCATGGCAGTCGCATGCTGCGGGTAATGGGTCTGGATGAACTGCACCAGGTCGCGCAGGATATCGGCGGCAAAGCTCAGTTTGTCCAGTTTTGGATTACCCTTGGTGACCGCGTTCATGGTTTTAGCATAGGCATCTGAAATACGTGACAGCACCTCCGCTTTATCCAGCGGTTTGATATCTTTGCTATTTTTGACGTCTTCCAGTGTGCTCTGAAATAACAACACAAAATCTTCCATCACAGCGGCGGTGACCGCTTCAGCGCCTTCCCCAGAAAGGCGGGCAGCTGCGCGCGCCCGGTCCCAGTCGTCACCATTTTCGCGGGCCACATCTTTCCAGCGCCGGATGGTGCTTAATGGGATGTTACATTTGCGGGACACACCTTCCAGATTTAACGCTTCATAGATATAGACCGCACGGGCTTCGGTTATTGTTTTTGTAGAATATGCCATGCCGCACTTTACAGGCCGATCAGGGATTTGCCTTTCTCGATCATCAGCGCGATGCCCACTGATACCAAGCCGCCACTGACTGCACCGTTGATGGCTGATTTCGTCTCGACCTTGCGCAGACGGGTATCTAATTTATCCAGCCGGGCATTGCTTTCATCCTGCCTCTCGATCATGAGATCAAGCTTACCCTTGATTTCTCCAAGCAACAGCGTGTGTTCGTCAGTCATTTCATAAACCTCTTTTTATGGTTAATTCGTGTTCTTGCTGACAATCGAGGCAGCGGGTTATACCCTTGATTTCTCGCCTGGTTTGCGGGATTTCCTCGCCACAATCCTCGCAGTGGCTAAACCCAGGCGCTTGCGTTTCAGGCCGGATCGCGCGCTTTTGCGTGTACTCATACTCTGCCAGCTCGATTGCTTGCGCTAAATCGTCCTCTTTCACTTATTCTCCCTTTCCGGTGGAGGGGTGGCCCATTCCACTAATGCTTTGTGTTTCGCCTGGCACTCGTAATACAGCGCGGAGCGCTCCAGACTGTTGCGCAATAGGGTCGCCAGCCGTCCGTCCGCAGCAATCGGTAGATCCGAGCAAAGGGAGGTCAGCGAGGCTGGAGGTTGGCGGGTTGGGGACACTTGCAAAGGGACGTGAGTTGTAGAGGTGCAGGCCGTAATCATCCAGACTACAATCACCATAACCGCTATTTTGATCAATGTTCTCATCAGCTTTTTCCTTGATTTTCACGTAAACGGTGCGCACGGTTTCACGTGCAGTTTCAAATTCCTGAGTAGTTTTAAGCTCAGCGTTGGCCTGCTCGATGGCTTGTTCTTGCGCTTTTTTGACGGCTTCTTCGATGGCAAATGCCTGCCTGGCCAGGCAGGCATTCTTGCCATCGCGATGGCCTTGGTAGTAGCCGATGCCGAGCAGGGTGGATGCGCCAAGCAAAATCGCTAACCAAAAGTAAGGTGAAAATAACGTGTTCATTTGTTATTATCATGCATGCACAATTCATATTCTTCTTGTCTGCGTTTAAGTAAGCCTTTTAATACTCGCCCACCTGCTTTCCGCCAGCGCAAAATTTCGGTGCATGCTCCCGTATAGTCGGGTGGGGTCTGCTTTAATTTTTTTACCAGAGTGGATTTACAGAAAGCGGTAGCACCAATGTTGTATGCAAGGCTGACAAAAGCATCACCTTCATGTTGAAAAACGGGCACATCCCCAATGCAACGGCTAATTTGTTTGGTGATCTCGTTCGCATCACGGTATAACATCCCCAGTGCGCGCACCGGGTCTGTTTGATCCCCCGACTCGACATCAAGAGTGGTACCAAAACCAATGGTCTGCACGCCCACGCCATCATCATAGGCATGCTCACGGTAACCCTCAGACCAAGCAATCGCTACCAGCGCGGCAGCGGAGAGGCTAATCAGAGCATTGCGCTTATTTTGCATCTTCAATCTCTGATTCATCCAGGATATGACTAGGTAACGGGCGCATCTCGTTTTTCAGCCAATCGACCACTAAAAATCCTGGACATTTCTTATGCATCTCCGGCAGATCACGATGCCCCAGCACTCTAGGAGTTTCACTCTCCTTCCCACCTTGCAATAGCACGATATCCGTCGTCAGCCCACAAACACACTTCTCCAAGCTCTTCCATTGTTCGTGAGTAAATTTGTCTGTGCCGATCAGGCAGATACCAATACTCTTGGTGTTATAGTCATGAGCATGTTCACCCACCTCATCAAAATGGCGGCCGGTTGCGACTGCGCCATTGGGGTAGATCACGAAGTGATAGCCGATAGAAGTCAGGTTAGGGTTTTGCCTCTGCCTGAAATCAGTTGAGCGATAAAAACCACGCTTGCGGTGCCAGGCGTCAATCTCCTCAACGGAGACATGATCGCCATTTAGCGTATTCGAACAGTGGATGATGATGCTTTTGATTTGTCTTGTCATGCCGCCATGATGACAGCATGAGAGAGGACAAATAAGGAGGAAGTAAGTCCTCCTGTGGGTTTTAGGTGGATTAAGTTAGGAGGTTATGCGGGTTTTAGAGGTTACCAAATGGCTGATAAATGATGCATTCTATAAATTCCTGACAGAACTTAAATATTCTGTAAGGACGCAAAATTATGCTCTTTACCAAATATATAATCTTTTACATTAAGAAGTAGGACAAGTTTACAGAAATTGCAGCTTTCTAATATTAGCTTTCCTTATTGTCAGTAAGTTTTTCACGGTGATTAGGAAAAGGTGCTTCTGATGCTGTGCTAGTTAGGCAACTCTCCGCTTTAGGAAATTCATCATAAGCGGAATCATTTCTGATCCAAGATGAAATTTCAGAAATCAGGTCTTCCTCAGGTAATCTGTTGCGGCCTTTAATCGCACATTCCCAGATAATCAGTACTCTCCATCCCGAGTTCCTAAGTTTAGCCTGAGCATTCAGATCACGTCCTTGATTCAGAGTCAGTTTTTTTTCCCACCATTCAGTACGGGTAGCTGGCAGACGGAACTGATGACAATGATGCATGTGCCAGAAGCAACCATGAACAAAAATAGCTGCTTTATATTTGGGAAGAACGATATCCGGTTTACCGGGCAATTCTTTCAAATTCAGCCGGTAACGGAAACCACAGGCGTGCAGACGCTTACGCAACCAGATTTCAGATTTTGTATTTTTGCCCTTGATTGCCGCCATATTGCGGCTTCTTTGCTCTTTACTGTGAACATCAGCCATTTGAATTTCATGATAGCACTTACTTATTACGCGGTTTGTCAATAAGTAAATTAATTTATTTGCTCTTGTACAATCTCCTGCATGTGTAAATAATGGTACAAAATAATACAATAACATAACTACATGCCGTCAGGGGACAACACTTATATGTCATCAGGGGAACAAAAAGAGTCTGTAAATCAGGATAAATTTGATCAATTAGCTCAGAAATGTGCTGCCTTACAAAGCGATATGCATTTCAGACATATCTATGACACACCAGTCATTGAGTTCTCCAACACAGGAAGAAGAGGAGATAAAAAATACTTTGTTATAACATTGCGGGCTTTGCGTCAGACTCTTATCGATATAAGAAACAATCTAGCCGTGTTTGAAAAAATCCAAAGCTATGTTGAGACCCCATGGCGTGATGCTTTCTCAGAATATATCACTGATGAAGCAACTAATGCGCTATCAACAGTTCAGACTTTGCCATTGTTCAGCGTGATCGGCAAAGTGATTCATGTCACAAACAATCTGCCGAGAGATGAATATCAGGATAAGGTAGCGAGCCTTAAAAAAGAATATCTTGACCATACAATTGAGTGTCTGTCATCGCAGATTCCAGATGAGGAGCAGATCAAGTCCAAAAAGTCTGATTCTACGCCATCTGTAACTCATGCAGTTAACAGAATCTATTACGGTGCGCCCGGTACAGGCAAAAGCTTTGCGATAGACCGGGAAATCAATCATGAAAGATCATTCAGGATCGTTTTTCACGCTGACACACAATACACAGATTTTATCGGGTGCCTCAAACCTGTCGTTGAAGAGGAAGGACTCTCATATGCCTTCAGACCAGGTCCTTTTACAAATGCACTTCTGGAAGCAATACAAAACAATGGTAAGCATTTCTGGCTGGTAATTGAAGAAATTAACAGAGCGCCGGCTGCTGCAGTTTTCGGAGAGATTTTTCAACTGCTCGACAGAACCGATACCGGAGAAAGCAGGTATGGGATTACTCCCTCGGATCCTGAACTGGTTAAATATATGGAAAGAGAACTCGGTGCGAAAATGGGAAGTTTTCAGATTAAGATACCTTCAAACCTGTCCATTCTTGCGACTATGAACAGTAGCGATCAGGCTGTGATGCCAATGGATACGGCATTCAAGAGAAGATGGGAATTCAGATATATTCCTCTCAACTTCGATGTATGTGCTAATGGTTCATTTAACCTTCATCAGTCCGGGACTTCTTATACTGTCAGTTGGAAGGATTTCGCACTAACTATAAATAAAATTCTGTCAGATCTGGGGATTCCTGAAGACAGGCACCTTGGCCCTTTTTTCCTGAATGACCGTGAACTGGCTGGTGATGAGCCTTCATCAAAAGCGCTGACTGGCAAGTTATTCAAATCAGCCCACAATCGTGGTGTATGTAGCGAGCCATCTTCACCTATCGTGAAGGTAGTCAAACGAGAGGCAAATGTCTCCGCCACAATGAGCGTACTGCCGTCCGAGGTAATTACGCTGCCATTCGGAAAGATCAAGCCACTTGCGGTGATACTGCAATGACCATCTGGCTCGACCAGCACCAGACAGGTTGCAACGGGTGATTCACCACCATGCAGATCATAGCCAAAATTACCTACATAAGCTCGGCCATTAGCCGCCACCACCATGTCGTTACAGTGAAATGGCGCCAAGCTGGAAAGATCAGCATGCAGTATCAGTCCCTGTTCAGTCAGGCGATAAACCTTGCGTTCGGTCATGGCAACCAGCAACAACGTGCCATCAGGCAGCCAGCCAAGTCCTCCAGGTAAATCTTCGGTTTCCAACTGACATTCCATTTGCCCATCTAGGGTCACCGTAAGCACTCGTCGTGCATGCTGGTCAGTGAACCAGAGGCGATTTTCTCGCCAACGCGGTGATTCAGGAAAAGCCAATCCCGCTAAAAGTATTTCGGTGTCTGAATTCATGAGCGGCTAGGTTCCTTCATAAAGCCGAATCGATGGATGATTGAGTCTACAATCTTGGCCACGGGCTGGTCAATATCGAGGACGAATTCATTATCGGGCAGTTCTAATGCATCAAGCTGGCTTTGCAGCAAATCGACTGGCATAAAGTGATCTGATCGCTGCAACAGTCGCTGAGACAGGAGAAGCCGATGCCCGGTGAGAAACACAAAATGCACGCGCCCGGGATTGATGCAAAGTATATTCCGATAACTTGCCTTTAAGGCAGAGCAGGCCAGAATGACGCGGTTTCCTCGGGCAAGGTGCGCGCTGAGTTCGGCTCGCAGACGATATAGCCAAGGCTTACGATCGGCATCTTGCAGGGGTTCCCCCCGTTGCATCTTCGCTATATTCTCTGCAGGGTGAAAGTCATCTCCCTCAAGGAAATCCCAATGCAACCGTTGGGCGAGTGCCTTACCTACCGTCGTTTTTCCTGATCCCGAGACGCCACAAATGATCACTACCTGTCCTTCGCTCCCCGGCACTGATTCTGCCCGATGATCTCGGGCTGCTGGCTCAGCAGCCATGGTCCATAACGGGGATTGCTAGCAGGAGATAGCCCCAACGAGGTAGATCGAAGCAATATTCATTAACCGAAACTTGCTTGATCCAGGATAGCTTGCCGGCGTCCATTACATCCCGCCAAGATTGAATTTTTACAATTTGTAAAACTGCAAGAATTACTTTAGATGCAAGCTCACGAGAGCAAGATAACTTTTCTTTTGCCATAATCGATTTATCCAGGAATTAACATAAATTAAGTCATAAATTTTTAGGAATTCTTATTCTAGCAGTGTGCTGGCAAAATCATGGAGTCGATGCGGCGCGAGGTGGATATCGGTCGACTCGCACCGCCGCGGCCCCTGGACGGGCGATGGCGCGGCGTTCATCCCGCTTTAGCTCAACACGACTACGCTTTAGCTTTCATCTGCACCAACCGGGATTATCGGTCGTATAACCCGGTTGTATTCAGATTGCGTTCTCAATAGATATTTCCATTTTGCTTACCCAGAGCATCGGCATTTTCGCGAACGCCAAGCATAATCCTCTTCAATTGTTTGTGATTCTGGATGAATTAACGGCTAGAATAAGTACAATATTTTATTGATTATGCAGAATGTCCAAAGATTCCAAAAATTCCAAGCAATTCTTACCTTTGTCTCAAGAGGAAATGGATGAACTCGATGACTTTTTGATGTCTGATGCCACGTCAGATGAAACCCTGATGCTGGATGCGTTAGATGGTTATCTGACTGCTATAGTATCCGGACCAATCACATTAAAACTTAGTGAATGGCTACCCGGTATATGGGGGCCATCAGAACAAGATAACCCTACATTCAAAACCAAAGTCCAGGCCCAGCGTATCCACGAATTGATTATTAGGCATATGAATAGCATCATCTGGAGCCTTCATGATGATCCGGATGCTTATGAACCAATATTCGGCGCCAGGATTTATGAGGCGCAAGAATATATCGATGCTGAGATGTGGGCCTATGGCTACATGCGTGGCGTAGAGTTATGCCGTGAACAGTGGCAGCCAATATTGGATGATCCGAATGGGTCGGTAGCTTTACGTCCTATCCGTTTGCATACTGCTGTCGATGTCACACCGGAAGAAGAATTGCTAATTAAAACACCAATCCAGCGTGAAGAACTTGCTAAGCAAATACCCGCCAGCGTAGCCTGGATTTATCGTTATTGGCTGCCCTATCGGCGGGCTACTTTTGAACGTTCGGTTGCCACCACATTTCAGCGAGAACACCCAAAAATCGGGCGTAACGATCCATGCCTTTGCGGCAGTGGGAAGAAATACAAGAAGTGCTGTGGAATAGCGATGACATTGCATTAAGACAAATTGCAGCATTTCTTCAGTAACTGCGTGTAGATACTCTTTCATCATCTCTTAGCGCGCCGGCCAAGGCCGAGTAAGCGATGCAACGCCAGACGGGGTAGGGGCTGCCCGTAGCGGGGTGTCACGCGGGTGCCGGTTGCCCCGGTCCGCTTCGGTGGTTTTTCGGGGGAGAGTAGGCGCAAACTGGCTCCTCAGGCGCGCATAGTGGGCCGCTGCGGGGCGGTTGCGGGGCCCGGCATGGGGGTTAAGTCATCCCGTGCGCTCCCGGCGTCCCCTGGAAGGGCGATAGCGTGGAGTTCATTCTGTCTAAGCCCAACGCGACTATGCTTGAGTTCTCAATCTCACCAGACGGACCATCGGTCCGTATTAATAGTGATACTCCAGAGGCGTTTTTCTCAGCAAGCAAAGACTGAATCATTTTTACTTGAGGGGAGAAGTAAAAATCTCTATATTGGAAAGTTAATTTTAGCGGGATGTATTTATAACTCCCCGTGTTACTTGGACGAAGGATATGGGTTTAATGAATTTCGATCATAAAACGATTCAACGGCTAGAAGTTGAAGCTGTATATGGGACGCTGGACTTATTTTATAAGACTATCCTGACTACCGCGCAGTACAAAAAATTTATCCTGATTGGCGAAGCCACACATGGCACGACGGAATTTTATCGCATCCGCGCAGAGATTACCAAAAAACTGATCGAACAGGGGTTGTGCGACGCTGTTGCAGTCGAAGCTGATTGGCCGGACGCGTACCGAGTTCATCGTTATGTCTGCAATCGTTCCGATGACAAGGAGGGCCAGGAAGCGTTGTCGAATTTCGAACGTTTTCCGTCCTGGATGTGGCGCAATACGGAGGTCTTGGATTTTATCGAATGGCTGCGCGGCTTCAATAAATCAAAGAAATTTGATTCTCCGTGCAGCTTCTACGGTATGGATCTTTACAGCCTGAATGCTTCGATCGAAGCCGTTATCACCTATCTCGATCAAGTCGATCCAGTCGCTGGAAAAGCCGCGCGTGAGCGTTACGCCTGTTTTGGTCAATTCAACAATGATCCGCAATCCTATGGTCTGGCGACGGCTTCAGGCGTTCTCGACCACTGCGAAGAAGAAGCCGTTCAGCAGCTTATGGAGATGCAACAGAAAGCGCAGCTTTATCTGGAACACGACGGCATGTTCGCAGGCGATGATTATTTCTCGGCTCAGCAGAACGCTGAAATCGTGCGTAAGGCCGAAGAATATTACCGCGCCATGTATCGCGGTCATCCTAATACCTGGAATCTGCGGGACTGGCATATGTTTATGACCCTGGAAAAGCTAGAGAATTATCTGGGCCTGAAAGCCAAGCGTGACATGCGCATCGTCGTCTGGGCGCATAATTCGCATCTTGGCAATGCGGCAGCTACGGAAATAGCTCGACGTGGTGAAGTTAATATCGGCCAATTAGCCAAAGAAAAATATGGTGATGAGTGCCTGAATATCGGTTTTTCAACAGCGCGCGGAACTGTTACGGCAGCTTCAGACTGGGATGGACCGCTGGAAACAAAAACAGTGCGTGAACCCTTGCCCGGCAGTTATGAGGAGTTATTCACAAGTCTAAAAACCAGAGAATTCGTTCTCGATCTGCACAAGCCTGAAATAGTAAAGGCCTTAAAAAAAGAACGGTTGCAACGTGCTATCGGGGTGATTTACCACCCGGAGACAGAACGCTGGAGTCATTACTTTCATGCCGAACTGCCCAGGCAATTCGATTTCATGATTCATATCGATGAAACGCATGCACTTGAAGCCTTGCCCACCTTTCCGCACGAACGACCAGGCGAATTGGATGAAACTTATCCCTACGGATTGTAAGAAAATTGAAACTCTTTATACATTCAACAATTTTAAAAATGCTGAACAGGAAATTTAGAAGCCTTCTCAAAATAATTTGATGATTTGTTATATAGTTGAAGTGGTGTCCTCAACCATTTCATGAATTCTATATACCTAGCTGATTTACTGACGAGGGATGGGTAAGGCTGATTGTGGCTAAATGCGCATAATTTTTTTCAAGATAGTTTCTAAGAACCATAACAACCGTTTAGTGTTCAGCAATAAGAGTAAGTCATGATAAAGTGAGTCCGTGGTTGGACTCGGGACAGCATTCTGGCTTTGCTCTCCTGTCTCTCGCACCGGACGGCAGCGCGACCCTTGAGCTTAAGTTAGGATCAAGCTGATAAATCTATTGAATTTCTTGCTAAGTATTTATTTGTTAGTATGTCAATGTATGTTTTATCGTAAGGAACTCTTAGCTAAGGTGGCATTCCTAAAAATAATTCTTGTTGATTATAAGAAGGATAATTTGAATTTTATTGACTGATAAGGAGGAGTTATGGCAAAAGCAAATCCCATTCAAGTGCAAAAGTATTTATCAGGCATGGATTATCCGGCAGATAAAGACGAAATTATAGATCACGCCAAAGACCAAGGTGCAGATGATGATATAGTGCAGATACTCCAACAATTACCAGAGAAAGACTACAAAACCGCAGCTGATGTTAGCAAAGCTATTGGTCAAATTGAATGACTGTTTAATTAATCAAACTCATAATCGTTGGTGAGATACAGTAGTAAGACCCCTGCATGCAGCCGTATGGCGCATAAGTAGTACGCTTGCATACAGAGGCGTATGACTCATGGACGGAAAAACCAGAGAGGTTGATGGAATACGCGCCTCAAGAACATGGCAAATGCTAAAAGCCATGGAATCTTAAGGGCAGTGAAACGAAATCATGAATCTGAAGCAAGTAGTTATACTGCGCTATTTGAAATCGGGCTTCAAGGCTATGCTTTCGCGGCAGTTGTTGTCCCCCATCCCGAACTTTTCACACCAGAAACTGTGCAGCATCCACAGTCTCGTGAAGAATGGAAACGCACCTAATACATAATGGCTCGTGTTAAAGCCGGAGACAGCGAACCATGTTTTCTGATACTTAATTGGCTGGCAATACACAGCAAAATCCTTATCTTCATTAAAAATGAATTTTGTACGATTTTAATTATCTCGACGGCTGGATTGGATCGGATTTAGTCAATCAATCTTAGATTGAATAGATATTAATTTTTGAAGCCATCAGATCAAGTTGGAACTGCTATGCATAACTAATATCAATCTTGCTGATCTGTTTTCTGCGCCATGAGGGAGGAATAATGAGTCCTAATGCATGTTTGCAGAGTTAATGCCAGTCAGCATCACACCTGTTTTTATAGGCATAGCCTTGCCGGTAGATACGCTTGAAACCAAATAGTGCCCCGCCCGTACCAGCAAGCGCGTGTGGCTGCTGGTGGCATTAGGCAGTGGCACGGTAATGCTATTGCCGCAATTTTAAATTCCTCAATCTGCTCTCTCTACTTCCGGTGAATTTTTTCCAGGTGGGCATTAGTTATCACCCCTTAACATTTAATACCTGCTTCAAGGTATGCTTGATCTTCACCAAATCCCATTGATTTTCCATGACTTGATCAATATCTTTATAGGCAGCTGGAATCTCATCAATTCTTGCTTCATCTTTAGGACATTCAATGCCTTTAGTCTGTTCCACCAGATCAGCAACAGTGTAAGTTCTCTTTGCCTCATTCCTTCCCAGCCTTCTTCCTGCACCATGAGAACACGAGAAAAAGGATTCTTCATTTCCTAAGCCTTCAACGATGTAAGATTTCGCACCCATACTGCCAGGAATAATGCCTAAATCACCTTTTCTCGCTCTGATTGCGCCCTTACGTGTAACAAGCACATCTGCCCCGAAGTGATTTTCTCTTGCAACATAATTGTGATGGCAATTTATAGCTTTATCGGTAGTGGTGAATGGTGGGAAGAATTTACTCATACACTGCAACATAATATCCATCATGATCCGCCTGTTAAGTTCAGCAAACCTCTGTGCCCATGACACAGCATTAACATAATCATCGTATATTTTGGTATGCTCAACCAAGTAGGCTAAATCTTTGTTGGGCAGATTATCCAAGATGAAGTATCGCTCCATTTCTTCCTTGGCTTTTTCGATAAAATATGAGCCTATTCTATTACCGGCTCCTCTTGATCCCGAGTGAATCATTGCCCAAACGTCATCTGATTCATCTATGCATATCTCAATAAAATGATTCCCGGTGCCAAGGGTACCCAAGTGGTTAATAGTGTTATATCCTTTGGCTTCAGGGTGTCTAGTAATGATTTCTTCATATCCATCAGAAAGAAACGTATTCCAATAATGCGGAACACACTCAATTGGATTACCCCACGCTCCTCTGTCACCCCTTCCTCCGTTGTTGGTTCTTCCATGAGGTATTCTTTTCTCAATCTCTGAACGCAATTCATGAAGATTATCAGGCAGCAATGAGGCTTTCAACGATGTTTTAACCGCAGACATGCCGCAGCCAATATCCACACCTACAGCAGCCGGAATGATTGCGCCTTTGGTGGGAATAACTGATCCAATAGTTGATCCAATGCCAGCATGAACGTCAGGCATTACAGCAACATGCTTATGGATGAATGGAAGTTTTGATAGATCGGATAGTTGGTCTAGTGCTGATTGATCAACTTCATCAGTCCAGATTTTTACAGGAATTCCATTCCTTAATACTTTCTTTATGGTCATTCTTTTTCACCAGTTTAAATTTAGGATGTTGACCAACTTTCAGTAAAAATAATTCCCAGCAATAGGATGATATTTCGGTTTTTCCTCGGGTTAACTACCATTTAACAGTTTTATCTTATCTTGCAATTCCCCAATAAGCTGATAGCTCTCTAATAACAGCAGTTTTAAACTCATCTTTTGTTATTTGTCTATCTCCCGTCTCGATAGTAATATGCGCTTCAAATGGGTCGCCTTCACGGATAACACAATCAGACTCAAGCGCAATAACTCATTCGAAGTCATCAGTCTAGTACATAGAATTTCGGTAATCTTATACTATTTAATGTTGACCAAAATGCTGACCACGCTATGCAAAAATATGACCAAATAAGCCTAAATTGGGTCTACCTCAAATTTGTAACTCATTGACGCATAATATATTCATTAAAATGCGGCGCAGGCTGGCCACTTGCGCATGCATAGTAGTTGCCCGCTGTGTGTGGTCGTTTCGTGGCGGGGATGGCTACCCCCATTCGATTCCCTCGGGTCTCACTCTGGGGAATTTGGGGCCGCTTCGGCCGGCTTCCCCATCAGTACTCGCCGCCATTGGGTTGCGGTGCGATGTTCAGAAAAAGCTCGGTGGATTCTGCCGCAAACCGTTCTTATGCATGAGGGCGGCGGAGGCACGCCATATGGGCGGCTCAGGTTCGGTTTGTGCACACCGGTTCGGTGCCAGGTAAAAAACTACTTTGGATTCTTCATTTAATATCGTATCCCTCGGTTAGCAAAGCTCATTTAACTTGATTTATTTCTTCTTCCCAGCTGGTTTAGATTTGCCTGATTTAGAGGCTCGTGCAGGCTTTACAGCTGCAGTAGAATCTGACAAAGTTCTTTGCCTGGCTTGAATTTGACGGCTTTCTTAGCAGAAATCGTTGTAGTCACCTGTTGCTGGATTTTGACCCTCGCAGATTGCACGTTCATGATATTAAGGAGGTAGGACTCGCTCCAGGGAAATAGATATTACCAGGAGCGAGCTGTGCCGCAGATGTAACGTTTCTAATTAGAGCGTTTTGAGATACTCAAGCAAAGCTTTTTTCTCGTCTGGGGAAAGCGTAGTGCCGAATTCGTGACCGCAGCGGCTGTTTCCGGAATTTCGGTCACTGCAATCCGTAGTCTGCAAGGTATAATCAAACTTGGTTTGCTCAGCAGCAATTCCGATATTGACGATATCATAAGCTGGGCCAACTTTGAACGAACTGACTCGTTCGGCTGCTGGTTTCAACAGCTCCGCCAATGTTGGTACAGATCCGTTGTGAAGGTAAGGCGCAGCTGCCCAGATTCCTTGAAGAACTCGGGATTCATACGCGTAGGCTGGTTTTTCAGGAGCTGCCGGTGCAATGAATGCATCTCGGAGAGAGTCAGTTTCTGGTGGAAACGGTGACTTCAGAATTTCTGCTTGTACCTTATCCTCGACCTTCATTAGGATGGGAACATAATGTTGGAGAATGGTACCGAGGACAGCTGTTCCCAGCACATTGAAAGCGGTATCAACTGGCTTGAGTGGCGAAGCTAGAAGTGGGATTTTTGCACCTTCAAGCACCCCTGTCTTCACAGTACGGCTAAGAATTTCATATTCCTTTGAATCCGTACCAACGTCCTGGATCGGAGTTTTCCAGGTTTTTTGCTCGAAAAACCTGGTTTCACCGGGTGCAATACCATGACAATCAGCGCAACCACCTGCTTCAGTCTTGCGTTCATAAATTGCTTTGCCTTTGCTGGCAAGGGTTTGATCGACCTGCCATGGCCATTTAGGAGGACCGATTTTTTTAATCAAGTCTTCCAATGCGAGTAATCCAGAGAAATTAGCCGAGTTAGTGGCTAGGTAGTCAATACCGAGTAGATGTCCCGCATCCTTTCTAGGATGAAAAACACCAAATACCCCGTAAACTTCACCTAAATTTCGAGAAAGCGCGAGTATGCTGTTGCCATTACTAGCAAAGCCAGGCCATTGCGTTTTGTCCTGAATCGCAGCATTCCAGAGAAACGGATAGCGTACCGGTGCATTAGCTGGCTGGATATTTTCCGGGATCATGTAGGTAGGGGCGGGGCCGATGTCTAACCCAGCGAGCCGGTTGAAGATCATCGATACGGCATCGAGTCTTGCAGGGCCCCAAGGCTGCGTGGGGAGCGCGCGTTCTATCAATGTATGGTAAGGTAGATACCAGGCTTTTACCTCCTCTCGTAGTTTTTCCTTGTCTGCCGAAGTTGATGACGGGCCGAGTACGGCATGAGCAAAATCGGTGAGTGCTTGTTGATTCGTCAAGACCGTATTCACCGCAACATCGAGATCAGCGAGGAAGCTTTGGAAATCAACAATACCAGGACCACCATCGATCCGATACGAAGTACCGGCAACCTCGATTTGACGCGTATGGCAAGCGGAGCAGCTCATGCCAATTTCCTGCCCGTTTCCCCCACTGGTAATAGTAAATCCAACCGGCAACCCGGCAGGTCGACTTGCTTCATTGAGTAAATAGCCATAGCGACTTAGACTTTCATCCATGAATGGTTTGCCATTTGGTTGCTTTAAGGCGACTATCCATTGAAGTGGCATGAGCTGAGATCCCTGATCTCGGCTATAGAAATCGTTCCTGGCAGAAGTTGTCCACTCGGTGCCTTGATCGACGATTACCGGTTCTGCAGCGAATGAAATCGCAGGTAGCAGTAAGGCAAATACTAAGGCCATACTGCCAATTCGGGATACAAACCCGATTTTCAACATTTACTCTCTCCTTAAAAAGTGAATCAGAATATAGTTCACGGCATCCTTGATAGTCTTTGATTTTGCAGGTGCTTTACTCACAGACATGAAGAAATTGGCAGGGGATGAATCCTTTTTAGGTCTGCCCCGCTAGCTATCCTGTATACGGAAGGATAAGAATTTATAAGTAGGTTCGAGTTGATTCCAAGGATTCATTTTGTCCCAATACCATCTTATGTAAATACATGTGCTGGCAGTGTAAAACTTGGGATGGACGTGCTAATAGCATAGAATATGCCAAAGGGGTATGATAAAAAGAGAAGAGCGACTTTTTTCTCACTATTTGATCATTGGGATTTGCTGGGGACATCCGATACCCTCGGGCCTCACTCCGGGCCATTTTGGATCACTTCTGCCGGTTTCCTCCACCCGTGCTCACCGCCATTGGGTTTCGGCCGATGCTCAGAAAAAGCTCGGTGGAAACCGCCGTAAATAAATAAGGTAATCCCCCGGCTATGCCGGGGGACTATTAAAGGTTTGACCGTGTGATACGGTCACCGTGATTCTTTTAGCTTGATCAAGAGCTAGGAGAATCAAATGAGAGATTATCAGAGTTTGGTCCATACGACATGGGACTGTAAGTACCATATCGTATTTATTCCGAAAAGAAGGAAGAAAGTGATATTCGGAATGATACGAAAACACTTGGGAAAAGTATTTCACGAATTAGCTGCGCAGAAAAACTGTCAGATAGTAGAAGGACACCTGATGCCTGACCATGTACACATGTGCATCAGTATTCCCCCGAAGTATTCGGTATTCTACGTAGTAGGATATATCAAGGGGAAAAGTGCAATATCGATTGCGCGGAGATTTACGGGCAAATCAAGGAATTTCACAGATGGTTATTTTGTATCCACGGTAGGATTAGATGAAGAGATGGTCAGAGAATATATCCAGCACCAAGAGAAAGAGGATGAGCACTATGATCAGCTCA
>NZ_FOUB01000042.1 GCF_900114745.1 Nitrosomonas communis | reverse complement strand
GCATTGCAGAGATGAATGCTGCACCAGTTATCTACCGATGGCGCAACTTCGATTTTGCCGCATAATGTATCTATTTTTGTGAAACGATATACTAGGTGATTCCTAGCAAAATGAATACTCTGATCAAGACAAAGAAAAATGGATTTTCCTATCACTTTGTGGGCAATAGAAATACACTTTTATCTGAATCACCTTTATTTAAAAGGAAACCATAGTATGAGCAATTATGTAGATGGATTTGTGATCCCCCTCCCGAAAGACAAGATTAATGATTACAAGCGTATGGCTGAGCAGGCGAGCCAGATCTGGAAAGAGCACGGTGCGCTCGATTATTGGGAATGCATCGGCGACGATCTGAAGGTCAAGGATATGCTGTCTTTTATGAAGATAGCCAATGCAGGTCCTGATGATACCGTAGTGTTCGCGTGGATCGTGTTTGAATCCCGCGAACATCGTGATGCCGTAAACGCAAGAGTTATGGCTGATCCTCGCCTGAAGGAAATGTGTGATCCAGCTAATCAGCCGTTTGATTACAAGAAAATGGCATACGGTGGTTTCAAGACACTGGTGCACGCTTAAGCAGGAGCGCCTATGTGGCGGGCGTAATTCCATTTCCAAATCAAAACTGACTTTGTCGGCTTCGCCTTGCCGTATTATTTATACTGTCTACGGCTCGCCTTCGCGTCATTTTTGATTTGGAAATGGAATAAGGCAAGCCGGGAGAAATTTATCTAGCGAAGCAAGTGATCATTGATCAATCTTAAATTCAAGGAACGAACATGCCAAACACATTTATCGAGCCTTACCTGTTTTTCGGTGGACGTTGCGAAGAGGCCCTCGATTTCTACCGTACAGCACTCGGTGCCCAGGTAGATATACTGTTGCGCCACAAAGACAGCCCTGAACCTCCACCATCTGGCATGCTACCGCCAGGCTTTGAAAACAAAATCATGCACACCACTTTCCGTATCGGCGCAACTACATTGATGGCTTCCGACGGATGCCAGGAAGGGATGAGTTTCAGCGGCTTTTCCCTATCGCTTAGTGTACCGACAGAAGCTGAGGCTGATCATGCTTTTGCCGCACTTGCCGATGGTGGTCAAGTACAGATGCCGCTGACCAAGACGTTCTGGTCCCCGTGCTTTGGTATGCTCACCGACCGCTTTGGTGTTAGCTGGATGATCACTGTCACGACCAATCCATCTTAATAAGGTAAAGGAGAGTGACAGAGATATGGCTGGGTTTTTTTATGCTTCCTGGGAAATACAAACAGCAAATGGCTTGCTGCTGCATTCAAAGTACGCTTTTGTTTTGGAAAATAGTCACTGCTGCGATAATGAATTTTAAACGGGTAGATATAATCCACGTGGCTTTTGTTAGATTCAGCCAAGCATTCCTGATATCCTGTTTATTAGGGATGAAACGCTATTACTGCTGGAACAGTTGGTGCCGCATGGTGTGGCTGCTGCCGATTCTGTGGCTCGCATCCTGTGCCATGGGACCTGACTATGCACGGCCTCGTATCGACATTGCTGATAATTTTCGTATGACGGAGACGGAGGGGCAGTCTATTGCCAATCTTTCCTGGTGGGAGCTTTTGCAGGATGAAGAACTCCGCCAGTTGATCAATCAGGCTTTGCTGGAAAATAAAGACCTGAAACAAGCTGTGGCCAGTGTTGAGGAGCTTCAAGCTCGCCTAAATATTGCCCGCATGGATTTTCTGCCGAAAATGGACGTGTCAGCCAATGCCCCAGTAGCTGGCAAGCTCGGGGGATTTGCTCCTCCCGGATTTCCGTCAGCTTTTAATTATTTTGGCCAGACCACCCTGAATTGGGAGGTGGATATCTGGGGCAGGATCCGTCGCTCTAATGAAGCTGCGCGTGCGGATCTCCTTGCACGTGAGGAAAACCGGCGTGCTGTCGTGCTAACATTAGTCGGCGCGGTGGCGCAAGCCTACTTTGACCTTTTGCAATTTGATATGCAATTGGATATTGCCAGGCGGGCATTGTCTTCGTGGGAAGAGTCAGTTAACATTTCCCGGGCACAGTTGCAACAAGGGGTCGTTTCCCGTCTTGATCTGGATCAGTTTGAGGCGGAGCGGGCTAATGCCGCTGCCCGGGTGGCAGAGCTTGATCGGTTGATGATTCAGAAAGAAAATGAACTCAGTGTGTTGCTGGGAAGAAATCCGATATCGATTGTACGTGGGCGTTCGCTTACAGAGCAGCTGATACCGCCTGAAATACCGGCCGGCCTGCCTTCCGAGTTATTGCAACGACGCCCTGATATTCTTCAGGCAGAACAAACCTTAGCTGCGGCCACTGCCAGGATCGGGGTAGCCAAAGCGGAACGATTTCCCAAAATTTCATTAACGGGTTTCCTCGGTGTAGCGAGCCCGTCATTGTCTAATTTATTGCTTTCGGATAGCGAATTTGGCGTGGGTGGAATTGGGCTGGCAGGCCCACTACTGAATGCACAAAGCCTGGGTTTTCTGCAACGCGCTGCAGAAGCGCAGGCGAAACAGGCATTGGCACAATACGAACAAACCATTCTGGTCGCGTTCAAAGAGGTGGAAGATGCACTCGTAGCGATTCGCACAGCCAACGAACAGCGTAAGGCACAACAAGAGCAGGTCGAGGCGCTTCGCTCAGCTTTACGTACCGCTGATCTTCGTTACCAAGGAGGGATTACCAGCTATGTTGATGTGCTTCTGGCCAAGCGCACTCTGTTCGATGCCGAATTCGCGCTCATGGCAAGCCACCGGCTTCATCTGGTGTCAGTCGTTCAACTTTACAAAGCCTTGGGTGGAGGATGGTTACCATGATGAGAAACGATTGTTCAAGCAGTGAAGTTGAGTATTTGCAGAAGCTGATTTTTTGAAGACCCTTTCGTTAATAAGAATAATTAATTCCATTTTTAAATCAAACATGACGCGAAGGCTAACCGCAGACAGTATCAATCATACGGCAAGGCCGCAAGCAAGGTTTAGCCGACAAAGTCAGTTTTAATTTAGAAATGGAATAAGAACTAAGAGTGGAGTCTGAGTCTATGTACCAAACGATCCAAAGGTTAGCCGTATTCATCGCTCGTGCTGGATATGCCGTAACAAGCATGAGTGTAGGATTATGCCTGATCCTGCTTGCTGGCTGTGCCGAGGAACCATCTACCGATTTATCACCGCCTGTTCCTCAGGTGGAAGTCATGACGGTGACTGCACGAACGATTGAGGATCAACCGGAATTCATTGGGCAAACTGAAGCCTTCCGTCCAGTGGAGATTCGATCACAGGTAAGTGGGATCATTAAAAAAGTTTCTTTTACTGAAGGCCGGGATGTTAAAAAAGGAGACCGGCTATACTTGATTGATCCCGTGCCATTTAAAGCCATTTACCTTAGCAGTAAAGCCAAAGTAGCCGAGGCCCAGGCTCGATTGACCCAGGCTAAAAATGATTTGGAGCGTGTGAAACCGCTGCTTAAAAAACAGGCTGTCAGCAAAAAGGATGTTGATGATGCCGAGGCCGAGGTGTTGGCAGCCAAAGCTGCGCTGGAAGCTGCACAAAATGATCTGGTCAAAGCGAAATTCGATCTGGACAATACTCTGATTACTGCGCCTGTAAGTGGTCGCATCGGTCGAAGCCAATTCTACGAAGGGCGGTTGATCTCTGCCCAGACGACCTTGCTGGCTACCATCGATCAGCTGGATCCCATGTATGTGAATGTGAGCGTTCCTGAAAGTTATCTGCTGCGCCGCCGCCGTGAACTTGCCGAGCAAAAAATTCAGCGACCTGATATTTTTCAATTAAGGGGCATGATGATTTTTTCTGATGGAAGTGTATATCCGGAGGAAGGGATGCTCGATTTTGCCGACATCGCTTTACGACCTGAAACAGGTACGTTGCAAGGTCGATTCAAATTTCCCAATCCGGAAGGGAAAGAAGCGCCGGGACGCTCCTACTTTTTTCCTGGCCAATTTGTCAAGATTCGCCTCAAGGGTTATATTCGAACGAATGCTATTCTCATCCCGCAGCGTGCTGTGCAGCAGGGAACGACCGGCTCATTTGTTTATGTGATTGACAAAGAAGAGAAAGCAGAGCTAAGGCCAGTTCAGGCTAGCACTTGGCATGGCGATGAATGGCTGATTGACTCCGGTTTGCAGGTCGGCGAACGCGTGGTGGTCGGCGGGTTTCATCGCATCCTGCCAGGAACGCGAGTAAATGTTATGGAGATGCAGAACGAAAGCATTTCTTCTTCGATTTCTTCCGAAGAACAAGTCACCTATCATTCCATTTCCAAATCAGAAATGACGCGAAGGTGAACCGCAGACAGTATCAAAAATACGGCAAGGCCGCAAGCAAGGTTTAGCTGACAAAGTCAGTTTTGATTTAGAAATGGAATAACATGCCATGAGCTCACACTTTTTCATTGACCGGCCCATTTTTGCATCGGTTCTCTCTATCATTATTGTGGTAGTTGGTTTGGTTGCTTTACAGGCCTTGCCGATTGCGCAGTTTCCTCAAATTACTCCTCCCATGGTGCAGATTGATGCAGATTATCCTGGCGCCAGCGCAGAGGTGGTGGCAGAAGCTGTAGCACGACCCATTGAAGTGCAACTACCCGGCATCGATAATCTTCTCTATTACGAATCCACCAGCACGAATGATGGGCATATGACGTTGAAACTCACATTCGAGATTGGCACGGATATTGATATTGCCCAGGTGCAAACGCAGAACCGGCAACGTCTTGCCGAACCCCAACTTCCTGCCGAAGTCATACGCCAGGGTGTCACCGTAAAAAAGACTTCGCCTGATTTGTTAGCGGTCATTGCGTTGAGTTCGACTGATCCCAAGCATGATAATGTTTTTCTCTCAAACTATGCATTGCTGCGGATTATCGATAATATCAAGCGGCTGCCGGGTGTGGGCGACGCCATTATCTTCGGCGGGCAGAACTATTCCATGAGAATCATTCTCGACCCTATCCGTATGGCGCAGCTTAATCTGACCCCAACTGAAATTGCAACTGTTGTGCGCGACCAGAATCGCGATTTTCCAGCTGGCAGGATAGGCCGTGAGCCCTTACTTAAAGCAACAGAGCTGACTATTCCAGTCATTACACGCGGTCGCATGAGCGAGGTCAAGGAATTTGAAAACATGATTGTGCGTGCCTATCCTGATGGTTCCATGGTGCGGTTGAGCGATGTCGCGCGTATAGAGCTGGGAGCCCAGTCCTATGATCTTGAGGGAAGATGGAATAGCAAACCCAATACCTTTCTTTTAACCTTTCTTTCTCCCGGGGCGAATGCACTCGATACAGTAAAACGGATACGTCAGGAAATGGATCGGCTGACCAAAAGTTTTCCTGCCGGTGTATCGTACGATATTCCCTATGACACAACCATATTTATCGATGTTTCCATTAGAGAGGTGGTGAAAACTCTTGTTGAAGCAACGTTGCTGGTGATTCTGGTTGTTTTTATTTTTCTGCAAAACTGGCGAGCGACCATCATTCCAACTGTCGCGGTTCCGATCTCACTCATTGGCACACTTGCCGGGATGGCGGCGCTGGGGTTCTCAATCAATACATTAACCCTTTTCGGCATGGTACTGGCGATCGGTATCGTGGTGGATGATGCCATCGTAGTGGTAGAGAATGTCGAGCGCCATATGACCCAAGGTGGGCTGTCACCCCGCGAAGCGGCAAAAAAAGCCATGGAGGAGGTAACCGGCCCGGTGATTGCGATTGTGCTGGTGCTAACTGCCGTATTTGTACCGGTGGGATTTTTGGGAGGAATTACGGGTGAATTGTATAAGCAGTTCGCCATTACCATTGCGCTTTCTGTGATCATTTCCGGCTTCGTGGCACTGACTCTTAGCCCTGCCTTGTGTGCGCTGGTTCTTAAACCAGGTCATGGTGCGCCCGGGGGATTCTGGAAGCTATTCAACCGGCTGTTTGATTGGGTGCAAGTACGCTATGCAGGCACTGTCGGGGCTATCATCAAGCGTTCGGTGATGTCCATGACCATCTTTCTGGCCTTGCTATTCGTTATTCTGGGTTTGTTTAAGATCACCCCGGGGAGTTTTCTGCCGGAAGAAGATCAGGGTTATTTTATTACGGTTATCCAGTTGCCGGATGGGGCTTCTCTGGCACGCACAACCGAGGTTCTGAATAAGGTAGAGCGCTATTTCCAGTCGATTTCTGCCGTTCACTCAACCGATACATTGGCTGGACAGAATTTTGTGTTCGGTACCCGGGGAACGAATCAGGCAACAATGTTTGTCCCGTTACATCATTGGGATACGCGCAAAAATGCCGAGGAGCAGGTGCCCGGTCTGATTGCAGGGGCTTTTGAGGAGTTTGCCAAAATTCCTGAAGCTTTAATTCTGGCATTTAATGCGCCTTCCATCAGCGGATTAGGCACCACCGGTGGCTTTACGGTTCAATTGCAGGATCCCAGCGGAGGTGATTTTGCCGAATTTGCAACAACGGCTCAGGAATTTGTCACGCAGGCCCTGGCACATCCTGCGATCGCGGTGGCAGGCACCAATTTCCGGGTAAGCTCGCCTCGACTCTATGCCCAGGTAGACCGGGAGCGGGCTAAAGCATTGGGTGTGCCTATTTCTGAAGTGTTCGATACTATGCAGGCTTATTTTGGCAATCTGTATATCAACGACTTTGTAAAATTTGGCCGTATTTACCGCGTACAAACCGAAGCCCTACCTGAATATCGCTCCAATCCGGATGATATCAGCAAAATCTATGTGCGCGCTCGCAGTGATGATACTCAGTCCATGATTCCGCTAAACTCGGTGGTGACCACTGAGTTCAGCAGCGGGCCGGATCCGGTTACTCATTTCAACGGCTTCAATTCCGCACTCGTATTGGGAAGTGCTGCACCCGGCTATAGTTCAGGACAAGCGCTGGACGCACTGGAGCAAATAGCACAGGAAATCCTGGAACCGAAAGGCTACACGCTCGATTGGAGTGGTATCTCCTTCCAGGAGCGTAAGGTCGGCGGGCAAGCCGTGATAGTATTTTTGTTTGCGTTGCTCATGGTTTTCCTGGTGCTGGCTGCCTTATATGAAAGTTGGTCCATCCCATTTGCTGTCATTCTGGCGATACCCTTTGGTGTCCTGGGAGCACTGCTGGCTATCTGGACGCGCGGCCTGAGCAACGATATTTATTTCCAGATCGGACTCATCACTCTGATTGGGCTCGCCGCCAAGAATGCGATTCTGATCGTCGAGTTTGCCAATCAACGTTATGCAGCGGGTCAACCTTTAGTCGAAGCTGCGCTTGAAGCGGCACGTCTTCGATTTCGACCCATTATCATGACATCCATGGCCTTTATTTTGGGTGTGTTTCCACTGGTGATTGCCTCTGGCGCGGGTGCTGCAAGCCGGCATTCCATCGGAACCGGCGTGTTCGGCGGCATGTTAGCCGCTACCTTTCTTGCCATCTTTTTTGTGCCGCTCTTTTTCGTGGTGATTAGCCAGTTGACTCGCCGCAAAAAGCATTCCATGCCTGCAACCAGCCAAGTTGAAACGAATCATGTTGAAATACGAGGTTCTTCTACTTCAGAAGAAAAATCAGAATAACAATTGATGGTTCACTTCCATTTGTCAATCGAACATAAACTATACTTAACCTGACTATTTCATCAGAATGGTTCTAGTAAAATAGCCAGGTTAAACAATCGATTTACTTGGTTCTGCTATTGACGAGCACGTATTCCGCCAAACGATCCGCTGGCTCGCCCTGGATGTTAGGGAAGGCAGTCATGCCCATACTACCTGTCTGTACTTTTTTGATGATGGCGTCTTTATTTGCCATGGCAGGGTCCAACACCAACACACTCCCATCAGTATTCGGTTTGTGGCATTTAGTACAGTTCAGGCTGAATATCTCCTCACCACTGGCTGTCGCCGGGGGAGTGTAATTATCAGTTTTGGCACAACTCACCAAGCTTGTTAATCCTATCGTTGCGAAGAGTAAAGTTATTTTTTTCATAGTCAAGCTCCGGTTTCTTCCTCAAAATGATTAATTTGAAAGATATGCTGCAATTGAGTGAAGGTGAACATTACCTTTTGACACTCCCGCTGGTCAAGGAGAATATTATCTTCTAATCGCTAATTCCATTTCTAAATCAAAACGGGCTTTGTCGGCTATACCTTGCCGTATTATTTATACTGTCTGTGGTTCGCTTTTGCGTCTTTTTGATTTGAAATGGGGATTAGACTTTTTCTGTGGAGATATGATTCCTCATCCTCAGTCATTGCCTTGGGTATTCAGTCAGATTCTCCCCCTCTTGAAAAGATAAATCGTGATTCCAACTTAAGGTGGCATCGCGGCTAAAACGGTGGGTTTCTTTGGGGCTAAAATGAAACCATAAGTCCATGTCAAAACGGGTTAATGTAATGCTAGGAACCAGATCCGTATTGATTTCAATCATATTAAAAGAATTTGGAGCGCCAGCTCGAGTCCGCGACGAAAGGCAAGTGCCAGCCACAGAAAGAATCATTTTTCGCTGAATATGCGGATAGCGATCCTCAGATAAGCTTATAAAAGGATGATGAATATGGCCGGAAACAATCATATCTACATTATGGCGCTCAAAAAGAGCAATGGCCTTATTACGCCCCTTAAGTAGATTTTTATCATCTACATGTTTAGCGCAGTCCATGGGGTGATGAAATGCGACGATGCGTACTTTACAGTGAGAATAACTTTCCTGAAACTGTTTCTCAAGGTAGGAATTTTGAAAGTCACCTTGTACGTGCCGCCAACGACTGGTCGAATTTAAGCATGTGATACAGAGGTCCTCCAAAACAATATTTTGTTCTAATTTTTGTTTAAAGATGTTTTCATATCCCTTGTAGGGATGAAAAATGCGCGCATAAATATTTCCGAGTGGAATATCGTGATTGCCAGGCACGGCAATTACAGCCGCTGATCCAAGCAGATCAACAAAATCTTTGGCGGCTTTAAATTGATTAGCCCGTGCTCGTTGAGTGATATCACCTGTCAGAAGAACTAAGGTTGGCTGAATCTCTTTTAAAATGTTAAGTAGCCCATCGACCACTTCTAAACGAGTGGTCCCAAAATGGGGATCAGAAAGATGAGCCACTCGCAATAAACTCATTTTAAAGGCTCGCTGGTCAATGATGCCTGGGTCGGTAAGACCATGTTGAGTGCTCCTGGTAGAGCACTGATATGAAGAGGCGAATTCATTTTCATGATTTCCCCATCCAAGGCAACCAGATTTGAAGGCTTACGTGTATGAATAATGAGAGAATCAGCGCAAAAAGTATCAAGATTTTCTTCATCTTCTAGAGTTTTAAATATGCCTCTTAAAATGATTCTGGTAATTTCAGATTTAGTGATCGGTTTCATCATGACAACCGCTAAAAGATTAGCCTTCATACAATGAGCGACATTCAGAGCAAGATTTCGTAATTGCAAGGCATTATTACCAATAAAAATCATTGGAGTGTATACCGTATCCAGTTTATCTCCAGTAAGCAGATCTACTTTAAGTAAGCGGTGTTTACTAAAAAAGCTCAGGATTGTCGAAATAATAACTACTAACTGATATCGACCAAAACGGTTGGTACTGCGTTCGCGATCTTTAATAGCTTTAGCATACAAACCTAAGCTAGCATTAATCACAAAAACTTGCCCATTTATTAAACCTAATCTTACTGGCCGAGGCACGCCTGTGAGTGCTAGGCGGAATGCGGCCAGATGATCTTCAGGAACATGATGGGCACGTGCGAAGAAATTAAAGGTCCCAAAAGGCACAACGGCAAAGCGTACATTTTTCCCATACGCTGCTTGCGCAACACTACGAATAGTTCCATCACCTCCAGCAGCTATCACAACATCGCAGGTATTCAATGCCCGCTCTACGGCAATTTGGCTTTGTTGTTCAAGCTCCTCAGGGCAATGTATGATATACTCGACAAGTTCATAATTAAGCTCCTTGCAGATGTTTTTAAACTCTTGAGCTAATGTTGAGCCTTTGCCAACTCCTGATTTTGCGTTAATGATAAGATGGGCACGCGGTCTCATAAGTAATTAAAAGATTAATTTAATAACTAATACGAGTTACTATCGCATATTCGAGTTCCAGCTATTTTTAATATCATCCATTCTGACCGAAAAATCAGAAAATTATTTGTGTCACATTACCTTATTCCATTTCTAAATCAAAAATGACGCGAAGGCGAGCCGCAGACAGTATAAATAATACGGCAAGGCGAAGCCGACAAAGTCGGTTTTGATTTAGAAATGGAATAACATCAATCAGTTAAAAATATTCAACCTATCTATCCAAAACGCCAGGTTATCTTTATATAAAATATGAGACCTTTATTCATCAAATTGTTCTCATCAATTGGAAACTTTTGAAAACGCAGTTTCGCTAAAATGTAGTTTCGCTAAAACACAGTTTCGCTAAAGCGAAGTCTCACTAAAAAATCGCAGCGAATGATCAGAAGCAAGGTAGACGTAACGCAGAAACGACAAAACAAACTTTTGACGCAGTCACATGCCAAGAAAAGGGGCAAAGCACAAGCACCATCCGATGCGGCTTTCCGGATTGCGCAATAGATTTATTCCCAATCTCTGAGAAAGTCCAATAAAATCTCTCACCATTCAATCGTTAAGGAGGGCTTTATGTCATTTCACCTATACCGCATCAACGAACTTTATTCGAATTCAGACGGTTCTATTCAGTTTATAGAAATGTCAGTGGGTGATTTTAATGCAGAATCATTCTGGATCAATCAGAGTATTTCTGTTACGCAAGGTAGCGCAACCAACACTTTCAGCTTCCCTGCCAATCTTGCTAATACCTCTACTGCCAACACGACCGTACTGATCGCAACACAAGGCTTCGCTAATTTGGGCGTTGCCACGCCGGATTTTATTATTCCTGCCGGATTTTTATTTACCAATGGTAGCGCAACTGTCAATTTTGCAGATGTCGATACGGTCACTTACAATGCGCTACCACTTGATGGCACGAACTCAATCGACCGCAATGGTGCCATCGCGGTTAACTCACCCAAAAATTTTGCGGGCGAAACGGGAACCGTTCAAGGCAATTTAATAGCTGGGACCGATGGCACTGACCAAGGCAATTTAATGGTTGGGACTGATGGCGCTGACACTCTTACTGGCACTGCCGGGAACGATTTTTTGAACGGCCTTGGAGGAGATGATTCTCTGGATGGGGGAGCTGGTGCTGATACTGCGGTCTATAGCGGCAGCAGCTCGGCATTTGGCATCAACGCAACTGCATCCGGCTTCAGTGTGAGCGGACCGGAAGGTAACGACACGCTCGTCAACATGGAACGGTTCGATTTCCAGGACAAAAATCTGGCATTTGATCTTGCTCAGGGCCAAGCTGCTGGCAATACGGTGCGCCTCATCGGAGCGGCCTTTGACACACAGAACATTACCCCTGAGTTCGTGACTATCGGCTTACAGCTATTTGATGGTGGTCGGTCGATGCTGGAAGTCAGTCAGTTAGCCATCGATACCCCGCTGTTCGCTTCGCTAGCAGGTTCGTCCAGCAATGCTGATTTTGTCAACTTGGTTTACCAAAACGTAGTGGGTGCACCGCCTTCAGCAGAGGAGCGAGATTTCTATGTTGGTTTATTGCAAGGCAATGGAGGCTCCATGGCTCAGGCTGAGCTGTTGGTGTTAGCGGCCGATTCCGCTATGAATGAGACCAATATCAATCTTGTTGGCTTGAGTCAAAATGGAGTTGAGTATACCGGTTGAAAAATCCAGCTTGAGCTACGGATGGAGTGACCCAAAAATATTTTTTAAAATGGACTACAAATTATTGTTCACTGTTTTTACTGCTGTGTTTATTGCTGAATTAGGGGATAAGACTCAATTAGCCACTATGCTATTTGCGGCAGACAAGGAAGTAAGCAAAATGACTATATTTTTCGGCGCTTCATTGGCACTGATATTGACTTCGGCCATAGGGGTGTTGCTGGGTGGGGTGATTGCCCAATATATCAGTACAAAACATCTGCACTATCTTGCCGGGGTAGGATTTATCGGCATTGGGATATGGACACTGTTGAAAGCTTAACCCTGAAATTTGTTAGATAGAAATAAATTGGTCTGATTATTTTTCCAGAGTGAACCCGTCAACCAAATTTCTGACAGCCGCGCTTTATGCGGGGATGGCTGCGTCAGTATTATCGACTGTTGCTCAAATTTTGCTGTGGGGGTTATTCTGGGATGCGCTGCCTACAATTTTATACCGCGATGCCCGTTTTGCTGCTGCGATCATTCTGGGGCGAGGGGTGTTGCCCCCACCGGCAACCCTGGATTGGCAGGTGATGCTGATTGCAACAGGAATCCACCTTGTCTTATCAATTATCTATGCGATAGTACTGTCCTGGTTGATTCGTCCGCTCGCCTTAAAAGCTTCGTTGATTGCAGGTGGCTTATTTGGTGTGGGCCTATTTATCGTGAATATGTATGGTTTTGTCCACATTTTTCCATGGTTTGTAGAAACGCGGGACTGGATTACGGTAGCTGCCCATATCGTGTTTGGTATCTCTGCTGCAGCGGCGTATAAGGTTTTAACCAGGTAATTCCATTTTCATATCAACACTAATTTTATCGGCTCACCTTGCCGTATGATTGATACGGTCTGCAGCTCATCTTCGCGTTATTTTGCTTTGGAATTGGAATAAGGATTATGTGAGCGGGCTAAGTGAGCGGCGATACATGAATTTCATTAAACTGGCATTTCATTGGATTGGTCCAGGTTCAGCAATGGATGGGATAACAAACGCTCGGTCATAAAATCAAGCAGAATTTTGACCGCTGCGGGTAAATGCTTCCGGGTGGGATAAATCAGAAACAATTGATCAGTCTCAACGACATATTGCTCAAGGATATTTACTAATTGACCGGCCAGTACTTCAGCATGACACATAAAGGGTGGCATTAAGGCGATGCCCGCGCCAGCCGCTGCAGCATCTTTCATCACATTGTAATGATCTACGCTCAGCTTGCCATGAAGTTGAATCTCAGTGCGGCTATCCGGTGCTTTTTGATGAGAGTAGCAGCTGGCTTGAATCATTTGCAGATGGGTATGACGAAACAGAATACTTTCATGTTTTGTCAGCGCCTGTAATGTATCTGGATGGCCATGCCTGCCCAGATAGTAAGGGCTTGCATAAAACCTGAGCGACAGCTCACCCAATTTTTTGGCAACCAGACTCGAATCTTCTAATGCGCCTGCACCCATGCGCAACGCCAGATCAAATCCTTCCTCAATCAAATTGACCAAGCGTGAGGAAAGATCCACCTGCACATACACTCGCGGGTAAAGCTGCATAAAATCCGCAATTAAGCTGCCCATAAAAAACATGCCAAACTCTACCGGCATGGTGATTTTCAAGTGGCCTTCAGGTTGCTCTTGCATATTTTTAATACGGCATAGCACATCCCCAATCTGCTGCAGTGAAGCATTAGTTTGCTCAAAGAGCAGCATACCCGCTTCCGTCAGGTGCAGGCTGCGTGTGGTACGCTGGATCAGGCGAACAGCCAGATCATCTTCCAGGCGTTGGACTGCTCGACTGACTGACGCTTTGGGCTGATTCAGCTTGCGCGCAGCTGCACTAAAACCGCCTGCGCGGATGACTTCTTTAAATAGGGTCAAGTCGTTGAGATTAATGTGGGTAAGCAGCATCATTGTTCCATTATTAATAACAGTTATTCTAATTTTAATATACTTATCTGTTATCTGGAACAATAGTAAAGTATCAGCTTGATTATTTACTTCTGGAGGAGCCAACATGTTTCAAGTCATTCATGGAACCGTAACCCGTTTTTTGACGCAAGCTACCATCGCCAATGTATTATTCCTATTAGCGCGTGTCTTGCTAGCGTCCATTTTTGTTATGGCCGGCTATAATAAGCTGGGCGTGGGCTATGAGGGTACCGCCCAATATATGACCAGCATGGGGGTATCCCCCTTGTTATTACCGTTGACCATCGCACTTGAACTGGGAGGCGGGATAGCACTGATACTCGGCTGGCAAACACGCACTATAGCGCTTTTGCTGGTTGGATTTTCGGTTGTTACAGGCATTATTTTTCATGGGGACTCAGCCGAGCAGATCCAGCAAATTATGCTGATGAAAAATATCAGTATGGCAGGGGGCTTGCTGGTGCTTGCCTTGGCTGGTGCGGGGCGCTTGTCGTTAGACCGCAAACTGTATGGTGATAGCGTCTAATTTTTTACGGAAAAAGGAGATCATCATGTTCGAACTTAGATCTGCAAATGCGCGAGGGATTTCTAACCTTGAGTGGTTATATTCGCAGCATACGTTTTCGTTTGGTGATTATCAGGATACTGACCAAATGGGTTTTTCCGATTTGCTGGTGATCAATGAGGACCGCGTGCAGCCTGCACGTGGCTTTGCCCCTCACTCACATGACAACATGGAAATTTTCTCCTATGTGCTGGAGGGGGCGCTTGAGCATCGTGATTCGATGGGAAGCACATCAATTATTCGCCCAGGTGATGTACAGATAATGAGTGCTGGCACGGGTATCACCCATAGTGAACATAATGCTTCAGCGTATGAGCCAGTCCATTTTCTGCAAATCTGGATAGTCCCTGATCAGCCGGGGATGAAGCCACGCTATCAGCAACACCATTTTGACACAGCTAAAAAACGAGGAAGTTTGCATTTGATCATTTCACCGCATGGTGAACATCAATCACTTTCGATCCATCAGGATGTGCGGGTATTTGCAGGGCTATTTGACGGGGATGAACAATTTACGTTGCAGCTGCCAGAAAACCGCTATGCCTATGTGCATGTTGCCCGCGGTTTACTTGAACTGAACAATCATCCTATGGGGGCAGGTGATGGGATGCGAGTACGAGGTGAACGAGAACTTCATTTTGATCATGGCCAGGCGGCTGAGGTATTGGTATTCGATTTAAGACCAAAAGCGCTGCCCTATGAGAAATAGTGGCAAGGATGGCTGAGTTGTGGTTATTTAACTTAGGTCATGAGTGAAGCAAGTGAAGTTTATAGGTTTATAGAGAGTAACAAAATCTTCCCTCAACAGTACTCACAGAAGCTGCCTATGAGCATTTGCTTACACTCTGGACTTCTGGTGTGCGCGATTATCACATGATGTTGTCAGCCTGTTTAACAGCCGACTCAATGTGTACCAAACCAGGCTTTCCGGCAACGTCGTCAATGGCGGGCGCACCGGGTTATCAGCTTTCCATGATTCTTCGGCTGTGTTGATGGCTTGTTCCTGTTGGGGGCTACACTACAACACAGCTGGTGCAGCAATTTGCGAGCTAATCCCGATATTTCGTGCCCCTTGGCATAACGTACGAAATATCGGGGTTAAATAAAGATTCAATTTGTTACAACAACCAGCCACAACATCCCAGTCACTATATTCATCATCAGTAAGATCTGCTATGCAAATGGCATTGCAAGCAGGTATCATCTCTCGATTTTTTTATATTGATCATAATTGCTCATCTTTGCTGTTATAGCACAGGAATTTAATCTGCAGCAAAGAGTACAAATGCGGCCAAGAAAGACCGGCTAAGTCTGGCATGATTTGGAAAGGGAGTCAGATTTCTTCTTTCCGGGCATTGGTAGGCTAATCAATATTCAGAATTAGCCTTTGGATCACTCCACCCTTCACTTTTTCCAGCAATAGTCGTTATTCCATTTCTAAAACAAAAATGACGCGAAGGTGAGCCGCAGACAATATAACTAATACGGCAAGGTGAAGCCGACAAAGTCAGTTTCAATTTGGAAATGGAATTAGCTATAACAAAACATGAATTAAAGGATCAATTAAGGATCATCGATGAAAGTATCAACCAACTTGTACCTGGGAGGAATTGCGGCGGTTTATATGTTGTGGCTGTGTTGTTGGCTGGTTTTGGGAGATCAGGCTTTCGGATTGAATTTTTATAACTGGGATCAGGGGCTAGTGACCGTAATAACGGCGCTTGCCGCTTTCATGGCTGCATGGAAGGTAGTCCGGCCTTATGCTGGGTTTATGGCCATCCAGGGCGTTGGCCTGATCCTGCTGACGATCACTTGGCTGACTCATGATCCGGATGGAATTCATGATTTTTTGCATTTTGCGCAACCCGGTTTTCCCAATTATTCGGCGATCAGTTATAGCGGATTTATTTTTAGTTGGGCGTGTGCCTGGGGTTATCTGGCGATAGAGCTCTGGCATCGTTATCCCCCGACAGTGTTGACCAAAGCGGTTTTTTCTCTGTTGTTTTTTGGCTTGGCATTGATTCTGGCGAGCTTTTATTACCCTCAATATAACTCGAGTCTCAATACGATGGCAGGGCGGCTCGATGCAGTGACTGCGGGTCTTGAATTTCTGGTGTTGTTGATCGGCCTGGGGTGTATTTTATTGAAGGCACCGTTTGTCATTAATTGGTTGCTGCTGGCAACAGCCTTGTTGATAGCAAGTGATATGGTCTACAGTGAACAAGATGTGCCGGCAGGGATTGAAGCTGTCTGGATGTTCGGTCAGTTTTTATTATTATCTTCGTATTTACTGCTATCCGAGATCAGAAAAGAAGATCTGGGAAAAACCAATGATCTGCATTTTCACAATGACAAGATCAGGCGCTCAAGGTCCGATCTATCAGGGATTCTCATTCTGCTTTCTTTGGGCGGATTATTGATGATGGTCGTGCTAGGTTTGATTCAGATTCACGTGGTATGGAAAGCTTTTTTTGCGGTTTTGTTTATCGTTGCCCTAGTGGTCAGCGTGGTCTGGTTAACCGATCATTTTGACGATAGCGTACAGTATCTTAAAAAATACACAGCACGCTTGCATCAGAACCGGCTGGAGTATGAAGATTGGCGGACTGAAAGTGGACGCATCTACGCTACATTGCAGTCTACTGGACTGGGTGAATATCTTGATTCACTCAACCAGTCGGCGCGTCTGCTTAAACAGGATGTCATTTTTCTTGGGCCGGAACGGCTTTATCCCGAAGTGGTAAGGAGTGCCGAGCCACGCCAGATAAGCTGTTTTATTGTGATGCCATTTAGCCTGGAATGGTCTGATGAGGTACATCGTATCTTATCCAGTGTCTGTAAATCGTTAGCCGTTCAGCCAATGCGCGGGGACGATGTGTTTAAGCCTAGCGACATTCTGGTTGATATCTGGCAAAGTATTAACGCCGCAGATTTCGTTATCGCCGATATTTCGGGAAGAAATCCTAATGTGCTTTACGAGCTCGGTATCGCCCACACCCTCGCCAAGCCCGTGCTGATCATTTCAAAAAATGCGGACGATATTCCCATCGACCTGAGCACACGCCGGGTGATCATTTATGGTCAGAATGGAGTACACTGGCAAGAAGATCTTGAAGTTAAAGTGACTCTGGCACTGCAGGAAATCATCATGGCTTATTCTTTAGATACACCAAGCAAGTTAATCTAATCGCTGACGAGGGTTCTTTTTACTTATGCATGCCTTTTATTTATGCATGCCTTTTATCTTTGTCGAATTCTCAGCAGTTGCTTCAACGGCTTGTGCGCTTTTATCATAGATCACTATCCCTACTCGGTCGATATGCGCAATTAGATCAATGTTAGTGAGTTGGTGATATTGCGACAGATCTACGGTGTACGGGAGATATAAATCGTCGATTTGATCTTCGATTTGCATCATTTCAGCAAAATCGAGTATGCGACCCTTAATGGTCAAATCGATATCCGAGCCAGAACGGTAAGTGCCCTTAGCGCGAGAGCCATAGATCAGCACTGAATCAATTGTGCTATGCTGCCTAAAAACACTGTTGAGCTTATCCAGTGTAGTCTGTGACAAACCCAGTTTGGCTGCTACCTCTGCATTCATGGCAGATATTTTTCCATTTCTGTTTGCAGATCTTCAAAACAGGGGAAATAATCCTTTATGATGACCGTCACCAGTCGATTGGCGGTGCCTTCGTCATAGGTGTGTGAGGAGATATTTCTAATTTGAATCATAGACATCCATTGTTCACCGTCTTTGATCAGCTCCACTTTGAAAGCTGCGCGTATCGTATCTTTTGATCCTTTAATATTTGGATTGCCTTGATCCATCAGAAAATCCTTGAGCACATTCCATGCTAACTCATGCGTGAACTCAAAAGCTTGGATCACCCCTTGTTTCTCCAGTTGCGATAGGGGGCGTTGTCTGCTGAGTGCTACAGCATCTTTGAGCTGGGTTAGGACTTTTTTATAGTTGCTAAAGCGTTGCTGCCAACGTACATCAGGGCAATTTATCATGCTATTCCACTATGTGTTCTTAATCGCTTGAAGGAGAAGCAAGAATAGTTAACGCAATCAGTATAATTATTTGGTATGCTGATTATTATTGACCATTTTATACCGGTATGAGCCAGTATGAGCCACAATCAGAGAAAGCAACCATGAGTAATGACACCTTCAATCTCGATAAAGATCAATTGATTCAACGCGCTTTCGATCAGATGGAGCAGCATATCCAGGGTACGGGCTATTCCTTACGCCAGAAACTGGCCTTGACGTGTCGCATTCTGTTCGATAATGGTCATGATTCAGGCCTTGCTGGCCAGATCACGGCGCGTATGGAACAGCCGGGTACTTTCCTGACGCAGCGACTTGGCTTGGGGTTCGACGAGATCAGCGCAAATAATCTGTTGCTGGTTGATGAGAATCTGCAGGTCCTGGAAGGGGACGGCATGGCTAATCCCGCCAATCGCTTCCATGCCTGGGTCTATCGCGCGCGCCCTGATGTGCGCTGTATCATCCATACCCATGCGGTGCATACGGCAGCTTTGAGCATGTTGGAGGTGCCTTTGGAAGTTTCTCATATGGATAATTGCGTACTCTATGATGATGTGGCTTTTCTGCCCAAATGGCCCGGGGTGCCGGTAGGCAACGAGGAAGGTGAGCTGATTGCATCCGCATTGGGCAATAAACGGGCTTTATTGCTGGCACATCATGGCTTATTGGTGGCTTGTGGCAGTATCGAAGAAGCGTGTTTGTTGTCACTCGCATTTGAGCGGGCTGCGCGTATGCATTTGCTGGCAGCTTCTGCTGGTAAGATTCAGCCGATTGATCCGGAACTCGGACGTGAGGCACACGATTGGATTTTGCGCGCGCAACGCAGTGCAGCTGCGTTTGCCTACTATGCGCGCCGCAGCCTGAAACAGCCACACAATGCAGATTGCGTGCGAGAATGATTCCAATTCAATTCACTTCCCTGACACAGCGCTTCGCAATCTGGTTTACACTTGTCGCGCTACTCCCCATCGTTCTGATTGGCTATAGCCTGTTACGAACGTTTGAGAGCGAAATTCACAAGGCCGCTATCCAGCAAGTTTCCGCTATCGCTGATAAAAAAGTTGAGCAAATTGACGACTACTTAAATGAGCGCATGCAGGATGCTAACGTACTTCAGGCGGCTGAAACGACCTATCAAGCAGTGAATGAATTTACCAGGGTTTTTAGCCAGTATGGCGCGGATTCTAAAGAATACCGTGATTTAAACGCTGTACACCGCGATCACTATAAACGGTTTGTTGAGAGAGCACACTATTATGATGTCTTCCTGATTTCGACGGATGGCTGGATAGTATTTAGCCATGCGCATGAATCAGATTTTGCTACCAATTTAAATACTGGCCGCTACCGGGATACGGGGTTGGCTCACGTATTTCGTCAGGCACTGGCTACACGGGCAAGCAGTATTTCGGATTTCGAATATTACGGACCTTCCAAAGGAGAAATTGCGGCTTTCGTGGCAGTTCCCATCATAATTGATGGAAAGTTAAGTGGTGTTTTTGCACTGCAGATATATAGTGAACATGTATTTAAAGTGCTAACAAATAATGTCGGGCTGGGAAAGAGTGGTGAAACGGTTGTCACGCGTCTTGAAAATGAACATACTGCACTGGTCATGGCGCCTTTAAGAGACGAGCCGGATGCTGCCTTAAAGCGAACCATTTCTCTGGATTACCCCATTCTGTCCACTACCATTAAACATAGCCTGAGCGAGCAAGCGGGAGGGGGGCTGGCTATTGATTATAGTGGTAATGAGGTAGTGGCGGCCTGGCGTTATCTTCCACGCATGAAGTGGGGAATGGTGGTTCAGATTGATGTGGAGGAAGCGTTTGCCGCTGTCTTCCGGGTACGCACCATTGATCTTGTGATTCTGTGCGTAGCCTTTATCCTTGCCACGTTAGGGGCACTATTGTTCAACCGGCGCGTAGTCACTCCCTTGAAAAAACTCAATGAAGGAGCGCAGGCAATTGCCTCAGGGGATTTGCAACAGCGAGTTCCAAGCGAAGGGTGGGATGAGATAGGGAAATTTGCAGACGCCTTCAATACCATGACTGAACGGTTGAGTACCAGCTATCGTGAACTGGAAGATCGTGTGGCCGAACGGACAGCCGAACTGGAAAGTGCTAATGCTGAATTAGCCATCAAGGAAGAAGAAACGCGTTCAGTCGTCGAGCACATGGTGGACTGTGTCGTCACGACGGATGAAAAAGGCGTCATGCTATCGGTCAATCCGGTGATGCAAAAGTTATTTGGTTATACCAGCGAAGAAGCAGTTGGGCAGAATGTGTCTGTCTTGGTTCCAGAGCCCGATCGAAGTAAACATTCATTTTATATGGATCGATACTGTAAGACTGGGCAAGGTCAAGAATATATCGGTCGTCATTCACCCGGAACGCATAGCATTGGTCTTGGGCGTGAAGTAGAAGCCGTACACAAAAATGGTGAACGGATTCCTATCTATCTCGCGGTCAGTGAATACTTCGTAGGGGAGGTACGCCATTTTACCGGGGTGATGCGTGATATCCGCGAGCATGTAAAGATCATGAAGGATTTGGAGAATGCTCGACTTGAAGCGGAGGAAGCTAATAAGGCTAAATCAGCTTTCCTGGCGGTGATGAGTCACGAGATTCGAACGCCTATGAATGGTGTGATTGGGATGATTGAAGTCTTGCAGCAATCAAGCTTGACCAGCTATCAGATGGAAATGACCAATCTGATCAAAGAATCAGCGTTTACCTTACTGGAAATTATCGAAGATATTCTTGATTTCTCAAAAGTGGAAGCTGGCAAGATAGAGATCGAACTTACCCCTATTCCATTGGCCGCAGTAGTAGAAAAGGCATGCAGCATGCTGGAGCATTTGGCAGCAAGCCGCGGAGTAGAGCTGACTTTATTTACCGACCCGACTATCCCTGAGGAAGTACTTGGCGATGCGTTGCGACTACGCCAAGTGCTGGTCAATCTGATCAACAATGCGATCAAATTTTCCAGTGGTCAGCAGCGACTGGGGCGAGTGTCCGTTCACGTGAGCATGACCGAGTCGAGTCCCGACCGTGTGCTTATCGCATTTCAGGTAACCGATAATGGTATCGGTATGAATAAAGAGACGCTGAATCGTCTGTTCATCCCCTTTAGCCAAGGAGATGTATCAACGACTCGGCGTTTTGGCGGGACTGGCTTGGGACTAACGATTACTCATCATTTGGTGGAATTGATGGGAGGAGAAATTACTGTCCAGAGTAGTCCGGGTGAAGGTTCGACCTTTATCGTCCATTTACCCTTTAAGCCTGCACCGGTTAAACCAGCCAGCAGTCGCGAGAAAACGTTTAACCTAAAAGGGCTTTCATGCCTCGTAGTCGGTAGTGATGAGGGCATCAGTAACGACCTGGTTGCCTATCTGAAGTTTGCCGGGGCGAATGTTGAGCGCGTGATTGATCTTGATACGGCGCGTGAGCGCATCAAGACGCTTCCCCATGGGCAATGGCTACTGGTGATTGATGCAGGTCATGAGGAGCCTCCTGTAGATGATTTACGTTTAGCTTTCCGCACCCGCATGATGATTGAGACGAAAGAAAAACCTCATTTTGTCATCGTTAAGCGGGGGCGGCGTCATCGCGGACGTATCGAACCAGACGGATCGGTTACGCTAGACGGGAATATTTTATATCGACAAGCCTTTCTTCAGGCCGTTGCTGCTGCCGCAGGTAGAGCAAAACTGGAAGAAGAAGTCGCTACGCCGGAGGGAGTTAAAAAGGTTACCCCCCCCTCCCGTGAGGAAGCCTTGCAGCAAGGTAAACTCATTCTGGTAGCGGAAGATAATGAGATCAACCAGAAAGTGATTCGACAGCAACTGGCTTTGCTGGGGTATACCGCGGATGTGGTGGCGGATGGGCAGGAAGCTTTGCAGCGCTGGCAAAGCGGAAACTATGCTCTGCTACTCACTGACCTGCACATGCCGAAGATGGATGGCTATCAGCTTACCCAAAATATCCGCAGAGCCCAGCAAGGCAAGACTAGGATTCCCATTATTGCGCTCACAGCGAATGCGCTCAAGGGTGAAGCCGATAAATGCCGTGCGATCGGTATGGATGATTATCTGAGTAAGCCAGTCCAATTGCAACAACTCAAAGCCACGCTGGGGAAATGGATGCCTGCACCCGAACAAAAGCCCGCTGCACTTGCTGAGCAAGCTGTAGGCAGTCAAGCAGCTACTTCGGTAGACGTGAGTGTCCTCGAAGCATTGGTGGGGAATGATCCCGCCACCATTCGAGAATTTTTGCAGGATTTTCGTGCCAATGCCCGCGAAATTGGCGAGCAATTGCGAAGTGCCGTTGACAAGAATCAATTCGATTCAATTAAAGCAGCCGCGCATAAACTCAAATCATCGGCGCGATCAGTCGGAGCAATACAGCTAGGGGAATGGTGTGCGAAAATAGAGCAAGCAGCCAAAGATAGCAATGAAAAAGAATTAGCCAGTTTGCTGCCTCATTTCGAAGAAGAACTGAAAGCAGTCGATAACTATTTGGCTACACTGGATAAAAACAATAAAGAAGAATAGGGATATTAACCATGAAAATTCATGAGTACCAGGCTAAGGAGATTTTACGCCGTTATGGGGTAAAGACACCGTCAGGCATCGCATGCTTCAGCGTGGATGGCGCTGTTGCCGCTGCTGAAAAACTAGGTGGTGATAAATGGGTCATCAAGTCACAAATCTATGCAGGCGGGCGGGGTAAAGGCGGGGGGGTCAAATTAGCGCGATCGCTGGCAGAAGTACGGTTACTGGCGGAAGGCATGCTGAATAAACCGCTCATCACCCCGCAAACGGGTCCAGCCGGACAAGTAGTTCGTCGCCTCTATCTCGAGCAAGGGGTCGATATCCAGCACGAATATTATGTGGGAATCGTAATAGATCGCCGTCGACAGCGTGCCTGCCTGATGGCAAGCTCGGAAGGGGGCATGGATATCGAACAAGTGGCTGCGAGTACGCCAGAAAAAATTCATAAAATTCTGATTAACCCCATGACAGGACTGAGTGATCAGGAGGCAAGTATCTTAGCGAGTAAAATCGGCCTGCCTGCATCCAGTCAACTGGCAGCACAAACTTTATTGAAAGGGTTATATCAGGCTTTTGACGAGAATGACGCCTCGCTGCTTGAAATTAATCCGCTCATTGTCACGAGTGACGGTCAGGTGCTGGCGTTGGATGCAAAAATGAATTTCGATGATAACGCGCTCTTTCGTCATCCCGATATTGTCGCTTTGCGCGATCTGGATGAAGAAGATCCGACAGAAATCGAAGCAGCCGAGCATGATCTCTCGTATATTCCCCTCGATGGTAATATTGGTTGTCTAGTGAATGGCGCAGGACTTGCGATGGCCACGATGGATATCATCAAGCTTTATGGCGGTAACCCTGCTAACTTCCTGGATGTGGGAGGTGGGGCGACTGTTGATAAAGTGACTGAGGCATTTAAACTCATGCTGCGTAATCCAAACTTGCGCGCTATTCTGATCAATATCTTTGGTGGCATCATGAAATGCGATGTCATTGCGCAAGGCGTGACTATGGCAGCACGAGAAGTAGAATTAGCAGTGCCATTGATTGTGCGCCTGGAAGGAACTAATGTGGAATTGGGTAAAAAAATTCTGGCTGAATCGGGATTGCCGATTATTTCTGCAACGACGATGGCCGATGCTGCTGAGAAAGCAGTCAATGCCGCCGCATAGCAGCAAGGAGAATCTAGACCATGTCTATCTTGATTAATAAAAATAGCCGGGTAATGACCCAAGGTATTACGGGTAAAACGGGACAGTTTCATACCCGACTGTGTCGTGACTATGCCAACGGACAACAATGTTTTGTCGCAGGCGTCAATCCCAAAAAACCGGGTGAGCAGTTTGAGGGCATCCCCATTTTTGCTACTGTGCAGGAAGCCAAGGAGGCCACCGGTGCGACCGTTTCAGTCATTTATGTACCGCCTGGGTTTGCTGCGGCAGCGATCGATGAAGCAGTCGAAGCGGAGCTCGACCTGGCTATTTGTATCACGGAAGGCATCCCCGTGCGCGATATGCTGCGCACCCGTTATAAGATGGAGGGGCGCAAAACACTCCTGATTGGACCCAATTGCCCCGGCATCATTACCCCCGATGAGATCAAAATTGGCATCATGCCCGGCTATATCCATCAGAAAGGGCGCATTGGTGTGGTTTCACGATCAGGCACGCTGACTTATGAAGCCGTTGCGCAGCTTATGGCATTAGGATTAGGGCAATCCACCTGCGTGGGCATCGGTGGGGATCCGATCAATGGATTGAAACATCTCGATGTGATGAAGCTGTTTAATGATGACGCTGAAACCGATGCGGTATTGATGGTAGGCGAGATCGGTGGAACGGATGAAGAAGACTGCGCACGCTGGATCAAGGACAACATGAAAAAGCCGGTGATTGGCTTTATCGCAGGCCTGGCCGCACCGCCCGGAAAGCGCATGGGGCATGCCGGTGCCATTATTGCGGGTGGTCAAGGAACGGCGCAGGAAAAAATTGCCGTCATGGAGGAATGCGGGATTCGCGTCACCCGCAACCCAGCGGAAATGGGTAAATTACTCAAATCGGTATTATAACTATAAAGACACGGATTTAGGCTTTGCCGAAGATTTAGAGAGAATAAAAAGGGAAGTTAATGATGTATCAAATTTCAACTGTATCTTTAATGGCTCTATTTTTAGTCGGGTTACTCGCAAGCTGTGCCCCGACTCAACCCTTGCCATCACCAACCACACCTGTGCCTGAAGCACAACCGGCCCCGGCGCCAATGAAGCGTCCGGCTGGACCTTTACCTCCCAGTACACGGCCCACTTACAATCTGAGCGGTTATCCCCCTGCCACCAAGGAAGGCTATATTGATGGCTGTGAAACCGCGAAAAAAACCCGTTATGGTTTCAAGGATGAGCAACGCTATCGTAATGATGGGCAATACCGCATGGGATGGGATGATGGGTTTGCGATTTGCAAGGGTAAACATTAATTTAACCTCAAAACCGTTTTAAGTAAAAAAACAATAGTATGCAAATTTATTCAGACCTTTTAAATTGGGATGTAACCATCCTTGAGCCTAAAGTCTAAATCAAGCGCGATTCTTTCTTTTTTACTGGCGATAACCACATTATGCGCTTTATCCGCATGGTCAGCCGACATGCCGCAGGCTGTCCGTCAGGCACTCAAGCAAGCAGGGATTCCTGAGACGGCGGTCGGCATTTATGTAAAAGAAGTCAGTAGCCAGCAGCCAGTGATGGCGGTTAATTCAGATACCCCCTTGAACCCTGCTTCGGTGATGAAGCTGGTCACCACCTATGCGGGATTGGAATTGCTGGGTCCAGCCTATAGCTGGCGAACTGAAATCTATGCATTAGGTAAGGTAGAGGATGGGGTCTTACGAGGCGACCTCGCGATTAAAGGGTATGGTGATCCCCATCTCAATCTGGAAAATTTCTGGCTGTTGGTTCGCCAAATCCGGCAGGCCGGTATCAAAGAAATTACAGGCGATCTGCTTCTGGACAACAGCTATTACAATGTGACTGTGGGTGATCCTGGCGCTTTTGATGGGGATCGCTATAAAACCTATAACATTTTCCCTGAGGCGCTATTGGTCAATTATCGCACCTCAGCATTGCATCTGATCCCCCAGGCAGAAAATAATACAGTACGCGTCGTGGCTGATCCTGCCTCGGAATTACTCGATTTGCAGAATAATCTGAAACTGACTCGCGGTAATTGCGGTGACTGGAGTAATCAACTGCGGGTCGAGGTCCGTGAACGGCAAGGCAATAATGGCCGAACTACCGTTATTCTCGGTGGTAACTATGCGATGCAATGTGGTCAGAATACCTATTATTTGAGTCTGCATGAAAACCCAGCCTATATTCATGATTTATTCAAAAAGTTATGGCGACAGCAAGGCGGTTCATTTAGCGGCGTCGTTCGCAATGGTGTCGTGCCAAAAGAAATAGCGCCGCTCAGAGTCTATCATTCGCCACCGCTTGCGCAAATTATTCGAGGAATTAATAAATTCAGTAATAACGTGGCGGCACGACAGCTCTATTTGACACTGGGGGATATAATGATTCCGTCAAATGACCACACGACTGTTTCTTTAGAGCAATCTGATCAAGCCATCAGGCGCTGGTTGTTGACCAAACGTTTAAGCTCCCCGGAATTAATTCTGGAGAATGGTTCAGGGCTATCGCGCACGGAGCGGATCAGTGCCAGTCAAATGGGAGAATTGCTGGTAGCAGCATTCCACAGCCCGGTGATGCCGGAATTCATCTCATCCTTGCCGATAGCCGGAGTGGATGGAACCATGAAAAGCCGTTTCAAAGGGACACTGGTTGCAGGAAGGGCGCATATGAAAACCGGTACGCTCAACGAGGTAACGACAATTGCGGGTTATTTATTGGACCATAAAAATCGCCGTAATGTCGTTGTTTTCTTTGTTAATCATGCGCAAGCAGCTAACGCACGCTCAGCTATGGATGCGCTGATTAGATGGGCATATGAAAGAGCATAACAAATTTCATTTCCTAATCAAAAATGACGCGAAGGCGAGCCGCAGACAGTATAAATAATACGGCAAGGTGAAGCCGACAATGTCAGTTTTGATTTAGAAATGGAATTAGATAACGCTGGCAGGCAGATGGCTTACCGCGAACTGTTCCGTGATGAATTGGAGCAGGGTCTGGTGGATGACATCCGGCGGGCGACGAATGGCAATTTCGCGCTAGGCAATGAACGCTTTGCGGCACAGATATCGGCAGCTGTAGGACGACGAGCAGCACCCGGCAAGCCTGGACGACCACGTAAGATTGAAGAACCAAAATCCAGCAATCTGATCCTTGCATAACCTAAAACCGTGCGCTAGCGAGTGCTATTGAATTTTTGCAGAAAAGCAGTGATTTGTTGCATAGTAACTGCAGTACTTCGATCAGCAATGATTGTGATTATTGCTTATGTATATATTTATTCCATTTCTAAATCAAAAATGACGCGAAGGCGAGCCGCAGACAGTATAATTAATACGGCAAGGTGAATCCGACAAAGTCAGTTTTGATTTAGAAATGGAATTAAATAATGCCTTCAATAACGTTTGATACTCATAAATTTATTCGCCGCCTCCGAGAAGCTGGTATTTCAGAAGAACAAGCGGAAGCGATTGCAGAGGCTTTTCGTGAAGCTAATCTCGAGGCTGAAATTGCGACGAAGACAGATCTTCGTGAGCTTGAATATCGACTCATTATCAAGCTTGGAACGATGATCGTTGTAGCAATAGGCGTTGTGGCAACATTGGTTAAGTTGTTGTAATCCGTCGACGAGCATAAAAAGTTTCCTCAAAAAGAACGAAAATAAGGGACAGACACTGAGGTATCCTCACGAATTAATCTCCCTCCAATGAGTAGAAGTAGTACCCTATTAGGGTTGATATATCGACAATCTCAGGTCTGTTGTATGCTTTATATTTACACGCTTCACTTTTGGTAGACCGGCTTTGCGCGCATTCCATAAGTCATAAGCTGCTTGCTGTGCTATCCATAAATCAGCACTTCCTCCATTTTCTACCCCTAACCAACATTCGAATCGTAAGGCCATTTCAGGAGAGATAGCAGCACGGCCATTTAGCACACGCGATAAAGTAGCCCGACTCACGTTGAGTTGTTCAGCTGCTTTAGTTACCGATAACCCCAAAGCGGGCAGTATATCTTCTCGCAATGTTTCGCCTGGGTGTGGCGGATTGTGCATTCTGCTCATGTTTGTTTCTCCTAATGGTAATCTTGATAATTAACTAGCACAGCATCTTCGCCTTCAAAGGTAAAGGTAATTCGCCAATTGCCATTTACTGTCACCGAGTAATGTCCAACGGGGTCACCGCTTAAAGAATGTAGTTTCCAGCCAAGAATATTCATATCACTTGCATTTTTGGCAAGATCAAGCTTTATCAATTGTCGCCTTAACCGCGCAGCATGATGCGGTTGAATGCCAGATAGGTTGCCGGTAGTAAAGAAAGCTTCAAGTCCTTTATGGCAAAAAGTTTTTATCATGCTGGATTGTATACCGTAGCGTCACGGGTTACAAATATTACTTGATAGCACGCAAACCTAAATTAGCTTTACCATTAGTAAAATAAGGAACGGACTCTGAGGAGTCCCCACGAATTACTTCATGGCAACAATGGATCATGCTCGAGCCATAAAAGCGGAAACGATCAAGTAGATCGTTCCAGTAAATCCTTTACCGCTCGCAGTGAGCCTATCAAACTGCTCGCGGTGAGCCTGTCGAACTGCTAAGAAACTGATATCAGCCTTCGACTAGCTTATTCCATTTCTAAATCAAAAATGACGCGAAGGCGAGCCGCAGACAGTATAAATAATATGGCAAGGTGAAGCTGACAAAGTCAGTTTTGATTTAGAAATGGAATTAGGCCGAACGGGTACTATTGTAAATGTTATTCTGGACCGATCTACTAGTGTACAAATCACACACAGTGTCAATATACGAAGTCTTTCATTACGACAAAACAAAATTCTGAGCTATTTTTTGGCTCGTTGGAATTACGGAATCAGCAATGACGAGACTGCAAAAAAACAGATCGCGGATAAATTTGGGTTGTATTATTCTACTTTTAGCCTGGTAGTTAAAAAATAGAGAAAAACTAGATGGCGAATAGTAAACCTGATCCCATTGTTTCTTGCCTAATATTGCGCTCTATCCGGCCCGCTCTTGTAAGCTCTATGGATGTTCTTGAATTTTATTAGAGGCATAAGCGGGTGGGCTTTGGCGTCATGTGTTGGTTGTGACCGCGCGTAAGTCGAGATATTCTGCAAAAGGAAGGAAATCTCTATCAGAAAATAAGAGTGGATATTTTTCTTCGATGCAAAATGTTGCGATGATTGTGTCAACAGTTTTCCTTATTGTAATGCCTCGTTTCCGCAAATACCGAAAATTGTCGACCGATTTAATCGCGATTTCCATGTTAAGCATATTAATTAAAAATGCTTAATGATGTAAGCAACTGTTTCGCGGTCTCGTAATCTTTGTCGATGCGGAAGCCTTGAAGTACTTCAATCAAAATAAGCTCGCCTATACCCAACGGCTTAACACCAAGTAGCATATCGAGCTTGCTTGTTTGCGGCGTATCCAGGTCATTGAAGTAGTCGATCCAGACACTGGAATCTATAAGAATCATCTTGTGGTTCGCATCTCTTCAAGGTCGCCTTCCCACTTTAGCTTGCCCTTGTATGCTTTAATGCTTTCTTGTTTTTTTAGTTTAATCAGAATCTTAAGCGCGTGTTCAACAGCTTCTCGCTTGGTTTTGAGTCCTGTAACTTTGAGGGCATCTTCCATAAGTTTGTCATCAATAACTATGTTCGTTCTCATTAGGAGGAAGCCCCGGTGTGTATAATAAAATCTGTCTATACACATAGTAGTGCGAATCCAGAGTACAAACAAGAGGCACATTCTTATTCCATTTCTAAATCAAAAATGACGCGAAGGCGAGCCGCAGACAGTATAAATAATACGGCAAGGTGAAGCCGACAATGTCAGTTTTGATTTGGAAATGGAATAACGTGAGTTCGACATAAGGATCACAACAAACCACGGTAAAAGAGCTTGAGTGGGCTTAATATTAAGGGAAGGTTTCTTTTTCGCGCGGAAAGTGTAATTCTAATTTTCAATAAAAAAAGGACTCTAGACTAACAGATCATGGCTGCTAGTCTAGAGCTTAAGTAGTTACTCAGAGGCGACTATTATTGCTCATTGAACAAGAAAGCAATTATTCAGCCTCCTTGTCGAAATAAGCAGCCGCATCAAGAAGCGGTTGAGCATTGCCGCCTTGTTGAGCAACAATAGCTGCCGATTCTCTAAGTCGCTCTGCCATTGATTTCGCCTGCTGAGGGTAATATGAATTTTCCTCTCCCTGTTCCCGCCCTTCTCTTATCCCCTTTCCTTTTTTTAACTTATGCTCCTCCTCTTTCCGTATTTTATTTCTTTGCTCCTCATCCTTATTATGTCCCGGTGCGGCATCAGATTTGCCGGGAATATCAGGTTTTTGCCCTTGGGCTGCCTGTGCCGATTTTGGCATCCCTGTGCCGATCGTCATAACCACGGCGACAATCAGCAGAGCAAGGATGGTTTTCAATGAGTGAATGTAGTGTTTCATTTGATTACCCTCTTAATTATTAATCCTTTTCTATAAAATTACCGAAGTAGTGGTTGCTTATTGCGCCAGCGCCCGGTTGACGGTGTACACTGTTGGTGTCGTGGTAACGGTAATTACAGAAATACGCTGACCACCATATAAATTTCCCCCGGCAATACCCGTGACCTCTAGATACAATGTTTTATTTGCCGATATGGTGACTTGATTGGTAGTCCGATCCCATTGCGCTTGAATAATCGCACTCTTAGCATCGAGCTTATTCTTTGTCTTATTGCCAATTTGCCAATATGGTAAATTCAAGACCGGTAAATTAAGCAATCGCTCGTATGCAGAAAAGACAGCGTTTAACCAATCAAATATCAGCGTGTTACCGTTTGCATAATTGGCTGCATTCGATTGATGGAAAAAATGAGGCCATTCATTAAAGCTCAGCATATGGCGTACCGCATTGTCAGCTTCAGCCGCGAGTATTTCTGCATAACTCCTGGGGGTGCAGATCGCCCCAGGTATGGTGCAAGGATCTTGGCCGGCATTGACAAACCGATCGTGAAACATATAGTTGTATTCATCTACCAACTGATCCGGATTAATGACATTCACGAACACATTGGTTGGCCAGCGAGGCAACATGAGAAGATTAGTCTCCCTGCCATCATCGTACTGAGTGATATATTGCTCAATGTTCTGCCCTTGCTGCGATGAGTCGGAAGCCAGATATGCAACCCCCATATTAGCAGCGGCTCGCAGGAACAGCGAATTGGCGCCACCTTGATCAAACGCTACGTCATCATCCTGAACATTGGCCATATTTGTGTGCAGCAAAGGATCATCGGTGCATTTGCGATCTTTCAGACCGGAGTGATTGCCAGTGAGCAGAATCGGATGATTATTCGCTTGCTCAGGCAGCCCCAACAGTCCCCACACCGTCCGGTTCTTGGTAATTTCCGCCTGGATAAGTGCCACGGCAGTAAAAGTTTCATA
>NZ_FOUB01000194.1 GCF_900114745.1 Nitrosomonas communis | reverse complement strand
GGGATTGCGCCACCGACTATGAAGCACTTTCGGTTCAACGCAACGCCCCTCGTTGGATCAAGGCATTGATTCGTTTCGGTTTCATTACGAAACCAGCCTGATCTAACTATTTCTAATTTTATGGCTTTCAGTAGCCAGATTCCCACTCACCCATAATAAGGGTTCTTTCACGTTAAACACGGGCATATCGTACTGGCGGTGATTAACAACGAATATACGGTCAAGCGATTGTATGCCTGCAATGGCGCGATTGAACTGCACGCTGAGAATCCAGCCTATCCACCCATCCGTTTTCGGGAACATGAGGAGTTGCAGGTGTGGGGAGTGGTTGTGGGAACGGTAGCACGCTTTATCGTGTGATCATATATAGAGCAAAGAAATATCTGATTAATCGAATCAGAAAAGGTAACTCTGTAGAGTTGAGAAATGTCAAAAGTGATAAGTATTTCAGGTTGCGTGCTGATGTATTTGTAGATGGTATTAATGTGGGGCGAAGATGATTAATAAATCTCTAGTACCCCTATTCATGGGGAAATAGGAAAGAGTGGTATGATTAGCCAGCAACTTTGGCAAGCTCATCTGGTGCACAGGACGACCTGAATAATTATCTTAGCCAGCATTCACATTAATAATTTTATCAACATACTCATCCCATGCAGCATTTGCTAGAAACTCAGCATCTTTAACCGGAGGTTGGCTTAATATTTCAAGGGTGCCTGTACGGCAGCATTCCTAATATTTATTGACGCACCAGGTAGCTAAGAATGAGGAAATAAATTGTGTTTTAAAAGACTCTTCCTTCATTTGCATCTTCAAGATTAATAAAATCTTTTTCACAAAAATATGAGTTGCATGAATTAGCAAGAACAAAACCAAAGTACAGATCGTTACTGTTATCTGTCAAATAAGTGTTTCATACAGTCGGCATTTTCACCTATTAAAGATAGCTTAATTCATGTAGACGTAAGGATTTGGTTGAAGTATAAGAAATCTTACCGGTGCAATTTCTTGTAATACATCGACTATATATAAG
>NZ_FOUB01000061.1 GCF_900114745.1 Nitrosomonas communis | reverse complement strand
CCTTAAACACTAACCCCAAGCCCTTTGGTGCGCTCATGCTGATACGCGTCTGCATAATTCTTTATGTCTTGCGCCAAAATCTCCATGTCGATCTTAGTTGCAGGTTTGTTGCGAGTTGTCTTGGGATCGGGAGTTTTGATCCAACGCGTCACGCTGGCGACACCTACGCAAAAACGCTTGGCCACTTGCGCGATTGAGAGATTCTCCTTCTCCCGAACGGATAATACTTTACGACGAAATGATATCGGATAGGTCATCCTTAAATTATAATCAATTTATAGGGGATATGCTATACCTGATGCTCAAGCGATTGTAGCGGATAAAGGCTATGACAGTGAGTGCATACGTGAGCAGATCATAAAGAAAGGAGCCAGGGCCGTGATCCCAAGAAAGCGCAATTCGCTGAAGGATCACGCAGATATGGATTGGGGCTTGTATAGGTACCGGCATTTGGTAGAAAACGCCTTTGCCCGACTAAAGCAGTATCGGGGAATAGAAAAACGATACGACAAACTGAAAAGAAATTACGAAAGTATGGTAGCTATCGCGTGTGGATATCTGTGGCTACCTATGTGAAATGTCCACAGACCCTAGTAGTAGCGTAGATTTGCCGTGAGCGTTATAGTATGAATATGGTATTCGAAACGGTCCGGACGTACAGCGGCGAACACAGCCTGATCGATTGCTGCATCGTGTGTTCGATGCGGTGTGACTCCATTCGAATTAGGGTAATAAAAATACCAGGGGGAGAGATTTTAGTTCTGATTGTCATCAAGGCTAAAAGCACGTCCGCTGGCTGACAGCTTCTATCTCCATGTCGACAAATCAGATATCAGTTAATCGCCTTGGGTCCTGCAAACCACCAAATGATCAAACCGACCACGGGCAGCATCAGGAGCAAAACCCCCAAAATACTTTATTTCCGGTTGAAGCGCCGCTTTGAGTGACTTTTATAATAGCCCAAATATCCAGGACGAGTATGACAAAACCAAGAAAACCACCAACTTCAATATCCATATTTCCTCCTAAACAGGTTTGTTTTTGATATGTAAACTATCTTTCTCATCAGTTTCAGACTCTACGCATAAAAGCAAGCGAGTTCTGTTCGTTATCGCACATTGCTCAGATAGCCTCCCGTTTTCAGCATTCTTTCAGCATTAATAAATAGGTAACGTAGAATTTGAGAAGCCTGAGAGTATAAAAGATAGTTGCCCTCCAATATCTAAATCAAAACTAATAGCCCGGCATGCCTTCTTATATACTTATCAAGTACGCCACATATACAGTTATATAACAGTAGGCTATGCACGCTTGACTCCCCGATCAGGGCTCGAACCTGGGACCGTCGGATTAACAGTCCGGAGCTCAGCCACTTATGCTTACAACTAATCTACTAACTTCTAAAAGTAGGTGGGCTAGCGCAGCTTGGGTGCAGACGGCTAAAATCGACTATCGACACCAGGCTAAACGCACATAAGTCAGTATATTTAAAGTCAAGATCACCGTCTAGTGACAGTAGTTTTTACCAAATTTATGGAAATAAAATGAGCAATTTCCTGATAAGATAATAGCCAGAAGGGTTTTATGTAGCTCTCCGCAACAGTTAGCACTGTTCCGAATGCGCTCATATAGCATGGTTTGGTGCGGGTTTCCACCCCACCATCAACAACCAAACCTCAACCATTCTCGGGTGGGGTTTTTTATTGCTCGTTTACCCAGTGTTGACGCGCCTTCTAGCATTTTCCTCGCGAGCGTTACCTGCCACATTCCACCATTTTTCTCCCCTCAACGGTCTCTCTGTTCTCTGTTTTCTCTATATGTCTCGAGAGCGTTCCTGACACTACCTCTAGCTTTGGCGCTGGTTTAGAGGCAACTGGTTGTGGTTGGCGACTGCTGTAGAGGTGGCGACCGAATCCGAAAACCGTAGGGCATCACGCGCTTGTCGCCGGCTGCAACGCGATGACTGCTATCCCGACCAAGGCTTGTGCCGTTGCAACCCTTGCTGCCTTCATAGGCGCTTTCTCGGGCAAGAAGCTCCTGCGCAAGGTAACTCTTAGAGTCGTGCAACTGATCGTGGCAGGAGCCATGCTGATCATTGGTTGGGCGCTGGTTGCCGGGATTATTTGATCAAGTATAGCTGATGCTATCTTCCTGCCCGCAAAGGATTAAAATTGTATGCAAATGATTTATTGTCTACCTGTTTGCTATCCCTTAGCATTATTAGCATTATGCTGTTGATCCATAACTCTGCTTAAACTGCCGGTTATCCTTGTTCTTTATTGATTGATTCGGCCGAGTGAAGGTCAGCAACTACTTTAGAAGTGGTCAACCTCACACTTTCCACGAGATGATCAATGAAAAAGACAACTCTGCTAATTAATGTGTTCGCTATCGCTTTAGTGCATTTATTAGTGCTGCCTGGTCTTGTGGCAGCGAACGAGAAAGGTAGCGGCACATTTAAATTTCAATATGCAGTAAAGTTTGTCTGTGGAGCAAACCTGACGAGAACCTCTCTCGAACACAATTTGTTCCTTCCCGGATCGTATGCAACAGTTGTTAATATCCACAATCCAAATGAACAGAATGTGAAGTTTCGAAAGAAGATCGCTCTTGTCAATCAATTTGCACCGCAACAACCAGGGCCAGTATCTCCATTTACTGAGGGAGAGTTGATAGCGGAGCACGCTCTTGGCGTTGGTTGCGAGCAAATAAATGATTCCGAAATTACGCCCTTACCTATTCATGGGAGGGTAGACGGATTTTTGGTGATTGAAAGCACCGAGAGCCTTGATGTGACTGCAGTTTACACCGCTGGAGGGCCAGCAGGAACGACCGAAGCGAGTGATAATGGCATAGTGCGTGTTGAGAGCATCGCCGTGGAGCAGATCAAGGAGCGTAAGATCTCTAGGTGAACTGGAACATAATATTCATTACAGTACTGTCAGTCGACACTCCATAACTGTTGAATGCACAGCGCAGTTTGCCAACCGGCGCTTTTTCTCTTTCTCTATCGGGAGGATCATGAAGATGCGGACGAAAAGTTTTCTAAACGCAACGCTGGTTTTCCTGTTGATTGTATGGGCCGGAAGTCTCTATGCTCAGGAGCACAGTACCCATACTGGAAAAATTCTGGAGACGACTTCCGGATCTCCCAGTATATATGTAGAACCTTACGGCGTACCTTTATCGCCTGGTATCTACCTCACAAACTTCATACTCCTGTACGTTTCGAATCCCGAAATTGCTGCCAACATGCCCGCCTACAGTGCCGCGCTTCCCCAAAAGGTCTACCAGTGCCTTGTTGAGAATCCCGAGGGCTGTCCTTACTCTGATATGGCGAAATATTTTTCCGAGCAGGCTCTTGAGGTTAGAGACAGTCAAAACCAGAACATTTTTTGGCCACTCGCTTGCCAGACAGACCCGAGATGGCAAATCTTGGCGCCTCCTAAATACCGACAGCCTGACCAGATTAACCAGCCATTGGGGAGAAAGAAGGCGGATCAACTCGCGCGGCTTTTAGGCATTAATGAAGACATGGTTTTGACCGAAGAACAGTATCAATGTCAGATCGGCACCCCTCCGAGAGATCTGGCCCGAGAAATAATTTTCCTTTGTACCAGTGACCTCACCAATTCGAAGGGAAACGCGTTGGTTCCCCTTTCGAGTTACGGACTATCCCTCAGTGCGCAAGGGGACGTTCGCAGCAATTGTGCGCCTCAGGCGCCTTGTCTCGAATTCAACAAACTGATCTTAGGACCTCTGGAAAAAATTGCCATAGAATGCGGATTCTGGGATAAGTTTGTGCGCTGGAATGATCCAGCACAAACACCGCTTGTCGAACTTGCCAAAGACGGCGTGCAGTGTCAGGATGATTGGAAACCTTCGTGCATTGTCGAAGCCGCTTGCCCAGGCAATGTCGCCCAATCGAACAATAACTGCGCAGCCTCTAGGGGACTATCGGGAGATTGCTCAGAAATTAAGCAATAACGTAGAAGGTTAAAACGGATTGGATTTTTTGATAAAGAAAAGAGAACAAGGTAATTTATCTGTTAACGTGAGCTCGACATAAGAAGCATTCCACTCCAGCTGGAAGAGCTTGAGTGAGTCTGATATTAAGCGTGGGTTTCTTCTCGCGAATAGCTATGAAACTCTTTTCTAAAATTCTTTTATCATAAGAAATTCACATCCCTTTTGCTGCCTTTCCTATCCCGAACTCACGTTAATATACTTTCAAAAAAAATTTTTCTTTTAATGCTCTACCGGGGACAGAGTTAACCTTCCTTTTTACCCAGATCAGTTAGAAATCGATCTAGAATTTTCTTGTTAGCATGCGGCATGACGACCACGTGTGCATAAGGAACACGTTTCCTATCAACCTCTATCCCCATAGCCGCCAAACTATAGCGATTAACTACAGTATCACTTGGTTTTCTGAAATAAATCGTATTTGATTGGTGATTAGCTCTCACAGGTTGTAAATAACTGTAGTGCGCCATCATTTCCTTTAATAAATAGGTAGTATTATCCAGCATGCTTTTGGCATCAGCAGCTTGCTTGCTAAAAGCCGCTTCCGAGCTGAAAAAATAAAACTCGGCAGGTTTCACCGCATCACGCGAACAAGTAATCGTTCCAGGAATCTGCAGAATATAATCAGGGTCATGAATCTTACCAAACTGGGTAAGAAACGTCTCAAAATTTGCTCTGGTCGTGATGAATAAGCCTGCTGGTGCAGGGAATCCGAAGAATTTGTGGCATGAGACGGCAATGGAATCATAACGTTTTACTTTACCCCCTGTTCCCTCATCTGAGATTTCATGTAACAGCTCAGTCGCAAATTGGGTATGAGGCAGATAACCCCCAAACAGCGCTGCATCCAGGTGAAGATAAGCTGTGCGGCCTTTAAGCTTTGCTTGGATACCTTCTATGGAATCGACTGCACCCTTGAAAGTTGTGCCAATCGTTGCCACCACCAAAGCCGGGTGATTAGCATTGGCTTTCAATTGCCTTTCCAGATCATCTATATCCATGCTGCCATCACGAGCAGTACTGACTACTACCCATTCCAGATTCAATAAATCTGTGAGAATTTGGATGGAGTAATGCGCTTCTCTCGTGAAATATATTTTAGGTATCACCCCTGTCTGGCTTTTAAGCAATGTGCGCCCCATATACAGCCCGTGCATATTGCTATCGGTACCGCTATTGCTGAGAAAACCCCAGATATTATCAGGTGAAAAGCCATATACTGCTCCGAACCGGTTTATGAGCTCTCTTTCAAACAAATGACTATTAAAAGGGACATGGCTATGAGCATAGGGATTGCCGACGTTGTTAAAACTAAACTGATTAAGACCAACTGCAAATAGCTCTTTGCGCCAGGCAAAAAATTCCTCCGGCGGTGCAGTCATATTGATCGGATATCCCAAAAGCATATTTTTTTGCTGAGGAAGTCCTTGCATATTTTTTAGCATTGCAGCAAAAGTCTCCTGTGGTCGATTCAAAAGGGATTGGCCCAGAGCCGCGCTGGGTGTGCATGTTGCCACTAAGGCGGACGCGCCGGTCAAACCAAGAAATTTTCGCCGATTCATCAACATGATATTGATCTCCTGCTCAATGCGTTCATCGGAATTGATATAGTAAATATGAAAATCTTGAGAAAAGGAAGTTTCATTCTTTTCTAGTGTTTTATTTAGAGTCTGTTGACATTTACATACGTACTAGTTATATAACACTTAGTGCACAGACTATTAGGGGCAGGGTTTCGAGGCGCTATTCGCCAAAATACAGCAAAAAGAGGTATTAAATCATGGCTGATTCATTAATCCACACTGCTACAGCAGCCGATGTTGAGCAGTGCTTGACAGTGCTCACTCTAGCTTTCTGCAGTGACCCGATTAGCCGTTGGGCATGGCCGGATCCACGGCAGTACTTGAAGGCATTTCCGCGCTTTGCTCAAGTATTTGGAGGCAGAGCCATTAAACACGGAACAGCCAATTACTTTAAGGATTTTTCCGGTGTCGCATTGTGGCTACCGCCGGGTGTAGCACCGGATGGGGCATCCCTAAAGGAGGTTATCCAGGATACGGTAGACGCAAAACGGAAGGACGCGATGTCGTCGTTGTTCGAACAAATGGATGTCTTTTATCCGCGGGAAGCTCATTGGCATCTATCGCTCATTGGAGTTGACCCCGCGCACCACAGGAAAGGAATCGGTTCAGCCTTGTTGAGTCACGTTTTGAACACATTAGATGATCAAATGGTTTTCGCCTACCTGGAAGCCTCGAGTTCGCAGAATGTTCCCTTATATGAGCGGCATGGATTTGATGCGCTTGGTAATATCCAAGTGGCAGATTGCCCGCCGATTGTTCCAATGTTGCGAAAACCTAGGGTCTGTTGATATTTCACATAGGTAGCCACAGATATCCACACGCCATGGCTACCATACTCTCAAAATTTCACTTCAATTTGTAGTATTGTTTCGCTATTGCCCGGTACTGCTTTAGCTAGGCAAAAGCATTCCCCACCAACACCAAAGACCAACCTTTCATCCGTTTGTTTTTTCGCGTACTCTCGCGGGTTCATGCGGGTTCATGCGGACTTCAAGGTTTCAAGAAATCCGGCAAATCAGCTCAGTTTTTCTCTCTTTGCCTCACTATTCTCTCCACTCCTGCCCGTCATGCAAGTGCGAAGTCCGCAAGTAAATATTTTTTTAATGATAGAACTTATTTATGCTAATTGATTACTGAGCGCTGCAAATTTAGGCCTGCCAGTAATGGCGCTTGTTCCTAATGAAGCTGTGGGCCCGATGACGCTGTTGACATTTGAACGAAAATTTTTTGAATTTTTGATCATTTGTGATAGCGCTTGACACTCCATCTGCTTTTCTGTACTTTTATTCATATGAAAAAAAGCGTTTATTTTTCTACACTCAAGTATTTTCTGAGTCATCCGCATGTCCAAAGTTTTTCGCGTAGAAAAAGTCGATCCCGGTAAGCTAACTCGAGAGGATCGACAAACGATCAGCAAGAAGTTATACGCGATTCATGAAGCGGTTTTTTCTGGGCTTGATGAAGATGAATTTGACCATTACGTCGTAAATTCCCCAGCTAAGGACACAAAGCTGTATGTATACCGAAACAAACAGGGGGAAGTCGTCGGCTATTTTGGTGTTCACTGTTTCGAAAAATCTGTGGAGCACCATCCTCTGGTTATCTTCAGGGCCGAAGTAGGATTGCTCCATGGGTATCGACAAAGCAATGCTAATCTATCGTACTGGTTGTTAGAGGCTGCGAAGTTCAAATTGCTACACCCGAAAAAGCGCGCATATTTCTTATATGCTCCTGTCAGTCCTAGCTTCTACGCGATGGTAGCGAAATATACCTATCAGGTATATCCGAAATACAACCAAACCATTCCTGCGCATATACAGGCATTGATGATACAGTTGGCTCAACAATTTGGATTGGAGCAGGTGAACGAATCTAATCCACTGGTTAAGAAGGTGGGATGGGTTACTAAAGTGAAGCCGCACGAAACAGAATATTGGCGCTGCTGCAGCAACCCGCACATTAAATTTTACATCGATAAGAATCCGAATTTTACAAAGGGTTGTGGGCTCCTTACTATCATCCCATTGACATTTCTTAATTTAGCATTGTCGTTGCCAGCAATCTTATTTCATGAGCTGAAAAAGAAATTTAGAAGCTGATTATTGAGATTATTTTTTGTACAACGAGTTGAGAGAGGAATTAACTTAACCAATTCGATTAAAAAAGCAAGAAATGTTAGCATTAGGGAAGCGGTTAAAACCTGAGCAGATCGTGAATCTGCTACACGTCATTGAAGTAATGATGGCCAATGGCAAGACTTTGCTGGAAGCATGCAAGCAAGCAGGTATAAGTGACAAGAGCTACAACCGCTGGCGCAAGACCGATGGTGGTCTCTGATGGATAAGGCCAGGAAATTCAAAGAAATCGAAGCAGAGAATGCTAGGCTTAATAAACAGTAGCAGAACTCTCTCTGCTCAAGAGCCATGCTCAAGTAATTTTTTATAAGCTCGCTAAAGGCGGCCGTAAACAGCTGACCACCCGATATCACCCAAGCAAATCCAGTGCCAGTCGTAAACATGCCAAACGCGAAAAAGAGCCTTGGCTTCCGATTGTATAGCTAACGTTAGCTCGACATAAGAATCATTAAGCTACGACCGTGGGAGCTTGAGGGAGTCTGATATTAAGCGAGGGTTTCTTCTCATGAATAATGAGGAACTTCTTTTCTAAAATTCATTTATCATAAGGAATTCAGATTCCTTTTGCTGCTTCTCTTATTCCGAAATCACGTGAATATGGCAAAAAAATACCGCTCGAAGGCGGCCTTAAGTAAGTAGCATATCATGCCAACGGCAAATGTACGCGGATTTGATCCCTCCATGAGTACGTCCATGGGCCCCGCATTCCTTGCTCCAGCACTACACCCGACGTGCTGATCAATCGTGCGATAATTTCGGGTGCCAGCAAGTTCAGAATTAAAGAAATTCTATTGAAGATTTTTCGGCGGCGGCAATATGAATTGGAGCTGCTCTTGCTTGCCGTTTAAAATATCATCTGTCAACTGGCAAAGATAATTTATTGTAATAACTGAAAAACCTGGCTCAAGCTCTTCTATCTCGCCATACTGATTGTCAAGCATATTGATAACAGCAAAAAGTGAGCCATACTCAAGAGCAACAGTCGTGTTATGTTCATCCACAGAGGGGGCAACAATTATCTTATCTTGATATTTTAATTGCTGAGGTATTGGCGCAATAATATGGGTTTCATTCTTGTATAAGAGATTATCATATGTCCCATAATCGACCAGCAATACGCCAGAGTAATTCTTTTCATTGCAAAACTGTCGAAGGATTTTAGAGTAATCACGATTTGATTTAGCTTCGATGTTGCCATGTTCCTTTTTCATTATTAGCTCCTTGTAAAGTTGTCGCTGCAATTACCGAGCTTTCATCAGGCAACCTATTTTTAACATCCAAACAATACTTTATGGCTGGAATAACGTGGTGTTTAGCGTTGTGTAGCTAATCTATAGCTTGCCTTGCTTGATATATAGGATGAAGTTTTAGTCTAATCTGCTTGTTCCAATACGGCAGGATTGACTACGTGTATTAATTCTATTGATTGTTGAGAGTTGGTTTGAGTGTGTAGTGATATCGACCCCGCTGCTTTAATTTATATGATCTCTTCTTGTGCGATTTGTTCTTCTTGTGGTTCTAGTCTTGCTATGATGCGATCCATTAAAACGTAGAGCAGTATGGAAGCAATAGGAATTGCTGTGTATGATGCCCATAGTTTTAAAGGCATAGGCTTGCTCGTTATCCACATTTTCCGTGGATAATGCTGTGGATAACAGCCTTATCTTGAGTATGGGTAATGCTTATTTCGAGTGCTATAAAAATATGCTAAAGCTTTTTCCTATCTAGCCGATGAAAAATTTGTATCAAGGTAATTTGTATTATTGCTGTATTGATACTTATCATAATCCTTTGCAACCCGGTGGGTTGCCCTCTCTACTCACCGGGACATTCTTAATTCATCCGTCATTCCTAAGCTTTGAAGGCTTGTGACTAGTAATAACCACATCAAGGAGACCTCCGCATAAATGTATTTTTAGAGTTTTCCTCGGTATGTGTACCTCATAAAATCAATTAGTTAAAAATACCAAGCTAGTCTGATTTATAAGTTTTCCTGCAACAATTCACAGAAGATATTGCTTGGTTTGCATAGTGATTCTGAGAGACAATGAATCAACTAGCAATAATGAATTTTCATACAATATTCATCTCATCTTGCTAAGGGTTAAGTCCCACAGTGTGCTTAAATGGATTATCATGAAAGTGTTGTGGCTCTCTTACACATATTTTTCAGAGATCTTCATGGGTTGTAAGGATTAGAATGTCTTGAAAAATATGAATTTGATGGCGATAATTATCTGCGGATAACGGTTGACACACACAAGCGGTGACTTAAATGGCAAAACCTATGAGAAAAATCGCAACCTTTGCAGGAATCCCTAATTTTTCTCAACTCTTCCCGCCGCCACAACAGGGAACGTATGAGTATTTCGAAGGGGCGTCCTCATACCCCTTTGATCCGAATAGCACCGGCCATTCCCCCATCAATGCCTGGTGGATGGCAGAATTGTCGCTACTTACTTATTGCGAGCGGCATGATGTGGAACAAATTTTAAAAGAACGTTTTCCAGCTCCGAAACAAGCATTTTTTTGGCTAGAATCGAATAAAACGAACACGCAAGGATTCGGTATAGAAACCGACGATTATGTGGTTATCGCGCTTCGGGGGACCGAGTTTCCGCGTCCCAGCAGTATCCTCAAAACACCGCGGGAATTGCTCGATATTATTGCTGATATTCAAACCGATATACAGAGATTGTCTCCGCAGCCTGTTACCGAAGGCACACCGATTTTCAACGTACCGGTACACCCCGGGTTTGCGCAAGCCTTACAAAGCGTGTGGACGCAGATACAAGTTCGCTTGGCTACAAATACAAAATCCCTCTGGTTAACCGGGCATAGTCTTGGTGCTGCCATAGCTACTTCACTGGCTTATCAACTTCCTGAACGAGTTAAGGCTTTATATACTTTCGGTTCTCCTTGCGTCGGCACGGCAGCATTTGTTGAATCGTTCAATGAGAAAGGCTTAGGCGCTAAGACTTACCGTTATCTGCATGGCAATGATGCTGTAGTGAATGCTTTAGACAAGTATACATTATATGAACATGTCGGCCGTCCTTTCAAATTGGATGCCGGCATGCGGAGGGGAATGCTTTTGCAAGGATTGAATAGGATATTCGGTTCGATCACGCATATTAGTCTTTTGGATCATCCACCCATTTTATACAGCTATGAATGTTGGAATGTGATTCCTTGAGAAGATGAAGCCGGATCATCGGTTTATTAAATCAATGGTATGTAGCGGCTTCTTCCGACATTTTTTGCCACTTTCATTCATATAATGAATCTAAAATAATTCTTTTGCTCAATCAATTCCTCTGATTGTAATCTTCAAGCCGCACCTCCTATCTGATTGAGTAGTCATTGGAGTATTACTGTGGCACTTTGGTGTTATTTAAGTAACGTAAGTTCGACATAAGAAAAGCGGCAAAAGAAACCTGGATTCCTCCTTATGATAAAAAGATTTAGGAAAAGAATTTCATCATTATTCGCGAGAAGAAACCCTCGCTTAATATCAGACTCCCTCAAGCTCTTCCAATCGTGATGTGATGATTCTTATGTCGAACTCACGTTAGCTTACTACGTGCTTACACGTATTTTTTTTATCTGCTTTTCTCGGTATCCTAACAACACATCAGTTATGAATACTGATCACTATATGATTGAATTAATTATTAAGGAAATAAAATGGCAATAGGTACAGTTAAATGGTTCAATGATGCTAAAGGTTATGGCTTTATTACTCCAGATGATGGTGGAGAGGATTTGTTTGCACACTTTTCCGCTATTAGTAGTAACGGCTTCAAGTCTCTGAAAGAGGCTGAACGTGTCACTTTCGAAGTGGCTACCGGACCTAAAGGTAAACAAGCAGCTAATATCAGGTCATTATAAAATTGATCTGGAAAACAAAGAACCTCGGACTATTCGTGGATTAACGACTTGATAAGCAATAATTATCATTAGTTAATCCTGATAAATCTCTCGTCAATATTTTTTTGACATCAATATATCCAATGGATATAGCTAAGCTTCAACAAATAACAATAATCAAGAATATAGTGAATGCCAAATCACAGTTAAATTCTGGATGGCAGAACAAAAACAACTCAAAAAAGCCCGGTTAAAAGCCTGGTTTTTCACAAAACAGGCGGCCAAACTGATAGGTGTAAAAAAGATCGCCTGGCAGAGATGGGAAGAGCAGGCCGGTCGAAAAACTGAAATACCATTCTATTGTTGGGAATTATTTGCTAAAAATTGGTCAACATTCTAAATTTAAACTGGTGAAAAAGAATGACCATAAAGAAAATATTAGGTAATGGTGCGCCTGTAAAAATATGGACTGATGAAGTTGATCAATCCACATTAGATCAACTATCAGATCTGTCAGAACTTCCATTCATCCATAAGCATGTTGCTGTAATGCCTGATGTGCATGCTGGTATTGGATCAGCTATTGGATCGGTTATTCCGACCAAAGGGGCAATCATCCCAGCTGCTGTGGGCGTGGATATTGGTTGTGGAATGATGGCAGTTAAAACATCGTTAAAAGCTTCAATGCTGCCTGATAACCTTTATGAATTGCGTTCAGAGATTGAGAAAAGAATACCTCATGGAAGAACCAGTAACGGAGGGAGTGGAGACAGGGGAGCATGGAGTAACCCAATTGAGCGTATTGCCTATTATTGGAATATGTTTCTTTCTGATGAATATGAAGAGATCACTACTAAACACCCTAAAGCTAAAGGATATAACACTATTAGCCACTTGGGTACCCTTGGCACCGGGAAGCATTTTATTGAAATATGCATAGATGAATCCGATTATGTTTGGGCAATGCTTCACTCGGGCTCAAGGGGAGTGGGCAACAGAATAGGCTCCTATTTCATTGAGAAAGCCAAGGAAGAAATGGAGCGCTATTTTATCCTGAATAATCTGCCCAACAAAGATTTGGCTTACCTTGTGGAACATACCGAAATATACGATGACTATGTTAATGCTGTGTCATGGGCACAGGAGTTTGCTGAATTTAACAGGCAGGTCATGATGGATATTGTGTTGAAGTGTATGAGTGAATTTTTTCCATCATTTACCATTACCGATAAAGCCATAAACTGCCATCACAATTATGTCGCCAGAGAACATCACTTCGGGGCTAGTGTACTTGTGACACGTAAAGGCGCAATCAGAGCAAGAAAAGGTGATTTAGGCATTATTCCGGGCAGTATGGGAGCAAAGTCATATATCGTCGAAGGCCTTGGCAATGATGAGTCTTTTCATTCATGCTCTCATGGTGCAGGAAGAAGGCTGGGTAGAAATGAGGCAAAAATGATTTACACCGTTGCTGATTTGGCAGAGCAGACTAAAGGGATTGAGTGCCCTAAAGATGAATCAAAAATTGATGAGATTCCAGCTGCTTATAAAGATATTGATCAAGTCATGGGAAACCAAAATGATCTGGTGAAGATCAAGCATACCTTGAAGCAGGTATTAAATGTTAAGGGTTGACGATCAATATTGAATCGAAAAAATTCACTGGAAGTGAAGATAACATTAAGTTGATTACTATGTTCACTAGCGCACAGAAGTCCTGTCATGTCAGTATTATAATATATTAATCTATACGTAAACTAGCACGTGTAGCTTTCAATGCGAACTAATCCTGGTGCATTTTATGGATGTTCGATGAAATCAGCATTAAGCAGTAGCGCTTAATTCAATCTTAAAAAGGAGCTGCAAGATGAACTGGGATCAAGTAGAAGGTAACTGGAAACAATTCATAGGTAAAGTTAAGGAACAATGGGGTGAGCTAACTGACGATGAGTGCGACAAGATTGCTGGGAAACGTGATCAGTTGGTTGGCAATATTCAGAAAAAATATGGAATCAGTAAGGAAGAAGCAGAAAAGCAGGTTGGCGACTGGGAAAGCAGAAACCTTAAAGATTATTAAAATTAGGTAGTGCCCTTCTGTTGTGTAAAGCAGAACAGTATGTTGAGAAAATCACATACTGTTCAACCGATTTTTATCGTTAGACAAGATCAAAAATTTTTTTATTTTTTATTTGGTTTAGGAATTTGAACTTACCCACAAGCCTGGCTAGACAAAACATGCAGTACTCATAATCAGTTGATTCCCTCAAAGAGGAAAGAGGGTGTCGAGATTATCAACAATAATTTGATTTCTCTGCTGAATGCTTCTGAGTACGAAACAGTGAAGGATGTCGTTGACGGAGGTATTCCTTGGGAGTGCATTTGAAGAATCCAATTCCTTTGAAATCCACACTATATCAAATTCAGTTAGGAATGATTTAAAGAGTATTTTCATGGTCCCTTGTGCATAAATGAGCAATAGGCCAAGGCACTGCGTAAACAACAAAAGTAAACTGATAATATACTCTTCAAACGCAACACATTCTGAATCATTTTTACTGGCTAGGTTATACAACAAGCAGTCATTGAAAAGTAGTCGTTAAACAGCAAGATTAAGACTCAGGCAGCTTGGCGCCGCAATCCTGGCAATAACGTGCCTGCAGTCTGTGTCCGGGCGTGCCACATACCTCGCAACTGCGCGCAGATGATACATCTTCACGCATGCGGCGACTCGTCATCTCTGCGGTCACGATGCCTGTAGGTACTGCGAGAACGCCCCAGCCGAGCAGCATAATGATACTCGCGATCGCATGGCCGAGATCCGTCTTCGGCACGATGTCACCGAAGCCCACCGTGGTCATTGTAGTAATCGACCAGTAAACGGCGATCGGAATACTGGTGAAGCCGTTCTCTGTTCCCTCAACTACGTACATCACCGTGCCGAGGAGAACTACGATGATTGCCACCGTGCATATGAATACCAAAATTTTACGCCGGCTCGCAGCAAGTGCCGCCCCGAGCGCATTGTACTCATAAAAGTAGGCCGTGAGCTTGAGGATACGGAACACCCGCAACAGGCGCAACAGGCGGATGTTTATCAACACCATAAGCTCGGGGAAGAAAAACGCAAGATATGTTGGCAAAATCGCGATCAGATCGACGATACCAAAAAAGCTGCGCGCATAGCGCCCTGGACGCTCAACGCATGAAAGACGGGCGATATATTCGACGGTAAAAAGCAACGTGAAACTCCATTCGAGCGCACTGAAGAGCTTCTGGTAGTGTTCCGCAAGGCTCTGCACACTGCCGAGCATCACCACTAGGACACTCGCGATGATCGCAAACAGTAGCGACACGTCGAACACTTTGCCCGCCTGCGTGTCCGACTCGAAGATAACCGTAAATAATTTGCGCCGAGACCCGCCCTCCGGTCGACCGAAGGCGTCCGCTTCGGGTGAATAAATTGGATCTTTGCTGGAGGGAGGTGGCGATGAGACCTTTGTGCTCATGATGACCGCACGGTTCGTCGGTTCCTGGATCAATGTTCAAGTTGACCGGGTAGTCGGGGGCAATCGTTGCAATTACACATATAGAAAAAATAAATATTTTTTCATAATAGACACAAAAATATCTGAAACCGGCTGAAGTGTCAAACCTACCAGTTAACGATGACTCAGGGCATAGTGCAGTAGAGCATTTTCTATAATCCGATTACTTTTATTATGAGGCATAGGAAGCTTGGATGAGATTTGAGATGTGGTACCTGATGTTGGGCGGGCTCATGCTAGCAATTGCTTTCCTCGACAAACTCGTCAAGCGATTACCAATAACGACTACGATTGTTTATCTATTGGTCGGGATAGTGCTAGGGCCAGTAGGACTTGATCTCATCTATTTAGATCCGATAAAGAATGCTGCCTTTCTGGAACGAATTACTGAATTGGCGGTGATCGTTTCTCTTTTTACAGCTGGATTGAAGCTAAGTTCCTCTCTTGGGTATGAGCGCTGGAAGATATCAATACGGCTTGCTTTTGGCTCGATGCTCCTGACGGTAGGCATGATCGCATTCATAGGAGTAGTGTTTCTGCATTTCTCGCTGGGTGCAGCAATATTATTAGGTGCCATACTTGCACCAACTGATCCGGTCTTGGCTTCAGATGTGCAATTGGATCATCCAGATGACCGGGATAGGCTGCGGTATAGCTTGACGGGAGAAGCCGGGCTAAACGATGGGACCGCGTTTCCGTTTGTAATGCTTGGATTGGGGTTAATAGGACTGCATGAAATTGGAGCAGCTGGCTGGCTATGGTTCACAGTAGATCTGCTCTGGGCTGTAGTGGGAGGCCTTGGAATTGGGGCGCTTACAGGGATTATCACAGGTAAGTTAGTGGTCGCTTTACGAAAGCGACGTGAGGAGACAATTGGCCGTGATGAGTTTATTGCACTAGGTTTAATTGGATTTTCATATGGGCTGGCTGTTCTCATGCACGCTTATGGATTCCTTGCAGTATTTGCTGCAGGTTTAGCTTTCCGACATTTTGAACTGGAGAATTCAAAATTGAAGGCTTTACCTCAAGAATCATATCAGCAGCAAAATAAGGTTGCGCAGATAGATGCTACGGGAAAACCACCCGTTTATGTGGCAGGCGCTGTACTGAGTGCAAATGAGCAATTGGAAAGAATGATGGAAATTGCCATTGTGTTAATCATGGGAGCAATGCTCTCAAGTTGTTCTTTGGCTTTAGATGTGCTGTGGTTTGCTCCCCTGGTTTTCCTGATAATTCGCCCAGCCTCGGTAGTGGTAGGCACAATACGTGGTAAGGTTACTAAATTGCAAAGGATGCTTCTGTGCTGGTTCGGTATTCGAGGAATAGGATCCCTGTATTATTTAATGTTTGCAATTCAGCATGGGCTACCAGAAGAGCTTGCCTTAAGATTGAGCAGCATTGTCATCTCACTAGTTGCTATGTCGATTGTTGTGCATGGGATTTCAGTGACACCCATCATGAACCGATACTATAAGAAAGAAGGTATTAAGGCAAAAGGGTGAGATTGATAAAAATGCTTGCTTCGTTTTTTTGATGGTAGCTTCTGCAAAGCTTTAAAGCAATACACTTGCTATAGCTCTAGAAATCATAGATAAGGCGAGAAGTGACCAGCCATTCGGTTCTTTTTTCTTCATTGAGTTGAGAGGGCCCGCCCCCAAACTGAATCACAGAATTTTTGCTGAAGGCATATTGGATCTGGGGCGTTAGTCGATACCGGTAGCTGCGTTCGGTTATTTCGCTGTTCAGTTCGATCCCGAGCGAGAATCCCTTCGAATACATATAAAACAAACTGTTGTTTGACAGACCGATGAATTCTCCATTTTCATTGAAAGCCGTACGTCTGAAGCCAAACATATTCATCATGCTCCACTTATCCGAGAATTTATAATCGTTCAGGTAGAGCAGATCGGCTCCATACTCTTCTTCATCATTTTTTCTTCGCCCGATAGCTTGCCATCCGTGAATCACTCGCCCTTGAAACAACTCTCCCAAAGTTCCCTGTAGCGAAACCTTATACTCACTTAAAGTTGTGTTTTCGACGGGTAACTCCAACTCGATCGCATGGCCGTCCATAAATGAATATTCGATTTCAGGTGACCATTTGAGCTGGTCTGCGCTGTTAGAATAATCAAGAAACATGTTGATTTCAGTCTCGCCTTTTTTTGCGCCAAGTGGATCAACTAAGTCAAAAACCATCGGCTCAGGCCTTCCATTCGGAAGCCCGGTTTCATCAGCATGAACGATTGACGCTAGACTAAACCAAACGAAAAAACCAGTTTTAATGGCAGAAATTGAATATAGCCGAGTATCAATCAATGATTAGATAAGAAGTAAGGGAGATACCCCTCATGAAAGCGTGATCACACCACGGTTCAAAACCTTTACAAAAAGCGTCAATCACAACACGAAATTGCTACCTTATAGTACCTATTAAAATCCAGCTCCACTCGTAATCAAATTCTCTTTTAAAATCGCTTCATCATGAGGAATTCCGATGCCTTCTATAGCTTTTGTTATGTCGAACTCACGTTAGGTAATCAATTATATCAAACCTAAGCTAACGTCTCACAAAGATGACGAGCAGATTTGTCTGCTCGTCGTTATTATTGCTGGTTAGCGATTTTTATGACTTTGCCTGCCTGCTTTAGCATGCTGCTCAGATGTCCCGCCACGGGTAGAAGAAGATGATTCATCTTCATCCTCGGAATCACCTTTACCACGTGAGCGGGAAGACGATTCATCTTCATCCTTGGAAGCACCTTTGCCATGTGACTGCCCACCTTTGCGACCTGCCTCACGCGCTTCCTCTGAGGTGAACTCATGAGCCGTACCCTTATCATGAGCTGCACGGCCCGCTTCGCGTGCTTCCTCTGAGATAAACTCATGCGCAGTACCCTTCTCATGAGCTGCCTTGCCACCCTTGCTCGCAATTTCACGTTGCTTGTCTTCATCCATAGAAGCAAACCCACGCTGGCTGGTGCCCTTGTTGTCCTCATCCTTTCCTTTGTTTGAAGGCATAATTGCTCTCCTATTCGGTAATTTCAAAAAACACCTATGATGTGTTTTGACGCTTTATCGCTGGTTTGATAAAACCAGGAATAACTTTAGCGTACGCTCCGATGCGGGTTTTCTCTGTGCGCAAGCGTACATACACCTGAAATTAAAGCTTGAATACAGGACAAGTTATTCTCAAGGAAGCAAAAAAGGACTTAGTGCCACGTCGATAGTGAATAGTCCAATTTTCGATAGGAGTATTCTACTGGGGCCAGTATGCGCATGGCGGTAGAAGATATGCTATACTGAATGCAGGCTTTGATGATTGATTCACTTTTTAACACTCCATTATCTGTTTATTAAAAATAATAAAATGTCAGGTGAAATCCAAATCTTTACAAGTAAATCGCTATTACTTGCATCTATTGTTATTTATCCCGAGGAGCTCTCAACTTTCCGCACTTGTTAGCAATCTTGTGTACCTGTGCTCATTTCCCCTTACCTCCACCAATACCAAAAACCAACCCTTCATCCGGTTGGTTTTTTTTCGTCTACTCCTGCGTGTTTACGAGGGTTCATGCAAATTGTTGCGGACTTCGAGATTCCAAGAAACTCCATAAATTTTCTCAATTTTTCTCTCTTTGCGCCATTATTCTCTCCACCCCTAGCCGTCTTGCAAGTTCGAAGTCCACAAGCATGTATTTTTTGAGCAATAAAAATCAATGGGTTATACGCGGACTAATAAAATAGTTTATTTTGAGCATTGGTAGGCGGAGGAAACAGCTTACTTATAGAAGATAGATGTCATTAATAAATTAACGTGAGTTCGATATAAGAATCACGCCATCATAATTGGAAAAGCTTAATGCAGTCTGATATTAAGCGAGAGTTTCTTCTCCCGAATAATAATGAAACTCTTTTTGAAAATCCTTTCATCATAAGGAATTGAGATTCCTTTTTGCTGCCTTTCTTATCCCGAATCCACGTTAATTTAATAAAATTGAGCAAACTTAGGTGAGCTTGAGATCAAATCAAGTACAAGGGTTTTTGCATAATTTATTTAAAAACCTTGCACTCAAAAAGTGATTTTTACAATATTATCTCTTAAAAAACAGTAGCTTATATTTTATGAGCAAGCTCTAATAAAGAAATATCAATAGAATCTAAAATCTATATGTGTAACGCAAAAAATAATCGATATCCTGACGTTTTTGTGACGAGTTTGTACGCTGTCGGATATCCTCGCTATAGCGCATACGGGCTTCGACGGTATGATTTTTATCGATAACCCATTTATAGCGCACCTCGGCCACATAGGCATTATCATTAAAGGATGGCGTCAGTAGCCAGCCATCACCGATACGAGCGAGCGCAAATCCGAGACTGTGCTTTGGAACGATATCGATAAAATTGAAAGAGACTTGAGCTGCGAGTCCATCGGCATTACCCGCCGCTCCCGTTTTTATCGCGCTGCGTTTTGGTACATTTGGCGCGTACCCTAATTCTCCCCCAAGCATGAAATTCATGCTGCCTCCTATTGGCCATTGCGCCGCAAGACGTCCTACCACGGCCCAATAATCTGTGACGATACCAGAGCCTATACCTCCGCTGTGCAGAGCACTCGGTAACCAGTTAATATCCACCATACGCTGAACAATTGGGC
>NZ_FOUB01000164.1 GCF_900114745.1 Nitrosomonas communis | reverse complement strand
CCTGGGGTTTAGGACGCCTTACGAGGTGTTCCGAGAATTGTCAGGAACAGATGCCGAAAGATTGGTGGGTTATGCACTTATTACTTGAATTCAAGCATTTCAATTATGAAAGCTTCCTCCCTAAATAAATCTGACCTTTCAAATTCGATCCTATTTCAGGTTAATAATGCATGCCTTCTATGACAAATTGCCGTCAAGTGTTCCGTTGATGAGATGATAATAGTAATCCAACAAACAAATAGTCATGACAAAACCTGTTGTAATCAACAGCAACCATTTTAACGTTTCTACAAACCTTAGCCGGTCATCATCTTATAAGTGTTTTTGATACGATCTCCACGCGATGTTACATGATAAAGCGCATTTGGAAATCCTAAAAAGAGCGGCCTTAACATGGCTTGGAGTATATACTTATTTTTCTTGATTCGCGGCCTGATCCGAGTTCTGTGATGACCCCAATTTTGCGAAAATGATTCTTCCTAACTTTCAATATCCTGTAGCTATTTTCCGCCGCTTTGATTATTTATGCTTTTTTTATCCACTACCCCTGGAATATCCTGAAATGGACGTCCGAACTTGCCCTTCAGGTCATCGACACCTGATTGAGGATTCGCAAACTTATGCAAATCATCCCGCTTTCTTCGTGTTTCCATTGTATTGATATCCATCTTCCTGTCACGTTCTTCGACGAGACCAGGCATGGCTTCGCCATCACGGTTAAATGACCAGCCAAGCATTGGATCCCCCAAAGGGAGCAGGTCGGCTGGCTTGCCTTCATGAAAGCCTGTGTTCCAGACGTGCCAAGTTTTACCATAACTGTTCATTTTTTCCTTCATCAATACTTTTTCGGCAATGTCGGGAATATTAGGTGCGATCAGTTGTCCGGACAGAATTTCGCCATTGTGAGGATGCCAGTATTTTTTCTCTTCTTCGGGTAGGAGAGCGAAAAGCTTTTCGGAAATAATATATTCGATACCATTCAGGTTGGCATCTTTGGTATTATCATCGAATAACACACACTGGGCAAAATCTTCATTAACCTGGTAACAGTAATGATGGGACTCCATCTGGTTTTCCGGATGATCCTTCATGGGATGAAAACCCACGAGGTAGACGTCAAACTCCTTTAGAGGATTATTGCTTTGTAAAAGCCTAGCACCGGCTTCTAGCATTTTTGTTTTTGCTGATTTAGACTCACCGGGTGGTACTGTTTCTGGTTGGGTTGCTTTTTCTGCTAATGCCAGCGGTACTGGAACGCCAATGGGTAATGCTAGGAGAAGTGCAGTGACGGCAGAGGTTTTGCTAAATCTGTTCATCATGGTCCTTTTAGGTATCGTGGTGAATGGCGTATTAGGATAAGCAATGCCTAATATCCCTATCTTCAATGGAGAACCTAACTGCTGAATAACGTAATGCCGAGCAAATAACTTCCCTGTTTCCCGCTCACGAATATTAATTGCCAGTATGAGGAAGTCAGCTTGCCGGATAAGGGTTCGAAGATATTCAGTATCGAAATCCAATTCGTGGTTACCCTCGTCATTGAATCGTAACGCAGCACTACTTTCATAAGTTCGATTATTACGCGGCACCGGGCCTTCATATCTATATGAATTCCAATGTACACTTGCATTTTCGGTCCGGTAGTGTCACTGATAGCAGAGCTTCTTTAGTTAGGCCTTCAGCTTTAAGAAGAATAAAGACAAGCCTCTATTGTACCTATGCTATTCACCCAGTCTGTACGGTGGCACACAAACGGGAGCAGCAAAGAAGTGAGGAGTGTTTACCATATAATGATACATGCTATCGCTGGTAAAGAGGCTCGTTCATATGACTGCGGGTTAAGTAACTTTTACTTCGCAAGAGTTTAAAATCTATGCGCCATCATATCTTCCTATAGCCCAAAGTTTGTACCAATAAAAACTTGAATTAAACTAACTTAATTAAAAACATGATAAACAAAACAATTACTATTATAGGAACGATAAAAGTCCTCCAATCCGAAGAGGTAGCTTTAGGGCTGTTCTTCATCATTTCCAGCGCTTTAGGAAATAAAATTATTAAAAACATTCCTAACGCTAATGCAGAG
>NZ_FOUB01000043.1 GCF_900114745.1 Nitrosomonas communis | reverse complement strand
GAATCTCCGTTTACCGCATCAAATAGCTAGGCGGGGGTGAGCTATGTCTATTAGCTGAAGAAATCCCCATTTTTTGCTATAGCTCCACCAGAAAAGACAAAAAAGCATAATGTTTAACAACAAATTCCGACTAGAAATACGATTCATCGAATTAAAAATAAATTTCTGACAAATTCGTTCTTATTTTTGATGCTCGTGCAATATTCGGGTTAGTTGACGGTAGAGGACGGTGTCGGCCTGCCCCGGCGGTTTCGGGGGAGAGTGGGGCGCAAACCGGCCTCTCAGGCGCGCATAGTCGGCCGCTGCGGGGCGGTTGAGGGGGGGGGTTCATCCGGTGCACTCTAGACGGCTCTTGGACGGGCGATAGCGTGGAGTTTATTTCCCCTAACCCAACGCGACTTCGCTTGAGCTTTCGACCTTACTATCTGGTGCTATTGGTCGCGTATTCGATGAAGGTCTAGAGGAACCTACTCCGCTCCACAAAATTCCATCAATTCGCATCGGTTGCGCCCATTCGCTTTCGCTTGGTAAAGGGCGGTGTCAGCACGGCGGATGACATCGTCAATCTCTTCCTCAGGGCGGTATTGGCTGATTCCGATACTAACCGTGGCGTTGAATGGAAGGGAAAGCGTCGTGATGTTCTCCATCTCACTACGGTAGGCGCTACGGATGCGCTCCGCAACCAGCAACCCTTGTTCGGAAGTAATGCCCGGAAGAAGCGCTAGGAACTCTTCGCCGCCAAAGCGGCAGAACACATCCTCGGTACGTAATACCCGCTGGGAAGAAGACACGAAGCGACATAGGAACTCATCGCCGCCCTGGTGACCGAAGTGATCGTTGATGGCCTTAAAGTAGTCCAGATCCATCATCAGCACAGACAGTGGTTGTCCATTGCGTCGGCAACGGGCCAGCTCCTTTTCTGCAAACATCAATAAGGCACGACGGTTAAGGGCTCCAGTAAGCGGGTCATGGCTCGCCTGATGGTCTAGCTCCTTCTGAAGCCGCTCACTTGCCATGAGCACCATGCCGAGCGTCGCGCCCATAGTGAAGCACAGCCACCAGAATAGTAGCAACGCGGCCAGTCCATCCGGATTCCACGGGTCGACGATTGCGTCACCCGTCGCCACTGCGAAGCCGCGGACAAAGAATAGCGCTGCGCTGATCGCGTAAAGCCAGCCCGAAACGCGCATCGCGATTTCCCGCGGACGGGCGGCCGATAATAGCTCCTGTGCAACCATGGCCGAAAGCAGCGCTATCCATAAGGCATTGCTCGACGCGCGAAAGGTCAACGACTGCAACACGTTCGAAGCCACAATCAAACCAATTGCAAACACAATAAGGACCATCAGAATTGGACGCGACAACGGGGCGCGGCCCACAAACCGGCGGAAGCCATCCCACATGAGAATGAAGCCCATCGCGATGAGCATCTGTGCCAATGATAATGCCAACCATTCTGGAACAACATTGCGCATAGCAATCATCAAAAGTGCCATTGTTCCCAGCACGCTGGCCCCCGCCCAATGACCGAGCCCGGGTATCCCGGGATGAGTGCGCCATAACAGGATACGTGTCACCGCTGAGAGCGTCGTGGCCAGCGCAACCGCGACCAGCAGTGTCTTGATGTCGAAGCTCATTAGGGATGCGAACATCGGAGCACACTGACCTTAAGTGTCGTTAGATGAAAATGTTTTTTGCTGTGTTTCGCCAATTGAGATATAGGAAAAATAAACACTCTTTTCTCTTAAGAAGTAAGAGTAATGAAATACTAAACACTTTGATAAAGATTAAATATTCTAAAATATCGTGTTCAATTGACAGAAAAATTAATAGATTTTAGATCATTTTTGCCTTACACGCGAAAAGTGAAAAACACTCAAGATGAAAGGTTAGCTCAATTAAAAAGAGATCTAAGGTAGACAAATTTGAGACCAGATAGATCTGAAAGAGTCAAAAAACTGCAAAGGCGCTCTAAGCGGCGTTCGGGAGGACCAGCCCTAATACTTAAGAATTTGAGTGGTTGTGCCGAATTCCGGAATAGCAGTGATGACTTTCATAACCTCGCCACAATGCGGGTAATGCTCAATGACGATATGAAGTATTCATTTGAGCAGACGCGTCAGCTGCTTTCTCGCCGTTTCGGAAAGAGAAGCGCAGGTCGGTACCTGCACGTGTAGTCGGCCACTGCAGGGCGGTTGCCGGGCGGACATGGCTACCCTCATCCGGTGCGCTTCCGGCGGGCTCAGGGAGGCACTTCCGGTGGGCGCTTCCCGCCCGTATTACTAACTCGAGCACGTGTTTTAGCTTTCAATCTCACCAATTGGGCCATAGGTCATGTAGCCGGTGGTAATCCTGAGACGTACCTTCGGTGCCGACACTTTTGCTCAAGTTTTTTAGCAATTAAGCAAAACAACTTAGTCAGTTATAAACTGAGCGTATAAAATAGTCTGTCCTATAACTATTGAAGTGCCAGTGTTCTCCGATGAGCGAAATAAATCAGCAAGAATTCGATGAGCTTACCAATCGTTATCGAAAACTAATCGCGTCTCAAAGAACCTTGTTACTTTCTACTGCTTCAGCTAATGGTGCCCCAAATATCAGTTATGCACCTTTTGTGCGCGATGGTACTGGGCTCTATTATATCTATGTCAGTGAATTGGCGAGTCATACAGTCGATTTACTGAACAACCCAAAAGCATCAATAATGTTTATTTACCCAGAATCAGAATCTCATAATCTGTTCGCACGAGAGCGCGCCGTGTTAAATTGCAGTGTAGAAGAGATAATTCGAGATACTGAAACCTACACGCAGCAGATACAAGCATTACAGGAAAAATTTGGCAAAGTTGTCAGCCTGTTAAGTACCTTACCAGATTTTCATTTATTCGCATTACGTCAGGAAAGTGGACGATATGTTGCTGGTTTTGGACAGGCTTTTATCATCGATGTAGACAATGATAGCTTGAAACGTTGAATAGTTTTTGTAACCTTGGAAAATTTAAGTGCAATTCAACATGTAATGGCGGTATTCGCAATTGCCAATATGAATCTTCCTCAATTGATCATCCTCAATGCCTCCCTCAAAATAGGCGATAAATACCCGCATTGTTTCTTCATGTGCGACTACCAATAGTATTTTATTCTTTTGTCCTTTTAGCCAGTCGATGAAGCGCAATACACGCAGCTTTTGGTAAAGCAACGATTCACTGCCATTTACGCGCTTTCGTAGCGGATCATGGACAATCGCTGCAAAATAGTCAGACACTGGTTTGTCCTCAAAGCCAGAGCGGATGTCGGCAAGATCAGAATAAACCTCGATCGGCACGCCGCGGTTCGGGGACGGGTGGGGCGCAAATCGGCCCCTGGCGCGTGCATAGTGTGCCGATGCGGGGCAATTTCGGGGTGGGTATGGGGGTAGTCATCCCGTGCGCTCCCAGTGGCCCATAGACGGGCGATAGCGTGGAGTTTACTCTCCCTAAGCTCAACGCGACTTCGCTTGAGCTTTTATCCACACTAACTGGGCCATCGGACGTGTAGCCAGTGATCATTTCGAGGAGTTTCTTTGGTGACAGTATAGACTCTCTGTTCGTTATTTCACTCGGCAAGTTGCGCATCCGTTTCGAGCACAGGCTCCATGTCCACCTCGCGCTACTCTCGCTGGCCGCCGCCATCATCTGCTCACGCTTATGATTTGTGTTAGCGGCTCTAAGTGCTAACTGCTAGCCCACGTTGCTGGGGTGACAGGGTCGTCAACAGAAAAAGTGATGCCGACTAAGCGTATATCATGATCAAGCATACCTAAGTACGAACCAACACTTCCATCATCCCAGCTAATCTTAAAGTCAGCGAAGGATCCAAAACCGGTTCCAGTCACTGACCCATTCAATTGTCCAACATCTTCTCCATCATCAATAGTAACGGTTCCAGTAAGCTTATCACCATCTAATTCCAATTTGCATTAAAAAATGAAGAAATAAAATAATATAGCCATGAATTACGCGGAAAAAATTATGGCAAGAAAATCAAGTGGAACAGATCAATTGGTATCGGCCCGAGAAGTGTTGAAAACAGCTAAAACAGCGGCTGAATTGAGGGCAGCCCAAGCAGTATTGTTCCCATTGGAATTGGGTATATCGATAGAGCGAACGGCGAAGGTCATTGGTCGTTCAGTCAGATGGACGTGTAGCCAGCGTACGCGTTACGGTAGAATCGCTCGTGGCGAAGAGAAGGCACCCCGAACGAAACGAGAGCTGCGTAATCGCGCTATTGCCACGCTTGAGCAAGAAGCGCAAATTCTGAGTGAGATTTTGGTGGGGTCAGCGCAAGGCCGCGTGGTGGTTGTCCCTCCGCTTAAAGAGAAAATTGAGGAACGGCTAGATAAGCCAGTCGCCCTCTCAACCATTTATCGAATGCTGGCACGCCACGGCTGGCGTAAACTCGCACCAGATACTGCTCATCCTCAGGGAAAAGCTCGTTGCGCGAAGATTGGAAAAAATTAAGGAGCGATTAGATGAAATGATCGCTACGTGCGGTAATTATCGACCGCTACGCTTGATGTTTCAGGATGAAGCTCGCTTTGGCCGCATTGCAGACAGGTGCTATTGTTGGTGCCGCTGTTCAGATCGACCGGTGGTAAGCGCCATGGTGACGCAAGAGTATACGTATGCTTGCGGCGCAGTCAGTCCCCTCGATGGGGCCTTCGACAGCTTGGTATGGCCTCATGTCAACAGCGATTGTATGCAGATCTTTATTGATGAAATGGCCAATCGTTACTCTGGTGACAATATTATTATGATCGTTGATGGCGCTGGCTGGCATAAGAGCAAGGATTTTCATTTACCTGAGAATGTTCGTTTGTTATTCCTGCCGCCGTATTCCCCTGAACTGAATCCGCAAGAGCATATTGGGGACGAACTGCGGGAAAAGTACTTTCATAACCGGGAGTTTGACAGCATCGATGCGCTCGAGAATCATTTGGTTAGTGCATTATATGATCTCGAAAATACTCCTGATTTAATCAAAAGTATAACCGGCTGGGATTGGATTATTAATGCAGTTTCTAGTGCAAATTAGAATAATATCCCATGACCATACTTGATTGGGCCCATCCGCAATATAAGCTGTCGGTTTCTTGGTCGTGGCTGGATTGGCTGTATAGCAAAACCAGCTAGAAATGATTCAAAGAGTATTCTCATTGTCTCATCTAGCACAAATGGGCATACGCCAAAGCACTGCGTAAACAACAAAACCGAACCGTTGAGATGCTCTTCAAATTTTATATATTCTGAATCATTCTTAACTGGTTACGCTATACCACCTCGGTGATGTAATTGACCGGCATCACGTAAAATACGATAGAAACTGCTTTATGATGCCAGATAAATAGCTTTGTCTGCTAAGAAACCGTTTGGAAATTGTGAATTCTGGGTTAATGGAACGTCTTTTTGCTATTAGCAGACAATATGATGAATCTACAAAAAAACGAAAGAAATGTTATCCGAGCAACTTAAGTGATGGGGCGTGGCGTTATTTGAAACCATATTTGCCAGTATCGCCCGTGGGGAGGCCACGAGAGTTGAGTATGCGTCAGATGGTCAATGCAATTTTGTATGTTCTAAAAACAGGTTGTCAATGGCGACAATTGCCTCGTGAATTCCCGGTCTGGAGTTCGGTTTACTCCTATTTTTATCGCTGGTCCTATAACGGGACATGGGAACGTCTTCATCATTTGTTGCGTTCTCGCTTGAGAGAAAAATGTGGCCGACACAAACCAACGGCAGGTTGCCTGGACAGCCAGAGCGTCAAATGTACCGCAATTCCTGGTCAGCGTGGTTTCGATGCAGGCAAGAAGATCAATGGTCGTAAACGCCACATTCTGGTAGACACACTGGGATGACTGTTGACGGTGGTAGCCACTAGCGCCAGTGTGCAGGACCGTGACGGTGCCTGCCTGCTGTTGCGACATCTGCCCAGAGGGTGTAAAAAATTGAGGAGGATTTGGGTAGATGGTGGCTATGGCGGTCGTTTAGTAGACTGGGTCGCACAACGGTTTAAATTCTGCCTGGAGGGGGTGTTGCGCCGCAGGGAAACCAGGAAATTTGTACTATTGCCTTGTCGCGGGGTAGTCGAGCGTACTTTTAGCTGGCTGAACCATTCACGCAGGCTTAGTAAAAGCTATGAGCGTCTCTCCCGGACGGATGAAGCCTGGGTTTATATCGCCATGACCCGCATTATGTTGAGGCGCTTGACATAAAACAGGAGTTTCCAAGCTGTTTTTTAGACACGGAGCGCTTCTTGCCGCCGACGCCGTTTCAGCGACGACTCTAATAAGCGCTGCTCCCAACGCGGCTCAAACTCTTTACAAAGTTCGTCACTCGCACAAAAAAACCGTTATATTATCCATGGGAATCTGACTCCTCTCATGGTGAGATTCTTTTCCAAAACCACTTCATCATAAGGAATTCCGGTTGCTTTTACAGCTTTTCTTATGTCGAACTCACATTAATACAGAATTAAAATGTATCAAATAGCAAGACAGAAGTGTAGTAGACAGGTCTATAAAAAAGGATTTGATTTTCTGGCTTATCGTTTCTGTATTTTTTGGGATGGAGATAGCCATAAATGCATCGGCAGAATCAAGAAAGCAATGCAGCTTGAAAAGAGTGCAGCTGGGCCCCAACCGCCTCGGTTCCGGGGCGGTTGGGGCGCAAATTGGCTCTTCGCGCATAGTGGGGCGCTGGGGGGGGCAGTTGCCGGCCGAGGATGGTTACCCCATCCGGTGCACTTCCGGCGGGCCAGGGATTTATTTTCGATGAGTGCTTTTCGCTCCTGTCGTCGACTCGGCTTCGATTTGGCTTCTATCCTCACCAACCGGAGCCATCGGTCATGTATTAGTGATAGTTCAGAGGAGTTTCTTTGGTGCTGACTTAGACACTCCGCATGTCGTCTTTCTCGGCAAGCAAAACTTATTTAACTGGATTTATTTCTTCTTTCCAGTTGGTTTGGATTTGCCTGATTTAGAGGCGGGCGCTGGCTTTATAGCTGCCGCAGAATCTGACAAGACTTTGCCTGGCTTGAATTTGACGACCTTCTTAGCAGGAATTGTTAAAGGTTTACCTGTCGCTGGATTGCGACCTTCTCGGCTTGCACGCTCTGTAATGGAAAAAGTGCCAAATCCCACTAACTGAACACTATTACCGCCAGCCAAAGTTTTTTGAATAATATCTAATAATCCATTAAGCATGGCAGCGGTTTGAGTTTTTGTTGTATTGGAACGAATTGCAACTGCTTCAATCAGTTCAGTCTTGTTCATAGAAGATGCTCCTGTTAGTGGTTTAGGAAATGGTTGAGAATCTAGCAGAATATAATTCTAATCGCCAATAACTTTTGAGCATTTCAAATATTTATAGTCGAAAAAACTTATTTTTTGTACATATACGATACAGTTATGTATTAATCGACAATGGGTCACTTTTCAAATCACGAGAGGTGCACTAACACTCATACCAATCAGTTCCCTCCACTAATAGCTCCACCTTATGAGTGATACAGAGTCAGACTCTCACTCATCTTTTTTTTATCCCTAATTCGTTGATTCTGAGTATCTACTTCAAACAAACCAATGGTCTTGATGAGATCGCTGAATTTTGCGTAACCGTAATTGCGCGAATCGAATGCCGAGAAGTTTTTCACGATATGTTTTTTCACCTCTCCCATGTAAGCAAAGCCGTTTTCATCGGAAAGCGCTTCAATTGCAGAACGGATCAGTGAAACTAGTTTGGTGTCGCTCGCCAGTTCCTTAGAACTTTTTTTGATACCGGGAGTGGTTGCAACTTCGCTCGAAGATACCCCAGATTTTGGGGTTTTCTTTTTCGAGCTCGCTTTGAGTTTGCCGGAAGTGTCTTCCGTTTGTGCCGCAAGGCCGTTTTCAATGTCGATCTGCTTATTTTGCGGGAGAATTTCGAAATATTTGAATTCGTTGCAGGCGGCTTGCAGTGATTCTGGTGTTTTTTTCTCACCAAAGCCGTAGACCACTTTACCAGCTTCGCGGAATCGAATCGCCAATCTAGTGAAATCGCTATCGCTGGAAACGATACAAAAACCATCCAACGGAGCTGTGTAGAGCAGATCCATAGCGTCAATAATCAGCGCGCTATCCGTTGCATTCTTGCCTTTGGTGTTAGCATATTGCTGAATAGGTTGTATGGCATGTTTAGGCAGAATTTCCTTCCAGCGGCTTAATTGATTTTGTGTCCAGTCACCATAAATACGCCTGACACTCGCATCTCCAAATTTTGATATTTCCTCGAACAATTCATCAAGTATATCGATCACCTTGAATGTGTGTTGTCTGCATCAATCAATACCGCTAGCCTCGGATTGCTGCTGTCAGCGCTCATAAGGTGGTCCAAGAGTAATCAAAAATTAGGGTGAGCATATTCATGCGAGAATTACTAAAGTTATCTGAAGCTCAAAGTATACAGGACATCTCCTGCGCTTTCTGACCCGGAGCGCTCTGATAGATCAGCGTTTGGCGATGCCGCAGGTTAGTCTGTGTATAGGAAAAATAACTGCCTTTTTTTATTAAAAATTCAGTATTGGTAAAGCTTGTGCCGGATCTAGGATAATGGCGGTGATCTTCAAGGTTATACCATAAAATGTGGGTAATACTTTATGTCGGTATTGAACACCTGCTTGAGCAAGCGTCCCCATCGTTCCCCGCGCTTTCGGGGGAGAGTGTGCAGTGCAAGTCGACACCCGGCGCACGCATAGCTGGCCGCTGCGGGGGGTGCAGGGCGGGCATGGCTACCCCTCCGGTGCGCTCCCGGCAGGCCCAGGGCGGTGCTTCCGATGAGCGCTTCCCGTCCGTATCTCCAACTCGACTACACTTTAGCTTCTACTTCACTAACCGAGTCTGTCGGTCATGTATCTGGTGGCATTAGACTATTTCAGGATTTCTAATACTGATGTTTATCCTTACCCAAGGGGACTTTAAAGAACTGGATTTATGCTGATAAACAAGGTAAGTTCCTTGTGATGGGCAAGCATCAGAAACCGATATCTGAACTTGAATTGGAATTATCCAGAATTAAACGTGAATTGGCAGAAGTCTAGATTTTCATAATTGAGCGCTGCTCGCTTTGCGGTAGAATCCTGAAAATCATCGCCACCATTCTGGAATCCAGTACAATCACTAAAAGCTTTTGATCATCTCGGCTTGTCCTCCCGAGTGCCACCCAGAGCACCTGTGCAAGCTTTTGATCCTTTCGGGTCAGTCTGGAACCAGTCCCATCTTTTCAGCACATTCCCTGAATGCGCTGACGTTCCCCTTAGGCGTCTTTTGCGTAAAGAGTAAAAATGGGCCAGAACCAATACTTTTGCTGCTGATCAAACACAATATATTCGGTCTTATTAAAAAGGGTATTTATTTTTCCTATACTCGGGAGGAAGAGACATGAAACGACGTACGAGCGTGCGGTGGGTTAGGGCAGGGGTTTTTGTAGGTGTCATAGCTGTAGCGGCAGTGATGGCCGGCATCTCGCTAGCGTGGGCCGAGCGCGACGATGGAAGTCTCGGGGACGGACACGGCTTTAGCAACCAGAGCCTCAAGGGGTATTACGGATTCAACTCATCGTACGGCGCACTTGTTGCCAGTGGACCGAACCAGCCAGTGGTACCGGCGCTGCCTTTCGCGAGCATGGGACGCATCTTCTTTGATGGTGAGGGCGGCTGCATAGTGAGCTCGATCGGGAACGTAAACGGGCAGTCCATCCCGTCGACGTCGACGAGCTGCGTTTACAGCGTCAATCCGGATGGCACCGGGACCAGCGAGGCAGTATTTCCGGGGACGCCGATCGGCGATCCGGTTCCGATCGCGTTCGTGATCACCGACGGAGGGGACGAGTTCCGAGCGGTGGTCACCAAGTTCATTGTGGGGACGTTCACAGCGCGACGTCAGTAGTCGCGTCAGTGCCGACGGGTCGCCCGCCGATGGAGTTGTAACGTCTGTGGCTTTTGGGGCGAAGCCTATGCCCATGTAGTCTGCACAGAAGATCGGCCAGTGGTCTATTCTGCTGTCCCTCACGGCGAAGGTGACGATGTTATTCGTGGGGCGCTTGGGAGTCCCCAATAACAGCCGTCGAAAGTACCCGAAGGCGCGCGGCTTTCCTATCACACGGCGTTGTCCGTGCTGAGACCGAATAGTTCTACCGTCGTGGCATCGGCTGAGAATGTCGCCGTACTCGGAGAACCAAGGAAAGTGTTCCATGCGACCTGTGAACAGCCGACTTGCCAAGCGAAAAAGATGGAGATTCAGAATGTCCGCGCGTGGTTGTCCATGTCAAGCCCAAAGACGATGGTCTGTGTGATGGTCGGAAAGGCTGATGCGATGACGGGTCAGTTGAAAACGCTGTTCCTGGTGTGGTAAGTCCATGGGGTCCAGTTCGCGTGAAAATAACCGTCCCTCACGTCATTCTGCGTGAGACACACGGTGCACGTAGACGTGCATTTCGAGACAACGATAAGAGGCTCTTGTTAGTTACCACTGAGCTATGAATATTACGAATTTGCTTGACAGAGCTATTTGGCACCTAGATTTATTGATTTTCATGTTCTAGCAAATCATTACCTTCTAACTCAATCTGGATAGAATTAATGTGTAGAGGCACAGAGGTTGATAAAATTTTTCAATAGATGTGTGAGCTTAGTAGCCCTAGAGATTCCCTGGTAGTCCTGGCAGTGGGAACAGATGCTTAGAATTCATACATTCATCAGTTATCCCGGCAGCAATTCAGTGGCAACGATCATTATTCCAACTAACTCTAACGTGAATGCAGGTCGGCCCCACATCCATACATAGCTAATCGCTGCTGCCCCGTTTCGGGGCAGGAATGGCTACTTCATCAGATTCCCTCGGGCCTCACCTTGGGCCATTTTGGATCACTTCTGCCGGTTTCCCCCGCTCGCGTTCGCAGCCATTGGGTTTCTGGACAATGCTCAGAAAAAGTTCGGAGGAAATCGACGTAAATTGTTGTTTTGCATGAGGGAGGAGGGCGAAAGCGCGTCATATGGATGGCTCAGGTTCGGCCCCGGTTCAATTTGTGCGCATCGGTTCAGTGCCAGGTAAAAAAACTACTTTGGGTTCTTCATCTATTTATAGGCATAAGCGATTGAGCCCCGGACTATTAATCCGACGGTCACTGGCGTGAAACAGGGATGAGGAGTCATTTATGTGTAATACCTTGTTATAGAATGATAATTATGAATTGCGCCGAAGTGAGCGTCGGACCCGGGTCTTGCTTTTACATAACGAACACTTTACTTGAAACTCGCATGTTGGTAGGTTGCTGAGTAGCTTAAATAATCGAGATATTCATCTTGTTGTAAATTCTCGCGTAATTTGGCACTGTTTTGCGCTTTATTTGGTACTACCGCTTGACTCTTTTAACGGGTAGAGCGTCAATGTGTTCATCTTAACAAGGAGGTTAAAATGAACACAGAACAAACGACACTTACCCAAGACGAATTACTCTCAATTCAAGTTCTCCCGCTCAAGTTAATCCTCGCTGCTGCCAATGGCCAAATCGACCTCAATGAAATGGCCAGAAATCAACTGGCCAACCGTGGTTTAGATCTTTCCGGCAAGTGGGTTGGCTTTGCAAAAGCCCGCGAATTACTCCATCGTTAAAAGTTACGAATCACCAACTCGGTGCGTTGTCCACGCCCTTGCAGCCCACCTACGGTGTAGTTAATCACTACCGATTGCATCGTCAACCCTTTGAATGCCTCTTGCATTTCCGGGATATCGTTGACTGATATGATCATCTTACCTTTGATCGTTTTCGCCAGCTCGGCTATCTGAGCATACTGCTCCAGCCCAAAATCGACACCATAACCTTCGGTACCCCAATAGGGCGGATCGCAGTAAAATAAGGTGTGTTCTCGGTCGTATTTGCGCACACATTCTTGCCATGCCAAGTGCTCAATATAAGTTTGCGAAAGCCGCAAGTGTGCCTGGCTTAACTCTTCCTCCAGGCGCAGCAAATTGAGACGGGGTGCGGTGGTGGTTGCGGTGCCAAAGTTCTGGCTGGCTACCTTGCCGCCAAAAGCGAGCTTCTGCAAATAATAGAAGCGGGCGGCGCGCTGGATATCGGTGAGCGTTTCCACTGGCGTTATTTGCAGCCACTTATACATCTCTCGGCTGGTCAGCGCCCATCTGAATTGCTTGGTGAATTCGTCCAGGTGATGCTTGATCACGCGGTACATGTTGACCAACTCGCTGTTGATGTCATTGAGTACTTCCACATGGGTTTGTCTTTTCATGAAATACAAAGCTGCTGCCCCACAAAAGGGTTCCACGTAGCATTCATGCTCAGGAAACAATGGCAGGATATGTTTGGCCAGACGGCGTTTTCCGCCGATCCAGGGTACAACCGGGTTTGCTTTAGTCATGCTGTAAGCCCTTTTCATTGATAAAAATATGGTAGGCTTTATCCGCCGCGTCGACGTGGCAGGAAGCCTTGGCTATGGCTCACAGGTGTTTGCTGTGGGTTATGGCGGCCAGGCCATGTTCCCGCATGGCTTTGGTCGCTTCCTCTCTAATACGAATTAAGCATTTACTGTCCAATCCAGTGGAATGACATGCTTCTCGACACTGTTTAATCCTCCTCTTACACTGAATATCTCCAGCCTGCGCTCAGTAAAGGCGACATTGCCGTTGTCAATAAACGCTTGGGCTGCGGTATAGGTGAAGCTTGTGCCGCTTAAGCCTGCATAGGTTTTCACGAGCGATCCACTCACTTTGAGGCTGTAGACCTGAATCGTGATGGTGCTCCCTGCTTCCGGCCCGATATTGGTGGCTTGATCATTGCCGATATTGACCGCGGCGGTATTCGAGCGATCCCGGTGGTACCATGCAATCGAGGCGTCAGCGTTCACGCCAGCTATGCTAGTGGGTCTCAATACGCCATTGATCGTGACCCGCCCCGGCGGGTAGGGTGCGCCCCAGCTTTGATTGAGGGTCAACGCCTTCCAGGTATCGCTTGCTTTAGGCAACACGCCTTTGCCGGTCTCGGTCAGAAACTTCGCATACATCGTGATTTGACTTGCAAATTCCACCTCGAAATGACCGAAGAAATCCTGGAAGAACCATATGCGGCTTCCCACGGCATGGGCCTTGGGTAATGTGTGCAGGATGCCGCGCACCACCGTCACACTTGAGGCTGACGGCGCAACAGTGAGATAAACGAGTTCGCTTTCAATCAACGCGATGGTGTTGCTGGCTACCTGGCTGATGTCGACCGCACCCGTTAGAGGTAATGTCGTGGTGGTTTCAGTAATGGCTGCCGATAGCGTGGCAGTGGGCGTGAAGAGGGATGTCAGGCTGCCCGGTTGGTCGTTGCTGTTATCGGTTGCATCTGGCGATATCCAGAATTCATAGGAGGCTGCACTTGAACCAGGATTTTTGGCCCCGCCCAATAGAAAAGCGCTGGTCACATCGAGGCTATCGATCGCTGTTTGGTTGTCGCCTAAGAATTGGGTTGCGATCAGCCAATAGGGTGCAGTTAGCAGAAAGTAGTCAATTACCGGCACAGGCGGTGAGATCGGATCAGTCCATAAGGTAGGTGGCGGATCGGCAAATACGGACTGAACGCTGAAGAACACATCCTCCACCGCATCGATCGTCACCTCGCCATCTGTCAAGGTGCCGAAATCCATGGTGATGATGCGCATGACCATTTCCACAATCCCCAAATCTGGCCAGGTAAATTTGAATACGCCACCTGGTTTCAAATCGAACGATTCACGATTGGCGATCAGCTTCAGTCTCGCCAAGGGCTGGGTGAGCGTTTTGAGTTCCCGCATGGCGACATTATTGGCCAGCGTGGCATTGGCAATACCCAGGTATTGAATGGTGGTGGGTATCACGCCTTGCTGCATGGCAATCATGCCCAGATCCTGGATGGTGACGGAAATCTTCTTGTCCGAGTCACGTTCCTGATAGATGAGGGTCACTTGATTGACCAGATCAGCAATGCCCGGTCTGGAAAACGAGTCCATGCGCACGATGTTGGATGGCCTGAGAATAGGAAGAATATCTGGGTTGTAATCGTTCCTGACCAGTTTGAGCGTGAATTTGCCGGTAGTCTGGTCAAGGTACAATGCGCCATCGATGTGATTCAGCACGGTATTGATGAACTCTTTCACACTCGATTGCTCGGCGAGCACGAATGAAAGACCGAAATTCTCAGAATACAAAGTATCCGCTGCTGCACGGAAAGCGGCATCGTCGAGATTACCGCCGGTGTAGCCCAGCCCCCAGCGGTCTGAGGTCAAGCATTCGTAAATGATATGCGCTGGATTGGCATCGCCATTGATGTCTGCTTTTGCTAGATACCAGGTCTTGGCGGGAAGCCTTTTCACGCGAAACGCCCACGGCTTGATGTAGGGATTGTTGGCTGCCAGATAAATCTGCTTGAGGATAAAGGACATCACACCGCGGTAAGCTGGAATGGGCGAGCCTTGCTGAGTTTGGAGGTAGGTGTTTGGAGCTTGTGACGGTTCTCCAAAGGCAAGATCAATATCTCCGACAACACCGCCCTGACTCTTGTCGCCGCCAAACAGATCAGGCTTGTTGACCGACAAGGTGGAGCTTGCCGTGACACTGCCTTCCCACAGCATACTTTCACCTACCTTAATGCCGGTGATGGCATCCACTGGCCCTTGGCATGCGACCATGTGAATTCCTAAATGGTAGCGCCAGCCGATGGTGACGGATTTACCTTTCATGGCCGATTCTTCCTCAAGATATGTTCGACCACTTGATTGGCTACGCCGTCATCCCAGGCAATGACCGTATCCAATGGCAATCCTTCCTGCAGGAAATCACGGAAACAAACCCCCTTGTTCTCAAGGAAGCGCTTTGAGCCGCGGGCGCATAGATTGCATTCTGCTAAATCCTGCATCGTCATTCTGAGCTTGCTGGTATCCACGCCGTCAATCATCATTTCTTGCCTGAACTGGATTTGATCGCGGTCTTTTTAAAGTCGCCGTACCAGACGGTATTGGCCTGGTTGAGCCAGCGCGTGCCGAACACTACCGGAATGGGTGTAGCTTCCGACACCGTGGGGACATTGAAATCTTCCAGATTGTTGGAAGCGGGTTTGGGCGGTTTTGGTGCAAATACTACCGACAAGACGGCGGATAAGGCAAAAGCAATAATCTGGAACCACATGTGTACCTCCTATTCGATCGGGTCACCCTTGAATGGCCCCATGTCGTTGGGGATAAATTCAAAGCCGCCATAGTTAGCAAAGTTATTGAACTTGTTGAGACAAGCGTTGCGGTCGTGGGCGCAGCCAGCGTATAGATTGATGGTGACGCCAGCTTTCAGCGATGCGGTCACACCAGTCAGCGTCAGGACATCGTTGGTATGGTCGCGGATCATTTTCTTTTCCACGTCGCCCACTTCGATATAACCGCCGGTATACCAGCCGCTTGCCCGGTTCATGGGTACCACGGTGATGGCTGATCCTACGATGGAGGTGATGGTGGCGGCATCGCGAAAGGCAGCGGCATTCAAGCCGCAGCCGCTATCGTATAAGGCATGGCGGCACAACCGCTGGAACATGCCGCGCAGGCCCGCCCGCTCCAAGGAGGTGTAAATCGGCTCACAGGTAATTTTGGCAGTCAGCCCGCTGAATTCCACATTCACCACCCGACCGAGCCATTGCGGCACAACATCATTGTCGCTACGGTGCAGCCGGTAGATCGTCAGTTTTACCGGGCCAGGGTGTGAGCGGATAAAGAGCTTGGCGACATCGTTGTCACGGGTCACTTCAATGTCCAGCTTCATTTTGCTGACTTCAGTGGAGGAGCCGATGGCCGACCGAGTCAAAGCGGTCGGGGTGTAGGTTCTCGATTGAAAACTCACCCATTCATCGCCGGAGGTATAGGTGAAGATTTGCAGCCCATGAGAGAATTCATATAGCTCTAGTGGCCGTGCATCATGGATGCTTTTTTCAAAAACGCTGAGCGTCATTGCACCACCGTCCTGATGAGTGCGCTCACGCGCGAGATGGTGTCGGTTTCATGGAATATTTCCACGGTGTCCGAATCCAGGCGGGATAGGTTGAGATAGCTGATGCGTTTCACATCCTGCGGTTGAATATCGAACCCGGCCGGACTGTCAATAAACACGTTTTCTTCAGTCTCAGAGATTTCATCTACGCTCAGAATATCCTTGAAGATCCTAGCACCGTTAAACAGCTCGATCATCAGCGTATTGCGCATGGGTGTGGCGGGCACGAATCGTTCATAGAATGCAAACTCGACTACCAGCTTGGTATCCGTGCCCGCCAGAGTGGTTTTGAGTTTGAAATCCTCATTCCAGGAGGGCGTCCAGAAAGGCTTCCAGCGCCCCGCACGGGCATACAGCCATTTCCTGAAATCAGCCCGCTCCTTGCGCGATTTCAGCAGCCAGTCCATGCGACGCACAATGGTGGTATAGCCGATAGGATCATCCACCACCGGATTAACGGTATCACTATCGAACTCCAGCAGCGGGCGCAGCAGGTCTTCCGATAATGTTTCCACTTCATTGGGAATATCCAGCAGCACTGGATAACCTTTATACAGTGTCGCGCCTTCCGTCTCAGTCAAGCCAGAATTATCGGTGACGATGAATTTAGCCTGCAGATCCAGTATATGGCGGGTGGGACGGGTAACTGTTTGTTGGCTCGCGATTCTGGCGAATTTGGCGGAATAGATTCTTATCCCAGCTGGCCAGGTTTGCTGGGTGGGAAGATCCAGGATCAACTGGTTGGATTGCACCTCTTTCAGTTGCACCGATTCATTGTTATCGATGGCATTAAACAGCAACGCCACGCCGCCGGTAACGAACTCGGAATCGCTTGTGGGGATATTCGGGATAACCGTTGACCCAGCGGGCAGCTCAGCATTCAACACATAGTAATCGGGCCAGAAGGGAATTAGATAGCTTCTCGATTGCCAGCCAAACAGCGTGCTTTGCAGTTTGCGCATAAAATCTAACCCAAATACCTGCAGATGTGCTTCGATCTCGCGCCGGGGAGTGGTGCGCAGTTTCACTCGCTGCTCGCTCCCATCCCAGCTCGTAATGATGTCCGTCAGGAACGAGTAGCGCTCAAGCACCCCATTATCCCAATTGATTCCAGCAAACAGCAGAATCACCCTGCGACCGACCACCACTAACGGAGGCGATTCCGCTGCAAAATTCAGGGTATAAGTGGTGTTGATGAGTGGCGGTCCGGCCACCTCCACCGCCAGGGTGTAAATACGCGGCTCAAGTTGATTGAAACTGGTGGGCTCTGGCTGCGGCCCAGTGAAACTGATGCCGGTACCCGCGTTGGTATCAATCGAGGAGAGCAGGTTGGCGGCAAAATAGGCATTCCATACCTCCACCTGGATGATCTTCTGCGAAATGACATTACCCAGATCGATCGATGCGGGCTGAATATGAATACGGTTGTAGTAATCATCTTTAAAGGAAGCGGCAAACTTTCCGACAATCACTGACTTGGGTTCAGGTGATACTGGTAACTGGTCGATCATAGCGCCCATCAAGGCTGGGGCGACTGCTTGCGCTACAGGCGACTGTTGCGGTGCACTCAGTTGATCGAGTGAAATAGACAGCGGTGCCGGGTCCACCAGCACCAGTAGACCTGCTCCCAATATTCCGCTAATGACCGCCATTATGCAACCTTCTTATAGGCATAACCCAGTTGCCAGGAATTAGGCATATCATCGTTAGTGTTCTGCAAATTAGACCTGCGGTATATTGGAAATACCTTCCACGTATCCGAACCCAGCATCACTTCCTGTCCAACCGCGAACGATTGCATCCACACCAGGCGCAAATCCTTGACCACGCCTAAGGGTGCACGGTTGCCAGAGTTGGGGCCGCCAATATCGGTAAAAATATAAATTGGAATAAGGGGTGTGGCGAGATTCAAAGTATTGGGTTGACTGCCCACCAACAAACGGCTAGTCAACCCTTGGCGACCATTACCATAGGCATCAAAGGTGGAGGAATTTCCCGACGAGCCTGCAAACATGCGCCAGATGTTCAATTCCAGATTGGCGCTGACATGACCTGAGGAAGATGAAGATGTAGCGTAATTATCGAACAGGGGACGCGACCAGGAGCTCAGGTAGTTGTCGTGGTCGTTGGCATTCGTGCCGATGTAAACAGCATCGCAATAATGGCCGCCAGCAAAAGCGCCGTATTTATCGAGCTGACCAAACACCAAATGACTGAAGAAGCCAGCCGAGTATTCCAGCACGCAATGCACATAATCTCCTGCGGCATCGGAAAACAGATGATAGGCGACATACGGCCCGTTTCCGACCCGGTTCATTACCGCACTGGCAGATGGCGCTCCGGCTTGACTTGAAAGCGCCACACCAGGGGTATAGCCAGTCGCTCCCCTGATGCGTAATTCTGTCGAAGTAGCACCTGCATTAATAAAGCCTTCAATACCAAAATAAAATGTAAGACCACCACCATTCGAGGTGTTTTTTTGCATATATAACCGCTTGGTTGTGCTGTCCACCACCGTGAATTCATTCTGCGTGAAACCCTGCGCGATGGCGAAGAGCCGAACTTTGTCCAATAGATCGAATAGGGAAGTAGCAATACCGGTCTCATAAGCCATACTATTTACTCCAAGGCGATGGCTGCCCAGCGTTCCTTGGCGGTGCGGAAAACGTTGGGAATGATCAGATAAGTGACGCCATTGATAGTGGTAGTGTTTTCTGCTGCGTTACCAAATCCGGTAACCGCAAACACGCCATGTATCTCACCCAATATATTAGGTGAGGGATTAGCGCCATCCACATGCATAATGCACGGGAACAGCACATAACTGCCATCAATCGCGGTGACGATGTTTTTGTAAGCAGTGGCATGCGCACTATCTGGTCCCCAAGGCCAAACATTACGGCCATTGCCGACTGACGCCTCCGGTGAACTTGATGTATACCAATTTTTAAAGGGATACCACGAGCCATCTGCAAAGCGCAGGTAAAGGGTGGTGACGCTGGTGAGGCTTGCCATATTGCTGTCAACACCGCCCGGGTCGTAAAAGTTGCGGCAGTCATCATTGGTGCTTGACCAGCGCAATCTGGCATCGGTGAGTGATCCCATGGCATTGCTGCCGCCGATCATCAGTGGATAGGGATACTGGCTGGGTGTGGCATAAGGCAGGATAAAACCTGCATACAACGCCTGATAGGTGGTGTTGATCTTGGCAATGACCATGAAGCGCCGCCCGTTGGCGATAAACCAGTAGGGGATACTTGCTTGCCAAAGCGATAAACCGACTGGCAGACTGGTTCCAGGTTGGGTAGTAAAATCCAGTACATTACCCGCAATGAAGCCGGTCGCACCATACAGCCGCCAGTTGTACCAATCGCCGGAGACACTGTAATCAGTCTCCAGATTGACAAATATTTCATCTGAGCCGCCACCGGGGCCCTTCAGGGACAAGCGCTTTCTGAGCTGAACGTTAAGCGGGTTTGCATCCTGCCACAGCACGATTTTATTGAGCGTAATCGATTCCGTGCCAGTGCCGGTGCTGTCGGGAATGTGCAAGCGCCAGTATTTGTGCTTGTTCGCGCTGGTGCCGGTCAGATTGAAATGTTTGATGCCAGCCACTGAGGTCCAGTCCAGCGCGACCATGCCGCTGAAACTGTCCTGCGTGTTCCAATTGATGCCGTCATCACTGTATTGGAAATTGATCACTGCCGGTTGCGCGTTATTAGTCAACGCGGTGATGTCGGCTGCGGTTAAATATACTGGCTGATCAAATTGGATACCGATAGTCCAGGGCTGCGCGTTGGTCGTGCCTGACCAGGCAGTCGCCGCAGCAATAAACGGGTTGCTGGTTAAGGTGATGCTACCGCTGGAAGCGAACACACCGACCAGCAAGGTGTAATCCGGGTTGTGATACAGCTGCTGCCAGCGCTCATTGACCGGCAAGGTGGCCGTTAAAAACGTGCGCAGTTTTTCGAATAAATCAAAAGCGTTGGCTGCTGTGCCAATTTCTACTGTCATGCCAGCACCTGTTTCAAAGCGGCTGTATTGCGGGAAATGACATTCAGGATCACTTTTTCACCCTCGGATGAGGCCAGGAAATCCTTGGTGATGCGCGGATCGACACTGTTGACGATGCGCACCGACTGGTTGACGGTCGGCGCAGCTGCAGGGGATAGCGTTGGTGGCTCAACCAGACCACCTTCGGCATAACCCAGGCGTGAGCCGGAAGGTAGTGGTGCACCTTTGGACAGGCGGTGCAGATTGTTCAGTGCAGCTAATCCCAGACGGCGCACTGAAGCAGCGGAGAACACATACTCACCGGCATGCACCACCCCGGCCGGTTGATACTTGCCGCCATCCCCGGTGTAGCCGCCATCGGCAAAACCTTTGCCAGAAAATGCACTGAACAAGCCACTGAAAAAACCGCCGATACCCCTTCCACCACCAGAAAACAATCCTTTAAACGATGAAAAAATACCTGACAATCCGTTCTTCAACGAACCCAGCAAGCCGTTCAAGCCTTCTGACATACTGCTGAACAATCCGCTGAATATCCCCGCAGGTGCTGATTTGCCATCTTTCGCAGCGCGCCCGAACAGATTAAAGAACATATCAGTAAACCCGCCCGCGAGTGAATTCGATAATGCGCGCAACATCGAATCAGCGAAGCTGTGCAGGATGTCCTCCATCCTGCCGCCCTTGACCGCGTTATAAATTCCATCAGCAAAGGCCTGCTGCACGCCCCTTTGCACTTGCTCGAAAATCTGATTCTGCTGCCGCAGGATTTCTTCAGCGCGCTGCCTTGCCTGATTGTTAGCCTGGATTTTGCCCTGGATTTGCAGCAACCCGTTAATATCCTGGATGCCGCGTTTCTGCGCTTCCATCATCAGCAGGGCGGTCTCGCGCTGATCTTTCGACAAGCCCGACAAGAATGCCTCGCGCTTAAGCTCATCAATAAATTCCTGCTGGTTTTTGAGTCGGGTTGCTTCCAGTGCGGCGATTTCATTAGCTACTTTCGAGCGTTGCGCATTCAATTCGCGCTCGGCAATGGCCTGACTGGTGGTCAGCTCCGTAATTTCGGCAATTGCTTTTAACCGATCTGCTGCACTGCTGCGCGGATCATCGATGACTGACTGCCGGATTGCTTTCTGCCGTTCCAGTTCGGCAATTTCACGGTTCGTCAGCTCAGTCTGAAGCCTATCCAGCCGCCGATAGTATTCATCTGCGCTAATCGCCTTAAACTCAAAAAGTTCTTTCGCTGTCTGAATCTCACGTTGCGCCTGATCATCTGCCAGACGCTTGGTTTGCTTGAAAAGTGCGTCTTCCAGATCTTGCCTGGCTTGTGCCAATTCCCTGGCTGCTTTCAGTTCTTCCTTGCTGGGTGCCGTGGGGGATGCGCCCGTGTTGGGGCTGCGTTTCTTGAATTCATCTTCGGCTGCCTTGACTTCATGCAGTCGCCCGGCAATGCCTTTTTTAAGCGCGCTCAGCACACCGCCATCTTCAGCGAATTTAGCCTCAACCTCGTAGGCTTCAATCAGCGCGTTTTTAAAATTACCCGCTTCCACGCTGGCATCGGTCAAGCCTTTGGAGAGGGCGTTGCCTACTTTGTCAAAGGCAAAACCCTTGCCGCTGAAAGCGTCCGCCACATCCTCAGCCAAGGCGGCAAACAGCGCGCGCGTGTTGGTAATAGCCGCCCTGAATTGCTGGTAAAGGCTCGCCGCGCTAATGCCAGCCGCGCGCCCAATCAGCCGTAGACCGGTAAACACGCTGGTGACAAACGCGTTAATCACATCGAGCAACGCGTTAAACATTCCGCCCGCGACACTGCCTAGAGTGCGGAAGGTATTGTTCAGGTCTTGCCCGGATACGCTCACAGCCTGCGCAATGGCGCGCAGCGTATCCGCTACCGTATCCTTGATGGTGCGCCAGGCAGCGGACACCACCGCACCAACGGTGGTGGTTTGATTCTCGAATTCGATGGTCTTGTCGATGTTGGCAACAATGAAGGCAGTCAACCCACCCAGCGCTGCTGCTACCAGGCCGATCGGCGAGAGCACTGCCTTTAATGCCACCAGGACAGCAGCCACGGATGTCGACAGGGTTAATGCACCCTTGCTTGAGGCAAGAAAAATGGTAGTGAGCGCAACCACACCACCCGATACCAGCGCAATGATCCATTGCATATTATTGGCAATGGCTTGCAGAATGTTGGCGAATGCTTCTGTAATACCGAGCTGTTCGTCCAGTTTCCCCAGGTGAATGATCGCCTGAGTGCGAATGTTTTGAAATGCGTTTTTAGTGGTGAATGGCAGCTTGGCGAATTGCTCATTGATGTCCGACTCCATCCTGATCAGCGCATCCTTTACTACTTGCGTGGTCAGCTTGCCTTCTTCGCCAAGCTTGCGCAACTGTCCTATATTGACGCCGAGGCCATTTGCAATGGCCTGAGCGAGTGCCGGTGTCTGTTCGAGTACAGAATTCAATTCTTCGCCACGCAACACGCCAGAGGCCAGGCCCTGTTGCAATTGAAAGATAGCCGCGTCTACACCCGGCCCGCCTTGATTGCCGATCTGGGTTGCTTTGGCAATAATGGCGGTCATGCGCTCAGTCTCGCTGGAGGCCAAGCCCGCGTTCATCCTGATTTTGGCATACAGATTGGCGATGGAATCATAAGCAATGCCAACTTCAAGCGCAGTTTTTTGTGCGAATTGTTGCGAGCGTGTGAAATCATCCGAGGATTCTGCCGCAAGCTTAAGCAGCGCGTTAATCCGCTTGCTGGTTTCAGCCAGTTGAGTGAAGCCTTGAATAGAAATGGCAGCGCTGAGCCCGCCGATCAGGCTGGAAAATCTTGAGCGAAAACCATCAATACTGGTTGATAGGCCATCCAGATCGCCTTTGATCTTCTTGCCGACATTGGAATTGGACAGCCGATCGAATTCAGAGCGAATTTTGCCAATGACGGTCGAGGCATTGTCATTAGCGGTAATCGTTATTTTGAGTTCTTTGTTTGCCATCGCTAAAACGACTTAAACCATTTTTTCCAGCTTTTTTCATCGGCCAGCGCTGCACGCACTGCGATTGCCTGAGCTTTAAGGCTGTCTGCTTCCAATTTCATGATGGTTTCTGAGTAAATCCTGACCTGGGCAAGCGTCATGTCGAGGACTGAACCGGCTCCTGCTTTTCTGAAGAGGAGGTCAAGTTCTGCCCATCCAGTTTCGCGGTCAGGTTCTGCATGCCGGTTTGTACGGCTGGCAGAACCTTCTGCACGAAAAAATCAGTATTGACCTCGATCATTGCCAGGGCCAGCTTTGCCAGCTCATCAATGCCCAGTTCATTTATCCAATCAACTGATTTTCTGCAGCCAATGGCGGTTGCCTTGATCACAGCTTCCGGTGACTTGAGCACCAAGGCCATGACATCAATTTCTTTCTTGATCAGATCGCCGAGTACGGGCTGAATAGCGGCAAGAAAGGCATTCAGCTCTTTTACCTTAATAGGTGTAATCACAATTGCTTCACCGCCTGCCGTTACTTCTACGCCAGTGGGTGTTAAAACGGCTAGTTCATTATTGTTTTCCATAGAATTTTTTATTCGTCCTTGAGAATTAAGACAGATCGACTACGCGCCCAAACTGACCAAGGATGGTATTACCCACCTTGGTGTCGTCAAAAAGGGCGGCACCGGAGAGGGTGAGTTTGGTCACGTCATCGCTAATCAGTACGAGCTCATTCAGCGGATCGAGCGTTACTTTGTACAGCTCGATCAATACCGGCTTAAGCGAGTCAGCGGTATTTAACCCCTCGAAACGCAACCAGCGGTCAGGTGCGGCTGCCTGGAACAGCCCGACATTGACTTGCGCGCCATAGCTGTAATCTGCCTTGAATGGCTGCACATAGCTGCCAATATTGAGAATCTTGAGCGTGCCATGATCGGCGCTGGATATTTCATAATTAGTACCAGCAACCAGCGTGGCAGGGGTGCCAGCAGAATCCTTGACTACGACCGATGACACCTTCCCATTTTTCAGCCGGGCATAATCACCCACTGCTAAGGGGTTGGCTAATACTTCGGCAGTGACTGTGCTGCCAGTAATAGTGGATTTAGTGCCATAGAGCGCCAATGCCAGATTGTCAGTGGAGAATTCCTCCAGGGAAAATTCCACGCTGGTTTTCTTGGCAGTGATCAGCGAGAGATCGGTTAAGCGCTGACCGCTGGATGACTCTTTGTGCTCAAGTTTTTCTGTTTCCAGATTGATCTTGAGATCCGGCACATTACCGACAAAGCGCATCGCTGCCGGGAATCCATCGGCTGCGCGGCTGGCAATGAATACTTTTCCTTGTCCTGAGAAATACATAAGTAAGGCTCCTTAAAGTTAGAGAAATTCTTCAGCCGTGCCGATGCTGATCAACCATCGTGCGCTATCGGCATTCAGGGTCAGTCTGGCACCTGCCGGATAATCACGTCCGGCATGGGTATGCGGTTTTAGCAGTTCAATGGTGACTTGCTTATTTTGCGGTATCTCCGAGATTACGGTATCAGCGGATACCGGGTTATTCTGTTTTGCCATATCTCCTCCAGGTTTAAAGGGTAAATTGCTTCACGCGGGTCTCGATCTGCACCACACCCGCAGTCAAGCCTGCCTTGTAGAGCAGCTCATCATTCATGAAATCGACTGCGGTCGCTTTCCAGATACTTTTGTTGATCTGTGCTTCATTGAGCAGATTGGTGATGGACTCCAGCATTTCATACAGCCCGACCGGGCCAATAGCCTCACCTACACGTGCTGCAGTCTGGCCACGGCTGTTGCGTGCTACGCAGGCGATGCCAAAATGCACTTTGGCACTGCGGCTTTCGATCTGAAACGCAGCCGGAGCGACGTAGACTGCGGGTGCATCGGTAGCAAAGCGATTGATCAGACTCTCGCCGGTCAAATCAGGCAGCCCTGCGACATCACGCAGCTTTGCTCCTAAAGAGGATACTTTGATGTGCACAATCAGATCATTTTCGAGTTCAGCGAGCATCGGCAGCCTCATTGATGGCGCGTTCGATGCGTTTCAAAATCCAGTTTTCATCCTGCGTACTGATACCCATGTAAGGCCGTGCCGGGATGGTGACCGATTTACGGATGACAAAATCGCCATTGGCCAGTCGGAAGCGTAAGCCTTTGCCGTTTTTTGCTTTAATAACGCCACCGAACTGGTGGATGGCTGCATAAACGCGGTTCACGCTTACTTGCGCAAAATTGCGCCCTGAGTCATGGGCTACCGAATCAAGCAAATGGCGATCCAGAATCAAGGTGCGCTTACCGGTGAGTTTGGCGCGGAGGCTGGGTAGCCATTTTTTCCCATCCGGGCTGGTCTGACTGATGAAGCGCTGCCGGGTGCTTTGTTCGAGCTTATTGGCGATATCCTGCATTACCTTGGATTGATCCCGACCCAGCGCCATCAACTGCTGCAGGCTTGCCCGAATGCGCGCATCGTCATAGCTGATCTCGAAGGATTGGCTAGTCATTAGATGAACCCTCCCTGATCGCGCCTGAATACCGGCGTGGTAGACGACATTTGCGCAGCATCGTTGACCGTGGGTTTGTTGCCTGCAATGTCTACGCCAAGACTGGATTGCGAGCTGGTCATATCTTTTAAACGTTTGATGGCATCTTTATAGCGCTCAGTGATAGGTTCGAGTGCCTGATCATCATGCAACGCATAACGCGCCAGATCGCAGGCAATCAGCATCACCACTCGCGGCACAGTAGAAAGCGGCAGGGTGTAGCGTGTTGCCAGATAGCTATTGATCACACTGTCTGCATCCAGGAGCCGGTTGTTGATCACAGCCAAGGCTGCCAAGGTGGCATCCTGTTCTGCCTGGGTGTACTCGCTCAAGCTACCGCCTGCAGCTGCAGTGGCGAGCATGCCAGCAGTGACCAGGCGCGGGATGCCCTGGTCAGCCCGTTGCGCGATTTCCTCAGCGCTGAACTGGTCGAGCAGTTGAGTTGCGGTAGCGTAGGTCATCAGGTGCTCGGCTTATAATTCAATAATTGAAGACAGTTTTTACAGGTCACAGCCTCTTTGCGGTTTGTCCAAGACGCTCTTGCGAGATTAATTTTTCTTAGCTTTGCCGCGCAAAGCGGTGAAACATCACCATTCGCTCTAATCATTTTTGCCAAATGAATGGGTTTACTCATCAGTTTCGATTTCAGAGACTGCCAGCATCGGTTCGCTCTTGATCTGAGTAATCTGCTCAGTGGTCAAATCAATCAATTTGATGATCTGTTCTTCTTTGTTAAAGGTAATACCTGCCCGGCGGAAGTGATCATTGAAAGCCCGCACGCGCAGTGCCTTCACCTTTGGTTTTGCTGACGATTCGTTTTCTGCTTCAGTGGTTTTCTCTGTTTTTGTTGCCATTTGCCTGTCCTTTAAATTGATTTATGATTGTTGGTTGTAGGGGTAAATCTTGTATTCACCCCACAGGGCTCGATTAACCCGCGCCAGTGGACCCGACCGCCAGTTGCCAGAATCCATAACCACCGGCGGCACGCGCTTCCGCTCCAAATTTGAATTTCTTGCGCATGAATACATCGTCGTTTTGTGGATCTGTCTGCTCGACAAATACCGGCGCTTTACGCTCCTGGTAAACAAACGGTTTGACCGCTTTGGTGGTATCCAACAGGAACCAGGCGGTATCGGAGGTTAATCGTGCATCGACTACGACTTCAGCCGTACCCTTGTAAGGGTTGGCCTTGCCATCATCCAGGCGATCGTTGTTCATTAGCGCAAGCGCGATATCTTCCAGGGCAGGCGGTACCAGCAATACATTGGGCGTGATATTGAGCGGACGCCCTTCGTCGTCTTTGAATTTGCGCATAGTTTTGCGGGCCGCGCCGTAACTCGCGATGGCTGCGGCCTGAGAGATTACGCTGAGAGCAGCAGTGATCTTGTTGGAGACGCTCGTACCTGCTACCAGGTGATCGGTATCGAAGTAATACTGCCCATCGAAACACGGGTTAATGAAGCCGTTATTGACCAGATCCATCACAATTTCATCCGGCAGCTGCTTGGCGGATTCACCGGCCATCTGGGCCTGCGGCCCATATATGCCAAGCTGGTCGTCCTCGATGTCGTTGCGGTCTACTTCGATTGTCGCTTCCCAGTCGTCGTTAACGATGGTGTACTTGAACGCTTCCAGCGCTTTGACCGCTTTATCACCGATCCATTTGCGCATCCTGGGAAATTTAGACAACCAGGCATAATCGTTCTGGCCGGTGGTAGAGGTCACCTTCATGGCGATCTTCTGCCAGTTCGATGGTGCAGCATTAAACGCATTGTTAAAAGTAGTCTTAAGTGAGATGAAGATATTGCTGATGGTCGATTTGTTGACCAGCAGCCCGGCAAATCCAATAAAACCCATTGCTTCCAGGTGACCTGCTGGATAATCAAGCGGGGCGGCAGTCGCGCTAAGCGCTACAACAGACATGGTTAGCATGGCGATGCAGACCAAGATAAAAATTTTTAAAACTCTCATTGATTGCTCCTGTATTGATTGATCTGATTTCACACCTACGAAAATCAACCCTCGACCCAGACGCCGTCAGAATCGACCCCGACCACTTTTCCGGCTACAGAGCGTGTGTCGGTGCCATCAGTTTTAGCGACTGTTTCATCGTCAACGATGTAGCAGGTTTGGCCGAGCTCGGCTTGTGTTACTGCATCTGCGCCGTGGTTTTTCCATTTGAATACTTTCTTGCGTCGGATATTGATGGTCTTGTCACCATTTGCGCCACCGGTGTTGTCCACTTGTTCTTCTGCGCGACCCAGGTAGGTCAAGGTGGTGGCCACAGCTCCAGGCGTGGCATAACCGGAAGCATTCGCTGCCACCAGACTGCCTGCATAAATCTTGACGTTGGTTGCGACAGGAACGGGGATGATTCCACCGTCCTTCATCGGGGTATTACGATCTGCTGAGAGAGACATGTTTTTCTCCTGATCTGATTAATCAATTGCGTCCGGTTTACGCTGTGAGCATATTCTTCTTGAAATCTTCCGGGGTTATGCCCATCACCTTGCAGAGTGCGAGCTGGTCATCGGTCAGCTCACCTTTATTGTCATTGCCTTCTGGCGGTTTGCCGCCAGTCTGGGTGCCGGTCAGGGCCGCAATCGGTTGGGCTGATGCCAGGTATTGCTTGAGCGATGTCAGGTTTTCCTTGCCCAGATTGCGTGCCCATTCCTCCTGAGCTGGCAAGAGCTTGCCTTCTGACAGCGCTATTTCCACTACATCGCCCACTTCAAGATCGAGCTTCTCAGCTTTGAGAGAGGCCAACTCATCCTGCAATGATTTCATCACTGCGATCGGCACGAACCTGGCTGGGTCTGGGTGTTCGGCAGCGGTTTTAAGAGCGGCAATAGCATCTTCTTTTGAGCTGAGCGTTGCGGTCAGGTTGGCCAGTACAGATTCAATATCTGCAGTTTCATTCTGGCCTGTGAGTTTGCGTAGTGCAGCCAGTAGCTGTTCTAGTTGCATGTCTTCTCCTTCAATAGATAAAAATTGAGATGCTGCGACGGCGTCCATGCCATCGAGCGCCGGGTTGTTAGTCAGTGCGGCATGCAAAAGCCGGGTGACGGCTCCGGTCTTTTTGTCATGAAGAAATACAGGGGAGATGTAGCGATATTCGCCAGCGTCGATCATCTGGCTGGCGCGTTCGGTCCATTCGACATCGACAGCAAATAAACCGGATTCACGCCATTCGAGATCGCTAAACCAACCGGCAGCCGGGGCGGGTTGGCCATTTTGTGCCGTAAGTAGTGTCTGGTGTTCGTAATCCACCACGGTTTTATTGGTGTGCGTATCAAACTCGGCAATGACGCTTGCCGCCATGACCTCATTGATAAGCCAGTGCGGCACATCGATTGGACGGCCATCATTGGAGCGGAATTGCCCCGCAGGCAATAACTGGATTTCCTTGGCTGCCGTTACCGCAAAGGCACATACGGCCAAGCCGATGGATGAGTGAGTTTGTTGGGATCGTTTACGATTCATGCCGCCATGGTATCGGCAGCATGAGGAGGGGTTAAGGAGGATATAATTCCTCCTTAAGATAGAGAGTCAATTAAAACCAGATTAGCACTTCATTGATATGTCAGTCAAACGGGAAGCAGTAAGGGGGTAAACGTCGCGCATATTCATATAAGCTGCGGTAGCTTGCGCGTATCTGGTCCAGAAACTATGATCTATTCGTCATATTTATGGATCTTACAAATTTTGATATGATGAAAAACTAAATCAACGAAATTCTATAAAAAATAAACAGGTAGCATACAGTTTGTCCTGTTAGATTTCTTTTTTGATGTAATATATTGCGTCTTTTCGGAAGTATAATTCTAGTTAGGTTTCCTATGACCGTGTCGCCCAATAGTCAGCCGCTATACATCATCGGCAATGGCTTCGACCGTTATCATCGAATTCCATCCGACTATGCTGACTTTGGTCGCTTTGTGTCGGATGTTGATCCAAACCTTTATCGCTTGTTCAAGAACTACTTCTTCTTCGATGGAAACTGGGGTGAATTTGAAAATACCCTGGCGCATCTTGACATTGATCTCATCCTTGACGAAGCGTCTACCTACCTTGTTCCATATTCTGTGGACGAATGGAGCGACGCATTTCATCATGACTACCAGTACGAGATAGATCGCATCGTCAGTTCGCTATCGAAGGAATTGAAAAAAAGATTCACTGAATGGATCTGTCAATTGACCATTCCCACCTTATCCTCTTGCCAAGTACCGCTGCTCGACCTCCCGTTGCACGCTCGGTATCTAACTTTCAATTACACGAATACGCTTCAGAAGCTATACGGTGTCTCGCCTGATCGTGTCACTTACATTCACAACTATGCCGCAGGACCAGACTCTGATCTGGTACTTGGGCATGGCGTCAATCCCAAGACGATTGTGTCCCTTAATGCTGGCGCAGACCTTGAAGATGATCAAGACCCTCGCGTTACGGAGGCGAACAAATGCATTGATGACTACTTTTCCAGAACCTATAAGCCAACGGATCGTATTATTTCAGCCCATCAAGATTTTTTCAATTCACTGTCGGAGGTCAAGCGCATTCATGTTCTTGGTCACTCGTTCTACAAGGTTGACTGGCCGTACTTTGCACTGATTGCGGAGAAAACCAAGGCGTCCGATCCGCACTGGATTGCCTCGTATCATTGTGAAAAGGATGTCCTGCGTATGAAGGAGCTATTTTCAAATCTCGGCTTGCCGGCCGCAAAGTTCACGTATGCACGCATTACCGACATCCACCCGAAAACCTAACCCTGCGTTCGAGGCGCCTGTGCGAAAGGCCGAGCAGGAGCCTCAACTCCACGTTAGCTGCAACAATAATTAAATTAGAGGGATTTCATGCCTACATATGACGTAGTGATTTCATTCGCAGGAGAGGATCGAGCAATTGCTGAATCAATATAGCCTAACCAGTTAAGAATGATTCAGAATGTATAGGATTTGAAAAGCATCTCAACGGTCTGGTTTTGTTGTTTACGCAGTGCTTTGGCCTGTGCCCATTTATGTTCGATGGGATTAAGATCAGGAGAATAAGCGGGTAAGTATTCAAGGGTGTGCCCAGCGTTTTGTATGGCCTCTTGCGTATCCTGCCTCTTATGGAAGGTGGCATTGTCCATCACAACGACCGCATGTGAGGGCAATTTAGGCAACAGGTCCTGCATCGCCCATCCATGAAATACATCGGCGCTGATATTGACTGCAAACAGGCTGACGGTTATCAATAGCTTTCCGATCAGGGCGCCAATCGCGTTGATACGACCTTGCGCATGCCAGTCATGCGTGCCATGACATCTCTGGCCAGCGGGTGCATAACCGTGCGTGCGCGGCGCATCCTGTGCAAACCCACTTTCATCAATA
>NZ_FOUB01000097.1 GCF_900114745.1 Nitrosomonas communis | reverse complement strand
ACGCGATACGACAAACTGAAGCGAAATTACGAGAGTATGGTAGCCATAGCGTGTGGATATCTGTGGCTACCTATGTGAAATGTCAACAGACCCTAAAGAGAATGTGGATCTTCAGAGTGTTTAGTGTTCATTTGCGGTAAAATTACATTTTACTAAAATGTGTCACTCTATCCGTAACCAAGTGAGAACTCAACTTGACTTCATCTAATCCCCAACATCCTAAATCAGATCAGCTATCCTATCGCGACGCCGGTGTAAACATTGATGCAGGCAATCTTCTGGTTGAGAAGATCAAACCTTTTGCTCAACGCACATGGCGCCCGGAAATACTCGCCGGAATCGGAGGTTTCGGTGCACTCTTTGAAGTCCCGCGGAAATACCGTAATCCTGTATTAGTATCGGGAACTGATGGGGTAGGTACCAAATTGAAACTTGCTTTCCAATTTAACCAGCATGACAGCGTTGGAATAGATTTGGTTGCCATGAGCGTCAATGATATTCTCGTGCAAGGTGCAGAACCCTTGTTTTTTTTGGATTATTTTGCTTGTGGCAGACTAGACGTCGATACTGCTGCTCGGGTTGTTCAAAGTATTGCAGCAGGTTGCATGCAAGCTGGATGTGCCTTAATTGGTGGTGAGACAGCTGAAATGCCCGGCATGTACCCAGAAGGTGAATACGATCTGGCCGGTTTTGCGGTAGGAGTCGTAGAGAAAGATGACATTATTAATGGCTCTTCCATTACGGAAAACGATGTCATTCTCGGAATTACTTCCAATGGTATGCACTCCAATGGCTTCTCATTGATCCGCAAAATTATTGAAAAACATTCTATTGATTTGAACGACAAGTTTGGGAATGGCACTCTGATAGAAGCTATCATGGCACCAACCCGTATCTACGTAAAACCTGTACTAGAGCTATTTAGGCAATTGCCGGTAAAAGGTATAGCCCATATCACCGGAGGAGGGTTACTAGAAAATATTCCACGCATTCTGCCTACGGGAACAATGGCCTATGTTCACAGAGAATCTTGGGAAATTCCTCCTTTATTTCATTGGCTCCAACAACAAGGCAATGTTACTGACGAAGAAATGTTCCGGGTTTTCAATTGCGGTATAGGAATGGTTTTGGTGGTTGCGCCGGAACATGCAAATGAAGCAATAGCTATTTTACATACCAACGGAGAAACAGTCTGGCAAATCGGTCATATCAAGCAACGTGATGCTAATGAACCAACCATTCTGATTGCTTGATCAGTATCCCTCATGAAATCTATGGTTATTCTTATTTCTGGTAGGGGTAGCAACATGCAGATGCTGCTCGATGCAAAACTCCCGGCAAAGGCCATCACTGTGATCAGCAATAATCCGGCTGCAATAGGATTAGAAATTGCTAGATCGCGTCATATCGAAACACATGTGTTAGATCATCGCGCTTATCCCAGCCGCGAATTGTTTGACGCTGCGCTCGCAGAAAAAATTGATGCCCGCCAACCCGACTTAATAGCGCTTGCTGGTTTCATGCGCATTCTTGGTAATAGTTTTGTTAGCCGTTATCAGAATCAATTAATCAATATTCACCCCTCCTTATTACCTGCTTTCTCCGGTTTAAATACTCACGCACGCGCACTAAATGAAGGTGTAAAAATCCATGGGTGTACGGTACACTTTGTTACCCCTCAACTTGATCATGGCCCCATTATTATTCAGGCTGCGGTACCTGTTCTGCCAGAAGATACCACTGAAACCTTGGCTGCACGGGTTCTCCAACAGGAACATCTGATTTACCCACAAGCTGTACGCTGGTTTCTGGAAGATCGGCTTATGCTTACTAATAATGGTATAAAAATTCGAGAAGCAACTATAGAACAACATGTTTTATATTCGCCTCGGTTAGATCAATGAATATTTGCTTCAAACGCATAGGTAGTTCCGAAATAAATTCTTGCTGTGCCTTTAATCAGTGCGTAACGACCGTCATCAAAAACTGAACACTCTCATAGACCAATCTGAAGCGCTGACAAAATATTCTCTTTTCTATTATTAATCATGCGCCTAACATTTACTCAACTGGATATGGCCATAGCAGCCATACGTACTATATTACCGCTGGAATCTCCCGCCGATATCCTGCTACGCCTGTTTTTCCGTAATCATCCAATGGCAGGTCAGAACGATCGAGCTGCAGTTGCAGAGATTGTATACGGTATTTTACGTCACAGGTTTTTTCTAGAATACCTGGCGGAAAAAGCAACACCCCGCGCCCTACTTCTCGCCTACCTTGTCAAATTTGAAGGCTTGAATTTGCGCGAACTAATCACCTTCATCAGTGAATCTGAAGCTAAATGGCTCGCACACATTAAAGCAATCAAATTAGGCTCGCAGCCTCTTGCTATTCAAGCAGAATTTCCTGAATGGTTAATGGAAAAGTTACAAAAATTTTTATCTGATACCGAGATTCTTAGATTGGGTCAGGCACTCCAGCAACCCGCTCCTTTAGATTTACGCGTTAATACATTGCTTGCAAAACGTCATGAGGTACTCACCCTATTAAATCAAAAAGGTCTCAAGGCACATGCTACACCCTACTCACCTATCGGGATTCGTCTATCCGGGAAACCCGCCATTAATCAAGATCCGCTGTTTCTTTCTGGCAAAATAGAAGTACAGGATGAAAGCAGTCAGATTCTAGGCTATCTGCTGGCCCCTCGACGTGGCGAAATGGTAGTTGATTTTTGTGCAGGCGCAGGGGGCAAAGCACTGATGTTGGGAGCGCTCATGCATTCCCAAGGCCGTATTTATGCTTTCGATATTTCTGAGAAGCGGCTCAATAATCTAAAGCCACGGCTTAAGCGCTCTGGTTTGTCCAATTTGCATCCTCAACGTATCAACAATGAAAATGACCTCAGGCTAAAACGTCTGTACGGAAAAATAGATCGGGTACTCGTTGACGTCCCCTGCAGTGGATTAGGAACTTTACGCCGCAACCCGGATCTGAAATGGCGGCAAACACCGCAGAGTATTGAGGAACTAAAACGCAAACAGGCAGCCATTCTTTCTTCTGCTGCCAATCTACTTAAACCAGGCGGCAGACTGGTTTACGCTACCTGCAGTCTTCTACCGGAAGAAAATCAGCAAATTGTAAAACACTTTCTTTCTAACAATCCTCATTTCGTTCAATTGAATTGTGCGAGCTTACTAGCGCAACAAAAGATACCGCTTGACACAGGGGAATACTTGCAACTATCACCTACACTTCACCAAACTGATGGCTTCTTTGCTGCAGCTTTGGAGCGAGAAAATTAATCTGATCTACTTACTTCTTTGCCAGAATAAGAATGCTCTAATTTATTGACAGCACAATTAAGCTTCAGGTGATTGAAGATCTCACCCCCTGCACATGGCTTACCAATATAATAGCCTTGCGCAAAATCAACTTCCATTTTTTCCAGCAAGATAAGTACTTCCTCATTCTCAACAAATTCAGCTGTAATTTTCTTACCAAACTCTCTTGCCACGCTACATAAAGCTTTAACCAATACTTGATCAGCAGGGCTATTTGCTAGATCTTTAACAAATGAACCATCTATCTTCACAGCATCGACTGGCAACTCTCTCAAGTAGCGAAAAGATGAAAAACCAACACCAAAATCATCCAGCACAAAGCCGCAGCCAAGTTCCTTAATTTCTCCAAGTAATTGTTTCGTTCCAAAGAAATTCTCGAGCGCCGCAGTCTCTGTTATTTCAAACATTAAAAGAGTAGGATCGACACCATGAAACATCAGTTCATTTCTGATCAAGGGAAGTAATTCCGGGTCATTGAAAGCATGTGCAGACAAGTTAATTGACAAGCGAATTCGATTACCTGATTTATTGATCATGGCTGCTTGGGCAATGGCCTTACGCAACACCATATGATCGATCTCGTGGATAAGACCAATATGTTCTGCAGCAGCAATAAAAGCCCCAGGCGTATAAATGGTGCCATCTTTATCGCGCATACGTAACAACACTTCATAATGGGTAATTGTTCTATCACGTAGCGACATAATTGGTTGGAAATAGAGCAAATACTCATCATATAGATTGGCATACTCGATTTTTTCTTTCCAATGTACCAGAGTGTGCATTCGTTCTCTTGTTTGATCATCATTGGAAAATAAATGCCAAGTTCCCCGTCCTTTATCCTTGGCCTGATACATAGCAAGGTCAGCTGCAGCCAATAAATCATGCACAGTATTACCATGTTCCGGAAAAAGAGCTATACCAATACTTGCCGCAATTTTGTGTGTCCTATTATTTACGATTAACTGGGTTTCATTTAAGTGAAATAAAATTTTCTTAGCGACCTCAATAGCCCCACTTGCCGTAACTTCTGGCAAGATAACTGCAAATTCGTCTCCTCCCAAACGCGCCATTACATCTGTCGCACGAATGGTATGAGACAGCATATCTGCAACTTTTTTGAGTAAAGAATCACCAGCCTGGTGCCCGCTAGTATCATTAATGTACTTAAATCGATCGAGATCAAAAAACAACAATGCACCCGATTGTTGGTTTTGCTGCGACCAAATGATCACCCGCTCGAGTTCTTCACTGAAACGGCGTCGATTAAATAAGTTGGTCAATGGGTCATGATCAGCCAGCCATACCAGATGACCTTCAACACGCTTGTAATCTGTAATGTCCAGACCAACGGAAAGTACTGATGAATCTTCTTCAGATTGCCACGACAATCGGGAATGCAACCAGACAATATGTTTTTTTGAACCATCATTACATAAAGTAATCGTCTCATGCCTCAATTGTTCACGTTGACCGTAACATACCTGTTTTAAGTCCTCATTAAGATGATATTGCGCCCCATCCAGCAGCAGTAACTCAAAAAAAGTTTTACTTCGAATCTCTTCTTCAGTATAACGCATCAGCATTTCGCCATATGCATTCAACATCATTATCTTGCCTTTAACATCCTGGGTCAGCACGACAACCTGTGCTGTATTCAGCAAATGCGCAATAAAATCTTTTTCTTTACTTAATTCATCCCGTTGCTTTACAAGTTGCTTGGTACGGTAAATAACCTTATCCTCCAGCTTCTCAAGCTTATGAGATAGGGTTATTGCCGCTTCATAAAGAAGATCAATCTCATCCTTTTGCCACTGCTTTCTACCCATTGAGGAAAGCGTTGCTCGGAAAATTCCAAAGCTTCCTCCGGCCAAGAGTGGTAAGGTAAATACGATATGCTTAAGCTGCGAAAGTGGCTTGGAAAGAATGACAAATAATAATATTCCTGACAATATTAAACCAATTAAACCAATGATGACGATACGCCAAATAGAATCACGAATCGCCTCGATAGTCTCTGTAATATCAGTAATGACAACCAGATGTGCCTGGTCCGTCACACCTATCTCTTGTAATGGCAAGAGCTTTATGCGCTGATGGCGTTGATTCCATTGAGTTTGAATCCCTTGCTTGAGACTCACAAGATTTGGGTATTCATTTATCGTTCGATTAAGGATGTCAAGATTCTTATCTCTATTGGTCAATGCGACCAGGCGTATCTCCCACTCAGCAAACCATACATCATTATGGGTGATGTTGTATTTTTTTTCTTTTAACAGCAACCCGATATCAGAGCCAAATGTTCGCTTAAAACCTAGAAAAACATCTGTCAAGGAAGCACCAATAACAATTGCTCCTGCACGAACACCTCCCACCAGAAGTGGTGCGATCGTATACTGGATACAACTTTCCAAGCAGATCAGCGGGTTAGCTGGCTGTTCATGTAAATTGACTTTATGAACATGTTCCATGATAAGTCTATCGCGATAGATATCCGTTTCAAAACTGTCCCAACCTACCAGAAGCTGATCAGATTGATCATAAAATCTTACTGACTCAATTCCATTCTGGAGCTGCAATAATGGCCAATGGTGATCAAATGCAGCTTCAATTTGCGTAGTATTTTGTGTCGATAAGGCTATATCCATCCCTTTCAGAAAAGGGATCATTCTGATTAGTAGATGAGAATTATGTGAAATTTGCTCAATGAGCTTTTCGACTTCGCGTACATAACGCTGATATTGCTGCTCGCTCTGTTGATCAATATTATTGATCAGTCTCTTATAACTAATGATGCTGAATATCGTAACCACTATCAGCAATATCATACTGGTTAATAAAGAAATTTTCCATTTCAAACTGATAAATTTGGGTGATGTCCGATCCGCAAATCTAGTAAAATGAATTAATTTTCCGTGGGCACTCTGTTTCATGCATATTTCTGGTTAAAAGCGGTAAGAAACCTGGACTGCAAAAAGATTCCAATGCTGATCTGTAGGATTGAGAGGCTGAGGATTATCCGGCTGAACAACAGTCATGCTTTGAAATGTTGGATTATCCAGCGTAGAAAGCCAGCCTGTGCCATTTACGCGATGATACTCGCCCCGCATCATTATCGAAGGGGTAATATTCCAGCGTAGACCCACTGTCAAATCCTTGGCAAAACGACTGTGGTCAGGGCGCCCCGTAGCAGCTTGGAACTCATTACCATCTCGATCTTTTCTATCTGCATAGTAAACATCATAACGCAATACAGCCTCCCAGGTGGGGTTAAAACGATAAATACCCTGGACATAAAAGCTCTCACCCGTAAAATTTGAATCAGGAACCCCACGATTAAAAAAATTCTCACGCTCGATATGACGGATGGCATACTCGGAAGTGAGACTCCACCGCTCTGCATTATATTGCGCAGAAAAATATAATGGAGAAAACCGAAATGAACCGGTACTTAAGGGATCGTTTAGATCTGGATCATATCCTATATTAAAGTGGGCTCCACTCACTGCGAAGCGCCAACGCCCGCCATCCCGCTCATACATTATACGCCCGATATAAGATAATCTCGTCTTTAGGTCACCAGGATACTTCCTTCCAAGGACGCCAACTTCTGTAGAAGTGTCGCCAACCTGCGGGAAAACTGCACTGAATTGAGCAGTAATATCCCCCCACTCGGAGCGTGATTCACCATATAATTGCACACCATCTGAAGCAAGGCCGAAATTGCGCACGCGATCGAAATAAATTGATTGTGGCAATATAATACTTGGTCGCGTAAAAGGCACATCACGAGTGTCATTATAAAAAAGCAAGGGGTTCTTGGTTCTTCCCAAGCGCACTCCGAATTCTTTAGTCTCAGTCGTTAATACAGTATAATCAAGGAAGCCATAATCAATGCGAATCCCGCCTTTACTGTCCTCACCCGCCTGTCGCGATAGCAGTTGCATCGAGAGCTGGAGATTCGTCAATGGCCGATGCGATGCATTTACCCCGAGCTCTCTAAAAGCAAAACTACCTTCCTTACCGCTACTGTCTCCAAAAAAATCATTTTTTTCTTTTTTATCTCCATCTGTTGTTTTAGTCCAACCTTGACTTAGGAAACCATGAATCTGAAGGCCATTCAGAACTTTTTTATCTATATCTGATGCATTAATCCAAGACGAATGCAGCACAGTCAATGACATCCCAATTAATATCAAGTAAATTTTGAAAATACTTGTTCTATTCAACATGAAGAATTTGGATGCCGTCATCTATATTTACTCTCTTCAAATATCCGATAGCGCCCGGTGTTGTGGCAACACGCACGCGCATTTCTTCTTCAGAACTTACTAGAAAAGGTGCCTGGCCTGTTCCTGAGAAAATAAGCCGGTCCCATGCGGAACGTAATTGGTAGGGAAAGATATTGAGTTTTACTTTGGCAAAAAGCTGGTGCAACGGCTCTTCGTCAGGAAGCACGAAAACTCTGATAGGAGAGCCATCTTGCCATGCTCTGAGACGCATGCCAAAAATAGCACGTAGCGAGTTTCTGGAAATATCTCGTATGGCTATACTAGGGTGAACAACCACTTCAACAGAAACATTGTCTATAGTACCGCTTGTGGCGGGAGTTACACCGAGTAACAAAAGCAGCAACAGAATACAGCACAAAAAATCAGTGAACCGTGCTGCCATGCTAAATAAGTTTTAGCAGGTCAATATGTTTACATAATTATTCGGCAAATCTTGCTTATATCTATGCACTAATTTAAGTTCCTCAAGATTGACCGGCCAAATTCTACCGCTATCTGTTACTAATTCCCAGATATCTGGATGACTTATATACATTCTTTCAAGCATATCAAATAAGCTTATATAATATGGACGGCGTAAACCATAATAATCTACAAATGGCCCAATAGGATCATGCTGCATCCCATAAAAACCTAACAGCCTATTTAAAGCGGGAGTCATTGCTGAAAACCAGTAATAAATTTCTAGTTTGGCACATATCTGAATAAGGCCAACCATTAATGCTAACATAGGATGAGGAAAACGCCTCCCTCGTGCTCTCTTAAAGTTTTCCATTGTATTAATGCTGTTACCAAAATCCAGATCCTCTTTTCGCTTGAGAAAGTCATTCCGAATCGCTAATCTTGAAATTTCAGCTGTATAAGGACGCAATTGCTTAGAATCTGTAAATTCAGAATAAAAATGAGTATGCAATTCTATGGGTAACTTACTATTTTTTAATCTGCTATTCGATAATATTAAACGTGCTGTACCAACAAAAGTATCAGAAGAGCGATGACGTAGAAGAATATGTACCGAGCGCTCATCAAATTCGTCTTTTTCTAACTGGTCTTGGTAAGAAGAAGCATCAAAATATCGTTCTGTAATACACCAAATATAATATCTTAAGCTAAAAACCTCTTTCAGTAATTCTGGTGTATCAGCTACCACAATTTCAAAATATTCATGAAAGGCTGCCACAATATCATTCATTACAATTCTTTGAAAGAAAATTTATTAAAATTTATGATAAGCGGTTAAAATAATGATTTAATAATCTATTCCCATACTAAACTAAACTAAACTAAAGTAACTAACTAATACTTATAACCTCATTATTAATTTAATTATTGATCTTATCTATAATATAAATATGTCGTCAAATAATGACGATTTCTTATAATTAGAAAAATAACATGGAATGATGAAAAAATATATAAAATAATTAGTAATAATAATTGATTAATATAAAAATATATATCATTACAATTACTTAATGATGCTCAGATATCTGTCTCAATATTACAACATCATTTTTAAATAAATATTTATAATGGCGTCAAGGTATTTTGTTAATTCATGCCACTATAGCCTAAGAATATTGTGAATTAATGGCAATTGCTTCAGCAGCGGGCAATAACTTGAATAAATTCAACCGCTTAAGCTATTCATGGCTAGTGTTTACATAAACTTGTACTTTTGAAATTAGCTACCAGACGGAAGACTAGAAATCTATTCCACCCCATGTTAAAGGTAGATTTCTGCAATGAAGCAAATGATCTGAATTTGCAAGAACCGGTGATTTATGTCATAGCCAAAAGCTGCAGCCTTTGGTAACCTTAGCTATAGCTATGCTATAGCGTAACCAGCTAAAAATGATTCAGAATATATAGAATTTGAAGAGCATCTCAACGGTTTGGCAATGTTGTTTACGCAGCACTTTCGCGTATGCCCATTTATGCTAGATGAGATATAATGAGAATACTCCTTGAATCATTTCTAGCTGGTTTTGCTATAGTATCGGGTTCAGATGGAGCGGGTATCAATGCTCATAATGACTTGTTATTCCAATTCATAATAAAAAAGGTCGAGTAAACCGGAGGAGTTTCACCTCCAGCTCCTCACAGACTCCGTACGTGAACCTCTCGATTCATACGGCTCCTGTCGGCCATTCCATTAGCACCTCTCAATGCCAATACTACAGGCAAAGCATACACTCTTCCCCGAGCCAGGTTGGCAGGTGCTTAGCCTGAGCCAACACATCCCCTTCACTCCATTTCCATTACAGAAATTTCATCGCTAATACGGGATGATCCGCCCCTCATACATGCATTGATACTTTCCCCCTTCGCGGGTTCGCTTATAAGGTTTTCTCTTAACATCACGTACTGACGTGGTCAAGTAAAATCGGACACCTCAGTTAAGCTGCTTTTATCGATTTTGCTGCATCTGCTTCATATTGATTCGGACTTTTGTAACCCAGG
>NZ_FOUB01000099.1 GCF_900114745.1 Nitrosomonas communis | reverse complement strand
AGCGCCAGAAAAATAGCGTTTTGCGCCACACCTATACGTTTTGCCCGCTCGTACTGATAAGCATCAGGATAATCGCGAATATCCTGCCGCAACACATCAAGATCAATCTTGCGTTGGCGAAACCCTTGAGGTTTACGATGGATGTTCTTAACCCAACGCGTCACGCTCGCCACGCCAACATCAAACGGCCGCCACCTCGGCTATCGTAAGTCCTTTTTTCTCTCTGACAGACAGAACTTTACGGCGGAAATCCAGTGAATAGGCCATCTCTAAATTATAATCAAAATTATCTGGTTGTGCTATATGTGTCCTATGGCTAAGTCTTCCTATAATAAATAGTTACGCTGCTGACTACCGAATATGTAATATGCCACCCAATGTCACGTTAAGTGGTTATCCGGACTGGTGGTATTTTGATAACAGCTCAAGCTATGATTTCCACCTGGCTCCTGGAGGATCTACCGATTTAGAAAAAGGATCCTGTATCAAAGGCTTATATTCTTCTTACGGGACATCACCCGGCTGTTCTTATGAAAATCAGGAAAATTGCACCTGGAATAGAAGTTCCACATGCGAATCAAGCACGTTTGTTTATGGCACATCAACTGACGGCACTGTCGAAGGTTGGCAAAGTGTCGATGGTGTAATGGATTGCGTGGATGCAGTCAATCAAATCATGGAATGCCAACAGGCTGGATATGATTCGGTTGGCCCGTGTAGATGCGCCCGAATAGGCAGCCGTTGCAGCAGCATCTTTTCTGAAGTCGCTTGCATGTTTGCTCGCATGCTTTCTAATGCTGGGCAAACTGGCGGTGGGGAACCCGGTGGTGGGGAGGGAGGGGAAGATGCGGTGCAGGATAGAAAGCTGAAAACCTATATTAGGCAACAAAACGAACCTAACTTAAAATAGGTGAAATGGATACAAACTCAATCGCAAAGAAATGAGCAGTAGGGTGTAATAAGCGAAGCGCATTGCATCATTTGTATCAAAGGTATAATAATGATTGCATCCTACGCGGTACGCTGGCTCATCGGGTTATATAAGAGCATGATAAAGTTATTACAAATTCGTTATCGACCCAATTTACAAAACCTTTACCATTTTTTTGGTGGCCGCTATTTTTATTCGACCGTAAAAGTTGTCGTCATGCCAGCCTTGATGTGATCATTGACATGACAATGATACATCCAGTTGCCCTTGACATCTGGCTGCATATCCAGCGTTTTGGTAGCCGCTGGCAACACTTCAGTTACATCCAGGCGATTACCATTATGCAATAAAGTGGCGCCATGCCAATGCGGTGAATGAAGATCGACCTCGCTACCCATACCTATGATATACCAACGCACCCGATCACTACTGCGCATGACATAACCTTTATTATTGCCATAAACCAATCCGTTAATTCCATGTTTCAAATTACTTTCCTCAAATTCTTCGCTTTTCGGGTCACAGGAACCCGTGCAGGTGGAAAGATTGATATCTTTGTATAAGCTAGCGTTTTCATCAAATACAGTAAAAAGTGAAATAAATTCACGATCTACACCCAGTGGTTTATCTTTATTACTTGAGATAATGATCGGACCAATCAGCCCGGCATTGGTATCGGCAGACTCATTCACGTGACTATGGTAAACCCAGGCGATGGAAGAAGGATCATTTGGGCCAGGACCTGCACGCTCTGGAACCTCCCAAATATAAGTGTGCTCCCCTCCCGGTTTCACGATTCCGCCAGATTTATGCTTGTCATTTGCTGAATGGGCAGCGCCTTCGTGTTCCTTGGTATAACGCACGCCATGTGGATGGATACTGGCTGGAAAACGGGTATTGTTTTTAAAATGAACAGTAATTCTGTCTCCTATGGCTACCCGAATGACAGGCCCAAGTATACCAAGATGCTCCTCCTCAGCGACACGTGGTTTTACCGCACCAAACCCGGCGGTATATTCCCGATAGACAGACTTTAAATATCGTCGGCCAATTCCTTGCTCGACGAATACACGCTCTTCTGCAGTAAATTCATTGCCTGTCATCGGATTAACAGGAAAGGAAGGCACATAATCCCACAATACTTCATCCGCTGCTATCCAATAAACTCGGTTTCCACCTTTAGCCCAAGCTGGACTGCTGATAGATACAGCCATCACCAGAGCTGAAACAAGTGAGAGAATTTTATTTTGCAGCATCTAATAGTTCCTCTTTGATAAAAAATAGTAAGCTTTCAGACTGATCACATAACCTTCGCTCTGACAAATGTTATTCGGTACAGTAGGTAAGATGTAATAAGCGAAGCGCATTGCACCATTTGTATCAATCGGGTTGGGGTAACGGATCATGTCCGTTACCCCAACCCGATCGCGGGCTAGAGAGCCTGATTGTTATGGGTTTTTCCGAGGAAGTAAGTTTGTGCTGGGCACAAAACGTGGCGACGTTGTCCTTTAACATTATATTTATGTGTCGTACAGTTGATCCGATTAAAATGGCGAAGCCCACTGGAATCAAGCAAATCGATTCTGCTCTCACTGATTTATTTCACAACAGTCCAATGGCCGTGAAATCCAGATATACCTAGAAGGACAGCTCTATTTGCGCCGTTGTTCTTGTTCAGAAATGAAGCGACTTCAGTCCAAAAAGTTCTTAGATCTGGGGTCTCGACTCCAGCAAAATGCCGTTTCCTATATTTACAATGCTGTAAATACCGCATAGAGAGTCTAATCCACCCTGTTCAAATGGCAGCATTTTACTCCCCGACACTTTTTCATCTTTCGTATAAATCATTTCGATGTGCATAAGGTATTAGTCTGCGGAGTGCAGAAAGAGAAGCTTTTTGATGATCCGCTGGCAAAAATGTTAGAACGTTTAAATACCAGCATAGTATCTTCCTGAAATCTCTGGATATAAAATGTTTCTATGTCCAGTGTTGAAAAGTCTAATTTCACGGGATAGCAGAACAGTTCTTTCTTTTGAGGTTGGTTATATACCGGTTGATGTAAGTAAATAAGCAACGACTCCACTGCTTCAATGACTGATCTGTCGAGAGGTAGGTATTCCACGATACTAGAGTTATGCAACCAACTCATAAATTTTCCAATTACTGCTGTATAAACTTTGACGGGGTCTGGCTCATCTTCAATCCAAGTACGATGTTCATTTAGGCGGGCTTGGATGCTTCGTTCTGTTTTTCCGATATATAATGGTACGTTACGTCCATATAGACTGCGTGTGCCACAAATCATGTAGAGGACGTTGTTGGAATGGACATCTTCAAGGGAATCTGGATCGTAGGGACCGTACCAATATACTTCATATATTATTTCGTTTTTTAGTTCATTATTCATTTCAGAAGCTCCCCAACTCACCTACTTCACCCGCATCCCCGGCTGCGCACCCTCATCGGGTGAAAGTATAAACAGCCCTCCCCCACTGCTTCCATCGCTTGCCGCCAGCACCATCCCTTCCGACAAACCAAATTTCATTTTACGCGGCGCGAGGTTAGCGACCATGACGGTGAGGCGTCCTTTGAGCTTTTCTGGATCATAAGCGGATTTAATCCCAGCAAATACCGTGCGCTGCTCCGAGCCGATATCCAGTGTGAGTTTAAGTAATTTCTCCGCACCTTCCACATGTTCTGCATTAACAATGCGAGCAATGCGTAAATCGATCTTGCTGAAATCATCGATCGAGATAGTTTCCGCGATCGGTGCAATCGCACGTTGTTGGATATGCTGCTGCGCTTCTGAATGGCGTACGCGGGAATGAGAATCAGGAGTTGGGGTAATGGTCTGTTTGTTGGCTTCAATCAAGGCGCCAATTTGTTTGGCATCAATGCGCGTCATCAGGTGCTGGTAGGGATTGATCGTGTGTCCTGCTGGCAATAGCACTGTAGATAAAGCTTGGCCGGTGTTTTGTTTCGGCCAAGGAAGTGATGCGCAATTGAGGAAATGCTCGATTCTTGCTGCTGTGGCAGGCAGAATCGGTTTCAGGTAACACGAAAGCAAATAGAACAGTTGAATGCCCAGGCTGCAGGCCAGATGTAATTCGTTATTGCGTGCAGTCTCTTTGGCGATTTCCCAGGGCGCCAGCTCTTGAATCAGTTCGTTTACTTCATCTGCGCGCTTCATGATTTGCCGCACAGCTGCAGAAAAATCTCGCTCTTCATAGGCTTGCTCGATAACGCCAGATTGCCAGGAAGCAAAGCGCTCATCGATCATTTGCTGCAACGTATGATATTCTTCGCCAGTCACCAACTTTCCATCAAACCGTTTGCTGATGAATCCTGCGCAACGGCTGGCGATATTGATGTACTTGCCGACCAGATCCGAATTCACGCGCGCCGTGAAATCTTCCAGATTGAGATCGATATCTTCCAATGTGCCGTTCAATTTGGCAGCATAATAATAGCGCAACCATTCCGGATTAAGCTGCTGCTGTAAATAGCTTTCCGCAGTAATAAAGGTACCGCGTGATTTGCTCATCTTTTCACCGTTCACAGTGAGAAAGCCATGCGCAAAAATCTGGGTCGGTGTGCGATAGCCTGAATTTTCCAGCATAGCCGGCCAGAAGAGCGCATGGAAATACAGGATGTCTTTGCCGATGAAATGATACAGTTCGGTAGCGCTACCTTTCTGCCAAAATTCATCAAAATTGATACCACGCTGCGCACACAAGTTTTTGAAACTCCCCATGTAACCAATCGGCGCATCGAGCCAGACGTAAAAATACTTGCCGAATTCGCCGGGTATTTCAAAGCCAAAATAGGGCGCATCACGTGAGATATCCCAGTCAGACAGTTTGTTTTCTCCAGCCTCCCCTAACCATTCGTGCATTTTGTTGGCAGCTTCTGCTTGCAGATGATTAGCTTCCCGTGTCCAACGCCGCAGAAAATCCGCACAGCGACTATCGGATAAACTGAAAAAGAAATGCTCGGAGGCTTTTTTCACGGGTGCCGCACCCGAAACCGCAGAGTAAGGATTTTTTAATTCTGTCGGTGCATAGGCTGCGCCACAGGCTTCGCAGGAATCACCATATTGATCTTTTGCACCGCACTTAGGGCATTCTCCTTTGACGAAACGATCCGGCAGAAACATGTTTTTGACCGGGTCATACAGCTGCTCGATAGCACGTACTTTGATAAGGCCTGCTGCTTTCAGCTTGTGATAAATATTCTCTGAATACTGACGAGTTTCTGGTGAATGCGTACTGTAGTAGTTATCGAACTGGATATGAAAGCCGGTAAAATCACGCAAATGCTCACCATGCACACGAGCGATCAGAGCTTCCGGCGTCATGCCTTCTTTCTCGGCACGCAACATGATGGGCGTACCATGCGTATCATCAGCGCACACGTAATAAACGGTGTGTCCTTGCATTTTCTGGAAGCGAACCCAGATATCGGTTTGAATATATTCCACCAAGTGGCCAAGGTGAATGCTGCCATTGGCATAAGGCAGTGCGGAAGTAATCAGCATCTTGCGTGTGTTCATCGATCGTCGGTATGTTGAATGTTCGGGAAGGTGCATTGTAACAAACTGGATACTTTCCCCCGATATTTGTTAACATCAATCATTTCAATAAATCATGCTCTGCATAAAGGAGTTGCACCGTGGCGATTACAGAACAACAAATAGAAACCGCCCTCAAGGAAACCATCGACCCTACCACGGGTAAAGACTACGTCACCAGCAAGGAAGTACACAACATCAAAATTGATGGCAGCAATGTTTCGCTTGATATTGAACTGGGTTACCCGGCCAAAAGCGTGATCGAATCGATCCGCCAGCAAGTCAGCAATACTTTGAAAGCTATTCCGGCTATCTGCAACGTAACCGTCAATGTCAGCAGCAAGATTATCCCGCATAGCGTGCAACGCGGCGTCAAACTGATTCCCGGGGTGAAAAACGTGATTGCCGTCGCTTCCGGCAAAGGAGGTGTTGGCAAATCGGCTACCGCGGTCAATCTGGCGCTTGCGCTCGCTGCTGAAGGTGCAAATGTCGGCATCCTGGATGCGGATATCTATGGCCCGTCACAACCCCAGATGCTTGGCATCAGCGGTCAACCTGAATCACCGGATGGTAAGACGATCGAACCGATGCGTGCCCATGGTATCCAAGCCATGTCGATCGGTTTATTGATTGATGTAGAAACACCGATGGTATGGCGCGGTCCGATGGTGACGCAGGCCTTGCAGCAATTATTGAATGATACCCGCTGGCATGAGCTCGATTACCTTGTCATTGATCTACCGCCCGGTACTGGCGATATTCAATTGACGCTCGCGCAGAAAGTGCCCGTGACCGGTGCAGTCATCGTGACCACTCCCCAAGATATTGCTTTGCTGGATGCCCGCAAAGGGCTGAAAATGTTTGAGAAAGTCGGCGTCCCGATTCTGGGAATCGTGGAAAACATGAGCATGCACACCTGCTCAAAATGCGGCCATACCGAGCCCATTTTTGGAACAGGGGGTGGGGAAAAGATGTGCAAAGATTATGAGGTCGAGCTGTTAGGCGCCCTGCCGCTGGATATTAAAATCCGCGAACACACTGATTCAGGCAAACCTACTGTAATCGCTGAGCCGGATGGGCAGGTTGCCGAAATCTATCGTACCATTGCACGGCGGGTGGCAGTCAAAATCGCCAATCTATCAAAGGATTATTCTGAGGTGTTTACTAAAATAATTATGGAGAATGACTAATTACTGATATGACCATTAAATCAGACAAATGGATCCGCAAAATGGCCATTGAGTACGGAATGATCGAACCATTCGAGCCTGCACAAATCAAGCACAAAGATGGCAACAGCATCGTTTCCTATGGCACTTCGAGTTATGGCTACGATATTCGTTGCTCAGATGAATTCAAACTCTTTACTAACCTGAATTCGACGATTGTCGACCCCAAGCAGTTTGATTCGAATTCCTTCGTTGATGTCAAAAGTGAAGTCTGCATCATTCCCCCTAACTCCTTCGCCCTTGCGCGCACCGTTGAATACTTCCGCATTCCGCGCAATATTCTCACAATCTGCCTCGGAAAATCCACTTATGCCCGATGCGGAATCATTGTCAATGTCACCCCGTTTGAGCCAGAATGGGAAGGTTACGTCACCCTCGAATTCTCCAACACTACCCCGCTACCCGCCAAAATTTACGCTAATGAAGGTGTTGCCCAAGTGATCTTCTTTGAAGCGGACGAAATCTGTGAAACCTCTTACAAGGATAGGAACGGTAAATACCAATTTCAGCAGGGCGTGACGTTGCCAAAGATATGAATTACATACATAAATAGCTACCTCTCTCACAAAAGACACTTTGATAGCTTAAGTATTTTTGCCTTCATCAAATTGGTGATGCCTTTCCTCACGCACTTAACCTTGATGGATGCTAACAAGATCATCCCTTAAAACCGATTCCCCGCCCCTTGCATAAAACCTCAGGGTGTAGTGCCAGTTAATAAAATTATCTGATCGAATATAAAGCTAAATAAATCATGACAGAAAGCAGAAAAATCATGCAGAGAGTTTCTGCAGATGAGCTGGATAAGCTACTCTCCCAAATCAGATCCGAAGAGTATTCAGAACTTGTTCTACTCGCACCAGACGTGAGAATGAGTTCAGTAAACTTGCCAATCTTTTTACAAGGATATTCACGCGTTTTTCAATTAACCGAATTTGTAGAGGATCTATGCGAGAAGCTTCTCCCCCTAACTTCTCTTACTTCGCTTGTCCTGTGGAAAAACCAGATTAGGGATGCCGACGCTAAACATCTTGCTGCCCTCTCCAATCTCACTTCACTTAACCTGAGGGGTAACCAGATTGGGGATGCCGGCGCTAAGCATCTCGCTGCCCTCTCCAATCTCACCTCGCTTGACCTGGGGTATAACAAGATTGGGGATGCCGGCGCTAAACATCTCGCTGCCCTCTCCAATCTCACTTCGCTTGACCTGGGGTATAACAAGATTGGTGAAGCTGGCGCTAAACATCTCGCTGCCCTCTCCAATCTCACCTTGCTTGACCTTGGGGGTAACCAGATTAGAGAAGCCGGCGCAAAACATCTCGCTGTCCTCTCCAACCTCACTTCGCTTGCCCTTTGGAATAGTCAGCTTGGAGATACCGGCGCAAAACATCTCGCTGCCTTTTCCAATCTCAATTCACTTGACCTGGCGGGCAACCAGATTGGGGAAGCTGGCGCTAAACAACTCGCTGCTCTCTCCAACCTTACTTCGCTTGACCTGGGGGTTAACAAGATTGGGGATGCCGGCGCTAAACATTTCGCTACCCTCTCCAATCTCACTTCACTTAACCTGAGGAGTAACCAGATTGAGGAAACCGGTGCTAAACAACTCGCTGCCCTCTCCAATCTCACTTCGCTTGACCTAGGGGTTAACAAGATTGGGGATGCCGGCGCTAAACATCTCGCTGCCTTTTCCAATCTCACTTCACTTGACCTGGCGGGTAACCAGATTGGGGAGGCCGGCGCTAAACATCTCGCTGCTCTCTCCAACCTTACTTCGCTTGTCCTGGGGGGTAACCAGATTAGGGATGTCGGCGCTAAACATCTCACTATCCTCTCCAATCTCACTTCGCTTAACCGTAAGCCTCCAACCCTTCCACATTAACACCCAGATACATGATCGCTATCCTTGAACTTTTTACAAGGAAGAACGATGTCATCACCAGAATCACGA
>NZ_FOUB01000175.1 GCF_900114745.1 Nitrosomonas communis | reverse complement strand
TTGCAACGACTATGGCATGCGCAATATAACGCGTACTTTGATGAAAATAACCAATTATGCCAAAAACGTGATCAAGCCAAACTCGTCGACATTTTAAAAAAAGCCTCATGAGTAAAAATAGTGCTATTTCAATCTGTCTTGCTCTACTTTTCCATCATTTCTTTAATCTGTCACTGAGCCTATGTACGCAATTTCCGGAAGAACCAAAAAGGAATCAGATGAAGAAGTATTGTCAGCAGTTCACCCGAGAGCAACGCCATCAGGTTTACGGATAAAGAAAGCAGGTGTAATTCCAATTTTTAATATAAACAGCAATTAAAGATAATGTAACTATCTGTAAATAAATAATATTATTATATAAATAATTTACTTTTCTATTAGGATTTGGAATAAGTAAGGAAAGATAGCGAATGAAGCTGGCGTGAATAAGTCTACGATCTCGCGTTAAATAAATAAGGTAATCCCCCGGATTTTCCGGAGAACTATTAAAGGTTCGACCGTGTGATATGGTCACCCTGATTCTCTTAGCTTGATCAAGAGCTAGGAGAATCAAATGAAAGATTATCAGAGTTTGGCCCATACAACATGGGACTGTAAGTACTATGTCGTATCTATCACAAAGAGAAAAAAGAAAGTAATATTTGGAGTAATCCGAAAGCACCTTAGGACGATATTTCACGAGTTAGCAGAGCAGAAAGAATGTCAGATAGTGGAAGGACACATCTGATGCCTGATCATGTGCATATGTGCATCAATATTCCTCCGAACTACTCAGTATCTTATTTCATTTCCAAATCAAAAATGACGAGAAGGCGAGCCGCAGACAGTATAAAGGATACGGCAAGGTGAAGCCGACAATGTCAATTTTAATTTAGAAATGGAATTACGTAGTAATATATATCAAGGGAAAAAGTGCAATATCGATTGCGCGGAGATTTATGGGAAGAACAAGGAATTTTACAGGTGAGAGTTTTTTGGGCGCGTAGTTATTTTGTATCTACGGTGGGATTAGATGAAGAGATGGTCAAAGAATATATTTGACATCACGAGAAAGAAGATGCGCATTGTAATCAGCTCAAGCTAGGGGTATGAGGAGGCCACCTTTAGGCGCGCCAGCTTTTGTCCCTTTGAGGGGTTAAAAAAATAAGCCTCCGGCTTTGCCGGAGGTAATTTAACCTAGGCTCTAGACTAACAAAGTATTCCTGCTAGTATAGAGCCATAATGATTATCTAAAGCAAAACACAATAATGGGTAATAGTCTTAGTAAAAATTTGTTCTGAATACGATTAACCAAAATTGATCAAACATTATGCTGCGCTAATTTTAGCTAAGCAGTTGTTACTTTATTCTTTTTACTACGCATTAAGAATAAAGCAGCAGCAGCTGCCAACACAATGATACCGATGATATAAGGTAGATTCGATTTTCCACCTGTTCCCACTGCAAACGGAAAGCGGGA
>NZ_FOUB01000100.1 GCF_900114745.1 Nitrosomonas communis | reverse complement strand
CTCCTTGCTGCCGACGCCGTTTCAGCGACGACTCTAATAAGCACTGCTCCCAACGCGGCTCAAACTTTTTACAAAAGTCGTCACTCGCACAAAAAATCGTTATAGTATCCATGGGAATCTGACTCCTCTCGTGATGAAATTCTTTTCCAAAACCACTTCGTCATAAGGAATTCAGGTTTCTTTTACAGCTTTTCTTATGTCAAACTCACGTTACTTAATCAATCTTTTCCCTCTTTGTTTTCGGATATCAAAGAATTTCATGGTCTTTCTTCGGTTAATCTTGGGATAGTTATACAATCTTTTCATCAGCAACATTCTGCCGCAGGCGAGGAGATTGTGCGTTATCAAGATCATAACAACAGCGTCTTTTTTGTCTTAAAAGGCATGATCCGAGTCCATTATTATGCATTATCGGGCGATGAAGTCATTCTGTGTGATTTGCCTGCAGGAGAAATGTTTGGCGAGTTGACAGCAATAGATGGTTTGCCACGCTCTGCAACCGCTATCGCTAAAACGGATAGCTTGCTAGCATCTATACCTGACAAAACTTTTTGGGAATTAATTCATACCTATCCTGCTTTCTGCAATGCTATTTTGAGACGACTGACTGGTCAGGTACGTCGTTTAACTGAAAGAGTTTTTGACTTCAGCACACTGGCTGTACGAAACCGTATCCATGCTGAATTATGGCGCTTGGCAAGGGAACGCATGGTATCACTCAATACTGCCATTATCTCACCAGCGCCCCTTCATGCTGAATTAGCCTGTTTTGTTAGCGCCCATCGTGAAGCAGTGAGTCGGGAATTTGCCAGTTTGGCTAAGATTAATTTGATCGAGCAGCGGGGGCGTAATCTGCACATACTGGATGTAGCAAAACTGGCTAAACTAGTCAAAGAAGTGCAGGGTTCTTTGGATTAAACCAAACTCACCAAACTGTTTTTTCTTCAATTTACTTTTTCACAAGTGCTCAAGCAGTATCTTTTACTCTAATAATCAAACGCTAACCAAACCTTTTTAGTAATAAAACTTAGTTGATTCTAAAGTCGTTTTCTGGAATTGAGTATAGTCAAATGCCTGATCACTTGATAGAATCGCCATCTTTATATGTTCAAGCATACTGTTTGTTTATTTTTATATTTTAGGAATATCAATGGCCACCCAAGACTTTCGCCCAGAGAAGAAAATTTCGATCTTTTATCCACCTCAACGTGTTTTGATGGGCCCCGGGCCATCCGATACCCATTCGCGTGTTTTGTCCGCAATGGCGCGTCCCACCTTGGGTCATCTGGATCCAGTATTTGTGGACATGATGGAGGAGCTGAAAAGTTTGATGCGTTATGCTTTTCAGACAAATAATTTGCTAACCTTTCCTGTATCAGGCCCTGGCTCAGTCGGTATGGAAATGTGCTTTGTTAACATGATCGAGCCAGGAGATAAGGTAATTGTTTGTCGCAATGGCGTGTTTGGTGGGCGTATGGTTGAGAATGTCGAACGCCATGGGGGAGTGGCTGTTGTGGTGGATGACAAGTGGGGAGAGCCTGTTGATCCTCAGAAAGTGGAAGATGCCTTAAAAAATAATCCAGATACGAAAATTCTGGCGTTTGTTCATGCTGAAACTTCTACCGGTGTACAGTCTGATGCTAAAACTCTTAGTGATCTAGCTAAGCGCTATAACTGCTTAACGATCATGGACACGGTCACTTCGCTAGGTGGGACACCCATTTATATCGATGGATGGGGAATTGACGCAGTCTATTCCGGCAGCCAGAAATGCTTGTCCTGCCCTCCTGGTCTTTCTCCAGTAAGTTTCTCAGAGCGCGTAGTGAATCTGGTCAAGAACCGAAAACATAAGGTACAAAGCTGGTTCATGGATATCAACTTGCTATTGGGTTACTGGGGCTCTTCACGAACCTATCATCATACGGCACCTACCAATTCACTGGTTGGATTGCACGAAGCTTTATTGATGCTATACGAAGAAGGGCTGGAACATTCCTGGGCACGGCATCAACGTAATCACAAGGCGCTAAAAGCCGGCTTGCAGACGATGGGTATCGAATATGTGGTGGCTGAACCCTATCGCTTGCCTCAGCTGAATGCCGTACATATACCAGTAGGCGTAGATGATAAGGAAGTACGCCGTAGGTTGCTGGCTGATTTCAATTTGGAAATCGGAGCTGGTTTAGGAGATTTTGCTGGGAAAGTTTGGCGCTTCGGTTTAATGGGTAATTCAAGTCGAGTTGAAAATGTTGTTTTCTGCCTTAACGCCTTGGAAACTGTTTTATCCAATATGGGTATGAAGGTAGAGCGTGGTGCTGCGGAAGTGGCCGCTTATCAAACCTATGCAGCGAATACCATGACAATATAAGTTTGATTGAAACAAAACTTATAAATTATGCAACTGCTTTCTTTTTGCTGGATAGGAAGTGGTTGCAATAAGGCAATAAAGTAAGAGAAAAGTATTATTCCATTTCCAAATCAAACATGACGCCAAGGCGAGCCGCAGGTAATATAAATAATACGACAAAGAGAAGCGGGCAAAGCTGCGTTTGATTTGGAAATGGAATTACTATTCTCATTTTTGAATTTGACGAGTTAGGAGAATTGGTTGGATCTTTATTCAACGCCTTGCTCGCCTATCGCCTGTTTTTTCCAGCATAATTCTGCTTCATGAATTCAGAATTTTCTTTTCAACTTGTTGCAGTTCCTTTGCTATCTTTCCTAGTGGCCTATTTACTTATTTTCTGGTTGGTGAAAGGTAATGCACTCAAGATCCTGGATTTTCCAAATAAACGCTCGTTACATAGTACTCCTGTTCCTCGGACTGGTGGTATCGGTCTGATCTTCTCGATATTGTTTGTATGGCTGCTGTTTTCTGCTTCATTGCCTATTTCATTGTGGGTAGGATTTGGCATGCTTGCGCTTATTTCTTTTGCTGATGATGTGAAGGGTTTATCTGTGCTGGTGCGTTTACTGGCCCATATTCTTGTTGCCATTGGCATTTCTGCGATGCTTTTACTAGATGGCTACAATTGGGTCATGGTGATAGGAATGGGACTGGCAATTGCCTGGATGTCTAACCTATATAATTTTATGGATGGTTCTGATGGGCTAGCGGGTGGTATGGCACTCATCGGTTTTGGTTATTATGGTGTAACAGCTTTGCTTGCAGGCGATATGGAATTTGCCATGATTAACTTTTGTATTATGGCTTCCGCTGGGGCTTTCTTACGCTTCAATTTTCATCCAGCCCAAATATTCATGGGAGATGTGGGGGCAGTACCATTGGGTTTTTTAGCGGCAGCGTTCGGCATTTTAGGTTGGGTTAAGGGTTTATGGTCTTTTTGGTTGCCTTTACTGATATTTTCACCTTTTATAGTCGATGCGAGTATGACGCTGATAAAGCGATTTTTCCGTGGTGAAAGGGTTTGGCAAGCACACCGTGAGCATTATTACCAGAGAATTGTGCAGAGTGGGTTTGGGCACCGCAATACAGCCTTATTGGGATATCTATTGATGCTGATGGTTGGCGGGAGTGCAGTATGGGCAAACAGTTATGACTTTATCACCCAGAGCTGGTTGACGGTGATGTGGGGAAGTATTTATTTAATTATAATGCTGGCTTTTGATTGTTATCAACGCTATCGCTACACTAAAACACAGGATGATTGCAAGTAAAATTCATAAACGCTCACTCATTGCTTTCATTCATGATTTTATTGCAGTGATCGTAGCGTGGTGGTTCGCTTATTTATTCCGCTTCAATTTTGAAATTCCTGCTGATTTTCAAGCTTCACTCAAGGAAAATTTAATCTGGATTGCGCCAACTCAAGCGGCTATCTTTTATTCATTTGGCTTGTATCGGGGATTATGGCGCTATGCCAGCTTGCCAGATTTAAAACGAATTCTGCTAACCGTTATTTTCGGCGCAGTAATTGTCCCGTTTGTAATATTCATGCTGAAACTGCCTGTCTTGCTACCACGTGCAGTGATATTCCTTACCCCATTACTCTTGCTGCTAATCATGGGAGGGAGCCGCATTTTATATCGGTCGTGGAAAGAAGGACGATTTTACAGCTTAAAGAATTCGGAACGTAAGCCAGTCATTGTCTTGGGGACAGGAAGTACTGCTATCAATCTGGTAAAAGAACTGGATCGTAGCCCTGATTGGCAGGTAATAGGTTTGCTGGGGGGGAGTCCCAAAAAATTAGGGGCTCGTCTTCATGGCGTTCGGGTTTTGGGTATGATCAGTCAATTACCTGCATGGGTAGCAAAATTAGGTGTGGGTCATGTCATTATTGCCATGCCATCAGCTTCTCAGAATGAGCGGCGCCAGGCGCTCGAAATGTGCGCAGATCTAGGTGTTAAGGCACTGACGATTCCATCCTATGCTGACCTTGTCAGTGGGAAAATGACAGTATCACAAATCCGCAATGTTGAGCTGGATGATTTACTTGGCCGTGCGCCTGTGGTGCTCGATACGAAAGGTTTGCATGATCTGCTGACTGGAAAAACGATACTCATTACTGGTGCGGGTGGTTCGATAGGTTCTGAACTGTGTCGGCAAATCATGGCATTTAACCCTAGGCAGCTAATCTTGTTTGAATTGAATGAATTTGCGCTCTATGCTATTCAAGAAGAATTCCTCATCAAGTTTCCAGCTATCTCTATGGCTTTTGTGATCGGAGATGTCAAAGATCGTGCAAGACTCTCACAAATATTTGATAAATATCAGCCCACGGTAGTATTCCATGCTGCGGCCTATAAACATGTGCCTTTAATGGAAAATGAAAATGCCTGGCAGGCTATGTTGAATAATGTCATGGGAACATATGTGTTGGCAGAAGTAGCTATTGAACATGCTGTAGAAAAATTTGTGCTAATTTCAACTGACAAAGCTGTGAATCCTACCAATGTAATGGGTGCCAGCAAGCGATTGGCAGAAATGGTTTGTCAGGCGCTACAGCAATCAGTGTTACATGCTGAGAATAAGTATATTGGATCATTCAAAACTTGTTTTGTCATTGTGCGGTTCGGTAATGTTTTAGGAAGTACTGGTAGCGTGATTCCTAAATTTAAGGAGCAAATCGCAAAAGGTGGACCGATTACTGTGACACATCCTGATATTTCCCGCTATTTCATGTCTATTCAGGAAGCAGCACAACTGGTTTTGCAAGCGGGCTTGATGGGCGGTGTGAAAGGTGGAGGGGAAATTTTTGTTATGGATATGGGCGATCCCGTCAGAATCGTAGATTTAGCCAAAGATATGATCCGTTTGCTTGGGCTGACCGAAGAAGATATCAAGATTGTCTATACTGGGTTGCGTCCAGGTGAGAAGTTGTATGAAGAGCTAGCGACAGAAAGTGAAAGTACTTTGCCAACCCAACATGAAAAGCTTAGTATTACGTTGTCTTACCAAGTTGATGAACAATGGCTTGCATCATTCATGGAATGGTTTACCAAACAACCTGTGCTAAAGGATGAGGAGGTCAAGTGGGCCTTAGCGAAATGGGTACCTGAGTATTCAAATAAAAGAACAGGTGATCAAAACTTATCAGAGCAGGCAGCCACTTTAAATACACTCTGATAAATAGAGCAAGCAAGTAACCAAATTTCTGTTTCGTTCCGGAAGCCTAAAGTATTTATGCATACGTTTCGTTGAAAAATGCTCACTATCAAAATCAATGAAATCGCTTTTCAGGATTATTTATTCACAATTTTTGTGGATAACTTTGTGAGTAAGTAGTAAATATTTTCATTAACATAATTATTTATAATAGTATTTTATGATTTGATTAATTTTTGTACATAAAATAACTATTTTTAATCAAATAGTTGTGGTTTTATTAAATATTGAAATAAATTTAAATTGAAATAAATCATTTTAAAAAGAAAATGTGGATTGTTTGATATGTCAAGAGTATTACTAATTTACAAGGATAATTCCCTATTTAATATATTGAAATCAAGTAATTAAAAATAATAATAATTACCTTGGATTCTTCAATAAAAAGATTTTTCCTATCACATTTTATATGTGAAGTCATTGGATAAAAGATTATTAGTCATCGTTCATGCTGAATATTCAGAATCTTACCTATTTACAAAATGGACTGCCGCTTCTGCAGGATGTTAATTTACAGGTATTTGCTAATCAGCGTGTGGGTTTGGTCGGTAAAAATGGCTGCGGTAAATCTACTCTATTTCGTTTGATACGAGGGGAAATTCATCCGGATAAGGGTGAAATTATTCTTCAAGCTGGAAAAACGATTGCTTTTGTTAAACAGGAAATTATCAATTCTCATCAATCTGCATTGGAGTTTGTGCTTGATGGCGATGTTGAATTGAGGCAATTAGAGCAAATCCTGATGCGTCAAGTACATGATTCCAACTGGTTTGAGGCACAGCAACGCTATGAAGCAATCGATGGATACGGAGCGCGTGCGCATGCCGCCCAATTGCTGAATGGATTGGGTTTTGCAAATGATGTTTTGGAACGTCCTGTTAGTCAATTTTCAGGTGGCTGGCGAATGCGCTTGAATTTAGCGCGCGCATTGATGCATCGAGCTGATTTACTCCTCTTGGATGAACCAACCAATCATCTTGATCTGGAGGCTATTCTTTGGCTGGAACAGTATCTGGCTCGTTACCCTGGCAGCTTAATTGTCGTTTCACATGACCGTGAATTTCTAAATACATGTGTGAATCGCATTGCACACATTCATAACCGGATCATTGATAGCTATGGAGGAAATTATGAGGATTTTGAACGTACTCGTGCTGAACGTATCGCTCAAGAGGACCAAGCTTTTCAACAGCAGCAAAGGTATATTACCCATATGGAAGATTTTGTGCGGCGTTTTCGAGCCAAGGCTACCAAGGCTAAACAAGCACAAAGCCGAATTAAGGCGCTTGAGCGGCTGGCACGCATCGTCCCTCTCCATATAGATGATGGTCACTATCGGTTACAGCTTGATGCGCCCGAGCGAGGTCCAGATGTGTTGCTGAAAGTGGAAGACATGGGTTTTGGTTATGGTGGAGAGATGCTATTCCAGCATGTTAATTTATTCTTGCGAGCAGGGATGCGTATCGCGCTCATGGGACCGAATGGTGCGGGCAAATCGACGCTAATCAAATTATTGATTGCTGAACTTAAGCCCAGTGTTGGGCGAATAGAGATCGCATCAGATATCCGTATTGGTTATTTTGCTCAGCATCAGTTCGAGAAATTGGATGGATCAATGACACCGTTACAGCATCTTCAGCAACTCGCTCCGAAGGAAACAACGTTGACATTACGCACCTTCCTAGGACGATTTGGGCTAGCTGCCGACAGTGAAGATCGTCCGGTGATGACTTTTTCCGGTGGTGAGAAAAGCCGCCTGGTGCTGGCTTTACTCGCTTGGCAACGACCACACTTACTGTTGCTCGATGAACCTACCAACCACCTTGATTTGGACATGCGTGATGCGCTCATGCTGGCGCTGGAAGAATATACCGGCAGTGTAATCCTGGTATCACATGATCGTAGTTTGATTCGTGCCGTGGCGGATGAATTTTGGCTCGTTGCGGATGGTCAGGTCCAGCTATTTGATGGCGATTTGGAAGATTATAAAAACTGGGTTGAGAATCAGTGTGCCTATAAAGCGATTAAACTCAAGCCAGAGAAAGTTACTCAGCCAAAGACGCTTAAACCGAATAGAAAAGCACTTCTTTCCAAGCAAACTAAACTTGAGGGAACATTGTCTATTGCGCAAACTGAGTTAGCCGCCATCCATCACCAATTAGCTGATCCGGTTACTTATACGGACCGTACGCACGAGGAAATCAGCCAGCTCAATCATATCCGTACTGAACTAGAAAGAAAGATTGCTGAACTGGAAGAAAGCTGGCTAGAGCTGGAAGCAGCAATGGAAGAATGTGGGTAAATCTGATTCGCTGGTTTATTAAATAAAAGTAGCTATTTTCTAGGGTCTGTTGACGTTTTAAGATAAGTATTTCATAGATAGAAACAAACTCGTAATATTGGGGTTCCTACACCCCCAACAAAACGAGTTTGCGATGCCCCGAATGATGCTCAATGATGAGTACTGGTCGAAGCTGGAGAAGATTCTGCTTCAAGAATCGATTTATAACAAGCGCAATCTGCGCATGACGGTAGAAGGCCTACTGTATCGAATGCGGGTTGGCTGTCCGTGGCGCGATCTGCCCAGGGTGTTCGGCTGCTGGAATTCCATCTATAAAAGATTCAATGCATGGTCATTGAGCAGGAAATGGCTGAATGTTTTCAAAGCATTGGCTGTTGATCCGGATTGGGAATGGAGATTTATGGATGGCAGTTATGTTAAAGCGCATCAACATAGTGCGGGAGCAGCGAGTCAAGAATCGCAGGCTATCGGGAAAAGCCGTGCAGGCAATACCACAAAGATCCATTTAGCGGTCGATGGTTATGGCTTGCCAGTTGAGTTTGGAATCACCGGTGGAGAAGTCAATGACTGTTGTGCCGCACCTGATTTGAT
>NZ_FOUB01000138.1 GCF_900114745.1 Nitrosomonas communis | reverse complement strand
TGATCGGAAAGACGCTCCTGACCATAAGCCTGTTCATAGCCAATATCACCGCCGACATTTTCTATGCATGGGTGACGCAGGACCTTTTACCTAAACTTCTACCCGCTTGCGTGATTGTCATGGACAACGCAACTTTCCATAAACGGCTGGATATCCAAACCACTATTGCCAATGCCGGGCATACGCTTGAATATCTGCCGCCTTATTCCCCAGACTTAAATGATATTGAACCAAAATGGGCCCAGGCCAAAGCTATCAGAAAAAGGGAAGGTTGTTCCATCGAGCAGCTCTTTGCCGCTTATGAAATTTAAATCATTTTATATAGGATCGGCTATACTTACGAATTGGTTGCTGCTGCACGGGTTGTTTGCCGTCATTGGTCTGCTCGTGTATGTGGTTGCCACGCATGTACTGCAGCAACGCCGGCATCCTTCCGCTGCGGTTGGCTGGGTATTGTTCATGATGCTGTTGCCTTACGCTGCGTTGCCGCTGTACCTGCTGTTCGGCACCCGCAAACTCACTCGTAGCGGTCGCTTACGCGCGAGCGCCCATGCAATTCCACTCAACGCTGATCGTGGTGTTTGGCCCGCTGAAATGGCTGCTGCACTCGGGCAACCGCGTCCGGCTAACTATCGGGCTTTATGTATCCATGTCGATGGCACGGAGTCGCTGCAAGCGCTGCTACAGCTGATCGATGGTGCGTGCAATACTCTTGATGTATGCAGCTTCATACTCGGGCGAGATACCGTAGGCGCGACAATACTCTCGCATCTCACAGCCAAGGCGCGCTCCGGCGTGGAGGTACGATTGTTGCTTGATGGTGTGGGCTACATGATGGGCGGGCGACCCGATCTATTGTCATTCGTTCAGGCAGGAGGCCGTGTCGGGCTGTTTGCGCCTTTGCTGCGTTTCAATCTTCGGAGCCGAACGAATCTACGCAATCATCGCAAGCTCGTGATTGCCGACGCTGGCTGCGTGCAAGAGCGGTTGTGGTGCGGCGGACGTAATCTAGCCGCGCATTATTTCGATGCACAGCCCAGCAGCTCGTCGTGGCATGATTTAAGCTTCGATCTGCAAGGCCCGCTCGCGCGTCAGGCAGCCGATCTGTTTGAGCGTGATTGGGCCTTCGCCGTGAGAAGCGAAGCGCCCACGGCCAATGCTAAGCCCATCCCTCTCGCTGTAGCAGCAGAGGCTTCAGGGCAGATTATCGCATCGGGCCCGGATCAGGCTGACGATACCATTCACGCACTGCTCGTCAGCGCGGGCTACCGCGCAAGCAGACGTATTGCCCTCGTTTCGCCATATGTCCTTCTCGATGACGCACTGCTGATGGCGCTATGCCTAGCGGTAAGGCGGGGTGTGGAAGTGGATTTACTGTTGCCTGCAAGATCCAATTATTTCCTAGCCGACATTGCGCGGCATCGTTCATTGCGCGCGCTTGCCACTGCGAGAGTGCGCGTTTGGCTCGCGCCGCAGATGCTGCACGCTAAGGCCGCGTTCGTCGACGATGTGCTCGCGCTAGCGGGTTCAGCCAACCTGGATAGTCGGAGCCTGTTCCTCAATTACGAACTCATGGTTGCTCTGCACGACGCCAGTGATATTGCCCGCCTTTGCGCATGGTTCGAGCGTGAACGCCACGCAGCCGATCCTTATCTCGTGCAGCCACCCGGCTTGTGGCGTGACTTCATCGAAGGGTTAGTGCTGTGGATCGGTTTTCAGCTCTGACCGGTGATCAAGCGATGCGCCGATATGGGGGCGACCAGCTGGCAAAGTGCGTCAGCGCATGAATTTAAGCTTGATCTGTGCTTAAGCTGATCCTGCTGCTGTCGATGAAGCCATTCAGATAGAGACCATACAGTTTCAGCAGTTACTTACGCATACCCTGTTCTACGAAAGGGTCGAGCGAGTTAATAATGAATTCCGCCATTGACAATAAGCACTTTATGATTAGCAATATACTGCAGTGGGTCGCATATTTCCATACCAGTAATTATGGCAGGATTTCAGAATCAATATTTCTACTATCAACGATTTCCGAAGGGCTTCGCGCAAGGGTGAAATTAACCCAGCAATGCTCCTATCCAGGTTGGGATCAGATTGCTTGCTATGATTATCGCAGAAGCAATCAACAAATGTTTGACAATTTCTAGCATGGGCTTCACTTTACGTTCGTGCGCCACTAGATAAGTTAATGTGGCAAGGAGCAACATCCCCCATGCAATAGTCACTTTGGCGACATGCTCAAGCGGGGACAATCCAACCAGGAATACGAAACTAATGGTTAACAATAGCCTCGTGATAAAATTCGTTATAGTTCCGATGAAGGCGTATTTCTGATTAAGCTGTTCAGATTCCTGAAAAGTGTGAATGCTCAAGGCGTCGGTAAGGTTATCGGCGAGAGCTGCAATGAGAAGGGCGCTTACAATAATTGATTTTGTCGCGTCTGCAGCACTGAGACCGCTAATCAAGGCCATGCTGGTAACGACTGCCGCTGTTCCTCCGAAACTGATTCTGCTCGTCCTAAACAATTGAATCCACACGGCTGAAAGAAATCTTTTCAAGTGCGTATCATGCCGGGCATCAAAAGAAATATCAACCAAGATATCTTGTTGGCATGTTTGAGACGCAGGTGAGTTGTTAAATCGACCAAAATCAGCCTGTCGATTTCACCAAATGCTGTGATTGGAGGTGCGTCATCAATGGCATTCTCACTCGTTGGATCATCGAGCAGTTTCCATTACCTACCAATGCTGTAAATCAACCACTTGATTAGTCCGCGCGTAATCTATTGATTTATATTACCTAAACAAAAACAAAACGAGGTTGTGGACTTCGTTCTCAAATGACGGGTAGGAGTGAACAGCACAGGAATATCGAGCTCCCGCTCGATTTTTTCAATCAGCGTTTCGGCCGGGATCATGCCCAAATCAAGCTCGGCTACCAAACTTTCGGCGCGCTCCTGGGCATCTTCGAATGATGACTGTGCCGACAGACGTAGCGCACGCTTGAGCACGCTTGCCCGGCCTTCTCGCTGTTCGCGTAACCAACGCAGCAGGCCGATCCATTGACCGGCCTTCAACTCGAACTCGTCAAGACGATCTTCGGAAACTTCAGGGGCCACACGCCATGAGAACTGTGCCTCGCCAGCTACGGCAAAAGGATCGATAAAAAATTCAATTTCCCGCTCCAGCAGTTCGGAGAGCAGCAGTAATTCCTCTGGTTTGAGCGCACGCTTACCGTTCTCGATATCAGAGACGGATTGGCGGTCCTTGAGTCCCAGTCCTCGAGCGAGCAGATCCTGCGTCCACTGTTTTGCCTCGCGTGCAGCCTTGACGCGATAGCCGATCAACTTCTGTGAGATCTTTTGGCTAGTGCCTAAACTGATATTTTTGGGCATGATGAATAACCTCCTAAACCGGCATTCTATAATTGCAAAAACTAAAAAGCAAAAATATCTTGCGAAACAAATAACGCAATCGAGTTGTTGCTCTCTTTTGCCATCCTATTGGGAAGAAGCCATGCACTATGTGTAGCCATTACCATTCCCTGGAGCCATCATGAAGCACCTCGAACTGCCTCACCCATCTGAGATGTCGGCCAGCCACCGAGCCGGCGAAATCACCCTGATCCTTGCGGCTGCCATTGTGCGCACGCAACTGGCAGGGGCCAACGAACAGAGAGAAGTTGAGCTTGCTATTACTCCCTACCAGAGCAATGGAATGGACTCCTCCACCCTGCTAGGGGTACGGTAGCAATTTCAACTTAAACAGGAGACCAACATGAAACAAATCGCTGTTGTCGGC
>NZ_FOUB01000178.1 GCF_900114745.1 Nitrosomonas communis | reverse complement strand
TAGCGTGTGGATATCTGTGGCTACCTATGTGGAATGTCAACAGGCCCTAACTGCTCCTTAATAACCATCTAATAGAATTCTCTCTTCTGTTCTATTAGCTGCTAAGTGATGAAATGGTACGGCAACCGATTTTTTACCCATGCCGAGCATATCATCAACATCCACTATTCCATACATAGCTTTGCCGTTTGGACTTAATAACAAGTCATCAACCTTACCTACCTTCTTGCCATTTTTATCGATGATGTCTATATCAAAAAGCTTTTTAGCGTTTATATCGTAATCTTCACTGCCATTAGTTGCAGAGAGACCGTTTGCCTGGTAATTATGGCTACTGGCATATTCCAATTTAAACTCAGGCATTTTTTCTAACTGTTGCTTAGAAAGATCAATGACAGCTTCTTTCTTTGCTTTGCGTATATCTATATCCTGAAATGGGACAGAGACCGATTTATTACCAACGCCGAGGAGGCCACCAACTGATATTATTGCATAAGCAACTTTTTCTTTTCTGCTCAATATCAAGTCATCAATTTTGCCAATCTTCTTGCCAGTCTGATCAACAACGTTCATATTCATGAAATTTTTTGCAGTGATATCGTAGGTCACATCGGTGGAGCCCCATTCAACATTATTGCTACTACCATAGGGCTGTTCAGTATTACTCTTTGAATTACTGCTCTTTTCCCAATCCTGCTTGTCACTAGTATGCGCGGATACGCAAGTAAATAAAAAACTGAGACTGACTATAGATGCTATGTTGAAAAGAAATTTACTATGTATCATGATATAACTCCCTTGATTTTTTTATTAATTTATTGGCATGTATAGAACGGTTCGAGATCTATTAGTTTGGTGGAGTCTTTGAAGAACTGTGATTAGCTAAGTTAATTTTGCTGCTAATAACAATCCAAAACTGCGTCGTTAACAAAAAAATAGCCCTATCACAAGCATTAGCATGGATTCACTAGTGATATTTATGAGCCTTCTTTTTGTGTAAAAGGAGAATTCATCCTAGCAAGAAGATCAGGGAATTATCTGTACGAAAGCGTACATAAACCAGAAAAAGGGAGTTTTATTTTGGCTATACCACACCACACCATGTGCTTTGATATCTATCAAGCTGTAGCAGATAAATACTGGTGCGATATGAATTTTGGTGGGTATGACCTTATTAGGTAATAGAGAGCAAATGGCGCCAGATCTAGAGTCAAGGATTCTTGTTCTTACGAATAATGACATCAACCGTCGCTTTCAAGTTTTTATATTGCACTGGAATTTCAAATAAACACAGGCTTTGTGCAATCGGCCATTTTTACTGCTTAAATATATTTAAATCTTACGGAAG
>NZ_FOUB01000101.1 GCF_900114745.1 Nitrosomonas communis | reverse complement strand
CATCAGCCTCAAACTGCCGGGCAGATTCGTAAAGGACTGGTCAATATTTTAAGACATATCGCTATTCGGTCATGGTGGCATGCAAAATATAAAAAATTCATGCCACCAGATTGGAATAAAAATTGGAATTCAGGATAGGAATAACGCAACAACAGGTAATACGACAAAAAGATCAATTGCTTTACGTCATTTAAGTTGGAAAAAATCCCAGCTGTGGGAAATGGTTTACTCTAAACTCTAGTCTGTTAAATAAAACCTTGAAATCGTTAATTGACGATATTGATGAAACATATCTCTGGAAGAAATAGCGACTCAAGAGAGCGTCGACAGGAGCTAGGTCAGTCACGGCCAACTTGACCACACTTGCGCCTGACATCATAGTTTCCTTTCTGAATGATGCATTGCTGAATCACATCAGGCTGTTTGATTTGGCAGTAGATCCGCCGGCGCTGCGGGAAGAGCCGCGGGAGCGTGTCAAGAGAGCTTTATCTACATGAATTGGAAAAACATCTTGAATAAATGATCAGTAAAGGGAATGCTCGATATTGGGCATTGCATACTGCCCATAGTGCGGTGAATCCCTGCAAAAGCTTATCGCCGCCAGACTAGATTTCAGTGCTATTACCCAAATTCTTGATTCGGGCGTAATTTTCGTCCTCTAATAAGGACATATTGTCGAAAGCGTAACGAACGAAGGGTTCTTTGAAAAAGCGGGCTTTACAGAGAAACTTTCAACGATTCAGCACGGAGCTTGAATCTTGACAGAATCTCGCGGACTTTGGAGATTGATGAAGGTTTTCAAAATGAAACGGAAACTCTCTCGTGTGAGTAACGGCAGAATTTACTTCGGCAAATTCGTGACAGTATTTGATCAAGCCTTTCTTATCTTTGATCGCGTCTTTTTCCAGTTCCAGAATCATAAAAACTTTGTCGGGAACGTCATAATCTTACGAGAACCCTCTGTTTTCGCAATATCAAAACCGAAACCCGAAATGCGGGTAATAATTTGCGTGCCCGAGAACAAAAGCGGCAGAAAACCCGTTTTCCGCAACGGTTTTCAGACTTGCGCGGACGAGCCTTGACCCGATGCCGTGATTTTGAAATTCGAACAAAACAGTCATCGCGCAAGTCCGAGAAAATCGGTTTTTTCATCCTCAGACTTGATCGGGCGGAAAAAAATATGCTCGACGACCTTGTTGCCTTTGAGTTCGCCAACAAACAAAGTATAGGGGCAGTTTTTCTCAAATTTTCGACTAATTTCGCTTAGCCTTTGCCTTTGCAAGCCAGCGCGCAGACGCGGTAAACCTGAACAAAATCAGACGGGACTTGAGAATAAATAGATTCAGTGTTTAGCTTAAAAATTGAAGGAAAAAGATTGATCTTCTTCCTTCAATTTTTCATATTGTTCACAATTTACGCCGGAACTTTATGCGCCGTTTCGCGTTTCCAGTTGCGGTGTTGGGCGATTGACGCGACAAAAGGTTTGGCCGTTTCCTTTGCCGTGCCACCGAAAATCACAGCTTTATCTGTTTCATCCTTCCCGGCATACGTCTGGTTTTTGATAAATTCGACGCCTTCGCCGACGCCGGCGATCGCCTTGCAGTGCTTAAAGGCTTCGTTGACAAAATGAATCGCGTCCATTTCATCTGCTAAAGCGTCAACGCTCGTCTTACCGCCCGGAACGTAAACCGCGTCAAAAAGAACCGAGCTAGTCGTCAGCCATGTTTCGTTAACTTTGACTTCTGCGCCGCCGGCGGTTTTGATCGAGCCGTGCCGCGGTGCAATAATCTTGACCATTGCGCCTTCTTCAATTAATGATTTTTTCATCGCGTCGAGCGCGTCGTCATCTACACCGTCCGCTGCCAGAAAAGCAACGCGGCGCGTCTTTATGGTGTCTTTGACGGTATTTTCCATACTCAGCGCTTCGGATCTATCGAGATAGTTCCTCTTGTCGGTCGGCTGAACCTTGTTTGGGTCGGTGTCCGCGCCGAATGAATGGTTGATCGGCTGTTCGGGGTTCTGCGCCGTTAATCCGAGATTGGCAGCAACCTTGTTTGCTAGATCCTTATCGATTTGCGTCAACATGTTGACCATTCTCTGCCGGATCGCGACCATTTCGACCTTTCCTAGTTCGAACGAAAAAGCGTCAATCATATGTTTTTTTTCGGCTTCCGATTGGCTGTGATAAAACAACGCAGGCTGCGTGAAATGGTCGCGGAAGCTTTCGCTGCGGGCGCGCACTTTTCGGGCATCAATGCGTTCTTCGTAAGAATGAAAACCGCCCTCCGTCATCATCGCCTGAAACGGGCAGCCGCCACCCAGAGAATTCGGATCATACGACACGCGTCCTTTGTTGATCATCTGGCGCATCTGCGAGTCGCGTTGATTGTTGTGAATCGGCGCGATCGGGCGATTGATTGGAATTTCGTGAAAATTCGGTCCGCCCAAGCGCGATAACTGCGTGTCCAGGTAAGAAAACAGGCGCCCTTGCAGCAGCGGGTCGTTTGTAAAATCAATGCCCGGAACGATATGACCAGGATGGAACGCGATTTGTTCGGTTTCCGCGAAAAAGTTATCGGGATTGCGATTCAGAATCATTTTGCCGATCCGCTGCACGGGAACTAACTCTTCGGGAATGATTTTTGTCGGGTCGAGTAGATCGAATTCGAATTTATGTTCATCTTCTTCGGCGATGATCTGCACGCCGAATTCATATTCAGGATAAACGCCCGCTTCGATTGCGTCCCAGAGATCGCGGCGATGAAAATCGGGGTCTTTGCCCGAAATGCGCGTCGCTTCGTCCCAGAGAACCGAATGCAGACCGAGAAGCGGTTTCCAGTGAAATTTGACGAAATGGGATTTGCCTTCCTCATTGATAAAACGAAATGTATGGACGCCGAAGCCTTCCATCATTCTAAAACTGCGCGGAATCGCGCGATCCGACATCGCCCAGAAGATCGCGTGCATCGATTCGGGCATCAGACTGACAAAATCCCAGAAAGTATCGTGCGCGGCGGCGGCTTGCGGAATTTCATTATGTGGTTCGGGTTTCACGGAATGTACGAGATCGGGAAATTTCATTGCATCCTGAATAAAAAACACCGGCGCGTTGTTGCCGACTAAATCGTAATTTCCCTCTTCAGTGTAAAATTTAACGGCAAAACCGCGGATGTCGCGCGCCAGATCGGTCGAGCCGCGCGAACCGGCGACGGTCGAAAACCGCACGAAAACCGGTGTTTTCACGCTCGGATCTTGCAAAAATTTTGCCTTCGTATATTTCGCCATTGATTCGTAAACCTGAAAATACCCATGCGCCCCTGCGCCGCGTGCATGAACGATGCGTTCGGGAATACGTTCGTGGTCGAAATGCGTGATCTTTTCGCGGAGAATAAAATCTTCGAGAAGCGTCGCGCCGCGCTCGCCCGCCTTTAATGAATTTTGATTGTCGTTGATGCGAACGCCCTGATTGGTCGTTAGAAATTGTTCGGTGCTATCTTCGCGGTTTTGTTCTAGATCTTGTAGTTTATAATTGCCGTTGGCTTGATCGTTCTTATCTGCTGCCATTATCTTTCCTCTTAATAATTGTTTTATAGTTTTCAATAAAATTAGATGAAACATTTCGGCAGATTTATTTTCCACTTTTTTGGAAAAATAAAAGCCCAAGCGCTTTGTCTGATTTTTGGTAGACGTTTTTTCGCGTTTTAAATTCAATGATTTTTTCTTACTAGAGGAATATTATTTATTCATCGCAGCAATAACTAAAATTTCGGAATTCACGGAACAAAGGTAACTAATTGATATATAAAAATAATAGTGTCTTAAAATGGTATAATATTGCTTGTCTTGAAATATTATTTACTTTCTAACAGAACACCATGAATCGAGACATAAAAATTTGTGCTTTACCAACTTTAGCGGCTGATCTTTTGCAAGCAAGCGGCCTTTTATAGCCAACCTCACATAAATTGACCATAATTTACGGATGACCTATCCGATGGCTTAGCGTCAGTACCCAGGGCATCAATCATGCTTTAAAGCGTCTGGGCGTGACTTATAAAAAAAAGCCTGCGCCACCCCAAAGCCAGCGAAGAAGAGCGGCGTATCTTCCAGCAAAAAATTGAAGGCTATGAGCGCGAAGGCCGCGTCATCGTTTACATTGATAAAAGCGGCTTTGCGCATGACATGCCGCGTAAGCATGGCTATGCGCCAGTGGGTGAACGCGTCCATGGTATAAAAGATTGGCATGCAAGAAGCAGAACCCATGTGATCGGCGCCCTGATCAGAAAGGCGCTGCTGACCATAGGCCTGTTCATAGCCCATATCACCGCCGACATTTTCTATGCGTGGGTGACGCAGGACCTTTTGCCTAAACTTCTGCCCGCTTGCGTAATTGTCATGGACAACGCAACCTTCCATAAGCGGCAGGATATCCAAACTGTCATTGCCCATGCCGGGCATACGCTTGAATACCTGCCGCCTTATTCCCCAGACTTAAATGACATTGAACCCAAATGGGCTCAGGCCAAAGCCATCAGAAAAAGGGAAGGTTGTTCCATCGAGCAGCTCTTTGCCGCTTATGAAATTTAAATCATTTTATATGGGATCTGCTATATGAGCGCGAAGGCCGCGTCATCGTCTACCTTGATGAAAGCGGCTTTGCTCACGACATGCCGCGCACGCATGGCTATGCGCCAATGGGTGAACGCGCCCATGGCGTAAAAGATTGGCATGCAAGAGGCCGAACCCATGTCATCGGCGCCCTGATCGGAAAGGCGCTCCTGACCGTAGGCCTGTTCATAGCCCATATCACCGCCGACATTTTCTATGCATGGGTGACGCAGGACCTGTTGCCTAAACTTCTGCCCGCTTGCGTGATTGTCATGGACAACGCGACATTCCACAAGAGGCAGGATATCCAAACCGCCATTGCCAATGCCGGGCATACACTTGAATACCTGCCGCCTTATTCCCCAGACTTTAATGACATGGAGCCAAAATGGGCCCAGGCCAAAGCCATCAGAAAAAGGGAAGGTTGTTCCATCGACCAGCTCTTTGCCACCTATGTATTTTGAATCATTTTATATGAGATCATCTATATGTCGCTCGTCAGGGTGAAGCGGTAGGAGAATACAATAACCGTTCAATGGTGAACCAGCATGTATTGCGAAGAGGGGCATCCGCTACTCCGGTGACACATACATGCTCAAGCTTTCGCAATTTTCTGCCAGCCGAGATATGCTGGCAGTTTTTCGTCATCCGACTGGCGCATAATGTAGAGTTTGAGGCTAATCTGACTGGCAAACCGCAGTTCCTCTATGATAAGCTTTTACTCATCACGCGGTGAAATGGAAAACCGTATCATGGAACAACAGCTTGATCTGTTTACAGATTGCACCAGCTGCCAGTGGTGGTGGTCAAATCAATTTCGTCTGCTCCTGTCCTCGCTGGCCTACATCCTGCGGGAAACCATACGGCGCCTTGCCTTGCAAGGTACCGAACTGGCTCAAGCCTATGTGAGCACATTACGCCTCAAACTGATCAAAATCGGTGCCGTTATTCTACGTAATACCCGCCGTATTCGCTTTTTACTTGCAAGTAGCTGTCCTTATCAGAAACTATACTTCCAAGCTGCAGCCAGACTGACTTCTGGATAACTCATTTACAGGATTATGAACTGCCGTTTACCGCATAAAATAGCTATGAGGGTGGATACGCTACGCATGTCAATAGAGAAAAACCTCTTTTCTGTCATAATTTCCACCAAAAAATACGAAAAAAGTGCATTCCATCACAACAAATTCTCAATAGAAATCGATTTATCCACTTGGAATATGAATTTCTGGCAAATTCACTCTTATTTTTGATGCTCGTGCAATATTCGGACTAGATTCTCATTCAGTCGGACGTGAGTTCACGATGAGCCAGGTATGGCCGTTGGCATCGCCGATATATTGCTGCTTTGGCTCCTAGTAGTCGGGTAGCAGGCTTCGATTAAGGTTGGTTGGTTGTTGTTGGTTATAAAGTTCAAATTCGGTCAATATTCCGCATTTTTTACTACATCGGCGGCAAGTGAAGCACCTACTTTCGATGCCACATCCATCGCAAGGTGCTGGAGCATATCGGTTTCATCGAGGCCTTCCAAAAAACGCTTGGGTATACCCGATAGCCCGGTCTGAGCCCCGACGAGCGCCCCGGTCAAGACAGCGCGTGCCTGATTTTCACCGCCGCCATTCACAGCGTGGAGCACAGCCAATTCGAAATCGTTCGGAAAGCGGGCGGCAAGATGATAGGCGGCGGGAAGTTGGTGATAAATGGCGCAGGTCATGCCATAAACGATAGAGACTTTCCAAGCGGGCTCTATGCGGATATCGGGATCAGTAGCAGCACTCGCGACATATGAAGGGGTAAGGAGTGCATCTGGCGAGATAAAATATCCGCTTTCCAGCGGACGGTCCTTCTGCGGCGGTTGCAAGTCGGTATGTGCCATCGTATGGAAGGGCAATTTTCTCGCTCTTGCTAGCCGCAAGAGCTTGCCGGAAAGACTGCCGTCGAGCTTGTCTCCCTGCACCAGAAGTCCCAATACCGCACCGTATGCGACAGTAAGGGCAACTACGGTTTCATCGTTCTGGGTGAGGCGTGTATTGCTGGAGATGGCGGCAGCCATATCCAACGGCTGAAAGGCGTAGCGGACTGCCAATGCGAGCGTTCTCCCTATCGCTTCGGTGGTGTCGGCTGGCCCTCCGGTTTGTACCCCCCAAGGTAGGTTTTGCTGGATACGTTTGCGCCAAACGTCGCGAATCGACTGCTGAGTGTATCCCCCGGGCCCGTTGACAGGCATGCCGTTGAGCAACGGGAATATTTCCTCGTCCATGCGCCGGCAGAAATCCGCTTCATCATAGTCGCCGCGCTCGACGAGCGAGCGCAGCATCAGGCGGAGAATGATGCCACCCTGTGAGAGTTGGCCCGCTTTGAGATCACTATGGTAGCGGCCGGGCTTGGGGTCGACATAGGTCGTGATCCAGTCGCCGTAGTCACGGCGGAGCACTGTGAGGTCGTAATACCAGTGGGGACCGAGGCCTAACGCATCCCCAACGAAGGCACCCATGATGGCGCCGGCAGCCCGATCCCTGGTGTCAGAGTCTTGAATAAAGGTGCCGAACATATTCTGATCCTCCAGTTGGTTAGCATCCTCTAAATGATTTTTCGAACGTCAGGACGCGAATTATCCATGAGCGTTGAATCTATCCCAGCCGATAGTTTTCGTCAACTGCTGCTCACTGTGGTTTGCGCCGCCGCGATGCGGTGCGCTCGCGCATAAGCCGGCTCCACCAACGAATGGTGTTTGAACCTCAATTGGACAAAAAGATACTATAGCACAACCAGATAATTTTGATTGTAATTGATGGCATATTCACTGGATTTCCGACGTAAAGTCCTGTCTGTCCGATAGAAAGAAGGATTTACAATAGCCGAGGTGGTGGCCCGGTTTGATGTTGGCGTGGCAAGCTTGACGCGCTGGGTTAAGAACATCCATCGTAAACCTCAAGGGTTTCGCCAACGCAAGATTGATCTTGATGTATTGCGACAGGATATTCTCGATTACCCTGAGGCTTATCAGTACGAGCGAGCAAAACGTTTGGATGTGACTCAGAACGCTATTTTTCTGGCGCTCAAGAAGCTTGGCATAACCTATAAAAAAAACTCTGAAGCATCCCAAAGCAGACGGAAACGCACGGCGTATCTTCCAGAAGAAGATTGCCGCCTATGAAGCCGCAGGCCGCGCCATTGTTTACATTGATGAAAGTGGGTTTGCACATGAGGCGCCGCGCACGCACGGTTATGCCCCCGCTGGCCAGAGATGCCATGGCACACATGACTGGCGCGCGCAAGGTCGTACCAACGCGATTATAAACAGCAAAACTAAACCGTCGATATGCTCATTATGTCCTATATATTCTAAATCATTATTAACTGGTTAGGCTACAGTGCATGAAGGAGCTGGCACCTTTCTTTTCCAAGCATTACTGATGCCCTTCTAAATGTCAAGTAGCAGTTTGTGTGCTATTGATAAAATTATTCCGCTTTCTCAAAATGTAATATAACGTGAGTTCGACATAAGAATCATCACAACACAAATGGAAGAGCTTGAGGGAGTCTGATATTAAGCGAGGGTTTCGTCTCGCGAAAAGTGTAAGCCACCAGTCCAGCTATCAGATTAACAAAGAAGTTAAATGGGCTGCGATGGCGGAAATGCTCGATTTGCGAGATATTCTTCAGTGGGTCATTGACGGTCTCAATAATTGAGCGTTTACGTAACAAGAGCTTGTCAAAAGCGGCAACAGCTTGTTTTTCATGTTCTTGCGTACTTTGGTAACGAGCTGCACGCCCTGCTCAAAGAGTGGCTGCGAGAGTTAGCCCCGGTC
>NZ_FOUB01000167.1 GCF_900114745.1 Nitrosomonas communis | reverse complement strand
GTATGGTGATGTCAGCGCCGCTTGCACAAGGGACGGTTTGTCTGGCCAGGCTCTGGCGAGCGCTGTTTTACGTTGACGCAGGCGCAATGGGAATGGCTGATCGCGGGTGTGAATTGGCCACGTTTATCCGCATTGCCACCCGCCCATTTACAGCCATAACCATACGTAATTATTCAACATTAACAATCAGTTAGGTAGACATAGGGTATAATGACGGCCATGAAATCGTGGCTACCGCTCGATTAACTGAACCTGGATGCCGATACTAAAATACCGGTATCTGACATGATCCAAACATTACTTGATCAGGCGCAAAAAGAAATTCGCGCACAGGCACTCAAGATCCAGGCGCTTACACTGGAATTGGCGCATTTGCGCCGTCTCCGCTTTGGCAGGAGCAATGAATCCCTGACCCTATTTCCATCGCAGTCCCAGCTGGATTTATTCGAAGAAACGGTGCAAGCGGATACCGCAGCCGTAGCAGCGGAAATTGAACAGTTCGGTTCATTAGCCAAACAAGGTGTAAACAAGCCCCCACGTACTCGTGCGGGCCGTCAACCTCTGTCAGACCCCCTGCCACGCATTGAACACTATCACGAACCGCAATCCTGTCAGTGCAGGCAATGTGGCCGTGATCTGGTCAAAATTGGCGAAGACACCACCGAGCAGCTGGATGGGGAGCCGGCAAGATTTTTTGTCCATCACCCCATTCGTGCGCAATGTGCGTGCAAAACTTGCGAAACCATCACCGCAGAGCCTGTTCCACCCGCTGTGATCGATGGTGGCATGGCCGCGCCCGGCTTGCTGGCCTGGGTGATGACCAGCAAATACCTAAGCCCTCTTCCCCTTTACCGTCTTGAACAAATCGCTGCACGCGAAGAGGTGAGGTTATCTCGCTCCACCCTGGCCGAATGGGTGGGCCGTGTGGGGGTGGCCTTGCCACCTCTGGTAGATCGCCTGACCTGGCATCTTTTACAGGGCAACACCCTCCATGCTGACGAAACCCCGGTGGCTCAACTTGATCCCGGCAATGGCAAGACTCGTAAGGCTTATTTATGGGCCTATCGCAGCAATGATCCGCGCATCATCCTCTTCGACTATCAAGCCGGCCGCAGTGGGAAGCATGCACAACACTTCCTGCAAGACTGGCAAGGTCATCTGCTGGTCGATGATGACGGGGGATACAAACCCTTATTCTCATCAGCTTCGCCCTGCACTGAACTAGGCTGCTGGGCTCATGCGCGTGGTAAATTCTTCGATCTGCACCAGGCCAATAACAGCTCCATGGCCATGGAAGCATTGCAACGCATCGGCATGCTGTATGCCATTGAGGCCGAAGGCAAACACCTGACGATCTTCGATCGTCAACCACTGCGTGCAGAAAAAAGCCTGCCCGCACTCAATGCACTGCATGACTGGCTGCTACCAACCCGCTCCCAAACGGCCAACGGCGGTGGCTCTGCCAAAGCGTTGGACTATACTCTCAAACGCTGGCCCAGTCTGATTCGTTACGCACAAAGCGGTCATCTGCCCATCGACAACAACCCGCTTGAAAATGCTATCCGTCCCATTGCACTGGGTAAAAAGAATGGGCTATTTACCGGCTCAGAGCGTGCCGGCCAACGCGCAGCTGCTATCCAAACCCTGTTCGGTACCGCTCAACTCAATGGACTGGACCCATCTGAATGGCTCAAAGATACGCTCCTTAAACTTCCCGCCTGGCCTAATAACCGTATCGATGAATTGTTACCCCTGACACCGGAGTTCATTA
>NZ_FOUB01000102.1 GCF_900114745.1 Nitrosomonas communis | reverse complement strand
ATGGATGGCAGTTATGTTAAAGCGCATCAACATAGTGCGGGAGCAGCGAGTCAAGAATCGCAGGCTATCGGGAAAAGCCGTGCAGCAATACCACAAAGATCCATTTAGCGGTCGATGGTTATGGCTTGCCAGTTGAGTTTGGAATCACCGGTGGAGAAGTCAATGACTGTTCTGCCGCACCTGATTTGATTGCCAGGTTGCCTGACGCAAAAACAATAGTTGCGGACAAGGGCTATGACAGCGAATGGTTACGGGAACAGATAACGAAGAAGGGGGTTCAGGCTGTGATACCGTGAAAGCGCAACTCGTTGAAGGGTAATGCAGATATGGATTGGGGTTTATATCAATACCGGCATTGGGTGGAGAATGCTTTTGCCCGGCTAAAACAGTATCGGGCAATAGCAACGCGATACGACAAACTGAAGCGAAATTACGAGAGTATGGTAGCCATAGCGTGTGGATATCTGTGGCTACCTATGTGAAATGTCAACAGACCCTAGCTTGTTTAAACGATTGATGATGCGGATAGCAAGCTTACTATCCGAGTGAAGAACTAACCCCTTTTCTGCCAGTTTTCTATCAGCTGCGCGAAACAAAGCCTGTATAATCAGATCCGTTGTCATCCTCTCATTCATGGCATAGCCTGTTAATTTGCCATTAAATAGCTCTTTTATGCCAGCCAGGTACAGCCAGCCTTCGTCTGTAGGAATAGAGGTGATATCGCTGACCCACGCTTTGCCAGGTGCGCTAATAGCAAACTCTCGTTTCAAAATATTAGGCGCGAACGGTAAATGATGTTTAGAATCGGTCTTGACCTTGAATTTACGCTTTTGCTTACAACGCAAATTCAGCTTCTTGCGAAGCACTCGAACACGGTATGCTGTAATCTGTACCCCCTGATCTACCAGCTCACTATGCAAGCGTTTCACACCGTAGGTCTCTCGGGTGCGTTGGTGTGCTGCCAGTATTTTTATTACCAGCCGTGCATTTTTTTGCTCACGCTCACAAGGTGAGCGAATATTCCAGGCAGGAAAACCACTCTCTGAACCTCGAGTACACGGCACATAAGTGCAAAGGGATATTGCTGTCGCAGCGTATCAATCATGCCGTATCTCACCGCGACTCCTTCGCGAAATAGGCCGCACACTTTTTTATGAAATCTCTCTCCATCTTGACTTCTGCCAATTCACGTTTGATCCTGGATAACTCCAGTTCAAGCTCAGTCAGTGAGTTCTGCTTTTTACCTACAAGTTGTGAGTTCGCCTGCCGTTCAGCATAAACCCAGTTCTTTAACGTTCCCTTAGGTAAAGATAGTCGTTTTGATGCTTCAACCAGCGTTAATTCACTTTCTTTAAGAAACTTGACCGATTGCTCGCGAAATTCCTGGCTATATCGTGTTCGGGGTAATTGTTCCATCTATATCTTCCATTTCATGTTTATATTTTATGAAACTTTGGACTCCATAAAACTCAGCATACCTCAGCCTTGTTTCTTCAATCGATCGGATAGTCGTCGAGAACCCAAACTGCATTTGTTTTCCACGAAAATTTGACGAACTTTGTCTGCAAGATACTGATCTTGCCGCATGTCTACACCAGCGCACTTAGCCTGTCACCAGGCATAGTAGGCACTTGCGCTAACTTCCATCACACGACACAGCACGGTTACTGGATATGTCTTCTGTTGCACCTGAATAAACCCGTACTTTATTCCTTTATTCGGCTTCTTTCGCAAAGAAGAGTGCGGCCTTTTTTAATCTCTCTCGCTCCATCCGCAATGGTTCATTTTCCTTACGTAAACGCAGCAGTTCAGATGGATCTGCCAAACTCAATCCCGGCTTCTTCGCTATCGATTCAGTGCCTGAAGGCGTACGCTCCGCCCGAACCCAGCGCCTTAAAGCGCTTAACGATATGCCCAGATACGCAGCAGCCTGCTGTTGACTATAACCTTTCTCGAGAACCAACCGAGCTGCATCCTGTTTAAATTCCAAACTATATTTGGGCCTTTTGTGTTTTCTATCGCGTTTTATCTCACTCATTTAGGGTCACCTCTTTTGACAGTATATAATTTGCCTTTAGATGTGTCCGGAGTTATTAAACCATTTCACTCCTTTCAGGTTATGACTAAAGAGAGCTAGGCTTTCATGCTAGCACTGATTACTGATGGACGCCATCATGTTATAAACTGCCAAGGCAGGTAAACTTCTAGTTGGCCTCATTTTGTTGGCAAGCTTTGGCAAATACATGCTGGCCGTTGATATTGTATTCTTTCCTCTTATCAGAATAGACAGAGTCAATCTCATAAGAACATTTGACAATAACTGCATCCGTTAGAAAGCAAGCAGTGCTGTCTTGGGTTTTGCTGATTAGGAAGAGATGCGGATTGTCTTTTGAGCAGCAGCAGGCGTTTTAGTGTCGATTTGGAGAAAGTTATGAAGATCTCAGTAAAAATCTTTGGGCTAATGTTGGGATTACCGTTGCTGGCCATAGCGGGTCAGTTTGAAGTAAGCGAATTCAAGTTGAACAACGGCCTCAAGGTGCTGGTAAAAGAAGATCACCGTGCGCCCGTGGTGGTGTCACAAGTCTGGTACAAAATTGGCTCTAGCTATGAACACGATGGCATCACCGGCATTTCCCACATGCTGGAACACATGATGTTCAAGGGCACAGAACAACATCCGGCCGGCGAATTTTCTCGTATCATCGCAGCCAACGGTGGGAGCGAAAACGCCTTTACAGGCGAAGATTTTACAGCATATTTCCAGAGCCTCGAAAAATCGCGGCTGGAGGTGAGCTTCAAGCTGGAAGCAGACCGCATGCGTTATCTCAAAGTGGATGAGGGTGAGTTCGCCAAGGAGCGAGACGTAGTGCTGGAAGAACGCCGCTTGCGCACTGAGGATCAGCCTCGTGACAAAACTATGGAGCTGTTCATGGCTTTGGCGTTCAGCAATGGCCCCCATAAAAATCCGGTTATAGGCTGGCCGGAGGATATTAAGGAGTATACCCTGAGCGATCTGCAAAAATGGTACCGTCAGTGGTATGCTCCCAATAACGCCACTGTGGTGGTAGTAGGCGATGTGCAACCAGAGGCTGTGCATGACTTAGCACAAAAGTATTTCGGCGTGCTAGCGCCCAGCCGGTTGCCAAAGCTAAAGTCGCGCACCGAGTTGGACCAGACTGGTTTGCGCCGCATGATTGTGAAGCGGCCAGCCAAGCTGCCGTTTCTCGTAATGGGATATAAGGTGCCGGTGTTAAAGGATGCTGTCAAAGAGTGGGAACCTTATGCCTTGGAAGTGCTTACTGGCATCCTCGACGGTGGCAATGGCGCACGCTTGCCATCCCGCTTGGTACGAGGCAAGCAAATCGCTGCTGAAGCCAACGTCGGTTACAACCTCTATTCGCGTCTATCAACACTGCTCATGATAGAAGCGGTTCCGGCGCAAGATCATGACACAGTGGCGCTGGAACAGGCCTTACGTGAAGAAATACGTCAATTGCAGGAAAAGCCGGTGGCGCCAGAAGAATTAGCACAAGTCAAGGCACAGGTGGTAGCGCACAAGGTTTACGAACAGGACTCTGGTTTCTATCAAGCTATGCAGCTAGGTATGCTGGAAACTGTCGGCCTAAGCTGGTCCAAGGTCGAGGAGTACGTGGACAAGGTCAAGGCCGTCACCCCCGAACAAGTACGGATTGTAGCGCGCAAATATTTAGTGGAGGATCGATTGAGTATTGCTTATCTGGATCCCCTACCCATTACCGATGACACGACGACTGCCGAAACGCTGCTGGAGAACACTCATGCACACTAAATTCTTAAGCGCATTCATCACCCTGCTGATTCTACTCAGCCCCTGCATGGCCCAAGCCACTCCAGGTATCCAGTACTGGACTACAGCTCAAGGTACACGGGTGTATTTCGTGCGCACCGAAGGACTGCCAATGGTCGACTTACGCGTGGTATTCGCCGCTGGTAGTGTTTATGACGGCGCACAGCACGGTGTGGCATCGCTGACTTCAGCTTTGCTGGATAGTGAGGCTGGTAAGTGGAACGCTGACGAGATCGCTCAGCGTTTGGACAGCGTGGGAGCGGTCATGGAAACTTCAGTCTCAAAGGATACCGGCTCCCTTTATCTGCGCAGCCTGACCGATCCGGACAAACTGAATGTGGCCGTGGAGACTCTGCACGCAATACTGACCCAGCCTCTTTTTACCGCCCAAGATTTCGAGCGGCAAAAAAGACAGGTACTTCTGGGCCTCCAAGAAAAAGAGGAGTCGCCAGGCGATCTAGCCGAGGTAATTTACGCCAAAGCCATCTACGGCGATCATCCCTACGGTCACCCCACTGACGGTGAAATTGGCACCGTCAGCAAGTTAACTCGCAATGATCTGATCAAGTTTTACCAACGTTATTATGTAGCCGCAAATGCGGTGGTGGCAGTAGTGGGTGATTTAGCTCGTGCCGATGCGGAAACCATAGTCGAGCGAGTGCTAGCTGGACTGCCGCAAGGTGCACCAGCAGAAACTCTGCCAACTGTGGCGGAGCCACTTGCCGCTAATACGGTGAAACGGTTCTCCCCTTCAACTCAGACCCATGTACTGGTAGGCGAGCCGGTGCTATCTTTCAATGATCCCGATTACTTCCCTCTTTATGTAGGAAATCATATACTTGGCGGCAGTGGTTTAGTTGCACGCATCACCCAGGAAGTGCGGGAAAAGCGTGGCCTTTCCTATAGTGCCAACAGCCATTTCTTCCCACGGGCCGGCAAGGGGCCATTTACCATTCGCCTGCAAACCCGTAACGGACAGACCGACAGAGCGATGAAAGTGATGATGGAAACGACCAACAAATTCATCGCTGAGGGCCCCACCGATAAGGAGCTGGAAGCGGCCAAACAGAACATTGTCGGCGGCTTTGTCCTTCGCATCGATAACAACCGGAAAATCGCTGAATATATGGCGACAATTGGCTTTTACGGCTTGCCGCTGGATTATCTGAATACCTTCACTGCCAAGGTACAGTCCGTCACTGTGGCCGATATCGTCAAAGCATTCAAGGCACGGGTTGATCCGGCCCGCTTCCAGACGGTATTGGTGGGTGGAGCGGCTGGGCAGTGATACTAGAAAACTTTAATCTGTTGTTGCGCACACTCGCTTCTATCATCCCACTTATTCCATTTTCAAATCAAAAGCAACGCGAAGGCGAGCCGCAGACAGTATAAATAATACGGCAAGGTGAAGCCGACAAAGTCAGTTTTGATTTTGAAATAGAATAAGGGAGGAATGAGGATACTGCAGCCAGTTCGGCAAGCAGAGTGGTTTATCCACCGAACGCCAGTCCTTGTTGACCGCTGAAACAAAGTTACATTTTTACGAATTTGAAGGATATATCGACGGTTTGGTTTTGTTGTTTACGCTGTGCTTTGCTTATCCCATTTGTGTTCGGTGGGACATGAGAATATTCTTTGAATAATTCTTAACTGGCTTGCCTATAATGTTGAAAACAAAAAGTAGATTGGTCGCATGAAACCTCCTAAAATTCAGATTAATCAGTGCTATTAGAAGAGAGAAAGGCAAAAATTCAATTATCCATACAATCATTGATATTGAAAAAGCTACTTTGTGAAAGCAATAATAAAAGTCAACGATGTCTAGATTGAATTGCAGAAAATATGCTAAGGTTTAAAAGTGGTGTTATCAGCTAATTCAGATTTCCCTATCGACGGTTTATCATGGGAGTTGTCATAACACGCGCAGCACCATGAGGTAATGATTTTCTGAGATACGCAGACACTACTTTTAAAAGGTTGTTATATCCAATCAAACTTTTAGGAGAATTTGCCATGATCAGCAAAAGATCAATCATTTCTATCGCTATTGGTTCTGTGTTTGCCATTACGTTAAGCAATGCCACTATCTCAATGGCGAGTAACGATTCTGCCATCATTCAATTTGAAGATAAAGGTTTCATGCTTGCCCAAACTCATCAGCACGGTCAAGAGAAAGGTAGCACACAAGGTGGAGATGGCAAGTATGGTGAAGGTCAGCGGGGTGAGTGTAGGAAATACAAACATGGTCAGGACAAAGAAAGTGGCGGCATGATGAAAGGTGGGCATGATTATGCTCATATGATCATCTCTCATGCTGATGCATTGAAACTAAGCGATGAGCAATTGGGGAAAATTATCCGCCTACATCTAAAAAACGAACAGGAACATGGGCAGCTCAAGCAGAAACTGCGTAAAAATATTAAAGCACTTAAAAAGGAAAGCATGAAACTTGACACGAGTGACGCCCAACTACGTAACCTTGGCAAAGAACTTACGGCTGCTTTCAATGAAATGATCGAATTTCACATTAAAGAGCGTCAAGCTATCCAAGCCATTTTATCAGACGATCAAAAAAACCAGCTGAAAACTATGAAAATGGATCACAATCCACATGGCGGTCAACATGGTGGGCATGGGGATCACTAGATCTATTAATTACTTTTAGCTGTTCCAGTGTAAAGCTCACATATAAACAAACTGTGGCTTCATGAGCAAATGAAAAATTGGTGGTCTTGTTTGCTCCTTTGCATGTTGACTACGTTGATATAAGAAATGGAGAGCAGCGCGAATGAACGCACTGCTCCCTGTGTGTTGCCTGGTTCTTCTCCCTACTCCAGACGTGCGTGATCCTCCGCTGGAACGGGGAGCGACTTTGTATTGCTGAGAAAAGAAGACGTAGGAAGCTGGGAAGGGAAAGAGAGATGGGTGGGAATTGTCTTGAGCGCTCTCCATGAGCGCTTTGGAGCTAAATCCCGCCATCAGCCCGGCCTGCAGGCCTTGACAGCATCGGCCTAGACCTCATCCGGGATGTTCCAGATGAGTGCTTCGTTGACTGCATCAAGCAAGAAGTCTGGGTCTGATATGGTGATCTTCCTTTTCGTTGCTTTGATTGAAATCAAAGGCTTTCCTCCCTGTGTAGATAACGTGAGTTCGACATAAGAATTACACCACCACGACTGGAAGAGCTTGAGGGAGCCTGATATTAAGCGAGGGTTTCTTCTCGGGGAGCGTGTAATTTCATTTACAAATCAAAAATGATGAGAAGGCGAGCTGCAGACAGTATAAATAATACGGCAAGGTGAAGCTGACAAAGTCAGTTTTGATTTAGAAATGGAATAAGCCACCAGTCCGACTATTAGATTAACGAAGAAGTTAAATAAGGTAATCCCCCGGCTATGCGCCGGGGGATTACCTTATTTATTCATCATCGCTGATTGCGCAATTCAACCACCGGCTAAAACCGGTGGGTTAGAGTTACGGACTGAAAGTCCGGATCGCATCGACTAAACGACGCGTCTTATTCCGGCTCCATTTTAAAATTATCGTTTGGATTTGCCTCAAAGTGATTCTCTAAGTATTGCTTGATCATCTCTTCTGTCATCTGACCCACTGTCGTGCAGAAATACCCTCACGCCCAAAAATGCCTTCCCCAGTGCTTCTTCTTAAGGTGAGGAAATTCTTCAAACAGATAGCTCGATGTTCGTCCTTTTATCCATCTCATGATCTCACTCGGAGCCATCTCCGGCGAACAACTCACTAGTATATGCACATGATCCTTACTCACTACGCTACGATTCTGATTTCAAATGCTTCGCACGTCTGACGAACCAACTCTCGAACCCATTCTGCTACCTCTTCTTTCAGAATCTTATATCGATACTTCGTTACCCATACAAAATGGTATTCAGTCTGATAAACCGTATGACTTCCATATCTATAATCCATGCCACACCTCCTATGTGGCATATTCTCGCAGCTAAAGCTGACCGGCTAAAGCCGGTGGTTTTAACCTTATGATGGATAATAAACACCGGTTTTCTTTTATTCATTTTCATTATTTCTTCTCTCATACTCTGATTAAAAGGCAGGTATTGTACAAGAACTCCTCTTTCTCACTACTCTATGAGTGATTACGCAAGGCACACTCTGTTCCGCCCACTCTCCTTCGCCTGATACAGCGCTTTGTCTGCCTGATTGAGCAGCGTATTTAGGTCGGTGTTTCTATCCTT
>NZ_FOUB01000103.1 GCF_900114745.1 Nitrosomonas communis | reverse complement strand
TGCCTGAAGCGTTACATTGTTCGTGAATTGTATCCGCTTATTCTCGCAGATTTATCTGATGCTGCTGCAATTACTTGACATAGGAGCGTCAATGCTCCTACAGAACGCTTCTTTGGCAGTCTGAAACGTGAATGGTTAACAGGCAATGCTCATCAAACTAGAGATTCTGCTAAAAACGATATACAAACATATATTGCTTACTATAATGCCCATCGCATTCATACAGCCATTGGGAATATGTCACCATTAGAATTTGAGAAGAATCTTAGCAAAGTGTCCGATTTTATTTGACCACTACAGGTTTGTTGCGGGTTGTTCTGGGATCGGGAGTTTTGATCCAAAGCGTCACACTGGCGACCCCTACACCAAAACGCTTGGCCACTTGTGCGATGGTAAGGTCTTTCTTCTCTCGAACAGATAATAGCTTACGGCAAAATGATATCAGATATGTTATCTATAACTTATAAACAATTTATATGAGATTGGTTATATTTTTTGCACGCCAGTGGAATGTTGCAATTTACATTATGTACTTCAGTACAATACATTTCTCTCCTGCTCTGCAATATAGTCTTTTACACCATTTCTCATGTCAGCAGGATGGATCACCCCGAGGGTCAGAGCATTCTGGAGGTCATCGGTTGATATAGAAGGTGGAGGAGCGAGCCCTGAAATACTGAAAATCTGAAATTCTAAGAAATTGGGGAAGGGGGAGTTAGGATAGAAGATTTTCAGCTTTTTCAGGTTCTTGCTCTCCTGTTTCTCGTGGGGTATCTGCCACTCATGCTTCGTCGCCGCCCACCTACTCAGAAACGCATGCGATGCATCGGACGTGTCGAGATACAAGGAATTATTTTTTATATTGAGTTGACTAACGTGAGTTCGACATAAAAAGCAGTAAGAAGAACCTAATTTCCTTATGATGAAGCTATATTGGAAAAGGGCTTCATCACGAGAGGTGTCTACCATTGGATTTGTGGACGATAGCCGTTATCAAGAAGCGTAGCATAACTTTTTGATGAGGATGTGGCTCAAGATGTCCGTTGTGGATAATTCCGATTAATTCGGCACTGAAATGCCGCCCCTGTCATCCGCATCACCCAACACGCCTTCTGAGATGTTACCAGTCAAATGATCGTGGCTCTGAGAGTAGACGAGACGTTTGGATGATTAATCCAATGGTTTAACTTTCCAAGGAGTCAACGATGTGCCCTTTCTCAATTCGCGTTGCCATTGAGGTTGGCAGTGCTTGTCACTGGGTAGCGTTTGGGCTGCCGGATGGTAAGGTTCTTGAAGAGTTCGATATTATCCAATATGCATGCAGTTTTGACGAATTCTTTCGCCGCGTGGAAGCAGTTGACCAGCACTATCCATTACCGGTAGCCGTGGCAATGGAAGGGTTCAATGGATGGGCGCGCCCACTGGATGGCTCTATTCGCCGCCATGGCTACGGCTTGTGTAGCGTCAACAATCTTAAGCTTGTCCTCTATAAAGAAATCTTCCCAACCCCGGCTAAAACCGATGCCATCGATGTATGTAGCATCCTCGAATGATTTCAACTCTCCGAGCATTTGCCACTGGCCAAGAATGCATTACAGGAAATTGCTCTGACACTGCTAGAAAATGACAAACTGAAGCGAATCACCCAGCGGCGCAAACAGCTCTGGCAGCGGAGCGGGTGCGCGTCGTCCATCGGCTGCAAGCTGATCTTCACGCAGTCTGACCTGGACTGTTCACAATGACAGGAGAGGCAAACAATCTTTGGTTTTTGTATTTTCTCACTTCCAGAGCCAAAGCGGCCATGGTGGTGACAGTAGCGCGGCATATTGCCTGTGTTCTGTCATCGCGTGAGTATTATGGCAAAAAGCGTGCCGAAGGGAAAAAACACAATCAAGCAATTCGAGCTCTAGGCAGCCATTTGGTACGGGTCATCTGGTCAATGACCAAGCAAGGTAGAAAATGCGAAATCCGGTAAACAGATTACAAAAATCGCTTGAAAATTAAGTGGGATGTTCAGGTTCCGATAGATGCTATAGCGATTTTTGTGCGATTGACGACTTTTGTCAGAGGTTTGAACCGTGGTGGAAGCAGCGCTTGTTGGGATTGTCACTGAAGTGGCGTCGGCGGCGAGGGCAGCTGTGTCAATGTGAAATCATGACAACCGTAGGGTGTTTCACCTATCGTGTTACCGGGCATTTAATTCCTATTATCTGGGCCAGGTGTTGAGATATCAGCGGCTCTATTAATCAATAACCAAAGAGCATTGCCGGGAGTGAAAATCACAGCAGATAACGTCGATGACCGTAATCCGGTACTGGAGTTGGCGCGCTCCTCATGCGGGAAGCTATTGGGTAACCGTGGTTATATTTCACAACCACTCTTTGAGCCACTCCAGGAGCAAGGCGTGTAACTCCTCTTTACCAAGGTGCGCAAGGACATGAAAAACAAACTATTACTTGTTTGACAAACTCATTGAAATTGTCAATGACCAATTGAAAAACATCTCGTAAATCGAGCATCCCCACCATCGCAGCCCATTTATCTTCTTTGTTAATTTGATAGCGGTCTAGTAGTTTCTACCTTCCACGAGAAGAAACCCTTCCTTAATATTAGATTTTCTCAGGCTCTTCCAGCTGTGTAGTGGGCATAATTTTTATGCCGAACTCACATTATACTAATTTTCAATAGAAACAGCATTAACAATCCAATCACAGCTGGCTATACTTTTGAAAAAGTATCCCCGCAGCAAGCTGCAGGGTATTATAGTCTGTGCTTGGAATAGCCTCATCTGCTTATCTTCATAAAGCTTAATATATTCCTGGCCCTGATTTTTTATATAACTTGCTATCTTTGTATCACCTCCATGCTTGCGCACAGTATCAGCAAAATAACCATCAGTCTAAAACTTACTGCTCCAGAATTATTTCTTTACTTATTGATACCGCCAGTCTCGAAGAGAGACATGAATGGATGGGAAAGGTCGATTTTTAAGAAGGAAAGCCAAGGTTATCGCAACGATTGTGGCGATCGCTGCCATCGAATTGTTAAAAGCCTTTGTCAATGTCAGTAACAAAGCCGAAGAACTCAATATGGTCCTCACCACAACAGGGAAGGCCGCGGTGGTAGCTGGGTGGCGCTGGACCACTAATGACAAGACACTGGCATGGAAGATGATGATTCATGATATCTTGATAGTGTTCGGTGCGCTGTTCGCGTACATGGATGGCTTGTCCATACATCATAAAGACATATCCCAGACTAAATCGGGTTATTGATGACAAGAGAATGTAGACCACATCGACAATCTAAAGCCGCGCTTGCGCAAGTGCTCTTCGCTCACTGAAGACGGGCGGCAATAATCGCGCCCAAATGGTGCTGGTTCATGTAAATGCTCTATGCTCTATATGTAGGCTGCTTATTCTCGTGAGATATTTATGTGTAACTTATTGTTATATGAAGATATTCCATAAATACTCTAATGAATGTATCGGGGACTACCGCACTTCATTTACTGCTTCCAATTAGTAACAATATTTCTTGTGTCATTAGATCGCTGCTTTACTCAGAAGATCGTTTTTTCTCTTAAAAAATAAAATCAAGTTGTTAAATATGAATCCTCAAATGTTTGCAACTATAAACTTGCCAAACTATTCAAATGCAATCTTTTTCTCGGTCGCTAATTCAGCTATTAACAGATCAAGGGTTGTAGTATATATTTTGAAAATAAATAATGATGTGATGGATAGGGTTAATTTATTAAAAACCATAAAGTTATTATGATTAATAATAAGATAAATCATCTCGGCCTATTAAGTAAAGCGCTATGTTGGAGAACTAAATTGATCATTAGTTTGGTTCCTATAAAGAACGTATTTATAGCATGGTTATTTTTAATTAACTAATAATTCACTATTTTTTGGCAAAAATCTTAAATAAAGAAATGGGGGTTAAATTAAAGTAAGTTGATGGAGATGTTATGATAAAAAAGCTAACTTTCTTGATGATGGTTTTGATACTTAGCTTCTTAACCGGCTGTGCACCAATCAACCCACTAGGGAGCGTTCAAAGTAATGAGTTTTATAGTACTAAGCAGCGTGCCATAAACTCTAGCAATCATGATGCTGTAGCTAAAAATATTATGAAGAGGTGGCTAATGCAATGAAAGTAACACTCGAAGCGCAGAAAGAGCTATTTGAAGAATACGAAGATCATAGTAATTATTATGGGCAAGAGGGCAAGATCTTCAGTCGCACACCTTGGCTAATATGAGATATCTTGAAGATTCTATCAAAGAGAATTTAAAAGAAGCTACCCTTCATCGGAAAATGGCGCGAGATGGAAAAAAACAAGATCTCGGTTTAATAAATGAAGAAGCGATATACTCTAAATTAAACTAACCTAACATTTATTTAAAAAGTACTCAAGTTACGAATAACCAACAAAGAACCAACAAAGCAGGCCGCGATATCAACCATTGATACGCGGCCTTTTTGTATCTTACTTTTCCTTCACAGGCTATATTTAATCGATGTTATCTGTCTTTAACTTTCCTAACTTGGACAGATAAAATTCCAACTGCGGTCTGAATAAAGGAAGCAAATTGGCTGCATAGTCATTTATAACATTAAATAATTGCTTCAAGTTTCGTTAACTAAATAGATAATTGTCCACAATTTCTGTGGATAAGTTTGTGTGTAATTTGTAAATACCAAAGCTAAGATAATTATTTGCAATGGCTTTTTTCTGGCTCGATTAAATTTTAAACACATAATAATATTTCTAAGAATCAATAGCTTGTTATTTCGTATTGATTATTAAAGCGATTTCGATTGATGTTTGAGTTTTTTTAAAAATATTGTGGATTATTGCTGAAAGTCAAGAAAACTTTTAGTTAAATTACCTCCGGCAAAGCCGGAGGCTTATTTTTGTTAGCCCCTCAAAGGGGCAAAAAGCTGGTGCCACCTAAAGGTGGCCTCATATACCCAGCTTGAGTTGGTCATAGTGTTCATACTCTTTCTCTTGATGTCGAATATATTCTCTGACCATCTCTTCATCTAATTCCACCGTGGATACAAAATAACCACGTGCCCAAAAACTCTCACCTGTAAAATTCCTTGTTTTTCCCATCAATCTCCGCACAATCGATATCGCAATTTTCCCTTTGATATATCTTACTATGTGGGATACCGAGTACTTCGGCGGAATACTAATGCACAATCAGGGTGACCGCATCACACGGTCAAACCTTTAATAGTCCCCCCGCAAAGCCGGGGGATTACCTCGTTTATTCAGCTGCATGATCTTATTAGAGGCAGTGAGACTTTAACCCAGATTTTCCATTAGGAGGTTTTCTAATGGAAGCTATTAGAATAAGTTCTTAAAAACAAGGATAATTTGCTAAGTTAAGGTAGTTTGATTCATGAGCGTTTTTCTTCCGGAGGATCCTCGTGGATTTTGAGCTTCGCTTTATTAATAAAAAGATAACAGTATGGGGAGGCATGAGGTTGTGAAGCGGATGCTGGACCGAATTAGGTTCAGTAAAGCTTATGGTAAGTTGTGGTTTACTGCAATTTGGCAGTCAGAGTGAGGCTAAAGCTCAGATTGAAGCTGCGCTTGATACTGCCCGCTCAGGCGGTGGATTACCGGATATTGAAGATATCCGTGATGCACTGGACGTGCTGAGCCAGCAATCAACCTCCGGCTTTATCAGCAGCTTTGATTTTGCATTCGAGCAAGCTAAGACAGCTAGCATGTTGGGTGAGCTGGGTGCACTGACCGATGATCAGTTGAGCACAGAAGAACGATCACTCAATGCATTGAAAGATTCTAAAAAGGCGCTTGAGGATGGTTTTGCGGAAGAGATGGCGCGGCTGGACAAGATTCTGGAAGATGCTCAAACACAGATCGGGTTTCTGGATGGAATTGAAAAAAACACCAAAAGTATTGCCGATGCGCTGAGAAACTTCCAGGTTGCAATTTCAAACGCTAGTGGAGGCGGGAGCATCGGGAGTTTCTCTGGCGTAAGCAATGCTGAGGTTGCCGCCTACATCGCCGCACATCCGGATTATATGGACCAGTACAATGCTGCTATTGCCAATGGCGTCACGGCGCTCCAGGTAACCGGTATCCCGGTATCGGCAATTAATACTTTTACCAGCGATAATGGGTTAGCTCCGCTAGAGCGCGGATTTGACCAAAACGATGTTAATAACTACTTCCAGAATTATGGTGGTAATAACGAGCAGGCAGCAAAGGATGCTTTCCAATATGGGGCCACGGCATCTGAAATTGCTAAGGCAACAGGATACAGCATAGATGAAATTAATGCCTATACTGAATCATTAGGACTGGGCAGGCTCAGCCAATATTCAGAGGGCGGATTCACCGGGCCTGGCGGCAAATACGATCCTGCAGGTATCGTTCACGCAGGTGAATATGTATTCAGCCAGGAGGCAGTCAGAAACCTTGGGGTAGGCACGCTTGATCAATTGCACGAATCCGCCAAACGAGGCGAGCCGGAAGGTTATGCAACTGGCGGGCTGGTCAGCGCGCAGAATATCATCAACCGCTCCGATATTAACCGTATCAATACGGATAAAAACATCATTGATGCCAGCAGCTTGTTTGATAAAAGAAAGGTAGAAAATGATATCGCTAGCGAGTTGACGAATGCGCATGAATCAATCAGAAAAATTGAGAGCAAGCAAAAATCAATCTCAAAAATAGAGGAAACAGCTAATGCACTGAATTCGTTAAATGATACGAACAGCATAAGCAATCTTGAAAATGTTATTAATGCTAAGCACATTTTTGAGAATAGGACGGTATCGAGCGAAGCTAAACGTGATCTTCTCAGCCGGGCAAACATCAGTCATATTAACTCAGCAATCGATAATGTCAGCAGCGTTTCAGATATACGCAACCTCATCAGGATTGATGATAAAAATATTCTGACTTCAGTACGGTCTTTTGATCAGCTTGCAAAGCGCGTTGACTCTGATAAATCAACAGACCGGCTAACCGAGCGTGCTCTATTCTCAGGTAACAGCAGATCAATATTCAACAGTGAGATAACGCGCAAATCCATCTTTGACCGTGTACGCGAGTTGCAACGTGTAGAGCTGAATCGCGGCTTTGCAAGTGGAGGCTATACCGGCAATACTAGCACAGATGAGCCGGTCGGCATCGTACATGGCCAGGAATATGTATTCTCAGCCCCGGCGGTAGAGAGCATCGGTCTTGATACGCTGGATAGACTGCATCAAGCAGGTAAAGAGGGCAAGCCATCCGGTTTTGCTGATGGCGGCTTTATCGGTAGGGATATTGGCCCAGCTCCGATAGCTGAAACAATCAATCCCACAAAGACCAATAACAATCAATCTGGAACGCAGAGTCAGGAAGATGTAGTTGCAGAATTGCGCTTACTGCGTGAAGTGCTGTACGAAGAGATAAAGCAAGTGCGTGAATACACCCGGCGCACGTCTAACAAGCTCGATTCTGTCACACAAGGCGGCACGGCACTCAGGACTAAAACGACATGAAAGCATTTATTCCGATTGATATCACCGATGCGCGCTTTGTCAGTAGCACGATCGCTGAGCCTGCGGCAGCGGAACCCGCCTGGAATTCCGGTACCACCTACGCGCAAGATGCTGAGGTCAGTGTGATTACTACCGATAGCCACCTGGTGTACAAATCTCTGGTCGCTGGCAATAACAATAACCCGCCTGCATCCTCACCTGACAAGTGGTTCCTGAAGGGTTATACAAACCGGTTCAGAATGTTCGACTGGAACCAGGGAAATCCAAGCAAGGGATTATCCCCAGTGACTGTAACGGTTAAACCAGGCAGGCGTATTAACGCAGTGATGCTGGAAGGGCTTAGAGCTGCAACCGTAGCGATCACCGTACAGGACGGCGTTGGCGAACCGACTGTTTTAACGATCAATAAAGATTTACTGAACCGCCATGCCACCACCCCTTACGAATGGTGCTTCTCCCCGTTTGTTTATGACAAGGTGG
>NZ_FOUB01000172.1 GCF_900114745.1 Nitrosomonas communis | reverse complement strand
CCTTCTTTCTCTCGGACAGACAGGACTTTACGGCGGAAATCCAGTGAATATGCCATCTTTTATATTATAATCAAAATTATCTGGTTATGCTATATTTTCGCGACGATCTCCACGTGATGTTATTCCATTTCTAAATCAAAAACGACGCGAAGGCGAGCCGCAGACAGTATAAATAATACGGCAAGGCGAAGCCGACAAAGTCAGTTTTGATTTAGAAATGGAATTACCTCATAAAGCGCATTTGGAAATTCTAAACGAAGTGGTCTTGAGATACTTTATTGATTGGCGACCCGACCCCTATTCTGCGTTCATTCTTTAGCAACATATTAAATATTTTAAAAAGATAAAGTTAGCTATCAAATATAAAAATATGTCTTTATTTATCGACACGCATAACTCTTTTATAAACAGATGGTTATCTATTTTTTGAAAATTATCTACAAAATTTACTCAATAAATAACGACAAATCTGTCATCTTTCCTGCAGGATATGAATGCAATAAATTGATTAATAAACATTATATCTTTTGGCATGAATATTGCTTTTGGTGAATATTGCAATTGGCTAAATAGTCTTTTGTACATGAAAGGAAATCAAGACAAATTAATGCAATAGCAATTGTTAATACAAATAGTAACAAAATTCAAAATATACTTAAATAAGTATTAATTTGCTAAAAAAGAGGGATATTAGATGAGTACAAGCAATAACAATAAAAAAAGTATAATGATTTTTAAGAAAAAACAAAAATCCTTAATCGTCGCGTTAGCCGCGGCGTTTCCGTTATTCTTTTCCTCTCTCAGCACGAACGCTGCTGATCTTGCAGCGCTACAGCAGTTGGGTGAGCAAGTCTTCTGGGACAAAATCTCCACCCCGCCACGCATGGCATGCGTTACCTGCCATGACCCGAGGGCTGGTTGGACGGGACCGCATTCCCAAACCAACCTCACTCAAGTGGCCATAACCGGTGCCAATCCGCATACGATCGGAAACCGTAAACCACCCAGCAATGCCTACGCAAGTTTCATCCCGCCATTTGAGGAAGGTGTGGTTGGCCCACCGTCCGGGGTACGCGGGGGCGCCTTCTGGGACGGCCGCGCTAAAGGCAATATTCCCGCCGGAAGCACTGCTGATCCAGACAAAATTGGAGATGAGGTTTTTGCGGAAACGGCCGATCCTGATGGACTAAAAGCTGCCTACGGCCGATTGCGCGGGCCGACCGCCGTTCAAGCGTTAGGCCCTTTCGTCAATCCTGCCGAGCAGAACAAAGCGGATAGAGCCGGTGTTTGCCAGCATGTTCAAAAGGCTCAGTATGCTCCGCTTTTTGAGCAGGCCTGGACTATTCCGATCACTTGCGACGAGGCCAATGTCGATGTGAATTACAAGCGTATCGCGGTAGCAATCGCGGCCTTTCAAGACTCCGGCAAAGTCAATTCGTTTAGCTCCAGGCGTGACCAGGCGCTCGCAGACGATCCTGACAAAAAATTCCCACTGAACGGTTTAACTGAGCAGGAAAA
>NZ_FOUB01000106.1 GCF_900114745.1 Nitrosomonas communis | reverse complement strand
CATCAGCCTCAAACTGCCGGGCAGATTCGTAAAGGACTGGTCAATATTTTAAGACATATCGCTATTCGGTCATGGTGGCATGCAAAATATAAAAAATTCATGCCACCAGATTGGAATAAAAATTGGAATTCAGGATAGGAATAACGCAACAACAGGTAATACGACAAAAAGATCAATTGCTTTACGTCATTTAAGTTGGAAAAAATCCCAGCTGTGGGAGATGGTTTACTCTAAACTCTAGTTTTTAGTGCAAATTGGAATAAGGCAGCTTCTCACACATGCACACTATGCATCTGCCATCGGTTGTAGCGCAATGATAGCCATGCCTATCAGTGCGATACAGGCTCCCGCTACGTCCCAGCGCGTCAGAGCCACCCCCTCCACAAAGTGAAGCCAAACTAAAGCAACGGCGATGTACATTCCACCATACGCGGCATAGGTGCGCCCTGCCGCAGTCGGATGCAGGGTCAGCAGCCACGCAAACAGCGCCAACGAAAGAGTAGCCGGAATCAGCAACCATGCCGACTTATTCTGCTTAAGAACTAGCCAGGGCAGATAACAGCCCAAGATCTCAGCCACGGCAGTGATGGCGAACAATAACGATATCCTCAAAAATTCCATAATGATGTTGGCTACATGACGGCGGCTAATACACATTGCTGCCAGAAAGTATAGCAAAACCAGGTAGAAATGATTCAAAGAGTATTCTCATTGTCTCATCTAGCACAAATAGGCATACGCCAAAGCACTGCATAAACAACACAACCAAACCATTGAGATGCTCTTCAAATTCTATATATTCTGAATCATTCTTAACTGGTTACGCTATATCTTGCTGATTATATAAAAGCAGTTTATTCTTTTTAGCTTTTTCATGGTAGCAAGAGGCAGGATGAGAGGAGAAATGAATCATAGCGCTGTTCCTGCGGCTCACCTTACCACACAAACAGACGCAGTACGCTATCGAACGCTAAGCCTTGTGTGGCTTGCTCTCATTTATTTGCACGTGGTGATTGCACTGGTCGGCTGGGCGCCTTCGTGGAGTTTAATATTCAGTATGGGAGCACTCGTGCCGCGCTGGATGCTTTCTATTCACGAGCTGTTTCATATTAGCAATGACCGTGAAGTTGATCCATTGACTCGTTTGCTGCCTCTACTTCTTACCCCATTTCAGCTAGGCTACCGAGAACACCGCAATATTCATTTTCGCCATCATCGATACATGGCAACGCCTCTGGATCCTGAGTATTTTCAATTGAGAGGTAGTAAATTGTGGGGATTTATCAATGCACTAACTGTACCGGAGCAAAGCTTTTTTCGTTGGATTATACAGCAAGGTATGGACGCCGAGCTAATACGAGGAATGCTGTTACGGTTGGCGGTATTCGTGTTGTTGGTTGTCGTAAGCGAGTCCATCTTCTTATGGTACTGGCTACCCATTCGCCTCGCCTACGGAATAAGTTCTTTTTCCTTCTTCTACTGCTTGCACCGTAGAGGAAAATCATACGGCGTCTATCCACAGAAATTTTCTCGAAGAGCAGCATGGTTGTTTGCACTATTTTTCGGACATGACAGTCTTATGGCTACCTGTCATCATGACCTCCACCACGCCAATCCCGCTATTGCTGTGCGACATCTCGCAGCATCACGGTGAAACACGTTACTTCCTTAATAAAGAGACTCCTATAAAGCTGATAATTGATATCCATTTACCGATCAATCATGCAATATTCATTTAAGAATATCCGCAGCATTCTCATTTACACTTTTGTTATCTCGCTTATTTCTGCTGCGTATTATATTTATGCCTACTTGTTTCACTTTATACCTGAAGAGCGAGAAACATTCCTGACTGAAATCGGTGAAGGTTTTGGTAATGCTGGCTTGGCGCTATTGGCATTTATTTATTTTCGTACCTTTCTTAAACTGCTGTTGGGTCAAGGAAAATTGGCGCGACGTCTGCTTCCAAACTATACCTCCCCTATTGGCCCATCCTACCTAAACCGTTTGATGATATGGATGAACCGTACGCATGTTTATTTTGGTATCGCAGCTGTAGCCGTTATTCTGCTGCATATTCAATGATGGGATTTTCACGCTACAGCCACATCTTGTTCTTCCCTACCTTACTGGCTTTGGTTATTTGGCAAGGAATCTTTGGCCTATTTCTGACTTTGCATTACACACCAACTGAACTAAGGAAATTTTCTTATTTGGTGCACGCAAAGTTTATTACCGGCATTGCTATTGGTATTTTTGCTATTTTTGGGCATATATTGATTGATTAGCTATTCAATACTTATTTTTACTATCTGTTAAAATAAACCTATATTTTTCGCCATTACTCACTTCTACCTGATTGTCGAGTTAGACCCATACCTCTCTCTTTGCGCCATTATTCTCTCCACCCCTACCCGTCATGTAAGTGTGAAGTCCACAAGTTTTCATTTTTTTTATCATATAAATCAATGCATTACGCTCGGACTAATCAAGTGGTTTATTTTCAGCATTGGTAGGCGGAGGAAATTATTCTCTATTCGGAGAATGTATAATTGAACTTAGAAACTGTTTGGAAATTGTGAGTTCTGGATTAATGTAGCGTCTTTTTGCTATTAGCAGACAATATGATGAATCTACAAAAAAAATGGAAGAAACGTTATGCGAGCAACCTGAGTGATGGAGCGTGGCGTTATTTGAAACCCCATCTGCCAGTATCAGCCGTGGGGAGGCCACGAGAGTTGAGTATGCGTCAGGTGGTCAATGCAATTTTGTATGTTCTAAAAACAGGTTGTCAATGGCGACAATTGCCTCGTGAATTCCCGGTCTGGAGCTCAGTTTACTCCTATTTTTAGCGCTGGTCCTATAACGGGACATGGGAACGTCTTCATCATTGGTTGCGTTCTCGCTTGCGAGAAAAATGTGGCCGACACAAACCTCCAACGGAAGGTTGCCTGGACAGTCAAAGCGTCAAATGTTCCGCAATTCCTGGTCAGCGTGGTTTCGATGCAGGCAAGAAGATCAATGGTCGTAAACGCCATATTCTGGTAGACACACTGGGATGACGGTTAGCGGTGGTAGCCACTAGCGCCAGTGTGCAGGACCGTGACGGTGCCCGCCTGCTGTTGCGTCACTTGCCGGGAGGGTGCAAAAAATTGAGGAGGATTTAGGTAGATAGTGGCTATGATGGCGGTCGTTTAATAGACTGCGTCACACAACGGTTTAAATTCTGTCTGGAGGAGGGGGTGTTGCGCCCCAGGGAAACCAGGAAATTTGTACTATTGCCTTGTCGCGGGGTAGTCGAGCGTACTTTTGGCTGGCTGAACCATTTACGCAGACTGAGTAAAAGCTATGAGCGCCTCTCCCGGACGGATGAAACCTGGGTTTATATCGCCATGACCCGCATTATGTTGAGGCGCTTGACATAAAATAGGACTTTCCAAACAGTTTCTTAGTCGAGTCACCAAAGACAACATTTCACGCATACACGCTGTGCGTCTGTTATAGGGTGTAACAGAGTGGTGGGTGGCTATAACTGTCAGCGCGACACGAACTCCTGCTGCGCCCCAACGCATCAACGCTACTCCATCTACGAAGTTAAGCTACACCAAAGCCTTGGTGGATTACTTTTCGGAACACACTTATAACTTAAGAACCTAGATCAAATTGATAAATAAGGGAATAAGTTTCAATATAAGCTCAGGAATTACCAACCTTAGACGCGAGATTATCAGCCAGTCTTATAAGATCAGCATAGCCCTCAAGTCCTTCAAGAAACCGCTGTGGAATTCCAGATAGGCCAGTTTGGGCACCCGTGAGTGCCCCCGTGAGAATCGCCCGCGCCTGATTCTGTCCGCCACCATTGATGGCATGAAGAATAGCTGATTCAAAATCATTGTGAAACCGTGCCGACAAATAATAAGCTGCCGGTATCTGATGATAAATTGCACAAGGCATCCCATACACAATGGATACTTTCCACGCAGGCTCTGGCCGAATAGACGGATCTGCTGCAGCTGCTGCCATATAAGAAGGAGTAAGCAGGGCATTAGGAGAAGCAAAACGACCAGCACGGGGTGTATCCGGGTCGCCGAGTCTTGGTGGCTTTAAATCATCATGAGTTACCGCATGAAAAGGGAGCTTGCCATTTTTAACTAATTCCATGAGTTTTTTTGACAGTTCGGTATCGAGAATATGGCCTTGTACTAAATGTCCAAGGACAGCTCCAAAAGCTACTGTCACCGAGACGACAATGTGATCAGTCTGGGTCAGCATCGTATTGTTGGTGATCGCTGCCGCCATATCATCAGGCTGGAATGCATAACGAACAGCAATCGCAAGCGTGCGTTCAATCGCCTCAGTCGTATCGGCATGCCCCCCCTGTTTGTCCCCAAGGCAATTTCTGTTCGATGCGCCGCCGCCATGCTTCACGGATTGATTGGCTTGTATAGTTGCCAGGTCCACTCACAGGAGTGCCATCGAGCAGTGGAAAAAGCTCTTCATCCATTCGCCGACAGAAGTCCTCTTCATTATAGCCACCACATTCGATAAGCGAACGAATAGTGAGTGCCAAGATAAAACCAGCCTGAGATAATTGGCCAGCTTTACAACCAACATGGTACCGATCAGGTTTAGGATCGATATAATCATCTATCCACTCCCCATAATCGCGGCGAAGCTCGGTAAGATCGTAGTACCAATAGGGACCCAAGCCTAGCGCATCTCCAATGAATGCACCCATGATAGCTCCCATAGCACGATCCTTAATTGTATTTGTCGTCATATCTTTTCCTTTTTCTGGACTTTATACTCTATTTAGGCAGTCTACAAAAATGTTACGAGCTAATGCCGTAACGTAAAACTCTTAAATCTGACCGGTAGAGAAAAATCAACCGCAAAATAAAGATAAATCAATAAATAGCTTAAGTGAAATACTTATATCGTAGCGTTTGAGAATACCCATCTTTAATGACATTTAATAATTTAGCCCTTTCATCAAGGGTTTCCCAAAAACTCTAGACGAGAGTTAAGTTAGTGTATGCAATCTTATGTTCAAAATATTTATTGCTATAAATTTAATTCAGGAGTAAAAATCGTAAAAGCCTTTTCAAGAATTAAGATCTATCAAAAGTAAAAATGGAGAATTGAACCCAGGCCACTAATTGAATCCCGAAATCAGGAGGTACAGTATGAAGAGAGTTCTCGTTCTTTACTACAGCATGTATGGTCATATCGAAAAAATGGCAAAAGCGGTAGCAGAAGGAGCTAACAATGTTGATGAGACAGAAGTTACTATCAAGCGTGTGCCTGAACTGATACCCGAAGAAGTGGCACGCAAGGCAGGCGTCAAGCTTGATCAGGAAGCGCCGATTGCGACAGTAGATGAATTACCGAACTTTGATGCCATTATCTTCGGTACACCAACCCGATTCGGCAATATGTGCGCCCAAATGCGCAACTTTCTTGACCAGACTGGCGGGTTATGGGTGAAAGGCAGCTTGATCGGTAAAGTCGCCAGCGTATTCACGTCCACAGCTACCCAGCACGGCGGCCAAGAAACGACCATTACCTCATTTCATACTACTTTATTACATCACGGCATGATCATTGTAGGCGTTCCCTATTCCTGCCAGGAAATCATGAATATGAGTGAAATTACCGGAGGCTCTCCCTATGGAGCGGGCACGCTTGCCGGAGGAGATGGCAGCCGCCAACCGTCAGAAAATGAACTAAAAATTGCTCGCTTTCAGGGAGCTCATGTGGCAAAAATAACCAGGAAACTAGCCCGACCAGTTGCTCAAGAGGGAATGTAACAAGAAATTCCTCTCATGATTGGAATATATTCATCTTTCTTGCTATAGGGAATAAGTATATCGACAATCAACCATCAGAAATGCTATCACCAGTTTTATATATACCGCATGGTGGGGGGCCATTACCCATTCTGGGCGATAAAGGGCATGAGAAAATGGCTTCTTTTCTAAGAGAGATTGTAAAAAATTTAAGTCAACCTTCAGCAATATTAGTCATCAGTGCACATTGGGAAGAGGATCAAGCAACCATCACGAGCAGCAGCCATCCTAAATTGATCTATGATTATTACGGATTCCCTGAGGAAGCATACCAAATTCAATACCCTGCCCCAGGTCATCCGCAGTTAGCGCAAGAACTCCTTGAATTGATAACAGCCCGTGGCATTCCAGTTAAATTGAACGAACAACGGGGCTTTGATCACGGCATGTTTATTCCGCTTATGCTGATGTATCCGCAGGCGAACATTCCCTGCATTCAGTTATCCCTACTCAAGAATTTAGACCCAGGACAGCACATCAATTTGGGAAAAGCCATCACCTCTTTAAGAAAGAAAAACGTTCTGATTGTTGGCTCAGGAATGTCCTTTCATAATTTGAAGCGGTTCTTTTCAAAAGGCAATGATGGCGACCAAGAAAACGATGAGTTTGACAGATGGCTGATAGAAACGTGTACCAGCAAAGCTCTTCTGCCAGAGGAGCGCGAGCAAAGATTGATTGAATGGCAGAAAACTCCCTCTGCTCGATATTGCCACCCTAGAGAAGACCATCTATTACCATTACATGTCTGTTACGGTATTGCCTGTACCGACACCCCGATCGCCAAAGTCGTGTTTAATCAGGAGATCATGGGTAAAAAGGTTACGAGCTTTCTGTGGCAGTAGCAGCTTTACTAGCTTTTCTGAATAAATACGTAGCGCCCCATCAACCATCTCACTGAAATTCTGCGGAGGATCAGTATGAAAGAAACAAGATTGGGAAGCGTAGTTAGAGTCTTCGGCTTTATGTTCGTAGTTATCTTCGCCGCGATAAGCAGTGCATGGTCAGCACAAGAAGAGAAACTCAGCACTGGCCTTGCGTGGAAGGATGGTGGAGAAATTTATACCAAAATTTGCGCTTATTGTCATGAAGCCGATGTCGGACCACCAATCCGCAATCGTGCACTTCCCACAGCTTATATCCGCACAATCGTTCGTAACGGAAACCGGGCCATGCCGGCCTTTCGTGCTTCCAAGATTGATGATGAATCACTGGCAAAACTGGCTGATTTCATTTCACAAAAAGAATCTCAGCATTAAGGAGGTCACATCCCATGGATGAAACTCGACGTAGCCTCATCAAGGGCATGCTCACCAGCGGAACCTTATTATTCCTCGGTATTCCGTAAGCCTCCAACCCTTCCACATTAACACCCAGATACATGATCGCTATCCTTGAACTTTTTACAAGGAAGAACGATGTCATCACCAGAATCACGA
>NZ_FOUB01000108.1 GCF_900114745.1 Nitrosomonas communis | reverse complement strand
AATTCCTTTGTATAGTGTTTCCTAGGTTCCATTTCATCCTCCAATTAAGACTATTTTCTCTTAACTGGAGTGTCCGGGTCTATTAGACCATATCAGATTCATGCTTAAGCATATCGGGTTCTTCTGAGGTCAGTCGATGACAAAAGGAGGGAGGGGCGCTAGCTTTGTAAAAATACTACAATGTAAAAAATACAGAACCTCTTATTTTTATTTTTAATAGCCCTATCAGCGCCCCATATAATAAATATATTTTTATAACATTCTGAATATATATATAAAAATAAATTAATTCATCTGATTTGTAATCAGAAGGTCCCGAGTTCGATTCTTGGTGTCGGCACCATTAAAATCAAGAGGTTAGCAGAGATACTTAACCTCTTTTGTTTTTCTGGGGTTACGCCGGGGTTACAAGAGTACCAACAAAACAATAAAGCGGCCTCGAAGCAAGCTGCGGGGAATTATTCCAATTCTATTTCATGAATGAATTTATAATCCAAGGCCATGCAACGATAGACTGGACACATTCACGATCTTTTTCCATATCGCGCATTGCTGCTTCCAGGTGATTTTCAAGTGCGTCCAGACTGTCGAATACACGGTTGTGGAATGATTTCTCTTGTAGCTCATTCCAAAGATTCTCGACAGGATTGAGTTCCGGTGAGTAGGGTGGCAGCATCAGTAAGCGTAGATTATGTGGAAGCTTGAGAGTGTGACTACGATGCCATCCTGCCCCATCGAGCGCCAGAATACTCCAGTCATTGGGATGACGTGACGCTACTTCATCCAGAAATAGCTGCATGCAATGGCAATTAACCTGAGGCAGGATAAGCGTATCCAGTTCACCATCAGCCACAGAGACAGCAGCATAAGCATAGACATATTCCTGGGTGACCATGGCCTGGCATAATGGTTGGATAGGTTGAGGGCTCCCACATTGGCGTGTATCGGAAACACGCCCAAAATGAGCTTCATCCTGAAACATCAGACGAAGTATCCCTTCTGCTTGCCACGCTCGGTCAATTGCTATGAGGGTATCGCGAAGTTTTTTTTCCACTCATCCTGAGCGGGCACGTCTGCCTTGGGGTGGCGCTTGTCGGGAGCAAGCTTGCGCCAGCCATGACGGTGCAGCAGGTTGTAGGTGGCTGCGAGCGATGTTTTGCGCTTTAAGCGGGAATCCAATGCTTGCTTGATTTCGCTCACAATCAAAATGCCTCCTGCCGATGCTTTTTCTATAAAAGGCGCTAGAAAAGCAGCTTCTTCTTCACGCGAAAGATTTTCCGCCGTCGTCCACCAAGGGCCAGGCTTGGCCGTATCATGTATGCCACCATTGCGGATAATCCCATTTCCAAATCAAAAATGACGCGAAGGCAAGCCGCAGACAGTATAAGTAATACGGCAAGGTGAAGCCGACAAAGTCAATTTTGATTTAGGAATGGAATAAGACGCATTCGAAGCTAGCACGCCTAGCCTATTGAAACACCTGTTGCGGTAGCTGTCTGCTCCATTGATAAGCCAAGTTCCAAAGGTAACATACAGCCTGTGCTTGTCTTAATTCTTCTATTGTGCTTGCATTAACCAGTCAGTCCTTTGCTTGCACCAAAACTTCTTTACCACTTGCTACTCGTGCCAACACCATACTTCCTTTCATAAGTCGCTTCTAATATTTCACTTATGAAGTAGAAATGGAATTAGAAGCTTACATAAATTACGAAATATCGCTAGAGCCTAAAATATGATCAATCTTCACTAACCGGTGCATCAGTTTTTATTTTGCATATTTTATCAATTTACATCAGGTAGCGATGCGAATGGTTAATTACGATTATATGCAGAGAATAATGGAAGAAATCATCTTCTATTTGTCTTATTGAAAATTGAATGGGTCACTAATAATACATACTACCCATAGGGGTCTCATGACAAAAAATAAATATTTAAAGTGTAGTAAATAAGCTCTACTAAGCCATTAAGAAAAGGCAATAAGAGATAAACGGATTGGATGGTTATATGAATTACTAGCATCTATTGATGAGCTATGGTTAGTTAGCTTATGCCATTGCATTGTTCAGCTTGATTTAATTGTTTTGCGAAGATAGATGAAATTGTAAATTCGAGAATAGCATAACATGCTATTGCTAATAATTAATTAGTTCCACACTATGAAATGCACTCAAAAAGTTATGGAATGCTTGCACATTGCTAACCCAGATATTCGCTACTTAAATTTAATGTGCAGAAAGTGCTTGGCAATATTGCAGAAACCGATTAGCAAATCTTCTTTTATAGAGAAACTCAATAAGAGGGTTTTAATAATAAAAAACTATGATGTGCTAATTAGCTATGTCAAATAATAGGGATAATTTTTTGTGCTCTTATATCTACTGCAAAATTATTGCGCTATTTTTTTTATCCAATCAATACGATGAAAGTAGTGAATATTTCAAGCTTCATCTTATCTCTATTGGTAAGTTGAATAAGTTGAATTTTTCAGTTTAATATTCTATGTATCCTACACCTGGAATCATAAACAAAGAACAATTCATAGTTGAATTTGCGCCACTAGTGAAGCGTATAGCGCACCATATGATGGTTAAGTTGCCTCCTAGTGTGGAGGTAGATGATTTAATACAAGCTGGTATGATTGGCTTGCTAGATGCTATAAACCGTTATGAAGGATCGTATGGACGCCAATTTGAAAGTTATGCAGCGCAGCGTATTCGTGGGTCAATATTAGACGAATTACGTGAGTCTGATTGGCTACCTCGTAGCCTCCGTAAGAAGATGCGCCAAATTGAAGTAACGATGAGAGCGCTAGAGCAGCGTTTGGGTTGCCCTCCAAGTGAGCAGGAATTGGCAACTGAATTAAATATGACTCTTGATGAATATCACGAGACTTTGCAGGAAGTACGAGGGGTTCAGCTGATTTATTATGAAGATTTTCAGGAGGAAGATGAAGATCATTTCCTGGATCGATTATGTTCTGACTCTGAGAATGAGCCACTAGGAATTTTATTGGATAAAAAATTGCGGCAGTCGCTAGTTGCAGCAATTGAAAATTTACCACCAAAGGAAAAAATAGTAATGGGTATGCATTATGAGCAGGAGATGAATTTGCGGGAAATTGGGGAGGTGCTTGGAGTCAGCGAATCACGAGTATGTCAAATACATACTCAAGCAATAGCACGCCTCCGTTTACGCCTGAGAAGTCTGTGAATTTATTGGGCTATTCAGGTAACCTTGAAGTTTCTGAGCAACATATTGCCGTACGACGGAACAGCAACCGCGTCTTATTTGAAGAAATCACCTGATTTTTGAGTAAACGAACATAGGATGTGTATTTCCTGCCCATCAAGTGATGGATGTCGGTTAAAGAAAGCTTTATCTTCAATTGATTTACTATGAAAGAACATAGATAAAAGACACAAGACTCCCGACCCCATACAAAGGTATGGGTAAGGAAAGATGATTAAAGCAAGTACTGCATCATTACGGTGCACATTTGCTGTCAGCGACCAAATTGCCTGCAGTCCTGTGATAGAAAGTGGCCTTTTTATTATGGGTGCTCTATGGCAACAATTTGAGGTGCGAGTTGGTCACTTGAGTCACATTAGCGTGCGGAGTCAAACCTTCAAAAACTTGAACGACTTCTGATAGCTGCACACCGCACCGATATTATCTTTCATCATTCGGGGCGAAGCAATGCTCTCATGATCATTAGCGTGTAGATCAACCCCTTTTACAGCTCATTGCTGATAAAACCCACAATGACTTGTTTTTAAGAACGTATTGCTGCGCCATTTTCAACATTCTGGGCCTAGATAAAAATGATGATAATGAGATTTTATTCAAATGCTCATTAAAAATTATTGAATTTATCATATCACTTCGCGATAGACTAAGAATAGTCTCATATAAGGAGTTGTGGTTAGTTCTAGTATAAAGCGCATCCATTAACCAGTTATTTTTCAAAAAATTAAATATAACAAAAGAATATTTTTTCATTATGAAAAATAACTTATATCTTGAAACTCTAAAATTACAAGTACTTATATAGTTTACATCAATATTGATCAGGTTTTTTAGTTGGAATAAGTTGTAATATTAACAGAACGAATATTTTGCTTAGATTTACAATTCATAATCTTCTATTTGCCGTTCTGGTTATTTAAGAAGTTCCTTCATCCGATTCAGTAGATATTTATTACTTTTAGTATTTTGATATCACTGAAGGAAGAAAAGCTTAATTCCTTATATTGATATTAAAACTAAAACTACCTGACAAATAAAAAGCGTTGTTATATACTGATATAGTATGAAGCGCTCGTTTATGTTAGAAATAACAACATCGTTTCCGAGTGTAATAAATTCATTGCTACAGTTAGTTTCTAAGAGAAACGATTTGCTATCATTAAATTTAATAAAAGGAAGGAGTCAAAAATGAATAAATTTATTATTTCTACTTTCATTTCTGCTTTGATATTGGGTTCTACCTCTGTCTCTGCTAGTGGAAATAAAGAATCCGCATTAACACCTATTAGAGCGCAAGATATCTTGAACGTCATGTCTTGCAAAGATAAAAAAGCGGAGGATCAAATTAAAGACCGTATAGATGGAACTAAAGTTACATGCGGTGAGGTAACGAAAAAAACTGCAAGTGCGATAGAAGCAAATTCTAAGGCTTCTTCTTCAGGTGGTGGATACTAAACAATTTACTTTATTTATCACACTAAACTGAGCAGTACGTTACTAGTTAATACATTTAAACAGAAAATATTTAAATATATTTTATAGATTTCTGCTATAGATATAATTTGTATGGCTGTTTTGTGGCGAGTAGTGAAGAGACTGTAGTTGCGCTATGTTCTATGCTAAAGGGTATCATAGAAAAGAAAATAATAGGCTATTCTTTTTAAGTGAATAACTAAGGTTAATCCAGATGGAAGGGTATGAATCTTCTTTATTGAAGAAGTAACTCATACTCCTTCCATGCTTCTATACTTGTAAATTTAATTATTTTTCAATAGATACTTTTCAATACGTGGATTCAAATTCGAAGTACAACTTCTGAAGGCTGAATGATATAACTCACCCATACCCCGAAGAATACTTCATGCGGGGTTCTAAATCCAAGCACTTTGCGTGGTCGATGATTGAGACGATCGACTGCCCACTGACTTGTTCTTCGGTAGCATCAGTGAATTTCATATTCTTAGGAAAGTACCGCCGGAGCAATCTCTTGCTGTTCTCATTCAATCCGCGCTCCCATGAATGGTCAGGATGTGCAAAGTAAATGTTCGCTTCCAACTCTTGGGCAATGGTTTCATGTCCGGCAAATTCTTTTCTATTATCGAATGTCATAGTGTGGGATTTGTTCTTGTGAGGACGTAGCAGACTGCTGATCTTTGCTGTTACCCCCTCGGCATGTTTAACTTGTAACTGACCAGCCAGGATATAGCGCGATTTCCTCTCTGCCATTGTTATTCCATTTCCAAATCAAAACTGACGCGAAGGCGAGCCGCAGGCAGTATAAATAATACAGCAAGGTGAAGCCGACAAAGTCAGTTTTGATTTGGAAGTGGAATTACCAGCACTTCTTGATGGTTCTTGCCAATCACTGTATCACTTTCCCAATCTGCAATACGAGTTTTCTGCTCGATGATCTTTGGTCGCTTATCGATGCTGATTCGGTTGCGAATAGTACCACGCCGTCCGTGCCAGCTTGTCCGCGTATAGATGCTGGTAAATAGTCTCATGGCTTATGGACCATTCACCTTCTAGTTCAAGTCGCGCTGATGCCTGTTCAGCACTCATATCCTGTCGAATCAGCCTGTCTACCTTATTCTAGTCTTCCCGGCCAAATCGCCTGGCTTTGGTTTTTTACCTCATGCGTTTATCTAATAATTCCTGCGCCTGCTTCAGACATCTGCCGCGTTGCTCTCCATTGCGCCTGAGTTCGCGCAAGATCGTACACTTATACAAGCCAGTTTCATTCGCTATCTTTCCTTGCTTAAAACCTGCTTCGCGTAAAATGCAAACCTGAGCGCGTTGCTCTTGGGCGATCTGGTGACAGTGCTTTATCCGTACTCTTTTATTTGATCGTTTAAGAAGCTCGGATGCTATCACAGCTTGTCTCTTGCTAGCCTTATAAAAGTTGTGCTGCCAACTTGAATCGGCCATCTTATTCTAATGCCATCCGTTAGAAAATCTCTCTAATGGAAAATATAAGTTTATTAGGTTCTGTTGACATTTTAGCGGAGCCAAATTAAGGCTGAGGCAAACCGTATAAACCCCATATAATTTTTAGCCATTTTTTCATAGCGTGAGGATATTCTTTTGTAATGTTTAATTTTGTTGAAGAAACATTCAATCAAATGACGCTCTTGATAAACGAACCAATCGCAATCTCTTGCATTGAATCGATGGCTGCGAGGCGGAATAACAGGTTCAACGCCTTTTTCAGTGAGCGTTTGAAAAAAAGCATCGCTATCATAACCTTTTTTATCACCCACCAGAGCGGCCGCGCCTTCTGGCGTCAGAGCCAACAAATTCTCAGCTTGTGCAATATCGCTGGCTTGACTGCCCGTCAGGATAAAATCCAGCGGGTTGCCGAACGTATCGGTAATAGCATGAATTTTAGTGGTGAAACCGCCTTTCGAGCCCTCAGGGCTTCTGCTTGCGCCGAACTGTTTGTCGCGCAGCAGCACAAGCATATGCACGGATAATCGTACTATCAATCAGAATTTGTAGTAGGTCGAGGTATTGGTTGCAGCCTACGTGCAGAAATTTTCAGACTTTATGCGTGCACCAACGTGAAAAGCGTTTAAAAACTGGGTTCCATTTGCCTAAGGACTGTGGCAATAAACCCCATTGTGCACCACTGCGTAAAATCCACAACAATGCATTCAGAAAACGACGACATGTCTCAACTCTTCCGAAATAAACTCGCTCTTGAAGCAGCAAGAGTCGATATAAAAATTCCCATTGTTTGCCAGTTAGTTCTGTTCTGCTATTCATTCTCACAGAAAACGAATCAGATTCTCGTGGATTATTTCGAAATGTCAACAGAACCTAGGACTTGGGCATCTTTAATTAATACTAAGTGTTAAAACATAGTGCGAGAATGTAATTTTTAGATTTATTTTTAATTTACTCAAACTATTGAAGTAGTAATAGAATTTAATTTTTTCTGAAATCCCATGCTATAAATATGGAAAAACTACTTGACTAAAATGATGAAGGT
>NZ_FOUB01000148.1 GCF_900114745.1 Nitrosomonas communis | reverse complement strand
TATTGATGAAAGTGGGTTTGCACAGGATGCGCCGCGCACGCACGGTTATGCACCCGCTGGCCAGAGATGTCATGGCACGCATGACTGGCATGCGCCAGGTCGTATCAACGCAATGGGAGCGTTGATCGGAAAGCTATTGATAACCGTCAGCCTGTTTGCAGTCAATATCAGTGCCGATGTATTTCATGGATGGGCGGTGCAGGACCTGTTGCCTAAATTGCCGTCACATGCGGTCGTTGTGATGGACAATGCTACCTTCCATAAGAGGCAGGATACGCAAGAGGCCATACAAAACGCTGGGCACACCCTTGAATACTTACCCGCTTACTCTCCTGATCTTAATCCCATCGAACATAAATGGGCACAGGCCAAAGCACTGCGTAAACAACAAAACCAGACCGTTGAGATACTTTTCAAATCCTATACATTCTGAATCATTCTTAACTGGTTAGGCTATATATGTACATTTTTACATATACAGGTATGGAAGGTATGGAAGGTTAGGAAGATCAAGCACAGATAAGCGTTTCAAGCTTCCATACCTGCTCCACACCTCGAATAAGGTATGGAACCCATGAAAAAAGAACAGGTAAGGCAGCTATTTCCGGAAGCGTGCAAGCTGGCCGATGATGTGCGGGCTGTGTTTTATGACGCAGACCTAAAGCTGGTGCACTTGCAGGAAGGTGAGCGTGAGTTGGGTAAGCCAGGCGAGCGAGGCGTGAATCCTTGTGGACGTGGTGATGAATATGTGACCAGGAGAGCGAAAAGAAATGATGAATAGCAAGGTACTGCCCGATTTTTATTACCGTGATCCTGCTGAAGTGATTGAGCGTGTGCAGTTGAATAAGATGGGATGCAAAGCCTGTGCCATGCATACGGTGGTGATGAGCCGGGTGATGTGTGGTGATGCCAGGAATGAGCGGCAAGTCGGTGTGCCTGGTGTTGGGCATAAGTGCAAATGGTTTATTGAACGTAAGTGAGGTGATGGTGATGATTGGTGATGAGGCTATTGTGGTGAATAAGTTGTTGAGATGGGCTGAATGGAAGATGGGCAGCGGTGTCCAGCTTGGCTATAAAAGCCATGTTAATTTTTTGAAGCTCGCTGGAGGAAGTGGCTGGCATGATGAATCGATTGACTCTGAATGCCTCCTGACCGATGAAGCAGTTGAGCAATTGCCCATTATGCATAAAGAGTTAATCCGGCTGGAATACCTTGGTACGTTGAAAGATGAGCAATTCAAAGCACGCGCATTCTTTGATGGTAGCGTTAGGTCATGGCGTCAATGGAAACACGATGCGCATAACAAAATAGCAAATTATTTAAAAATACGCTTGACGATGCTTCCGATTTCTGAGCATAATTCGTCAAACTTATCTAATTGCGTCCAGATGACGCAGCAAGCAGATTACATATCAAGTAGTTATTAAAAAACAAAGCCCGGTCAATGTGCCGGGCTTTTTTTATGCCTGACCGAAAAACATCATCTCAACGCGGCTATGGATATCGATGGCAGAAAGCACGCGAAGGATTCTTAAGAAAGCATCCGCTATGCGCTGATCATGAGAAGCGTGGTTATGTGGTGGCTGCAGTGATAGTCGATCACATCATCCCTCATCGAGGTGACATGCAACTGTTCTGGGATAAAGCCAACTGGCAATCATTATGCGAACAATGCCATAACAGCCACAAACAGAGGCTTGAGAAGTCAGGAATTATCACGGGTTGTAACGTTGATGGCATCCCACTTGATGCATCGCACCATTGGAACAAATGACCGGGGGTGGTCAAATCTCTACAGCTTTTGCCTTCTAGACCGTTCGCCTACTTTTTTGTGCATAACCGCGAAATGGATAGGGGGGTGTAAGTGATTTTTAGCTGGAAATATAACGGATTTTTGTAAAAAATGGCAGGCAGAAATAGAAAACCAACCCATCTTAAGATAGTAGAGGGTAACAAAGGCAAGCGTGCGATCAATGGTCAAGAGCCCGATCCTGATTACCTGAATGATCTGACGCCGCCCGAATTTCTGACTGATAGTGCTAAGGTTGTGTGGGAGGAAATTGCGCAGAACCTGCGTGATGCGCGTGTACTGACTGTGCTCGATATTCCTATGCTGCAGATGGTATGCGAGTCGGTAGCTACTTATCGCAATGCGGTGAAGAAATGTGAAGAACGCCATGCCAAGGGAAGTATTGGCGAGAGCTCATCGATTGGTTATTGGGAAATGATCAAGTCAATGAGCTTTAAGCAAGCCATGGCAGCCATGCAGCAGTTCGGCATGTCGCCAGCTGCTCGTACCAGGATAGCCATTCAGCCACAAGGTGAACTAGATCTTGGTGATAAAGAAAGTAAAAACTACTTCACGTGATCCGGTAACCACCTACGCACGGAATGTCATTTCCGGCAAAATCATCGCAGGGCCGCACGTAAGAGCAGCATGTCAGAGACACCTGGATGATTTAGAGAAGGCCCCACAACGGGGCTTTTTTTTCGACCTGGAAAAGGTCAAGCGGGCTATTGGGTTTTTTGAAGATGTACTCCGGCTGAACGGTGGACAGTACGAGGGCAAACCTTATGTACTGCTTGACTGGCAGAAATTCATCGTCGGCAGTTTGTTCGGATGGGTGGATAATGCTGGCCTGCGCAGATTCCGCGTAGCCTATGTTGAGACGGGTAAAGGTTCAGGCAAGAGTCCACTTGCTGCAGGCATAGGCTTGTATGGATTGGTAGCAGACGGTGAAGCGCGTGCGGAATGCTACGCAGCTGCCACGAAAAAAGACCAGGCCATGATCCTGTTCCGGGATGCCGTGGCCATGGTGGACCAATCGCCTGATCTATCCAAACGAATTATAAAAAGTGGAACTGGCGAGCGGGTATGGAACCTAGCCTACCATAAGACCGGTAGTTTTTTCAGACCGATCTCATCTGATGATGGCCAGTCAGGTCCTCGTCCACATATAGGACTGGCTGACGAAATCCACGAGCATAAAGATAATTTCGTGGTTGAGATGCTTCGTGCGGGTACCAAAAGCAGGCTGCAAGCGCTCATCTTCATGATCACCAATTCCGGATCAGACCGGACAGGTCCAGGATGGCAATATCACGAATTTGCAACACGCATCGCAGCCAGACAACTCGAAAACGATTCCTTTTTCAGCTATGTATGCGCACTAGATGAAGGCGATGATCCGCTCAATGATGAACAATGCTGGGACACTCAGTTTAATATGTCATGGAATGCCTGACTTGATCTGACCCGTGCTGGGATTGGCGAAGTGCCTTTGCGTTGACCTGTCGATCTGGTCCAGGT
>NZ_FOUB01000109.1 GCF_900114745.1 Nitrosomonas communis | reverse complement strand
CGCGACAGGCGTTATTCCAATCCATTGCCGAGGCTCTCAAGCAATCTGCTTAATGATGCAATGGTAAAATACAAATGAAACATTTTTTTAACCAGACCAAAACAGAATCAAGTTCGAATACTCAAATTCAACAACCTTCTTTCAGACTCATTTCTGTATTGGAAAATACTGCAAGCTATATGCTATTTTCTTATATTTGATAAAATTACCTCAATTTAGTTTTCACTATAACTAACTTTGTTAAATCCTTATTATACGATGAATAGATCATAACTTTTGCACACAACAAACTGCCACATCTTTTGAAAATATGCATGGTAACTAATCCCTTACTGCTTCACACTTGACTAGTTTGTCAATGAAATCCTAATTTGATCTTAATCAACTCCTTGTTCTAAGGAGAAAACACTACCTCCTCAATTCCTCTCAATGCCACCGATACCATGGTGGTAAGAATCGAAAACAACCCCAACAAGTTCACCTTGCTTTCGGTCTGGCCGTGCGCGCCATTTCTGTAACGCCCAGCTGAGAAATCCATTTATAGCTGGTCCCATATAAAATGGTTCAAAATACATAGGCGGCAAAGAGCTGTTTGATAGAACAACCTTCCCTTTTTCTGATGGCTTTGGCCTGGGCCCATTTAGGTTCAATGCCATTCAAATCTGGAGAATAAGACGACAGATATTCATGCGTATGCTCGGCATCAGCAATGGCAGTTTTGATATCCTGCCGTTTGTGGAAGGTCGCGTTGTCCATGACAATGACTCAAGCGGGCGAGAGTTTGGGCAAACTTGCGAATTCTTGCGGACTTCGAGGTTCCATGAAATCCGGCAAATCAGCTTAATTTTTCTCTCTTTGCGCCATTATTCTCTCGACCCCTACCCGTCATGCAAGGGCGAAGTTCACAAGTTTGCATTTTTTGATGATATAAATCAATGGATTATGCTCGGACTAATCAAGCGATTTATTTTCAGCATTGGTAGGGGAAGGAAAACGTGGCATTTATAAGGTGTGCACTCATGGCAATCTTATTGCTGGCTACGACCACCATCACTTGGCTCTCTGCGAAGCCTACTCATCATGAGTTTCATCAATCTTTTTGACCAACAAGCCAACATTATTTTTATTACTCTAGGGTCTGTTGACAATTTGAGATAACTATTTAATAAATAGGAGCAAACTCGCAATATTGAGGTTCCTATACCACCAATAAAACAAGTTTGCGATGCCCCGATTGATGCTCAGTGATGAGTTCTGGCCGAAGCTGGAGAAGATTCTGCTTCAAGAAGCGATTGATAACAAGCACAATCTGCGCATGACGGTAGAAGGCATACTGTATCGAATGCGGGTTGGCTGTCCGTGGCGAGACCTGCCCAAGGCGTTCGGCTGCTGGAATTCCATCTATAAAAGATTCAATGCATGGTCATCCAGTAGTGTAGTAAGTGGATGAGGATTTTTAAGGCGCTGACTATTGATCCGGACTGGGAGTGGGGGTTTATTGATGGCAGCTACGTTAAAGCGCAAAGCCAAGTGCGGGAGCGGTAGGTCAGGAAGCCCAGGCCATCGGGAAAAGCCGTGCGGGTAACACTACGAAGATCCATTTAGCGGTTGATAGTTGTCGTTTGCCGGTTGAGTTTGATATTACTGGCGGAGAAGTGAATGATTGTTCTGCAGCACCCCAGCTGATTGCTAAGTTGCCTGACGTGGAAGTGATTGTGGCAGATAAGGGCTATGACAGTGAATATATACGGGAGCAGATAGTAAAGAAGGGTGCCAAGGCTGCGATCCCGAGAAAGCGCAATTCGTTGAAAGGTAATGCAGATATGGATTGGGGCTTGTATAGTTATCGGCATTTGGTGGAAAATACCTTTACACGCCTCAAGCAGTATCGGACAGTAGCTACGCGATATGACAAACTAAAAAGAAATTATGAAAGTATGGTCGCCATCGCGTGCGGATATCTGTGGCTACCTATGTAAAATGTCAACAGATCCTAGATACAATAAAACTTACATTATCCCTACATTAATGGAGATGACTTGTGCGACATCTACTGGTTACAGCACTGGTTTATGTTCTTACTTTAACGATATCTGCCTTACTCCTTGCTGATGAGCAAGGCTCGCCGTCTGCGGCAGTTGAGAATTCTCTGGGGATGAAGTTTGTGCTGGTGCCTACGGGTGAATTTTTGATGGGCAGCGATGAATCGCAGGATGTGTTGTCACAGGACTATCCGCAGTACGAGCGCCGCCGTGTGCAGGAACTTGGGGACGAAGCACCAGTGCATCGAGTGCGCATCACTCAACCTTTCTACCTTGGACAGTTTGAAGTGACTGTCGGACAGTTTCGTAAATTTTTAGAAGCTTCAGGCTATATCCCAGAGTCGGTCGCAGACGGAACGGGAGGGTATGGATATAACGCGAATTATGATCCTACCAAATCCGATAGCGGTGATGCTTTTGAGGGACGCGATCCGAAATATTCCTGGCATAACCCGGGTTTTGTCCAAGGAGACAATCATCCGGTCTTAAACGTAACCTGGAATGATGCAATAGCATTAACGAAATGGCTCAGCGAGAAAGAAGGAATCAAGTATCGCCTTCCAACTGAGGCAGAATGGGAATATGCCTGCCGTGCCGGCACGCGCACACGATATGCAAGCGGTAATAATCCAGAATCCTTGAAAAAAATCGCCAATATTTTCGATGCTGATGCCAAAGAGTACTGGCCACGCTGGGCGCAATTTGCACTATCAGGCCATGATAATTTCGCATTCACCTCACCCGTTGGCAGTTTTGCACCAAATAGCTGGGGGCTGTATGATATGCATGGCAATGCATGGGAATGGGTTTCCGACTGGTATGCGAATGACTATTACGCAAAATCACCCATTGATGACCCCCAAGGACCAGCCGATGGCATCGTACGAGTAAGACGAGGAGGCTCTTGGCATACCTGGTCCCTCTACGCACGTTCATCCTATCGCAACTGGATTTCGCCGAATTCACGTTATTCCTTGGTTGGAATGCGTCTAGTGCGTGAGGTTCCAGAACGCTAAACGATCTGCTTAAATCGAAGGAAAACCACCAGAAGTGATACTTGAATAAACTTGTCACATTAAGAACAGGTGCCAGGGAAATGACAAAACTCGGTTGGCCTTTTCCTTCCCACTTCTCGCGTATTTACTCGGGTTCTTGCAGATTCTTGCGAACTTCAATGTTTAAAAAGACTCCCCAGATCCGTTCACTTCTTCTCTCTTTGCGCCATTATTCTCACCACCTCTACCCACCATGCAGGTATGAAGTCTGCAAGTTATTATTTTTTAAATTATATAAATCAATAAGTTATGCCTGGACTAATCAAGCGGTTTATTTTCAGCATTGGTAAGGGAGAGGACCATAGCATTATAGCATTGTGTGTTGAATCTTCATTGCTGAATATCTCGGCTATCGGGGGAAAGAAGATTCAACAAATAGCAAAGAACGGATCGATAATCACATGCGATGTGATACCAAGCAATTTCGCTGGATTGCCTACGTGCTTCAAATATTGCTCGCAGGCAATTTCTGTTTTGTTTTTATCCACCTGCTTCTTTCGGCCTAATGCTTGAAGGCTTCTTAAATCATTGCCTTTGGTATTAATAGTTGATAATCCAGCCATCTTTATTTCCTAATTCCTTTTAATTATAGAATCATGATCAGCCGGTGGTTTTAATCTTATGATTTAAGCATCATAAATCTAATTGTCTTTTTGTTGTGATCTATGATGATTGACGTGCCTTCTTTTATTGCATTTGGATCAATATATGTTTGGTAGCTACTTAGCGATCGACCTGTCCAATCGTAACCTTCTTTAGTGCATACAAATCTCTCCACATCCTCCCCCTTCCCAATACCTAAAAATTTATTAAGCCATGCATCTATTTTTTTTATTTTACTTCTTATTGCATTTGGGTTTACATATTCTTTGTAACTTTCCATAGAACGAGTTCGGCCGAAGCCGTCTTTATTGCCCACAAGTCTCTCCACATCCTCCCCCTTCCCAATACCTAAAAATTTATTAAGCCATGCATCTATTTTTTTTATTTCACTTCTTATTGCATTTGGGTTTACATATTCTTTGTAACCTTCCATAGAACGAGTTCGGTCGAAACTTTCTTTATTGTCCACAAGCCTCTCCACATCCTCCCCCTTCCCAATACCTAAAAATTTATTAAGCCATGTATCTATTTTTTTCATTTCAGTTCTCCGTTTGGTCTAAAAATTAGGTGCCCGTTAAAAAGGAATATCGTCTTTTATATAGTCAAAACCTGTTCCAGTGCTTCGCTGTCTAACTACATTGCTACCATACGCTCTCGTATAATCACTTGATTGAGTGATCTACTTTTAAAACCACTATCAGAATAATCAACGCTTCTACCAGAACAATTGCCAAGCATTTGCATGCGATCAGCGATAATTTCAGTAGATGTAATGCCAATGTTGGATTTATCCGTCTTTTTACGTATCTGCAAGCGGCTTTCGGTATAGACTTGCGAGCCCTTTCTAAGGCATTCACCTGCTATCTCTGCCTGCTTGCCACACATGATTGTTGCGGTCAAATAAAGCTGGACACTTTCTTAAGTCTTTTTTCAAATTCTACTGCCATGATTTCACTTAGATGCAGCTCTCCTCGTCGACGACGCCGTTTCAGCGACAACTCTAGTAATCGTCCCCCACCGTGGCTCAAATCTTCTACAAAAATCGTCAATCACACAAAAAATCGATATTGTATCCATTGAAATCTAGCTCCTCTCGTGACTAAATTCTTTTCCAAAACTACTACTTCATCATAAGGAATTCAGGCTCCTTTTACAGCTTTTCTTATGTCGAACTCACGTTATCTACAATCAATCTATCCCTCAAAAAGCAATGGACATATCACACCTGTTCAGGCTTTGGAAAAATGGCAGCATCAACGACCTGAGTTATTCCAAAAACCTGTACATAATCAAACGGGACTTGACAGCTAATTATTCAGATAAGATCAAAGTGTGGGAGTTGCTGTTCTGGTGACTAATGCTGATTATTCCCTGGAAGCTCCTAGTCAGTTGTACCGGGACCGGGCAGATTGTGAGAACAGCTTCGATGAGTTGAAAAACCAATGGGGCTGGGGTGGCTATACCACTTCATGACCTAGAAAGCTGTAACCTCTCAGCGCGAGCAGTCGCGCTCATTTATAATTGGTGGAGAGTGGGTATGTTCGTTTAGCGCACCCCAGAACGCATCTGGAGGCAATTACGAGTCGCCCTTTGCTACTAAACGGTGTTCCCCCGCCTGACTCGGCATGCTGGTCAATCACGCCTAATGCTTACATTAACTCACGCGGCCGGTGATCAAATTAAAACGATGATCAGCAGTATCCGTCAGGGTCTTGATTTCATTCTGGTAAATACGCTTCAGTTATCAAAAGTGGTACGTCGGCCTACCTTAGTACGTTATATTATCGACAAAATCTTCGCCGTCAGATCAAAAAATCCTCCAATTCTCGATTCGCCAACTTTTCATTTGGCTTCCAATTCTGGTTAAAAGAGGAATTTAGGTTAATTGCATCATTGGTGGTTGAGCTGCGATTATGTCAGTCCTGTAGAATCCGGGCGGATAGTGCTACCCTGCAAATCTCGAATAGTGGACCGCGCCCTTGGGATTATGATAGAAGAGAAAACCCATTCGCAAAACACGGAAAGCAGCCAGGAAGTGAATGATATGCCTGGTCTTCTCACAGATGATGCGTAGAATGCTTTTACCTGAGTTTATTGCTTTCTTAATACTCATGGTTTATAGGATGAAGTATATATCTCTACTTTGGCGGTAATCTTCTGGTCAGCCCGTCCTGAGGAATCATTCGCACATGGCGAAAAATCAAAAAGCGGCAATCACCCTTGAAAGTGAATCAGCTCAGCTTTAGGAAAAATTAAGCACTACGTTAGCTAGCGCACAGAAGCACACTCATGCCAGCATTATAATATAACTGATTACACATAAATTAATACATGTAACCTTACCATACGAACCAATCCTAGTGCATTTTATGGATGTTCGATGAAATAAGCATCAAGCAGTAGAAATTTAATTTAAACTTAAAAAGGAGCTGCAAAATGAACTGGGACCAAATAGAAGGTAACTGGAAACAATTCAAAGGTAAAGTCAAGGAGCAATGGGGCGAACTTACTGACGATGAGTGCGACAAGATTGCTGGGAAACGCGATCAGTTGGTTGGCAATATTCAGAAATCATATGGAATCAGTAGAGAAGAAGCCGAAAAGCAAGTTGGCGATTGGGAAAGAAACCTTAAAGATTAGGTAGTGCGCTCCTCTTGTGTAAAGTAGAATATGTTGCGAAAGTAACATATTCTACAGTCAATTTTAATCGTTATCTGTATTAGCTCAGAGCAAATCTTATAGTTACCAAATTACCTGGGTATCTGTGCCATATCTTATTTTCTCCATATTTATCCTTCCAATATTCCACAAATTCATCACGATAATCGCGAATGCAGTTAAACATTTTTTCATGGCCAAATACTTTAGCAGCAAACACGCATGATAGAATTCCCCTATATGCATAATTCCAAAGATCTTCCTCATGCTCTATAATTCTTAATGTCCCTAGCATTCCACGAACATGGAATTTTGGTGGTTGGCCACCATACATATCCATTATATGTGGTGATACACCGTGAACAAATCCAGAGTAGATATTGCTGACTTCTTTACCTGCTTTGATTGCTCCGTATGGATTCGGACCCCTAGCCTGAGAATTTGCTATATATGCACGAATCTTTTGGCATGGAATCATTGGCCTTTCTGTTTTCTCGCAACCAAATTCTTCCATATAAAATGCTTCTAAATACCGCTTATGTAGTTCACTTAAATCACTATAGATCACGCCTAAAGATAAAAACTGAATATCTTCATTGAATTCATCGAGCATTCTTTGAAGAGCCCCAAGCTTCTTGTACATAACCTGATTTTAGTAGTACTAAAATGTGAATTAAGAGCTAACTCGTAAAAAATTCCAGAAAAACAGAGCCGCAGCCAGTTTTCCTAATACATGCACCATAAGCCCCTTATAAGAAC
>NZ_FOUB01000111.1 GCF_900114745.1 Nitrosomonas communis | reverse complement strand
GGCGAGAAGGTGACTATCAAGCAATCACATGGAGGATCCGGCAAACAAGCACGCTCTGTCATTGATGGGTTGGATGCTGATGTGGTCACGCTCGCACTGGCAGCAGATATTGATGCCATCGCAACGCATGGCAAGCTCCTCCCGGACAATTGGCAAACACGTTTGACCCATAACAGTTCACCTTATACCTCAACCATTATTTTTCTGGTACGCAAAGGCAACCCGAAAGGCATCAAGGACTGGAATGATCTCGCGAGACCAGGCATCGCGGTGATCACCCCTAACCCCAAAACATCCGGGGGCGCGCGCTGGAATTATCTGGCGGCGTGGGAATTCGGCAAACAGTATTTTGGTGAAGCCAAAGCGAAAGAATTTGTCTCGGATATCTTTAAAAATGTACCCGTACTGGATTCCGGCGCACGAGGTTCAGCCACGACCTTCATCGAACGTGGGATCGGCGATGTGCTCATTTCCTGGGAAAACGAGGCGTTCCTGGCACTCAAGGAATATGGCCAGGATAAATTTGAGATCATTGTACCTTCGCTCAGTATCCTTGCCGAGCCTACTGTTGCCCTAGTCGACAAGGTGGTCGACAAGAAAGGCACACGCAAGGTCGCTGAAGCTTATCTCCAGTATCTTTATTCGGATGAAGGCCAGGAGATTGCTGCCAAACATTTCTACCGACCAATCAATGAAAAGATTGCGGCAAAGTATGCCAAGCAGTTTCCGGCTATCAAGCTGTTCAAAATCGATGACGCATTCGGGAATTGGAAAAATGCACAAAAAACCCACTTTGATGACGGTGGCACGTTTGATCAAATCTATCTGAAATAACTAAACAGGGGGTTGGGCAACCCACTCCCCAGCATAAACATCATTGAAGGAAAAAAACATGAGTGTGTTAATTGTTGGCGGTGATCAGGTTGAGTCGCTGAAACGTCAAGTGGTTGCACAAGGGTATACTGAAGTCGAACATTGGCATGGGCGTAAGAAAGGTTTTGTAAAACGCACGTTTTCTAATCATACCCGCTTGATTGTCATGGTGTGCGATTACGTCAATCATAGTCTGGCCATTTCACTGAAAAACTAGGCCAGCCGTAAAGGCATCCCCCTCATTTATTGCCGCCATTCCACTCATGAACTCAGACATAAATTATTGCCCCAGGGAAAAACTGATGAGGACTGTTGCGCTGGCTACAGTTTCTGACCGCTGAGCTTTCCGTGGCAGGAAAGTGATCTCGACGCGGTGAGGGTTTGAAGCCATCAAATTAATCGTTCCTAATCAATCAAACTCTGCTGACTATGCAGAAATAGAAACTGGAATGGCTACCACCACGCCCAATAATGAGACCACCTCTGCCACGCAGATCAATACATCATTTAACAGGAGTTTTTTCCATGTCTATTTCTAAGATTGGTATTTTTGTTAACGAAGAGGTTTTATCACGTAAACTAGAACGTATTCTGGGCGCTACTGATTACCCGGTGCAACGCTCCGAAGAAGGTTGGGTCACAGGATCTTTCTATAATTGCCAGTTGTCCAGTGTTTTTCAGCCTATCTTTGGCACTATCGAGAACCAGACTATCGGCCATATAGCCTATACCCGTTCTGAATCAAATGGGCAATTCTCCACTGCTCCATGGCATATTTTTGCTCTTACACCAGAAGACAGCCAAATAGCTAAACTGGATCGTTTATGCCGTACGATCCACGCCCTGAATTATTTTAATCATACGTCCTATCAGAAAGGTAAATTATTTGTCAGTGTGCAGCCGCGATTATTGGAGAGTGTCAAAGACGATCATGGCCAGGCATTTGAGCATGTATTGAACCTGATTGAAGTTCCCACCTCACGCGTGGTGATCGAACTGCCGAGTGAAATCAATCGCGATTGGAAATTTCTCAGAAAAATTATACAGAACTACCGCTCCCGTGGCTATCAGATTGCAACTCATTTTAATAGCGGCAGTAACGATTGGATGTTAGAACTGATGGTGGAGCTCGGTGGTTTATATCCAGATATCTTGCGTATTCCGATAGGTGATCTGTTACGGTACAACGCAGTAGCGCCCTGCATAGAAACCATTCATCGCTTTGGTGCAATCGTTCTGGCATACGATATAGAAACCTCCGATCAAGCCACTGAGGCTGTCAAGGCTGGGGTAGATTATCTGCAGGGAAATTTTCTCAGCAAACCAGCACGGGCTATCCATATGATTTCACCGCAGCTCATCAAAGAAAGTAAAGAATGGAGATCGCTTTGATATTCAATTTCATTAGCCAGTTGTAGCCATTTAAACCGTATCTCTTGTGACATAGCGGTAATTTAAGGGACAAGCAAGCTGCGTGATTTGATGAGTTATTTGAATTAACTTAAAAGTGGCTCTTTTAGGTTGAATTATTTTCATAACTTGACCTGCTAGCTATTGTTATTAAGTTATATATACGAAAAAGTGATAAACAAATGAAATAATATTATTTCTACGCATAAACAATGACTGGTAGAGTGTCTAACTATCTAATAAATGAATCACTTCAGCATAGTGACTAACAGCATGACACTACAAAATAGTTATTTGATTTTCCAGAATATCAAGCAGGAAATCTTACGGGTCATTTCTAGTATTCAATTCGTCTCAGCTGAGATCGTGACCTATGATCATCAGGTCGTGCAGGTGAAATGTCGAGAAAGAAATTCTCTTACATCCCCTTGATTTTATTCTTAAAATACAATAAAGAATTAAATTGGAAAAATGCACAAAAGACCCACTTTGATGACGGTGGCACGTTTGATCAAATCTATCTGAAATAACTAAACAGGGGGTTGGGCAACCCACTCCCCAGCATAAACATCATTGAAGGAAAAAAACATGAGTGTGTTAATTGTTGGCGGTGATCAGGTTGAGTCGCTGAAACGTCAAGTGGTTGCACAAGGGTATACTGAAGTCGAACATTGGCATGGGCGTAAGAAAGGTTTTGTAAAACGCACGTTTTCTAATCATACCCGCTTGATTGTCATGGTGTGCGATTACGTCAATCATAGTCTGACCATTTCACTGAAAAACCAGGCCAGCCGTAAAGGCCTACCCCTCATTTATTGCCGCCATTCCACTCATGAACTCAGACATAAATTATTGCACCAGGAAAAAACTGATGAGGACTGTTGTGCTTGTTATAGTTTTTGAGCAGTGAGCTTTCAGTGGCAGGAAAGTGATCTCGACGCGGTGAATGATTTGAAGCCATCAAATTAATCGTTCCTAATCAATCCAACTCTGCTGATTATGCAGAAATAGAAACTGGAATGGCTACCACCACGCCCAATAATGAGACCACCTCTGCCACGCAGATCAATACATCCTTTAACAGGAGTTTTTCCATGAACACCTTCACTCCCGCAGCTTTTGTAATTAAAGATGAATTTGAGTTAATCCAGTCGGCTACAGACTACGCTCTAGAACGTGCCCAGGATGGCTGGATAAGTGGACAATTTTATCGTTGCAGGTTAACCAGCGCTTTCCAACCCATTATCGATATGGCTCAAAACAAGACGATAGGGCACACTGCTCATATCCGCTTAGAGTCGGATGGAGAAATATCGCTCTCGCCGTGGCAGGTTTTTGCTCAAGCAACCAGTAATGAGCAATTGGTCCATTTGGACCGCTTATGCCGGGCAGTGCACGCACTCAATTATTTCCATAATAAAGCTACCAGGTCAGATCAAAAATTATTGGTAGGCGTACACTCGCTTCTTCTGGAAACGGTTAAGGTCGATCATGGGCGTGCATTTGAAGATTTTCTTAATTTGATCGGGGTGAAAACCTCCCAAGTGACGATTGAAATCCCTCCCACTATCAATCATAACTGGGAGTTACTGCAGAAAGTGATTAATAACTACCACTTACGCGGCTACCACATTGCCGTGACTTATTCCAGTGCTTCAAGTAGTGCCTGGATGTCAGAGCTAAGTCGCTTATATCCGGAGATGATACGGATCAAAGCCTCTTATCTGCCGAATGACCGTGTAATTGATGCTCTCATCAGAGCTGTTCACCATTTCGGGGCCAAGGTTCTGGTATGGGATATTGCAACATCCGATCAATTAGCCTCTGCTAAACGTCTTGGTGCTGACTATTTGCAAGGTCATTTTCTCAGCGAGCCAGCGCGCGCTGTTCGCACCGTTTCACCTCAACTGATCCAAGAAAGCCTGGATCCGAATTTGGCACAAACACTGGAAGAGGCAAGGAAATTTGAATCTAAGAAGGAGTATAAGTGAGTACATTCAAACGGCATAGCGTGTTGCCAGGGTTTAACCTGGCGCTGGGTTTTACCCTACTTTATCTCAGTCTGGTCGTGCTCATTCCGCTTTCGGCGGCGTTTATTCGAACTGCCGAACTGACCTGGCCGGAATTCTGGGCGACCGTGACGACACCCCGCGTGCTCGCCTCGTACCGGCTGACCTTTGGCGCTTCGTTTGCCGCCGCACTTACCAACGCGGTATTCGGGCTGCTGGTAGCCTGGGTGTTGGTTCGTTATCATTTTCCTGGTAAACGAGTGGTTGATGCGCTGATCGATCTGCCGTTTGCTCTGCCAACTGCGGTAGCGGGAATTGCCCTGACAGCCCTTTATGCTGGCAACGGTTGGATCGGTCAGCTGCTTGAGCCGCTTGGGATCAAAATTGCCTTTACCCCGCTTGGTGTCTACGTGGCACTGACTTTTATTGGTTTGCCGTTCGTAGTGCGCACCGTACAGCCTGTCCTGGAAGATATCGAAACCGAACTGGAAGAAGCCGCTGCCATGCTGGGTGCGAATCGGCTGCAGACTTTCTTGCGCATCATTTTCCCGACTATTTTTCCAGCACTGATGACAGGTTTCGCTTTGGCCTTTGCGCGCGCTATTGGAGAGTATGGGTCCGTCATATTCATCGCGGGCAATATGCCGATGATTTCGGAGATCACCCCGTTATTGATCATTACCAAGCTGGAGCAGTATGACTACACTGGCGCCACCGCCATTGCGGTCGTCATGTTGGTGATCTCTTTCATTCTGCTTCTCATTATCAACCTGTTGCAATGGTGGAGTCGCCGCCGCAACGCATTAGCATGAGAATTCTCCCATGACCACGATCACCATCACTTACCCCAGTAAAGTACCACGAACGGCCCTTACCCAGGAACCAGTATGGGTACGCTGGGCGTTAATTACAATAGCACTTACCTTCCTGACACTCTTCCTTTTTGTACCCTTGCTTTTGGTATTCTACGAAGCGCTCAAAAAAGGAGTCGAGGTCTATTTTGCTGCGATTACGGACCCGGATGCCCTTGCCGCCATCAAACTGACGTTGATTGCCACTGCCATTGCGGTGCCACTTAATCTGGTATTTGGTATCGCGGCAGCCTGGGCGATCGCCAAATTTGAATTCCGTGGCAAGAACATCCTGATCACGCTGATTGATCTGCCCTTTTCCGTTTCGCCCGTGATTGCCGGTCTCATCTATGTTCTGGTTTTCGGTTTACAGGGCTGGTTAGGGCCATGGCTAGCCGAGCACGATCTCAAAATTATCTTTGCAGTACCTGGCATCGTCTTGGCAACGATTTTTGTGACCGTCCCATTTATTGCACGTGAATTGATCCCCCTCATGCAGGCACAGGGAACCGAAGAGGAAGAAGCCGCTGTAGCATTGGGCGCAAATGGCTGGCAGACCTTCTGGCGCATTACCCTCCCCAACATCAAGTGGGGTTTGTTATATGGCATTATTTTATGCAATGCGCGCGCCATGGGTGAATTCGGTGCCGTTTCAGTGGTATCGGGCCATATCCGCGGCAGTACCAATACCTTGCCGCTGCACGTTGAGATTCTCTATAACGAATACAACTATGCAGCAGCCTTTGCAGTCGCATCCCTGCTGGCATTGCTGGCACTCATCACACTCGTCTTCAAAACTTTCTTAGAGGCAAAAGTAGCTCATCAAAAAGGAGAATTCATTCATGAGCATTGAAATACGTCATCTCTCCAAGCAATTCGGATCATTTGCTGCATTGCGCGACGTTAATCTGGAAATCCATTCAGGCGAACTGCTTGCTTTGCTGGGTCCTTCAGGATCTGGCAAAACCACTTTACTGCGCGTCATTGCCGGGCTGGAAACAGCCGATTCAGGTCAAGTGCTGTTTAATAATGAAGACGCCACCAGTCAACCTATCCGAGAACGGCAGGTGGGCTTTGTTTTTCAGCATTACGCGCTGTTCCGTAACATGACGATTTCTGAGAATGTCGCGTTTGGATTGCGTGTTCGCCCCAGACAGAATCGTTTGAAAGATCAGGAAATCCGTGACCGCGTTACCGATCTGCTGAAACTGGTGCAACTCGACTGGCTGGCAGATCGTTATCCCCACCAGCTCTCCGGCGGGCAACGTCAACGCATTGCTTTGGCACGCGCTTTGGCGGTAGAACCCAAAGTATTGCTGCTGGATGAACCCTTCGGCGCGCTGGATGCCAAAGTGCGCAAGGAATTACGTGCCTGGTTGAGAAGACTGCATGATGACATGCATATCACGAGTATTTTTGTTACCCATGATCAGGAAGAAGCACTGGAAGTATCCGATCGTGTTGTAGTGATGAACGAAGGACGCATTGAGCAGATCGGTACACCCGACGAAGTTTATGAACGCCCAGCCAATCCATTTGTGTATGAATTTCTGGGGCATGTCAACCTGTTCCATGGTCGGGTACATCAAGGCCGTGCCTGGATTGGTGATGTTGAAATTGATGCCCCTGAGCACGCCGAAGCCGAAAATCTTGCCGCGATTGCCTACGTACG
>NZ_FOUB01000116.1 GCF_900114745.1 Nitrosomonas communis | reverse complement strand
CACCGGCTGAATTTGAAATGGCATATTATCGCCAATTAAAGGAGTCAGCTGATGCAGCTTGACTCAAACTAAAAAGTCTTCGGAAAAACCGGGCCGATTCATCTTTGCTCCCGTTGACCGTTTCCACGGCTGCCATTTCCTGATTAATTCCGCTTGTCTCAATCGTTCCTCGGGTGTCCAATGTCGCATGATTTCCCTCACTTAATAGTTCGTTTTGCGAATTTATATTTTTTCCTGCGTGCGCGTACTGATCATTGCCATTGTTCACCTGCTGGTGACCGTGGGCAATATTGGCTTGCTTGACAAACACCACGGGTGGGTTTTTAATAGCTGCTAATACTTCAATTGTGCGGGCACATTGCGCTTGAGCTTTCAACGCCAATCGCATATAGCTTTCTGCTGCATTTAAATATTGCCCCATATTATCTGCTGACCGCTTCGCCATCGCATTGAATATTGAATTTAATGAAACTGCTTGCGCTGTAAGCGTTGCTTCAAGGTCACTCAAATCGCCGTCATTAACCTTCTTAGCTTTTTCGTTCATGACATATATTGCTTCTTCGAGATTTATGTCACCAGCAATAGGCTTAATAAATGCCTGTGTTGTTACAGTATTTAAGATAGTTGGTGATAACTTGATCTCAGCGAACTTGCGCTCTTGATTTTCACCTTCCTTCAGTTTGACATTAAGTGTTTTTGTATCTTTATTTGTAGGTGTTTTGGGCTTTTTACTGGTTGCCATAATTGATCTGTTTGAAATAGTCGGTAAATGAAACGCTATACACAGGATAGTGTTTAAGTTTTTAACTGCTTAAAACGCTATATAGCATTTGTTTCCTTTCCCTTTCCGCTGGAAGTCATGATTTCTACAAATGATCTTCTTTTAGCTTTAGTAGTCTGCTGTGCTTGTTCAATACCCAACAATTGGGCATAGGGTAAGGGATTACTGTGGATGGCATCACGTACACATGGCCAGACAATAGATTTCATGACTGGATCAGCAATTAAGCTGGATAGAACTTGCTTCTCAATAAATGCTTTGTCATTACTGGTAAGACGTTTGGTTCATTTCTGCTTAACCCATAGTGCCGGGCAACATCCAAATGGAACTGGTTAATCAATCTAATTCCAATTCCCAATAAAAAAGTAAATAATTTTTTAAATAAAATTATTTCTTTACAATATATTACGTAATTTTATAATTTATTTTTCTATTGCGAATTAGAATAAGCAAATTACCTTTGCCGCCCATGATTTGATTGCCCTGCATTTTGCTTTTCACTAAAGGCAGAATCAGTGCATGAGCATGGGGTGCGCTTTCGTCGAGATGAACGTCGAAGGATAGCAATACACCGGGTATGTGTTGCTTAACCCATTCCAGGCAATCTTTGAAGAATGGACGGGTGTCCTGTTCGTGTCGGTCTACAGGTAAGCTGAAAATAATCTCTAATGCCATCACCTGATTAATGCGGGGCTTATCAATGCCAGCCTGAACCAGTAATACTTTTGCATGACGGTCGATTTGCTCCGCAGTATCAGGAGTGGTCAATGAATAGTTGAATGGCGTTCTAAACGCATCAATATGTGCACCTGCGCCACGTTCGTGCGGGTGGATAATAAACACCTAGTCCACGGCTTGCCTCAAAGGTATTGATGCTGAATAAACTTAAAGCTCGCAATAGTCTGGTGCATTGCTGTTTAGCGTCGTCCCCTGTAAACTGCTTATTGATTTCTTGAAAAGCCGCTTCTTTATGGGGCGGTATTTTTTTGTCCATGTTATGCCCCTTGATTTCCGGTTACAGCCAATGCTGCTCGTAGTTCTCCGACATTCCAGCAAGTAGTGCGTGGTGATAATTTACGAGGTTTAGGAATACGGCCTGCTTTTACACCCCGCCAAATACTGGCGGATGAACATGCATATAAAGCCTGAACTATTGGCTGTCTTACATTGGCAGTATCGGGAAGCTGATCGAAGTTTTTGAGGGCTTCGGGAATTGAGTTTTGAGATTCTCTCATTAGATATTTTCCTGTTGTTGTTAATCACAGGAAGCATCATAAAAAAAGCAATTTAGATAGTACGGAAATCTCCTTATTGCAAACGGTAATTTCCGTTTTATTTAATTCATTGCTCTATTTGAGCTGGTAACAGGTTAATACCTTCCTTGAGAAAATCTCTAATCGTTCTCGAACTAAGAGATATTCCTTGCTTACTCAATACATCAGAAATTTCTTGGGGAATAGGAGATTTTTTCGCTTCAGGGTCGTATCCATAAGCATCAATAGCAATAGCTGCAAGAACGCGTAGCAAGTTTTCAGTTTTACGAGTTGATTCTGGTTTAGTTGCAATTTCAGATTAATTAATTACACCATTCTTAATATCAAAATAAACAATCCAATCTTCAGCGTAGCTTTCTATAAGCTCATGCTGGATAGATTTACCAAATATTTTATGTTTATAGTATTTTATCCAATCTATGGGTAGAGCTTTAGGATTAAGAGGGGAGCGTTCAAATAAAAATAAATAATCCTTAGCTGCTAATAATTGAGGTTCATTAAGCCAAAAGTAATTAGTCGTTATAGGTAAACCATCATTATCCCGAGTACACTTTTCGCCAACTGCGTAAAGATTGGCATTATCAGGATTTAAACCTGCCATTAATAAAGATGCTTCTAATACAGTCCAATATTCAGCTGCTCCCCATAGCGCACGATCCCAATTATTTAAAGCAGCTGATCCAGTATCTAAAGAAGATTCATCATGGATAATATGGATGAATGAATATTCAGGTATCATAAATTCATTATTTAAATATAAATCATCTGGAATACCATATTTTTCATAATCCTTCATAAGCGTCCCTTTCACACCCCCTTAAATCAGAAACCACGCCAACCGGGTAAGGGTTCCCGGTGTTCGCCCCGTCGGGCTAGGCGCAGTTAAACTTGATCAAATTTTTTGTAAATTTATTACCTTGGCACCTGCTGCCAGCTCATCCAAGTAATCAGCCCACCATTGCATCATTTCCCGCCGTTTTGGCAGATGTTCGGCAAAGTTATAGCTGGCTGATACCTTGTTACGTTCCGCATGGGCTAATTGTCGTTCTATTGCTTCATGGGGCCAGCCATGTTCATGTAATAACGTACTAGCCATGCTACGGAAACCATGCCCGGTCATTTCATCTTTTTCGTAACCCATGCGCCTTAATGCTGCATTGACGGTATTTTCACTCATGGGTCTGACGGTACTTCTTATGCTTGGAAAGATATATTTGCCATTTCCTGTTAATGGCTGAATGGATTCTAATATTTCAATAGCTTGACGTGATAATGGGATAATATGCTGTTCACCCATTTTCATTTTATGGCCGGGTATGCGCCACTCTTTCTTATCAAAATCAATTTCTGTCCATTCTGCTTGACGTAATTCACCCGGTCGTACAAATACCAGTGGAGCAAGCTGTAACGCGCATTTAGTAGTATATGAACCAACAAAGCCGTTAATTGAGCGTATCAATGCGCCAATAGCTTTAGGGTCAGTAATGCTGGCATGATGTTTTGCTTTGACGGGAGTCAATGCGCCTCTTAAATCGCCACTAGGATCGCGCTCAGCGCGTCCGGTTTGTATAGCGTACCTAAATACCCGTCCAACATATTCCCTTGCTCGTTGCGCTTTCTCATGTGCTCCGCGAGACTCTATCTTGCGTAACACTGCCAATAATTCAGGCGCGTTAATCTCTTTGATTGGACGATTACCTAGCCAGGGGAATATATCCGCTACCAAACATAGCTTTATGTTCGCACTGGTTGATTCTGCCCAGGTAGTTGATTGCTTGGTGTGCCATTCAAGCGCAATGTTTGAAAGGTATTTTCATTGGCGTGCTTTTTAATTTGCTTATTAACAGCCTTCACCAAGGCAGGATCAACATCCTTAGTCAGTAATTCACGTGCTTCATCTCTTCTCTTGCGTGCAGCGGTAAGGGTAACAGTTGGATAAACACCGATAGCTAGCGTTTTTCGTTTGTCTGCATATCGGTAATCCATACGCCAATACTTCCCAGCGTATTTCACCAGTAAATACAAGCCGCCACTGTCAGCCATTTTGTAGGGCTTGTCTTTAGGTTTAGCGTTGCGTGCTGCGGTATCTGTGAGCATTTGACGGTATCTCATATGACGGTATGTGAAAGTATCGTCAAAAATACCGTTATTTTGACGGTATGTCTAGATACGTCGTGATACTACAGAAGACTATTAATCTTGCTGAAACTTAGTAAAGTAGCGGGGTTTGATGCGATGAGATACTATTTGAAATGCTTATTTGGTGCCCGGAGCCGGAATCGAACCGGCACGGACGTATAAGGTCCGAGGGATTTTAAGTCCCTTGTGTCTACCAATTTCACCATCCGGGCAATCAAAATTAAAATGTTACTTCTTCTTTGCTATCAACACGTTAGTGTTACAGATAATATTTATTGATAAGAAATTACTATTATACTGCGAAATAATACGCTATAGAACCTATTATTGTGAACGATGTGGAATGAAATTATTTTTCAATTCTTGAAGAAGAGGAGTGGCTGTCTCCGATTATATCAGAAAATCATATCTGACTTTTATATGGTTTAGTTTTTTTGTTATCACTATTCTTCTTTTGATTTTATGGTCTTAATTTTGCTTTCAATTAACTGACAGTCTGTCCATTATATGAAGCTGGGATTTTCAAATATAGCTCCGTGTTAATTAAGCAACCATAAAACACCAGCAAGTAGCAAATCAAAGTAAGACTGGATACCTGATCTACTCGTAATTTACCTGGAAGAGGAGAGGAGAATAGTAACTATTTTACTTATTTTTTAATTGGGACTGAATTTTTCTCCAGGTGAATTTTTATCACAAGGTAGTCTTTTATCAGTAGCAATTATGTGTTACACAAACATTGTAATGTTCCATGTAACAAACTTAAAACGCCTTGACCCAGATGGGTTATATTTTACTCCTTTAATTCTCCAGCATCCCATTGCCGATCTTTTCTTTATTGCAGCTAAACCATGTTAATCTGGCCTTCTATATATTATATTGGTATTTATGACGTCTGGATCGAAGGCGTGCTTTTATGGCTTATTTTGCAGACAGGGCTAGCAGTTATTTGGCGAATAGTAAGAGGTATTTTAATTGATATTCATTTTATCATGGCATGTATTCTTTATCCCTTGGGTTATCATTTGAGCATGTCAATTGTGCTGTAATTTTAAGTAACAATAGATGATAAGAGACGTTTTCTTATTGAATATTGTTTAACCGCAATTATTAAGCAAACTATGATGATTCCTGGGTGGAGATTTTATAATAGCTTTTTAGATTCTTGACTTCTAAGCATCAATTCCCTTGTTTCGTTGTTCAATCTGCTTTTCTAGTAATCTCATTTAACTTTTTAAACTTGCAACAAGCTGGCATGCATGAATACCTACCCGCTTATAAGTTTTATTTGGGAGAGGTAGAGCTACTTAGTCTATTCTTCAATTGGTGTTGAAATTTTCTCCAAGAAAATCTAGAGTTTTGAGCTATTTCCGTGTCTATTTAATTAGCCTAAAAAATCTTCTTTGCTAATATAAAGATGAGTTGATCCAATAAGCTAAAGTCAGCAGAGTATTCCAGCCTTAATAACTTCATAATTATCAGTAAGATGCATCAACTATCGTTTTAAGAATTACTAAATTAAGTGAGTGATGCAGGGTGAGATAATACTAACCAAGCATAAGGGAAGTAAGTTTACCGCCTCGCCTTCGTTTAAAGCATGCGTGTCTAATCGAGCCTGATCTTGCTACGATATTATTTAAATTTAAGGTACAAAAAAGGTAGTCACATCAATGATATGCTACTTTACACTGAATCCTGACTACCCTTTCTTAGACTGTTCTATTCGCTCTTTTTAAATAGAATTCAATTAGAATTTACAAAAAAATTGAATAGCTTGTCCCGTTTAATCCTCATGTTTGAGACCTTTAGCTCTATCGTTCAGAAATGGTGAAGATTTTAATTCCCAGTTCATAGAGTTCCCACGTTGTTCAAGAACAGCTGAGTAAATCTCATT
>NZ_FOUB01000117.1 GCF_900114745.1 Nitrosomonas communis | reverse complement strand
GATGCCAGAACTGAATGTGCCTGAAGGCAAAATCGCCAACGGCCTATTTAATGTGCGCTCTCTATGGGGAAGCAATCCGGGGTGCGAGTCAGTTCAGCGGATTATGTTAGGTTGCGGGGTTAAACCACCAAAAATTTGAACAACCTCTATCGCCACCTTCCAATACGTAGTTTCTTTCATCATCAGGGGTGGCGGCAACTGCAATGATCATTAGGGTGGAAGGTGGTGGGTAGAGATCGTAATAGATTTTGGTGATCTGATTCCCCGATTCTAACCCGAATATTGCACGAAAGGAAGTGGCAATTCCCCATTAAATCTTTATAATTCAGTTACCTAAGCTGAATAAAGAAAAGGAATTGCCAGTGACAAAGTGTACCCAGGAATCATTTAATTTTCCAGAGGTAAAGAAGCGTACTGTTGAAGTAAATTTCCAGGGTGGAGATATTACTTCAGATGATGGTGTCATGTTATTGCGCCAGGCGGATAAACGCATTGGGCTGAGCAAAGCTGTTGCTCAAGCGCTGGAAGATAATCGTCGGCAGGCAAGTTGCAAGCATGATATTTTGACTCTATTGCGCCAACGGATTTATGGGGTGGCATGTGGTTATGAAGATCTCAATGATCATCAGAAATTACGCCATGATTTGGCGATTCAATCAGCTGTTGAACGTGAAGAGGTATTGGCGAGCTGTTCCACCTTATGTCGCTGGGAGAATCGGGCGAATCGACAAAACGGCCTGGCATGTTCATCAAGTAATGATAGAGCGGTTTATGGCTTCATTCAAACAGCCACCTAAAGAACTGATTCTTGATTTTGATGCCACCGATGATGCAGTCCATGGCAAACAGGAGGGCCGCTTCTTTCACGGCTATTATGATCACTACTGCTTTTTACCCGTGTATGTGTTCTGCCAGGATCAACTGCTGGTAAGCTACCTGCGGCGAAGCCATATTGATGGGGCAAAACATGCCTGGGCCATTCTGTCGTTGCTGGTAAAACGGTTCAGGCAGAGCTGGCCTGCAGTTTGTATCATTTTTCGAGGCGACAGTGGTTTTTGCCGCCGCAGAATGCTGGCATGGTGTGAGCGGGATGAGGTGGGTTACATCGTGGGTATCGCCCAGAACAAGCGACTGAATGAGATCACTGCGCAATGGCAGCAAGCAGCAGAGAAGCAGTATGTCGCATCCGGTGAGAAAGTACGCTGGTTTTACGAGTTTCAATATACTGCAAAAAGCTGGAAGCGGACACGGCGCATCATCGTTAAAATTGAACATACAGAGAAAGGCAGTAATCCACGTTATGTCGTCACCAATCTGACAGGCAAACCTCAGCTTCTCTATGATAAGCTTTTATTCATTACGCGGTGAAATGGAAAATCGTATCAAGGAACAACAGCTCGATCTGTTTGCAGATCGCACCAGTCGCCATCGGTGGTGGGCAAATCAATTTCGTCTACTCCTGTCCTCGCTGGCTTACATCCTGCTGGAAACCATATGGCGCCTTGCATTGCAAGGTACAGAACTGGCTCAAGCCTATGTGAGCACATTACGCCTCAAACTGATCAAAATCGGTGCCGTTGTCCTACTTAATACCCGCCGTATTCGCTTTTTACTTGCAAGTAGCTGTCCCTACCAAAAACTGTTCTTCCAAGCCGCAGCCAGACTTTCTTCTGGGTAACTTATTCCCAGGATTATGAGTCGCCGTTTACCGCATAAAACAGCAATGTGGTGGATGTGCTATGCCTGTTAACCAAGAAAAACCTCTTTTTTGTCATAATTTCCAACAAAATCCACAGAAAAACGCATTCCATCACAACAAATTTTGAATAGAGATCTGATTTATCCAATTGGAAAATGAGTTTCTGGCAAATTTGCTCTTATTTTTGATGCTCGTGCAATATTCGGGCTAACGTGATCTGCCGGGCTGACTCGCACCCCGGATTGCTTCCATCGAGAGCGCACGCTAAACAGGCTGCTGGTGACTTGTCACCTTCAGGCATATTCAGTACCGGCACTCACCCCTTCCACTCTTGAGTATAAATCGACGGGAGATAATATGGAATTGATTGCACTGTACAAACGCGTGGTTGGCCTAGATGTTCATCAGGCGCAAATCACGGCCTGTGCATTGATCGAGGAAGCCGATGGTAGTACGCGCATCGAGCCACGGCAGTTTGGTACGTTCAAATGTGATCGCCGGGAATTGGCATATTGGGTGGCGGGGCTTCACCCCGACGAGGTTGTCATGGAAAGCACAGGTATTGACTGGAAGAGCCCGTTTTCTGCGTTAGAAATAGTGGTTATTCGGGCAAAAGTGGTGAATGCGCGGCACGTCAAGAACGTGCCGGGGCGTAAGACGGACGTGAGTGATGCCCGCTGGCTGGCGACACTGGCGCACGCTGGCTTGGCTAGGCGGATCGTTTATACCGCCGGTGAGACTACGTGAGCTGCGTCTGATTGCCCGTCAGCGACAGAAACTGATCAGTCAGTTGGCTCAAGAGAAGAACCGTTTGCACAAAGTGCTGACTGAGGGCGGCGTCCGTCTTGGCGTCGTCGTCAGCGATTTGCATGGTCAATCTGCCCGGGCCATGGTCAAGGCGATCATCGCCGGACAATCGCCACATGAGGTACTCAAATTCGCCAGTCGGCGGCTCAAGGCCAGCCGTGAGGAAATCTTCGACGCCCTGCAGGAGGAGCTGACAGCAAGCCACTACTTTGTGCTCGACGAACTCATAGAACAACATCGAGGAAATCGAAGCACATATCGCCCGTTTCGATAACAAGCTTCTGGATGAACTTAAGGACGAACAGAGTACGCTGGCACGGTTGCAAACATTGCCTGGCGTCGACCTCATGGGCGCAGCTAGGCTGCTCGTCGAAATGGGCATCGACATGAATGCCTTCGGCAGCACCGGTCATCTGGCATCAAAGGTCGGCATCTGTCCCGGTAACCATGAATCCGCCGGCAAACACAAATCTGGGCGTGCCCGCAAGGGCAACCCCTATGTCCGACGACTACTTTGCGAGTTCGCTCATGCCGCCAGTCGTACCCGATCGGTGTTCAAATCGAAGTTCCAGTCTCTCGTTCTCCGGCGGAGCTATAAACGCGCGATCGTGGCTATCGGCCAAAAAATATTACGCACTCTCTTCTTCATGCTCAAACGGCACGAATATTACCGGGATTCAACCACTGACTATAAAGCACTCTCTGTCCAACGTAATGCTCCGCATTGGATTAAGGCTCTGATCAAGTTCGGCATCATCACACCAGCCAAAACTTGATAAGGATTCATCGTGTCATGGCCTTCACTGGCCAGAGGCATGCTCGCCTTCGCACCATTTTTGATTGGGAAATGGAATGAGATGTAACTTTACTGTATCCTGTTAATCCACAATATGTCTCATTTTATTATGCTTATTTCTTAAATATTTTGTTGTTAACATATGCCTTCATAGAGACCATATAATTTATATGGTTATCTGAAGTACGAAGAAAACTCTGATGGAGAAAATTTATGCAATTATCTAAAGAGTATTATTTTATTTTAACTGTTATGGCATTCTTGAGCATTCTTGAATTGTTATCTTATTAAAAGCAAATAATAAACATAAACTGCCGCCACAAATAACGTTATACGGTGAATCTGTGGCGGCTTTTCTTTTCTATGCTAAATTGAAAAAATTTAGTTATCCATCGTAGAATATAAATAAATATTAATATTTGAATAAAGTTTTTTCAAACTTCTTTACTCAGAAATCAATCGCCCCAAGCTATTTTACAATTTAGAAATCTTTGAGTAGTTTACAATCATTTGTATCCTAAATGTCTACAGTATGATTCCAAAACTCCATAGCTGTAAAAAATTATAGTGAGATGTGCTGCTTTTCATAGACTTCTATCACATACAATCAACTGAATGAACGTGAGTTCGACATAAGGATCACGCTACCAAAGCTGGAAGAGCTTGAGGGACAGGGCAATCGCGCTTAAATTATCCTAATAACCCGACATAAGTGGCCTAGAAAAAATAACTTGAACATTTATGCGATTGTGTCTATCGTTGCCGTATGGATAATGTGACGAAGATTGCAAACAAATACCAAGCCCTTTCGGCTCGATTGGATGAAGCGACTCTGCGGTTGCGGGCCGCCGTCGAGGCTCGTGATCTGAGTCGGGGTGGCGTGAGTATCGTGCAAAGCAGTGGGGATTTCCCGCACGACGATTGACGCGGGCCTTGCGGAATTGGATCATACCACCCTGACTACCCTGCCTGCGCCCAATCAACGGGTGCGCACCCACGGAAGGCGGACGAAAGAAACTTACCCGTAAAGATCCGACGCTGTTGCGGGATTTGGATGCCATGGTCGATCCGACTTCTCGCGGAGACCCAATGGTAGCGTTGCACTGAACGTGCAAGAGCACCCCAAGACTGGCGAAAGAGTTGCAGGCGCAAGGTCATGCGGTCAGTCAGCGGACGGTGTGTGACCTGCTGGCGCAAATGGGTTACAGCCTGTAATCGACGCGCAAGACGCGAGAGGGCGGTAATCATCCTGACCGCGAGGAGCAATTTCAGCATATTGCCAGTCAAGTCGCGCAGTGTCAGGCTGTTGGCGATCCGGTGATTTCGGTGGATACCGAGAAAAAGGAGTTGATCGGCGATTTCACGAACGGTGGCCAGGAATGGCAGCCCAAAGGAAAGCCTGAAGAGGTTCGCGTTTACGATTTCATCGACCCTGACTTGGGCAAGGTGGCGCCGCACGGAGTCTACGACCTGACCGCCAACCAAGGTTAGGTGAGTGTCGGCATTGATCACGACACCGCTGAATTGGCCGTCGAAAGTATCCGCCGCTGGTGGCGGGAGAGGGGGCAACCGCTTTATCCCAAGACCAAACGCCTGCTGATCACAGCCGACTGTGGAGGCAGCAATAGTTACCGGGTGCGCTTGTGGCGTGTACAATTGCAGAAACTCGCAGACGAACTGGGGATGACCATTCAGGATTGCCATTTCCCGCCCGGAACCAGCAAGTGGAACAAGATTGAGCATCGCATGTTTTGTCACATCACCCAGAATTGGCGTGGGCGCCCACTGCTTAGCCGGAAAGTCGTGGTGAACCTGATCGGCAACACGACCACAGCGGTCGGCTTGCGGATTCAGGCTGAACTTGATGAAAACCCCTATCAGGCAGGCATCAAGGTGTCGGACCAGGAGCTTGCCGAACTGGCTATTGAAAGAAAGGGCTTTCGCGGTGAATGGAATTACAAAACTAAGCCTCGAGTATCCGTGAATATAGCATGATGTGTTCAAGTTATTTTTTTTAGGCTACTAAATACTCATTATCCCATCCGGCTTTTAAACGCTTGGTCTTGATGCCAACCTTGGATGTTTTTTCGGCCTTGATCAGATTCAGGGCGATATGCCGGATAACAGCCAGATTCGCAGCACTATGTCCCTTGCGAGTCCGATTGCTGTCTTCATCAAAGGCTATGTCAAGAACCCAGTGCAAATTGTTCTCTATAGCCCCATGCCGCCCGCACCCCACGCTCTAATCGCTCTGGATCATTCGCATCAAGGCTGCTGATGAAATAGCGTATTTCCTCGGTCACTTTGTTATCGATTTCTCTTTTGGCGGTGACAGCGATCATGCTTGGTAAGCTTTTCCAGTCATGCCG
>NZ_FOUB01000169.1 GCF_900114745.1 Nitrosomonas communis | reverse complement strand
TGCTTCATTCACTCGCACAATTGAACCGTGCGCATCTAGCACTGCAATATGCGCACTCAGCGAGTTCAGGACCTCATCAGCAAAGCCCAGCTTCATGAAAAACTTCTCTCCGTATAACCCTACTTATGAATGAAGTCAACCCGAGCACGTCCTTTGCTTCTGGGTCAATCTGAATCTAAAATGACCGACCGTCAAACCAGAATGAGCTCTCTGCAATAACGCTATAAATTACGTCGCAAATAAAATCTGTTCGGTTAAGTCTCACGATGTTTTTTATGTTCTTTAATTATTGACTGAAGTTAGTTTCCTCTCTCACAAACTTTATTAACTTCATAGAAATGAAAATTAATCCCAGAATTTGAGAACAGATTTAATAGCCTAGTCTCAGTATAAGAGCTAGTAGAGAATAAAATAATTATTATTTGACCAAGCGCGTACAGAAAGAGTTCAATAGTTTGCGCCACTATTCCTGCAGTAGCATCCTTGGCCGCCGGTTTTCAACAATAGCCACGTAAACCAGCACCGCTTCGGCCATCTTAATAATGCAGATCTCTTCTCCTCCTTCCTGAACGGTACGTTGCGCATAAACCGATACGTCGACGGTAATCGAGGCACGCCCAATCTTGATGATATTAAAGTAGAAATTGACGGTATCGCACACAAACACGAGCTGCTTACATACAAAGGAACTGACAACCACCGTTGCGGCGCGTCCTCGCGCTCATAAGTTGATTATAATTTACGGATAACCTAATCAATATCATTTCGCGATAAGGTATTATCTGTTCGAGAAAAGGAGGACCTTGCCATCGCAAATGGCGAAGCATTTTTGCGTAGGGGTAAGTAGCATGACACGCTGTATCAAAACTCCCGATCCCAAGACAACCTGCAATTAACCTGAAACCAAGATCAACATGGAGATGTTAGCGCAGGACGTCAAAGATCATCCGGACGCGTATCAGTACGAGCGTATCAAATAGCTTTGGAGCAGCACTTAAGGCTAATCATCACGCTTTAAGACGTCTGGGCATGACTATTAAAAAGCTTGTGTCATCCAAAGGCCAGCAAAGAAAAACGGCAAATTCTAAAGCTATGAGCACGAAGGCCGCGTCATCGTTTACTTTGATGAAAGCGGCTTTGCGCACGACATGCTACGCATGCATGGCTATGCGCCCGCGGGTGAACGCGCCCATGGAGTAAAGGACTCACATGCAACAGGCCGAACCAGTGTGATCGGCACCCTGATCGGGAAGGTGCTTCTGACCGTAGGCCTCTTCATAGCCAATATCACCGCCGACATTTTCATACATGGGTGGCGTAGGACCTTTTGCCCAAACTCATGCCCGCCTCCGTAATAGTCATCGAATGCCACGTACTACAAACGACAATATATCAGAACTGACTTCAACAATGGTGAGAACACGCTTGAATAATTGTCGCCTTATTCTCCAGATTTCGATGACATTGAGCCAAAATGAACTCAAGCTAAAGCAATTAGATAAGAAGCTGTCTGGTAAAACATTAGACGCATTTTGCAAGTGTTATTTTCATCATGGCGATTCGAATCATATTTTCAGCAGTGCCGGGCAAGATTTCGAAATCCTTAGATAAACGGCGAAAATTACCCAACCAGGAAAATGTGCGTTCGACCACCCAACGCTTCGGTAAAACAGCCCATTTACCTTCGATTTTTTCTGAAATGTGCAAAACCCGGCCTAGTTCATTCACGACGAAATCAACTGC
>NZ_FOUB01000118.1 GCF_900114745.1 Nitrosomonas communis | reverse complement strand
ATGGATAATGGAAGGTGTTGGCTTTGCTATCATTTAAAATCTAAATGATAATGTTATTACCTTATCTAAATTCTATTTTCAAGCACTTTTAAGCGCGATTGCCCTGTACGCATGCCCAGATTAAATGGATAAAAGCTCAGAAACATGCCCCGCTTCGAGGAAATACTACTTACACAACTAACACACCTGAAGAGAGAAGAACATTAGCAGTTGTATACCTAAACACCCCTAAATGTCACAGACAATAATGAGACTCATTCTCATCAGTAAAGTTCAAAAAGTTTAAGCGGTAGGATAGTTCTTGGCAGAAAACAACCCGTCAAGGAATTGCAGAGAAACTCGCCGGGTTGTGACAGTTTATGACACGTATTAATACAAAAACACTAATACAGGTTCTTTATCGGCTGGATTTAAACAAGCTTTAGCACATTTTTGAGGCAATACACATACGCTTTGCCTCTACTCAAATGCTCCAATCTACTATCATTTAATCTGCAGGTCATTCTTGACAGACTTCACGCCTTCAACCATACGCGCAACTTCGCCCGCTTTATCAATCTCGGCCTGGGAACTGACGAATCCGCTCAGTTGAACGACACCTTTTGAAGTTTCTACTTTAATTTCAGTGGATTTCAGGCTAGGCTCATCGTAAATGTCCTTTTTAACCTTCGCGGTAATAACTGAATCATCAATATATTCTCCAACTGTCTCTGCCATTGACGTTGATGTGCCACCCAAGAAAAAGACCATTAGAACAATTGATAAGAAATTAAAAAAACCGTTATTTAGCTGTTTCATGGTAAAGCCCTCCTATAGGATTGATGGAACTAAAACACATCCATTAATACTTTTGGATTTAAAGAATCTCTTTTAAATACTCATCTGCATTTTTATAGAGGTATACACAACATCATAAGTTCATGCATAAGCATTAAGCTTCACACCCCCTGCTCCACCCTCTTAAATAAGTTCATAGCAACTCTTTAAAAATATTTTTTGCAGTATACAGCCACTGGTTGTTGACATACCACAACCATAAATTGTTTTATATCAACCATCAGCACAACAAAAAGTTATTCCTGAAGCACCATAATCAAATTTATTAACCAACCACAATGAGTTAAATATGAAATTTGAATTAAGCGAACAAGTAAAACTTTTCAGTGGTGAAACTGGCGTACTCATTGGAAGAGCTGAGTATCTAGATCATTCTCCAGAATATCTTATCCGGTACAAAGATTCTGATGGTCGAACAGAAGAAGACTGGTGGAAAGAATCGGATATATCTAAAAGCCAATAAATTAAGAAAATTTATCTATTACCAGCCACCATGGCATTCAAATTTGAATTAGATGACGAAGTGATCGATAACAACGGCAGAGAGGGTTTGATCATCGGCCGGTTTGAATTTAGCAGCACCTCACCAGGCTATCTGGTCAGCTTCGTAAATGATGACGGCTTCACGTTTGATCAATATAAATCAGAATCGGCATTAGCAAAAAGTGACGAATCATGAAATTAATGCAACTAATCAACTACAAAATAACAGTAATTTACCTAGGCGGTATTAATCATCGCAACTCAATGATGTTTCGTAGGTAGATTGACGCTTTTAATCATGCAAGCAGTAGTGATGATGTTTGTGGCGTGTCAATCAAGCGGGAATCAGTATGAAAACCACAGCAAAAGCGAGCGATTAAATGTATAGTTAATTCCATATATAATATTTCAAATTTCATAAGCGGCAAAGAGCTGCTCGATGGAACAACCTTCCCTTTTTCTGATGGCTTTGGCCTGGGCCCATTTTGGCTCAATGTCATTAAAGTCCGGGGAAGAAGACGGTAGATATTCAAGGGTATGCCCGGCATTGGCAATGGCGGTTTGGATATCCTGCCGCTTATGGAAGGTTGCGTTGTCCATGACAATTACGCAAGCGGGCAGAAGTTTAGGCAAAAGGTCCTGCGTCACCCACGCATAGAAAATGTCGGCGGTGATATGGGCTATGAACAGGCCTATGGTCAGCAGCGCCTTTCTGATCAGGGCGCCGATCACATGGGTTCTGCTTCTTGCATGCCAATCTTTTATACCATGGACGCGTTCACCCACTGGCGCATAGCCATGCTTACGCGGCATGTCATGCGCAAAGCCGCTTTTATCAATGTAAACGATGACGCGGCCTTCGCGCTCATAGCCTTCAATTTTTTGCTGGAAGATACGCCGCTCTTCTTCGCTGGCTTTGGGGTGGCACAGGCTTTTTTTTATAAGTCACGCCCAGACGCTTTAAAGCATGATTGATGCCCTAGGTGCTGACGCCAAGCCGTTTGGCGCGCTCGTACTGATACGCGTCCTGATAATTCTTGACGTCTTGCGCCAACATCTCCATGTCAATCTTGGTTGCAGGCTTGTTGCGGGTGGTCTTGGGATCGGGAGTTTTGATCCAACGCATCACGCTGGCTACCCCTAGGCAAAACGCTTGGCTACTTGCGCGATTTAGAGGCTCTCCTTCTCTCGAACGGATAATACCTTACGGCGAAATGCTATCGGATAGGTCATACGTAAATTATAATCAATTTATAGGAGATATGCTATATACCCTCTGGACTGAGGACGAGGAAAAACTGTTGGCGCATTTCTACCCCAACAGTCACCACAAAGCATTGTTCAAGCTGTTCCAAGGGCGTTTTGATCATACCAAGATCAGAAACAAAGCCATCAAGAAAGGCTTGCGTAAATCAGAGCGTTATTACCAAGACATCTATACCAGAAATTCGAATCCTTGGAACAGAGGACTCACCCTCAATCCAGCAGCCTTAAAACAATACCAGATGCCAGCCTTTGGTCGTATCAGAAAGAATCATAACGGATATCTGGAAGTCTGGCATCAAGGCAAATTCCAGGTACTCTCGCATGTCATCTGGGAGAAACATCACGGCAAGCCAGTGCCACATGGGATGACCTTGCGTTATACCGATGGAAACAAGGACAACATAGACATCAGCAAGCTAGCACTGATCAGCAGAGGCGATGTCTTACGCGAACACTCATTCAGCAATTATCCAAAAGAAATCAGGTAAGTTCACCTGATGAACAAAGTAAAAGCAATCAATAGGATCATCAATGAATAATCAAAACAACATTACCGAACTGCGTGCCATCGTGTTCGACACACTGTGCGGATTGAAAGACAAATCCATCGACATCGAGCACGCCAAAGCGATCTCTGACACCGCTCAAGTCATTATCAATTCAGCCAAAGTGGAAGTCGATCACGCCAAGCACACCGGGAGAAGATCAACCTCATTCCTGCAGGAAAAACGGAGAGCGCAAGCGCAAGCGGAAGAAACAAAAGATGAGGATGAACCATTCGATCCGATGCGCACCACGCCCAAATTAACCAGCTATGTGCATCATACTGGCGAGGGAAAGCAACGCATTTAACGTGAATATCGCATGGAATGAATAATTGAAATGTAAGTTACTACAATGACCGAGCACGAGCTTACACTTAATTTATGGCATCTGCTGGGGCCACAACGAAAATCAGGGCTTGAGGATTTATCTCAGAATACTTCCGAATCTCAACAACTCTTACAGGAATCGGCTCACGTGTCTCAGGATCAATAAGGCAAGGCCGAATGATTAAATCACCCTCGCTTGGCAACGTACAAGATGAATCACATAAATCTCTTATATATACGACCTTATCTTCATACCATGGATACACAGCCCATTTTATATCCGGCTCAATCATTGTCATCCCCTAACAACATTGTGAAGCAAATGGGAAGACTACAACAAAATCATGATATTGACAAACTCCCCACTTATGTATTCAGATCGTCTTGACGAGCTTATAGATGTGTTTAAAAAAATCCGCCAAAAGTCACAGAGACGAACCTTTGACGGATTAAACCTTATTACTAATCAACATAAAAAGTGAAAAAACTAGTCTGTGTATGGGACATTTCAAAATTTATGAGGACTTTACATAATACCACAATATCATTGTGGGAATATAACAAATCAATGAACCAACATCAAAAAGGTAAATTAAATGCGAGTCGATCATCAAACCATCAAATTCCCAGAACCAACAATGGACGCCATATTGGAAGTCATAGAGCTGCTGGTTCAATCATCACAGAGGGCGTGATAATAGGCACCCTGGATGATAACCAAAACAAGACAGAGATAAGTAATTCCAATTTTTAATATAAACAGCAATTAAAGATAATGTAACTATCTGTAAACAAATAATAATATTATATAAATTATTTAATTTTCTATTAGGGTTTGGAATAACTAGCTAATCAACAAGCTGTTTGACAACATTATTTTATGATCACCCATCGCACATGGGGGGCAACGGTACATAATTCACCGTTGCGGTATATGCAGCACTGACCCACGGCCGGCTTGAATGTGCCACTACCGAAGGGAAGCCCTGGTGCTTGATGGCATCAGGGATACAAGGATAGGAAAGCATGATGTCTAAAGAGGTATGGAATTTTGCTGTTAATGCATGCTCATTCATCATTTAGAAAGATTTTTTATTTTAATGACCATTATGTTGCGATTGAAGCTCGAAGAGAAGCTGCTTTACGCAAATTAATATTCAACCGAGAGCAAAATATATAACCATACTGTACAGATTACCAGGCAGAAATAAATATAAATGCGACATCTGCGGCAAGGTTGATTCCTGGTCTGATGAGTGGTCGTGGTACGGATCGGAGGTTTTTTTGGAATGTTGCCCTGATGATATACCCATGGCCTGTGGCACAAAATGCAGGATGGAACTACAAAGAAGAGTACTTAAAGGATCAATAAAGCTTCCTGAGCTAGAACTACAGGATGACCAAACGCATTACAAAAAGATGACGGAAAGACAGGGTTATTGATTATGACAACTGATGAGGAAAGTAAGGGGTTGTAATTTATGGAACTGGCGACAGAACAAGAAGAAGTAACACAGAAAAACCGCAGTGATTTATTTTTTGACCAGCGAAGAAATATTCGAGCTTACGGCAAAGAAGCTTAATCATTGCAGATTGAGCAATTGCGCCTCATGGGTATACCCCATTTTGTTAATGCTGCCGGCCGCCCTGTAGTTCCAAGAGATGCACTTATGCCCGTGGCGACAGAGAAAAACCTAAAAAGTGGCAACCTAATTTAAGGTAGCAAGATATGGGACGAAAGCCAAGCTCAAATAAATATCCTCTCCCACGCATGAGAGCGTGCAAACGAGGTGACTATAGCACAACCAGATAATTTTGATTATAATTTAAAGATGGCCTATTCACTGGATTTCCGCCGTAAAGTCCTGTCTGTTAGAGAGAAAAAAGGACTTACGATAGCCGAGGTGGCGGCCCGGTTTGATGTTGGCGTGGCGAGCGTGACGCGTTGGGTTAAGAACATCCATCGTAAACCTCAAGGGTTTCGCCAACGCAAGATTGATCTTGATGTGTTGCGGCAGGATATTCGCGATTATCCTGATGCTTATCAGTACGAGCGGGCAAAACGTTTGGGTGTGGCGCAAAACGCTATTTTTCTGGCGCT
>NZ_FOUB01000119.1 GCF_900114745.1 Nitrosomonas communis | reverse complement strand
AAGCCACGCCACAATAAAACCTTTGGCGGTTTGGCGTTGGATGCCAACCTGAAATCACGCAATGCTGAAGCACGCTGCGGTGTGCAGGTGATCGACCTGCGTACCGGTGATGCGGTACATTGGCTGCGCATGGAAGGCATGGTTGACGAGCTTTATGATGTGGTTGCGTTGCCTGATATGCGCCGCCCGATGGCACTGGGTTTTAAGACTGATGAAATTCGTCGCGTGTTGAGTATTGACGCATAGTGTTACCTTCAATGAAGAAATCTTCGGCACAATAAAACTGTTTCTAACAGAAGGCGGATTCAAGTTTGAAGTGCAACTTTTATAAGGTTAACAAGAGGCAAGCTGCGATAACATCTAAGCTTCTTGCACGATCAAATAAAAGAAGCACAGACGAAAGACTGTCAGCAGCTTATCTGTGAGTAGCGATATTAGATTTACTGATTACGGAAAACGGGATTTAAGCAAAGAGAGATGCGAATGAAGTAGGCATGAACCAATCTACCTCTCACGCGAACTCAGGCGCAATAGAGGGCAGCGAGGCTGGCGCCCAAAACAGGCGCAGGAATTACGAGATAAACGTGTCAGGCAAAAAGCATAAGCCAGGCGATTTAGTCGGGATGACTGGAATAAAGTGGAGAGGATGATCCGACGGGATATGAGTCCTGAACAGGTATCCGCCCGACTTAAACTGGAAGATGAATTGGCAATCAGTCATGAAACTATTTAACGTGAGTTCGACATAAGATAAGCAGCAAAAGGAAACTAAATCCCTGATATAAATAGTTTTTGAAAAAGAGTTTCATCATTATTCGTGAGGAGAAATCATCACTTAATATTAGAGAGATCTCTGCATAATTAGCTTTTGGGTAATTTAGTATTTTTGACTAATTGATTTTATGAGTTACACATACCGAGAAAAAACTCTAAAAATACAACTATGCGGAGGTCTCCTGGTTTGACTATTGCCAGTCACAAACCTTCAAAGCTTAGAAATGACGAATGAATTGAGAAGGGCCCGGTGAGTAGAGAGGACAACCCACCGGGTTGCAAAGGAATATGATAAGTATCAATACAGCAATCACTAGAATTACCTTGATACAAATTTTTTATCGGCCAGGTAGAAAAAAGCTTTAGCATATTTTTATAGCACTCAAAATAAGCATTATCCATACTCAAGATAAGGCTGTTATCCACAGCCTTATCCACGGAAAATGTGGATAACGAGCAAACCTAGCAAGATGAATACCTTTAAAATTATGGGCATCACACACAGCAATTCTTATTGTTCCCATACTGCTCTATGTTTCAATAGGTCGCATCATCGCGAGACTAGAATCACAAGAAGAACAAATCGCACAAAAAGAAATCAAATAAATTAAAGTAGCGGGGTCGATATCACTAAACAATCAAGCCAACTCTCAACAACCAATAGAATCAATACACTTAGTCAATCCTGCCGTATTGGAACAAGCGGATTAGACTAAAACTTCATCCTATATATCAAGCAAGGCAAGCTATAGATTAGCTACACAACGCTAAACACCTCGTTATTGCAGCCATAAAGTATTGTTTCGTTGTTAAAACATAGGTTGCCTGATGAAAGCTCGGTAATTGTAGCGGCAACTTTACAAGGAGCTAATAATGAAAAAGGAACATGGCAACATCAAAGCTAAATCAAATCGTGATTACTCCACAATTCTTCGCCAGTTTTGCAATCAAAAAAACTATTCTGGCGTATTGCTGGTCGATTATGGGACATACGATAATCTATTATACAAGAATGAAACTCATATTATTGCGCCAATACCCCAGCAATTAAATTATCTAGATAAGGTAATTATTGCCCCCTCTGTGGATGAACATAACACGACTGTTGCTCTTGAGTATGGCTCACTTTTTGCAGTTATCAATATGCTTGAAAATCAGCATGGCGAGATAGAAGAGCTTGAGCCAGGTTATTCAGTTATTACAATAAATTATCTTTGCCAATTAACAGATGATATTGTAAACGGCAGGCAAGAGCAGCTCCAATTCATATTGCCGCCACCTAAAAATCTTCAATAGAATTTCTTTAATTCTGAAAGCCATCGGCGAGAATTAAAGGTTTCCAAAAGAAAACGAAGGTGCCGAGGGAATCGATACCGCCCAAGTACGCCATGTAATACGGCTGAGCTTGTTGGCACCCGAAATTATCGAACGATTGATCAGCACGTCGGGTGTAGTGCTGGAGCAAGTAATGCGGGGCACATGGACGTACTCATGGAGGGATCAAATCCGTGTACATTTGCCGTTGGCATGACATGCTACTTACTTAAGGCCGCCTTCGGATGGTATTTTTTTGCTTTCCATTAATGAGATGGTTGACCATAATTATTACCCAATCCATTACATTGAATGTTGTAGCACTTTTTTATCGCTATCTTTGATGAACTTAGCTTTTGCGGCTGAATCAGAAGAGAATATTGCTACAACTTTAAATTTTGACCATAAGTAATTAGATCAGCTCCTTCAGGTAAGAGAATTTCATTCTTTAAACAAGATGATTTAGCTAAAGCCGATCCAGATATGTTTATTTATCATGAGATACCTAAAAATCATGATAAAAATCCTTTCAACGACATTGGATTTATACCTGATCAAATTGAGGAAGTTAATGAAATTTTATCTGCTAAGGTGGGATATAAATTTAGCTTATCTGTAGAAGAAATATAAAGTTTAAATGCATTGAAAGAGAGATCTGTTAATTGGGGTAAGCCTCAGTTAATAAATGAAGGAACAAGGATTATTAACCTCAAAGACTTACGGTCATCCACTCTGCCTTCCACATCATAATATAACATTGATAAGTAAAACCTCTATCCTATGAGTCAACGCTCTGGTAAGCGTTTAAACCTTACTAAAACCGGCCTCAAACGTTTATTACGCAATCGATTCGGATTAAATGAATTCCGACCTGGACAAGAAAAAGTCATTCAAAACGTTCTGCAAGGCATTGATACATTAGCCGTGATGCCTACCGGTGCTGGAAAGTCTCTTTGTTATCAACTTTCGAGCTTGGCTTTGCCGGGAGTAACGGTGGTGATCTCTCCTTTAATCGCATTAATGGACGATCAAGCCAAAAAGCTTGAAGACCATGGGGTAGACATTGCCGTACTCAACAGCACAAAAAGTCGATTAGATGAAATGCAGGCTCTGAATGAGATCGCTGAAGAAAAAGATGAGATCATTTTTCTAACGCCAGAGAGGTTACAAACGCCCGAGGTTTTAAAACATTTATCAAATATACTGATTGATATATTGGTAATTGATGAGGCTCACTGCATCTCTCAATGGGGGCATGATTTCCGACCAGCCTTTCTAGAAATTCCATACGTACTTAAATCGCTCGGCAATCCTCCTATTCTCGCTTTAACTGCTACAGCAACAGAAGAGGTTGCTCAGGATATTTGCACTCAGCTTGGCAGACCGCAAATGAAGGTAATCAATGCTAGTGTTTATCGCCCTAACTTACATTTTTCTGTTAAACAAGTAAGTAAAGAATCTGAAAAAATGGAGGAGCTTGAACGGATATTGCAAAATGTCAAAGGTTCAATAATTATTTATACTGCTACAGTGAAAGCTGCCGAGGCTGTGTATGGCCATTTGCGGCAAGCAAACTATCCCGTACAAATTTATCATGGACGGATGCGCTCGGAACAACGGCATCTAGCTCAAGATCAATTTATGACACTATCAAATAATATCATGGTGGCCACGAACGCTTTCGGTTTGGGCATAGATAAACCTGACGTCCGAGCAGTAATACATTATCAAATGCCATCCTCTGTCGAGGCTTATTATCAAGAAGCAGGCCGAGCAGGACGGGATAACCAAATAGCAAAATGCATTTTACTATTTGATCATAATGATCGGCGCATTCAGAATTTCTTTCTTGCAGGCCATTACATCACCCCCTCAGATATTCAGCAACTATGGCAAACATTGATTGAATCTGCCACTTCACTTAAAACAGTATCTGAGTTGGTTAAATATGCCAAAACACTGCCCTCTGTAAAAATACGTGTTGTACTTAAAGCCCTGCGTGATGACGGGTTGGTAAAGGTTGAGCGTGGTAAATATGTTCTGCTTCAGAAAAAATTAAGTGATGAGGATGCTGTTCGGATAGCAGCAAATTACAATCAACGATATGAGAATGATCGTATTAAGTTAGAGCAGTTAATTTCTTATGCTTTTAATGCTCGTTGCCGCTGGCTCAATATAGTGGAATATTTTGGTGAAAAATTTAATTTAGCCAATTGCGGTACTTGTGACAACTGTATTAATCCTCCAGTTGCTGTAGAAGAAAATGACCCGGCGATCATTCCAAAACTTCAATCCTCTTTTAAAAAATCAAAATTTGAACTCGGACAAAAAGTGAAGGTACGCAAATATGGAGAGGGTTCGATAACTGCTATCGCCGGGGAGATTATTACAATTATTTTTTCGGATGGGGTTAATCGATCATTTTTGAGCTCATCAATTAAATTGGACTAGCTCAGATCAGACTCCCTCAAGCTCTTCCAGCCGCAGTGTAATGATTCTTATGTCGAACTCACGTTATTTAATGATTGAGTTAATTTATTATTAGGCTCTGGTACATATATTATTACTGCCTCTTTGAAGCTTTTGGCAAATATGCACAATCCGAAGAAAAAAATCTACTGCAGTTTCGCCCTGCATTCTTGGCAGTATACAGGGCTTGATCTGCACGCTGAATGAGGCGATCAAGGGTATCTTCGTGAATCATCATTTCGGCGACGCCCACGCTGATCGTCACTATAATTTTTCTACCATTGGCGATTTCGCGAGAAGCACTTATTCCTTTACGCAAATGTTCTGCAGCGGCAAGCGCTTCATGAACAGTGGTGTTCGGAAGTGTCACAATAAACTCTTCGCCACCATAGCGAGCGAGAACATCCGTTTCTCGCACGTGTTCACTGATGACTTGAGCAACATGCCTAAGGACAGTATCGCCAAATTGATGTCCGTATTTGTCGTTAATCTGCTTGAAATGATCAATGTCAAAAATAAAAACAGAAAGTGGGGTCTGGTACCTTCGTGCCAAGTTGAACAGTTTCCGACTCAGTTCATAAAAGTATCGCCGATTGTTCAGTCTGGTAAGCTCATCCGTACGCGCCTTAAGTTGTTCGCGCCCAAATGCCTGCTGCAGCTCTCGATTCGCCACCTCAATGGTCAAGTTGGCCCGATGCAACTCATCCTCCGCCTTTTT
>NZ_FOUB01000120.1 GCF_900114745.1 Nitrosomonas communis | reverse complement strand
CCTGGGGTTTAGGACGCCTTACGAGGTGTTCCGAGAATTGTCAGGAACAGATGCCGAAAGATTGGTGGGTTATGCACTTATTACTTGAATTCAAGTGCTATTATTTTGACAATTTCTTCTTCTTGTACTTTAGGGTCAATGCCAGAATTATAAGTAGCAGAAAGTTTACGGAATTCGGCTTTTGCTTGTGCCAACGTTAATTGAACTTCAGTATTGCCATATCTGCCATTTTCTTTGATTTTTCTTTTCCATCAACAAAGTATTTGAAATAAAAATCAACCTCGCCATTCCCAAGAACTCTGGTAATAAAGACACCTTGGCCACGCCCACGTTATTTTTCTTTGATTTGGAAAATTGTATCTAGAGAAGCCTTTTTCCTATGTGAATCTAGGATTATCTGTTTAATCTCGGGAACACTACTTTTAATAATTTTCATCTTAGAATGCTGAGCTAATTAGTCCTAGTTATAGTCCCAGTTAATAGAGTGGCTGTGAATAGATTTTAGAGGAATCCTTTGGACGATAATTATATTATACAATATGTAATATATTGATATATTATGATATTAAGTATTGCGTTGGATTTCTTTAGATAAATATTAGAATGATTCGTAATCAGTAGGTCGAGGTTCGACTCCTCTCAACAGTACCAATGAAATCAATTGATTACGCTTAATCACCTAAACCATTTTACATTTGTGGGGCACTACTGGGGCACTAAGAGAAAACTAGACATAGGTTTTTTATGTAGGGATTCTCTATTAGCCGTAAAGACAAAGTCAGCTCAATACTGAAGTGAGACAAAGCAGCCGTACCAATCAGAACTTTCTTAATATCACAACCAAAATCTTATCTTGAGATAGAAAGGGCTGCGCCCAAAAAATCCGCTTCAAAGAAGAAGGCACCCAAGAAAAAGCAGGCAGTCTAAATGTCGCGTGACTTTTTAAAAAAATATAACAAAAAGCGAAACTTTGGCATTACGGCTGAACCGAAAGGCAAAGCCAGAAAACGCGCTAAAATAAATCTGCGTTTTGTTATTCAGCTACACGAGGCGAACCGCATCCACTATGACTTCCGGCTTGAATGGCATGGGGTAATGAAAAGCTGGGCGGTAACTAAAGGCCCGAGCTACGATCCTGCAGATAAACGGCTGGCAGTTCGTACCGAAGATCACACGATGGATTACAACGATTTTGAAGGCGTCATTCCAGACCATCAATATGGTGCCGGTCCGGTCATGATTTGGGATAAGGGAACTTGGATGCCCGAAGACGATCCAGACAAGATGGATAAAGAGGGTCGTATCACTTTTACTATTGAAGGTAGCCGCATGAAGGGGCTGTGGCATTTGATCCGAATGCGCACGACGGATAAACGCGAGAACTGGCTTCTCATTAAGAGCAAAGACAACTTTGCGCTAAACAAAACCGAGAATGCTGGTTTCCTCAAACGCGAGAATACCAGTATCGTAACAGGCCGTACTATAGACGATATCCGAAAGGCAGGACCTGGCAAAACACCAAGCGTATAGAGGCGCCCAAATTAGAGTCAGTTATAACTGCGCCGAAGGCTAAAAAAGCAGTTGCCAAACCCAAGGCATCTCTGAAAGTAAATTAATATGACGTGAGTTCGACATAAGTAAAGCTGTAAAAGGAACCTGAATTCCTTATGATGAAGTGGCTTTGGAAAAGAATCTCATCACGAGAGGAGTCAGATTCCCATGGATACTATAACGATTTTTGTGTGAATGACGACTTTTGTAAAGAGTTTGAGCCCCGGTGGGAGCAGCGCTTGACGGAGTCGTCGCTGAAGCGGCGTCGGCGGCGAGGAGCGCTGTGTCTAAGTGAAGTCATGACCATCATGGTGGGGTTTCATCTGTCGAATTACCGGACATTTCCACTTGTTGAGGTAGCAGCGGTGTTATTTTCCAAGGGGAGGAGGCTAAAACCGCTTTGTGGAGTTGCTGCAAGGTAGCTTGGTACCTTTGTGCTACTTTGTGCTGTTTTCTGACCAGTCGCTTTGGGTAATGCAGTGGGATCAGCTTCATTGATTCGACCAAGATCAGCGTGTGCCACAATCCTCTTGGTATCAGTCAGTGTGAATAATCGGTCATCTAAATCAATATCTGACCATTTCAAGGCGGCAGCTTCCTGACGTTTTAGTCCCGTAAACAAATCACTGCTTCGCGAATGGTTGTCCCGCATAACCATCCTCAGCTAATACACTTTGCACGCTACCCAGATTCATTCTACACCGCTCCATCGCCTGCCACGCTCCCTTGCGATCAGTGACCTCTACGGTAGTTATTGCGATTGCATGTGGCAGCTCCTGCGTATACACCGCAATATGGTGTTAAATACCCGAAATCTTCTTGCCCGCGTCATAACCCTTCTGGTTCGCCGTATCCGTGTTCTTCACACTCTGCGCGTCTACGATCAATAGGATATGCAGGCGTTGCGCCCCTGTCTCATACGGGCCGCGCCAACCTGATTTTTTAAGTGCCCGCTCCGGCAGGCTCACTCCTTTTTTATGCGGCCGTACCAAATAGTAAAGTACGAATGGACCGTACGCCACTTCGGAGGTTCACCTGGCTATATGCGCTATTGGCAACCACTCTTGAGTAAATACAATACCGCACAAAATACTTCGTGCAAATCGATTCGACGCGGACTGGTCTTCTTGCGCGTACTTTTCAGCAGCGGACGTACCTGCTCGAACTGTTCGCGACTAATATCACTTGAATAACGTGCTCTCATCCTGCAAGTATCACTTTCTTTCCCTTAAACCAAAATGACTTTGAATAGGTTCTAAGAACCTACCATAAATATCTACGCAAGCTGATATCCTAATGGGTTTACAATAAACTACCAGAAATAAGTTTATATGCTATCTAGTTTAAATAATGTCCAGTCCTTCCGCAGAGCAAATTCTTAGTGATGTATTCGGCTACTCGGATTTTCGGGGTGAGCAGCAAAAGATTGTCGAGCATGTTTCTTCAGGAGGAGATGCGCTAGTATTGATGCCAACCGGCGGAGGTAAATCCCTGTGCTATCAGATTCCTGCCTTACTTCGGCCAGGTGTAGCCATTGTAGTTTCACCATTAATCGCATTGATGCAGGATCAGGTTGAGACCCTTAAACAACTTGATGTGCAAGCCGAGTTTTTAAATTCCAGTCTGGATGCTAGAGCAGCAAGGGAAGTGTCTAGCCGTTTGATGAATGGCGAACTCAAGCTGCTATATGTCGCACCTGAGCGCCTATTAACAGAGGGTTTCCTGAATCTGTTAGAGCGCTTGCTGGCGCGTGAGAGCTTGGCATTATTTGCTATTGATGAAGCCCATTGCGTTTCGCAATGGGGGCATGATTTCCGTCCAGAGTATCGTGAGTTGATAGTCTTGCATCAGCGTTTTCCAAGTGTGCCACGCATCGCATTGACAGCGACTGCCGATGCCCCAACACGTGCAGAGATTATTGAACGCTTGGCATTAGAAAATGCCCGACAGTTTATTGCTAGTTTTGACCGGCCGAATATTTGCTATCGGGTTGCTATCAAGAACAATCCACGTCAGCAATTGCAAGCCTTTTTAGAAGCTGAACATGTCAACGATGCAGGTATTGTGTATTGCTTATCACGCAAAAAGGTAGAGGAAACCGCAATATGGCTGCAAGCGCGTGGCTGGAAAGCATTGCCTTATCATGCAGGCCTCGATAATGCAACGCGTAACCAATATCAACGCAGATTTCTACGTGAGGAAGGAGTGATCATGGTAGCAACCGTGGCTTTTGGCATGGGGATCGATAAGCCTAATGTGCGCTTTGTAGTTCACCTGGATTTACCTAAAAGCATGGAGAGCTATTACCAGGAAACTGGTCGTGCCGGTCGGGATAGTCTGCCCGCAACTGCATGGATGATTTATAGTTTAGGTGATGTAGTCGCTATGCGGCAAATGCTCAATTCTGGAGATGCCTCCGAAGATCGCAAGCGTATTGAACGGCAAAAGCTTGATGCACTCTTGGGTTTTTGTGAATCCACCGCTTGCCGTCACCAGACTGTTCTGCGTTATTTTGGTGAAGTGCACCCCGGTAATTGTGGTCAGTGTGATAACTGCCTCTGCCCGGCAGATACCTGGGATGCAACCGAGGCGGTGCGCATGGCCCTTTCTTGCGTCTATCGCACTGGGCAACGTTTTGGTGCTGGCCATCTGATTGATGTACTGCGCGGTAAGATGACGCCTCAAATAGAAAAGTTCAATCACCAGCAACTTAGTACTTTTGGTATTGGCAAAGCATTAACACAGCAACAATGGAGTAGCGTTTTCCGGCAAATCGTGGCTGGTGGCTTGCTACAGGTGGAGATAGAAGCTTATGGTGGGCTTAATTTGACGGAAGAAGCGCGCCCGATACTACGGGGTGAGAGAAAGGTATGGTTGCGCCAAGACCAGGAAACTATCAGGCATACTACGAGCCATGCCGAGCGTGCATCACGCACACGTGAAGCTTTTGCCGCTGCTAATGAAGATCCGCTTTGGCAAGCACTCAAAGCCATGCGCATGCAACTTGCTCGCGAGCAGGGAGTGCCGCCTTATATTATCTTCCATGATAGTACTTTGCTTGAGATATTTCATCAACGCCCTAGTAATCTCACTGAGCTGGGACGTATCAGTGGGGTAGGTCAAGCCAAGTTAGCGCGCTATGGCAATCAATTCCTGAAGGTAGTGGAGGAGGCGATATGTGATGGGATTAGCTAATTTCATGGGAATTACAGCGAGCTACAACTATTGTCTGGGTGTGGGAATCAGCCCTAATTTATAGGGGTAAAGAATTACTCGTAATGGGGAATGGGCTTTAATTCCATTTCTAAATCAAAACTGACTTTGTCGGCTTCACCTTGCCGTATTATTTTTATATAGCACAACCAGATAATTTTGATTATAATTTAGAGATGGCCTATTCACTGGATTTCCGCCGTAAAGTCCTGTCTGTTAGAGAGAAAAAAGGACTTACGATAGCCGAGGTGGCGGCCCGGTTTGATGTTGGCGTGGCGAGCGTGACGCGTTGGGTTAAGAACATCCATCGTAAACCTCAAGGGTTTCGCCAACGCAAGATTGATCTTGATGTGTTGCGGCAGGATATTCGCGATTATCCTGATGCTTATCAGTACGAGCGGGCAAAACGTTTGGGTGTGGCGCAAAACGCTATTTTTCTGGCGCT
>NZ_FOUB01000129.1 GCF_900114745.1 Nitrosomonas communis | reverse complement strand
CAATTATTTGTTGGAATGCCTTTTACCATACCTTGCTCTTGGCTGCTTGGTTGGCAAACATCCCGGCTTGATAAACGGGTTATGCACTTATGATACGAATTCACCGCAAAAGAAAAAGAGGCTCAAGATGAAATTGAACGTAAAAAGCAAATGCAGGGTAATCTCAGGCAGCTCTCAGAGTTTTATCTTGCTCATCTCAAGCAGAATACACGAGAAATTCATTTCCGTAATGTTCGTAATGCATTCAATAAAGACCTTTTTATAGTTGACCTAGAAACAAAAGCAAGCGATATAACGAAGGACGGTATTATTGGAATATTACATACCATTTCAGAACGTGGTGCAGAAGTAATGGCAAATCGTATGAGATCCTATCTTTCAGCAATGTTTCAATATGGAATGATTTTTGATCATTCTGTGGAATCAAGGGCAAAGCAAATAAAGTTTTTTAATCAATCCAGTAATTACGGTTCAAAAAGTAGTAAAGAATGAGAAAAGGGGGGAACGCTCATTAACTGAGGAAGAAGTAAAAATCTTTTGGCGGGCTCTCGATAAAAGCGGAATCTCCATCTTTAGAATTAATGTATTTAAATTATTGCTCCTTACAGGCTCTCGTGTCGGAGAAATAGCAGGTTTACGTTGGGATGAAATTAATTTTCATGAAAAAATAATTCTTCTGCCCTCAGAAAGAACAAAAAATGAGATTTACCTATTCCCTACAAGTAATAATACGGGGCCACAAAAAGTTGATGGGTTTAGCCAAGCAATCGACAGATTATTAAAAAAAATCACGATTGATAAATTTACACCAAGAGATTTACGAAGAACTTTCAAAACACTCACCGATAAAGCAGGAATTTCAAAAGAAATTAGAGATAGGCTACAGAATCATTCGCTTCAAGATGTTTCAAGCTTGCATTATGATAAATATGACTACTTAAAAGAAAAACGCGCAGCCATGAATATATGGAATGATTATTTAATGGGTATTTTGGATAAGGTTGGATATTAATGTAAGCAAAAAACTTCAAACCAAGAATTTGCAATCATCCCAAAAAAAATCAAACCTCATCGGATATCAATAGACTACCGTCACCCTCGCCTCCATGCTGATTTCAATAGGAGAAAAACCCATCTTGGTGGCTCAACAAATGAATCCTATAGATTGGGCCAACCATTTTCAAAGTCCGTAGCCTGCATGGTAAATATCAATTAATTTAATTACTTGAGAAATTTTAGTATCCTTCCCACATTTAACACAAATAGAGCCATATTTTTCTCAAAATACATCAGTAAGCTATGCAATGAGTCGATGCAGGCGAAAATTGTGTCCGAAATCTCATTCCAACCACTTGGCTTTCTATTTTTTTAATTAACCACATACCCGATCGTCATAACTGTAAGTTGACATTTCCTTCCGCAGACTTACAATCTCCACAAGAGCAATTTTACTAGGGTCTGTTGACAATTTGAGATAACTATTTAATAAATAGGAGAAAACTCGCAATATTGAGGTTCCTATACCACCAATAAAACAAGTTTGCGATGCCCCGATTGATGCTCAGTGATGAGTTCTGGTCGAAGCTGGAGAAGATTCTGCTTCAAGAAGCGATTGATAACAAGCACAATCTGCGCATGACGGTAGAAGGCATACTGTATCGAATGCGGGTTGGCTGTCCGTGGCGAGACCTGCCCAAGGCGTTCGGCTGCTGGAATTCCATCTATAAAAGATTCAATGCATGGTCATCCAGTAGTAAGTGGATGAGGATTTTTAAGGCGCTGACCATTGATCCGGACTGGGAGTGGGGGTTTATTGATGGCAGCTACGTTAAAGCGCAAAGCCAAGTGCGGGAGCGGTAGGTCAGGAAGACCAGGCCATCGGGAAAAGCCGTGCGGGTAACACTACGAAGATCCATTTAGCGGTTGATAGTTGTGGTTTGCCGGTTGAGTTTGATATTACTGGCGGAGAAGTGAATGATTGTTCTGCAGCACCCCAGCTGATTGCCAAGTTGCCTGACGTGGAAGTGATTGTGGCAGATAAGGGCTATGGCAGTGAATATATACAGGAGCAGATAGTAAAGAAGGGTGCCAAGGCTGTGATCCCGAGAAAGCGCAATTCGTTGAAAGGTAACGCAGATATGGATTGGGGCTTGTATAGTTATCGGCATTTGGTGGAAAACACCTTTGCACGCCTCAAGCAGTATCGGGCAGTAGCTACGCGATATGACAAACTAAAAAGAAATTATGAAAGTATGGTCGCCATCGCGTGCGGATATCTGTGGCTACCTATGTGAAATGTCAACAGACCCTAATATGTAGTTTTTATGCCTCAACAATAAAGGCATTATCGCCTAAATAGGTTTGTTGCACTATACAATGACTGATACCTTTTCTTGGTGTAAGCTACATATCCATGAGCCAGATAGAAAAGAGGGAACAAGAATGTTAAATGTAAGGCTTGGCCCCCATGCTTTGCAGTTCATCGCTCAGGTCTTCTTGCCTATTTCGAACTAAATGTTTCGATGTTAAACTGGAAATAAATTTAAACCATTTTTATGAAGGAAATGTTTTTCCTGTATGTATGAGTTACCTGGATCTGACAGATAATCAATTCGATCCCCAAGGATATTGGGAACAACCGCTGGATAAGCCCTATTTGCCACAAGCCCGTGATCTTGCACTTTTTGATCAAAATGGCTACGACTTAACTGACCTTGAGCAACTCTATGCCAAAGCCAACTTGACACCTTTCCACGCTCATCGGGAACATCGTCATGCTTTGAAGATCCCTTGGTTTACACAACCTGACAGGGTGGAGGGGGCCGTTCTTAATCACAGCTTGTTATTTGAACGCAAAGGGTATAGAGGGGAAGCGCTGGAACAATTAGAAAGATGGGCGCGAACTAATCCTCTGATTTACAAAATCATCAAGATGCGCCCCAAGTGGGGGCTGGATTTAAGTGTGGATTATGTAGATCGAGAAGGCAATGTTTTTGAAGTATTGCACTGGGAATATGACGGTTTTGATTACGAAGAAGTGGAAGCACGCAAACGACAACTAGAGCCCATCTTGACGGCTATTGACTGGGACGATGCCGCAGCCAGTATCCTTAAACAAAAAGATCAATGGCATCACTTGGATTTCTTCGCGCAAAGCGACTGGAAATGCAATTTCTTTGGTATCGTCAAGGAACACTTCAAAATGGTCATTTGGGAGTAGGCGTAGACTCTGTGATTCACCAGTCGCATACATCGCCACGATGGCTTTATTACGGTTAGCATAAGCTTGCTATCTTTTCAGGGATAATGCGGCTGAGTGACGCTGGGTTTTTCCTTAGTTCCTTAGGGTCAGGCCTTACAATTGACATGTAAGCCGTGCAGTGAAAAAGGCAGAAAAGAGGAGGCAAGAATGTCAAATGTAAGGCTTAAACATCCCGCTGGAATTTTCAAGTATTTTCGTTGATTTTTGTACGCATCTCATAGGCACGATTTTGTTTCAGCATTCTGAATATAATGCGGCAAAGCTGCCGGCCAAGCGCACGAATTGCCTGATTATGTGATTTCCCCTCAATCCGTTTTTTTTCATAGTAACCCTGTGATTCAGGTACGCATTTTCGATGCTTGTCTACTGCGGCCATCATCGCGCCTTTAGCTCGTGTGTTGACATGTTTCGGCGCTTTTGAGCCTCGAAACTTCCCTGAGCTGTTATCAAGGTTGGCCATCCCCAGATAGAGCGCCAGACTGCGTTCACTGGCAAACCGGTCAATGGTGCCAATCTCACCCGCCAACTATGAGGCACAGACCACAGCAAACCCCGGAATACTATCAATTAACTTGGCAGTTTGGGATGCTTGCATTAATGTCTTACAACGCGACTCCAACGCCTGGATATCGTTTTTGAGTGCCAGGATGCGCCGGGCATCTTCAATGATCATTTCGCTCACCCATTCCACTTCATGACTAGATGATGCATGCGATTGCCCTGCACGAATTTCCGCAGCGTACTTGCGGCCCACACCAGGAATCTTCAGCAAGGTAGATAGGCGCAGACGCGACAGCTTGGTCAATTCGTCAACGCGGGTGATAAAGCGCAAGAACCAGAGATTATCAGCCTCTTTGGTGATATCCAACAGACCAGGGCACACTGCATGAAGATCGCCCTGAAAGCGACTTTATACACGGCTCTTTCCATCCACCAAAGCACGACGGCGGCGACTCAACCGTTTGAGCATGTCGTTTTCCCGTGGTGCTGGCATGATTTCCTGAAGAACATCTTTGGCTAACGGCAGATGATCTCG
>NZ_FOUB01000121.1 GCF_900114745.1 Nitrosomonas communis | reverse complement strand
ATCTTACCTGAAAGCCTGATGAGAACATCGTGTTCGATATCAGACCCATCAATAGTGATAGAGCCAAATTTGGTACCGTCAATTCTAGGATTCATGAGGGTGCTCCTGAGGGACGCTCCGTTATTCTATGGGCGACGTATGTGTGCAACGATATGCCTACACATAGGCGGTTTCCGCAGTACGCTGCTTGCGCCTCCAAGCAAATCACGCCCATGCGCTGTTCATTCAGCCCGAGTTCGATCGTGTCGCGTTTCCAGCCAAACACCCGCTTCGCCTGGCGGGGATTGCCCCGGCAATATTCCAACGTCATCGCCACCTGAAAGGACCGGCGTTCCGGCCCGAGTATTTTCGAACTTGCTCGTCTCAGGTCTTCGTTTTGGGAGGTGCTCAGGGGCGCAACAGTCGTGGCGGAGGCGGACAGCATGGTCAAGCTAAGTGGTTAAACAAGTGGAAGCCCAATTCTACCTCAATGAGAATGGCCTTTTTCGGAAATCACCTTAGTTCTGTTCTGCTATTTATTCTCTCAGAAAATCGATCGAAATTCTCGTTGATTATTATGGAATGTCAACAGAACCTAAACAACAACTAAAAATACTGAAATATGGACTCAAATTTAAGCTGATCTACTACAGTTTTATATATGTGAACTATTTGTGAAATTTTTCTTCAAATTTGTAAAATATTTGTTAATATATTGTGAATTTTTTGTGAAGTATTTGCTTTAATATTTTGGCTAACATTTTTTAAATTAATTTATTGGAGAGTTACAAATTAGAATGAACCAAGTTGGCAGTAGCGCAGTAATAATTCTTGGTCTTGTTTTACTTAGTGTTCTGGCCTCAATAGGTTTGATTTTATTGGTAGATATGCCTACAGGTGCATTATTCTTTATGGGATATTTGATAATTGCTACAGTTAGTGGCATTTTCAAAAATAAAGGATGCTCTTCTCCTAGAGCTGTATCCTAAGTTACCTTAGTTGTGTAGCCTAAGTTAACTTAAACTCTGACAAGACCAATATTAATTCTAGTATTGGTCTTTTTTTATATAAGATTGTTAAATAAGGAGTTTATCTGCTCAAAAATAGCAGGAAAGTGTGGTTGCATGCCAAAGGCATTGTGCGGATGGTGCTGGCAATGAGTCCGAAGTCGATCGCAAAGCAGAGGAGGCCCCGGTATGAGCGATATTAGAATCCACAAAACAGGCGAGCCGGATATTATCCAGGCAAGTGATGGCAGAATAACACTCTCTGTACCAATCCAGATCAAACGCCGCAGTGGGCGCAAACTGGTTACATTGCCAAACGGCGAAACTGCAAAGGCACGGACTTGGAACACTGCGGCAATACCGCTACAGTTGGCGTGTTGGCTAGAGGTCACCGCTGGCTTGCTATGTTGGAGTCGGGGGAAGCAAAGTCACTCAGGCAGATCGCGGTCCGAGAAGGTGTAGACAGCAGTTATGTGAGTCGGATGATCAACTTGACAACACTTGCGCCGGACATAGTGGCAGCTAGTCTAAATGATGAACTGCCGAATGATTTAACGCTGCTAGATCTGGCGGTGGATCCGCCATTCATGTGGGAGGAGCAGGAGAGGATCAAAGGTGCTTGATCTATATTAGCTTTTGCGGCTCTTCTTGGATGCTAATCAGTAGCATCACTTTTTCTAACTTGTAAAGATGACAAACTGAGATTCGCCAGCTGTTAGAAACGAATGCCATTAGACAAGTTTGTTTACCGAACTGCCCAATTAATCGGGTTATCTGCTGTTGCGACAAACCTGTTCTGCGTTAGAGATAATACAACACCACGCCTTTGTCGTACTGAGACAGCCTAGCATAGCCAGTCTGTTAACTAACGCTATATAAAGATGAAGCTGTTGTATTCGTTCTCAATAGGAAAAAGATCATAAAGTTAACCGACCTGAATATCAGCATTTGCATACTTGATATATTTTTTCTTTGGAGAAGCAAAAAAATAAGCAAAAGTTAGTGGCCCTACACGCCCAATAATCATCAAAAAAATTATTACGATCTGCCCTGTTATACTTAATTGGTTAGTTAATCCCCTAGACAATCCAACGGTGCTTAGCGCTGATACAACTTCAAAAACGATATCAATAAATTGTGCATTTTCAGTAAGTGTCAGGATAAATATACCTATAAATATCATAATAATTGATACGATGGCCAATGCAAGTGCTCTCATAACCTGTGTTGGCGGTACGGTACGCTGAAGAATTACAACATCGTCTCTTCGTCGTAAAAAAGCATAAGTTGCCATTATGAGAACAACAAAAGTGCCAATTTTTGTCCACTGGCTGTACTTAACGATCCTCCACCAATATACATCAATAAAATCATGAGAGTCGTTGTGGCTTGAGTTAATTCTTCTATCGGCACAGTATTAAAACCTGCAGTTCTAGGGGATACCGCTTGAAACCAGGCTGTTAATGCTTGATCAGAGATAGATAACTGACCAAGGGTGGCAGGACTTTTGACTTCAAGGATCCATATGAGCGTGAATGCACATAAATTGATTATGAACGTGCTCAATAATACAATTTTGGTATTAACATTGAGCTTATGCCAACTTTTCTGTTTTTTTATATCAATTAAGACTAAGAAACCTATGCCTCCAATAATAACAAGTGCAGTGATCACTAAATTAATTGATAAGTTATTAAAGTAAGGAGTTAGGCTATTGCTGCTTAAAGCAAAACCAGCATTATTGAATGCGGAAATTGTGTAAAAAAAAGCCTGATGGATGGCTGTGCTTAACCCCAGCTCATTAAACCAGGTTAAAACAAGCAATATGAAGCCAGTAAGCTCTATAAACAGGGAATAAATCAGCACATATTTTGCAATATAACTAACTTTTTCCAGGTTGGTTTGGTTAAATGCTTCTTGTACAACTACCTGCTGACCAATCCCTAATTTTGCGCCTAGGCTTACTGCCGCAACAATAGCAAAAGTCATAAACCCCAAGCCTCCTGCTTGAATCAGCAGCGCAATGACAATTTGCCCAAACAAGGTGAAATGGGTGCCGGTGTCGAGTAAAACTAATCCTGTGACTGTTACAGCGGAGGTTGCTGTAAAAATTGACTGCAACCAACTAGTTTCACTATGCGAAGCGATAGGAAGTTTCAGTAAAACAGTACCAATAGCAATCAGCAATGCAAAGCCTAGAAATAAAACTGCCGGTGGGCTGAGGTTGAGTAAATTCTTTTTTGCGGCGGTAATATGTTTGTAAGGTAGTACATGAGGGTCCCACGGCTTCACTATTGCTATAACCTCGGAGCAATTGAGGCAAGAATATCCAATGAACCGGATAGCACCAGAGAATCATTCAATTCCAAAATAAAATCTGGTTCAATGGGTTTTATAGTTTCTCTTTTTCTTCGTACTAATAATGGGTCGATAGAATCACGAACATCTTTTAATAAGTCTTGGATAGAAATACCGTGACATTTCTCTGCTATTTTTATTTCAACTACATATAAGTTGTAGCCAATGGGCATATAATGATTAACCATTGGATAATTAAGTGATTGTGCTACTTTCATACCCATTTCTTCTTCGGGATGCACAATGCGAGAAATTCCAATTTTTGAGAGTATAGTATGCTGCGGCTTGGAAGAAGCTTTGGCCCATATCTCACTAATTCCCATATTTTTTAGCAACAGCACACAAAGTATACTGGCTTCCAGACTTTCGCCAATTGCTACGATAGTTGCATCACAATTGGAGATATTTAAATCTTTAAGAGCATTCTCATCAGTAGCATCTGCTATTGCTGCGAGAGTCAATTGATCTGCCAGCTTGTTTACAATTTTTGCATCAATGTCAATTCCAATGACCGAATGACCAAATCGCATCAGCTCTAATGAGGCTGCCGAACCAAACCTGCCCAATCCTATTACTGCGAATTGTCTAAGTTGGTTTTTCATATTTCTTAGAATTTATAAATTAAATTATTGAAGTGCCTTACAGTTCCGTGACTAATAATTCTATTTGCCGTGTCAAGATGGCATGGAGTTGAAAATAGAAGAAATTTTTCAATCGTATTAGCTTCGCTTTCTCATGGATTCCATATATTAGTCTGGTGTAATCAATTTATGTTTTTCTTATACATAAAAGTGAAGAAATTGTGCTTGATATTAGCTTTTCTTATTTTGAATATGATGCCCTTTTAATTTTAAATAAAACTGTTAACGGCAAAATCTATAATTTTACCATCACCTGGAAATAAGCGTCTGGTATGGCTGATGCCAAACGACTAAACTGGGCGGATAAAGTCAAGGAGACCTTTGCATAGATGGTTTTTAGATAACTAGTATTGTTAAGTAGTTGTTTTATTAGCCGCATATGCAGAGAAAAATTCTAAAAATGCAGTTATGCGGAGATCTTCTGGTCTGATTATTGCTGGTCACAAACCTTCAAAGCTTAGGAATGAGGAATGAATTGAGAATAACCCGGTGAGTAGCGTGAACAACCCACCGGATTGCAAGGATTATGATAAGTATCAATACAGCAATAATTAGAATTACCTTGATACAAATATTTTATCGGTTGGGCAGGAAAAAGCTTTAGAGTATATTTTTGCAGCACTGCAAATAAGCTTTACCCCCACTCAAGAGATAGCTGTTATCTACAGCCTTATCCACGGAAAATGTAAGAACCTAATGAATTTGGCTATCTATATCGCTTGACCTGCAAGTCATTCTTGACAGATTTCACACCCTCAACCATACGCGCAACTTCGCCCGCTATCAATGTCGGCCCGGGAACTGACGAAGCCACTCACTTGAACGACACCTTTTGAAGTGAGGTGTGTTGTCAAATATGGAGTCCATATAATTAAGCAGCGAGTAGATTTGCATAGTATCGCTGTGTAAATTCTGCGGGCGATAGGTAGTCCAATTTTTCCTGTTTGCGCTGCCGGTTATAAATGACGTGGTCAAGTAAAATCGGACACCTCAGTTAAGCTGCTTTTATCGATTTTGCTGCATCTGCTTCATATTGATTCGGACTTTTGTAACCCAG
>NZ_FOUB01000123.1 GCF_900114745.1 Nitrosomonas communis | reverse complement strand
GATGCCTCACCGATTGATATCAAGGAAATGATGGCGCTGGCTAAAGTTACCCCCGCTTCCTCACCGGGAGATGAGCAGGCTATTGCACAGATGCGTCATGAATATATAGTTGGGGCTGACGTGATAGGGTCAGTTCCACTGCCAGGTACACTGAAAGGTATGGCAAGCACTGCAATGGAAAAACTGATGGGCAAAAGCCCTGAAGGATTTATAGACAAGCTCGGGTGCCGGCTTGCGTTTGAGCGTACCGGAGTTAGGCTTTATGATGCTCTTATAACCAAGTGTGCAGCTGCACCGATGGGTGCCAATATTTCACTCGATAAGCTGCACGAGTTCCGGAATGAAGAATTTCAACATTTCAAGCTCGTGGAAAATGCGATCCGATCCATTGGCGCGGATCCCACTGCGCAGACACCATCGGCTGATGTAGACGGTGTGATTTCGCTCGGCCTGATACAGGTGCTGACCGATCCGCGCACATCGGTAGCGCACTGCCTGGAAGCCATGCTGACCGCGGAGCTGGCGGATAATGAAGGCTGGCGGATGCTTATCATGCTGGCCGAAAAGATGGGTATGGATGATATGGCTCGGGATTTCCAGCAGGCATTGCGGGAAGAAGACGAGCACCTTACCTATATTCGCCAGTGGTTTAAGGAGATAGTCATACAGGACACGGTCGGAACCTAATTTGGCCGGGTAATTTAGTGTCTTTCCGCTATTCTGAAACTTATATCTTCAGCGATTTATAATTTATTGAGAACAGTATTCAACTTTGCTGTGAACTAGAGAATTCTTTTGCGTAGTACGCTTGGTGCAAGAATAAACTAGCCATGTATAAAGTAGTAAATTGTTGGTGAGAGATTAAAGAGGAGGCAAAACCATGTCTGGAGATTCAAAAACAACTACTGATCATAATATTATTAGGAAGTGGATTGAAGAGCGCGGGGGTAAACCGGCGGCAGTTAAGTCGACCGCAGGTAAAGAAGACCCTGGCTTACTAAGAGTGGACTTTCCCGGTTATAGTGGGGAGGACTCGCTTGAAGAGATCTCTTGGGAAGCCTTCTTTGAGAAGTTTGAAGAGAAGGATTTGGCCTTCCTTTACCAGGACGAGACCAGCAAGGGTGAGACGAGCCGTTTTTTTAAGTTTGTTAGCCGGGAAAAGCGTGCTAGCAAGTAGGTAATTCATACGACTTTGTTGAAAAAAACATCATAGTAAAATAAATTAACAATACCACGAAATGTGCGGCCGTTCTTTCTTGGCTTATCAACATTCCAACCTGATCAACAGATACTTGCAGCATTGGCACCAGAGATCGCGCCACGTTATAGGATCGTGCCCACTAATGATATTCTGGTCATTTGTAATTATGTCGGTGGTTGCACAGGGTGAGGCCACTTCGCGCTACTTTCGCTGGCTACAGTCTTCAAAGCGGCGAGTAGTTGAGTATTAAGGTACATTGTATTGATGCGTCTCAAAGCGCTATGTAAACAATAACACTAAACCATTGAGATGCTCTTCAAATCCTGTGCATCCTCAGTCATTCTTAACTGGTTTGGCTATAGCTAGAAATACATAAACCTCATACGGTTTGCCTCAGCATTAATTTGGCTTCGCTAAAATGGTAAGAGGACTATTATTTATTATTCATAGGCACGTTAGCATAAAACTGTTTATATTGTTTGAAATTACTTGGTAGTTACTTAAAGGCATGCAAGATGATCAACACAGCACAATAGTGAGGAGAAAAGACCATGCAGATATCGAATTTCAGCATAGTTGTGTTTAATGAGCACCTTGGCGATAATGTCGGCGATATAAATGCACCGAAATTTACATTTGTAGGTAACGAAACGAGCTTAAGGAAATTCACTGTACCCGGTGTACCTTCTGAGGACGGATACTTAATTATAAGCGCGTATGATGTTCAGAACTCAGAGCACCGTATCCAGATCAATGGTAGAGACTTGCCTAATCAAGACATTCCTCCATCAATTGGAAACACATGGAAGGATACAACAGATTATATTCCTTCAGGATTCTTGCAACAGGGACAAAATACTATTCAAATTCAAAGGGCGCGTGGTAGTGACAACATCTTAATTGCGTTTATAATTATTCACTGGAAAGAAGACGTCGTTATAGGTCCTGTTTGACGCCTAAAACGATGCTCGAACTGATTTGTTTTTGCTTTGATCTTCTGGAAGGTTTACTTTGCTTTAAGCAATAAAAAGGCTAAGAGTACTTAACCTAATGCGGTGAGAAAAAATCATAAACATGCCTCCAGGATCAATATAGATCTAACGATACTTGAAATGCTATTGATTGTAGTGGTCAAATAAAACCGGACACTTTTCCTCAACTCTAGCCTACAATCATTATTTTTTGCATATAGTTCTGGCAGCCGGGACAGCCCTTCTGCGCTGTATGTTCGTACATGCTATCAGCGGAAAGCCCCGAGATAAGGCTTTTCCGCAAGACCACAGCTGTTTAATATTTGCTACCACCCGAGGTCCCTGATCCCGATCCGTAACTACCTGATGATGATCCGGAGCTACCTCCGCCTGAACCACCACCCGAGGTTCCAGACGATCCCGAGCCCGATGAAGTGGAGCCTGACGCGCCGGATCCTTGTGTTTGAGTAGAGGTTGACGATGAATCTTTTGATCCTGACGTGCTGCTGCTGCCGCCACTCTGGCTTGATCCTTGTCCAGGCGTTGAACCACCTGCTTGTCCAGATCCGCTGGTTTGCGCCTGGGCAAAGCCAACTAAGCCTACCATCAGACCTGCCATCAGAATGGATGAAGCAGAATTTTTAAAAATAGAAAAAACTTTCATGGTTTATTCCTCCATATCATTACAGCAAAATTGCTGTTCTCATACTCTACGCCGGCGTTTGGCAAAATACTGTTCGCTAACTCACAGAGTGAGAAAATATTTCAACGCGCCAATTTATTGATACAAGAACAAGAAAAAAAAAGAAAATTGTTTAAATGAAATGAAGGAATTCTGTTAAGCAACTTCATAACTATCGGCAGAGACAGAAGCTTGCCTGGACAGTATCCCTTGCGCAAGTTGGACAAAATAGAGTAATTGCTTGAGGAGGTTTTAGCTCATCGTAAAGTTAAATTACCTCCGGCAAAGCCGGAGGCTTATTTCTGCTAGCCCCTCAAAGGGGCAAGAATTGGCGCCACCTAAAGGTGGCATCACATACCAAGCTTGAGCTGATCATAATGTTCATCCTCCTTCTCTTGATGTCGGATATATTCTCTAACCATCTCTTCATCTAACCCTACCGTCGATACAGAAAGCCACGCGCCCAAAAACTTTCACCTGTGAAATTCCTCGATTTCCACATAAATCTGCGCGCAATCGATATCGCACTTTTCCCTTTGAAGAATTACGGTGACCGTATCACACGGTCAAACCTTTAATAGTCCCCCGGCAAAGCCGGGGGATTACCTCATTTATTTAAAGAAAAGGAGCGACGATGACGGAGGAGAAACAAGTTCAGGTAACCTGATTAATACTTTGATAATTGTTGTGCGCTTCGTCAGACGAAAAGCGATCAAGGCTTTGATGAAATCATTCTTAAGGTTGTTTATTGCTTCCTTGATAATAGCTTGTCCTATATTCAAGCATTAATTTAAGCTTATGTACGCTTGCGCACAGAGATAGCCCACTTCGAAGAGTAGGCTAAAGTCGTTCTTCGATTAATCAGACTGGAGATAAAGATCCCACATGCATCATTAATGTTTTTTGAACTTACCGAACATGAGGGTAATTATACCTTCGAATTAGGGAAAGGAAGAAAACAACAAGGGAGCCAGCTAGCGCGGGTTTGATTATAAATGGATGAAGATAAGTAGCTCAAAATTACAAGCAGGATAATAAAGTAGCCTATGAAGGATGCATTGCCCATGAATTTGACTCTGAAGAAGCTTGTGAAGCCGGCCGTAAAGGCGGGAAGAGCAGTCATGGCAGAGATGAATACTTTGATTCTGGCATAGGAAACCATTCTTAAGGCTCTCATTGAGGGTCGAATTATATGCATGATGGCACATCTGAGCAATATGCCCGAGCTAGCAGTCAGAGCCATAAAACAGATGTATCCAATCTAAATGATACAAGAGGAAAAATAATTTTTCCTTCATAGTCTTTTTCATGGCATTAAAAAGAAATGATGTGTTCCATATTTTGTAAGATTAATTGCTGAAAGATAAATTGCACTAATGAAAGTTTTACAAAATATAGTTTAGCTTTAAACCTTAACCTAGGAGATAAAAATGCAAACAGTAAGTGACGTGATGAATACTAATGTGCAAGTGATCAGTCCGGAAGCAACTTTACATGAGGCAGCGCAACATATGCGAGATGGCGATTTTGGTGTTTTACCTGTCGGCGATATGGATAATTTAATAGGAATTATTACTGATAGAGATATTGTTGTGCGCGCTGTCGCAGAAGGTATGGATATTAATACTCCGGTACGAGATGCAATGTCTGAACAAATTGTTTTTGTTAATCAGGACGATTCACTGGAAGATGCAGCTCGGTTAATGAGCGATCATCAGATTCGGCGTTTGCCTGTGGTTGATGCAGATGATCATCTAGTAGGTATAGTTTCGATTGGAGATTTTGCTGTTGAAAGTTCTGACCTTGCGCCTGTAACCGAGGCATTGTCCGACATATCAACCCCAACTTAACAAGTTATATGGTATTAAGAAAAGTAGGTTAATTTGTCGGATTTCATGAAACCTCGAGTCCGCAAAAATCCGCATGAACCCGCGCAAACACGCAAGAGTAGGCGAAAAAAACACCCGGATGTAGGGTTGGTTTTTGGTATTGGTGGAGGTAAGAGGAAATGAGCACAGGTACACATGACGTGGTCAAGTAAAATCGGACACCTCAGTTAAGCTGCTTTTATCGATTTTGCTGCATCTGCTTCATATTGATTCGGACTTTTGTAACCCAG
>NZ_FOUB01000125.1 GCF_900114745.1 Nitrosomonas communis | reverse complement strand
TTTACTCAAACTATTGAAGTAGTAATAGAATTTAATTTTTTCTGAAATCCCATGCTATAAATATGGAAAAACTACTTGACTAAAATGATGAAGGTGACTAGCCTGTAGAGTGTAGCCAGCAAAGGGTATTGCACTTTTTAGCTGGAACAAAAAAAGAGTAGTTTAGAGGAAAGCTATCGAGAAGCCCTGAAGACAAGAAGGTTTTTATGGGATGATGCGATAGTAGCGAGTAAGAGTAATATTGTAAGAGAGATATTACTTTTTATAAGTGAATGAAAAAAAGGAGGAAGTATAAATGGCAACAACATATGGAACGGGCAGTGCAGCGTCAAGCGCCCAAGGCTATGACACGTCGCTGTGGTATGACTCAAAATGGTATAAATTTGGAATGGGCATCATGCTGCTGGTAGCGATGTTCTGGATTTGGTACCAACGGACCTTCGCCTATTCCCATGGTATGGACTCAATGGAGCCGGAATTTGACCGCGTATGGATGGGATTGTGGCGTGTTCACATGACGCTTATGCCGTTATTTGCATTGATTACCTGGGGCTGGATTTGGAAAACCCGTGATACCAAAGAACAACTGGACAATCTGGATCCAAAACTGGAAATCAAACGCTATTTTTACTGGATGATGTGGCTTGGTGTCTACCTCTTTGGCGTATACTGGGGTGGTAGCTTCTTCACCGAACAAGATGCCTCATGGCACCAGGTAATTATACGTGATACCAGTTTTACCCCTAGCCATGTCGTCGTGTTCTATGGTTCCTTCCCAATGTACATCGTATGCGGTGTGGCTTCATACCTGTACGCAATGACCCGCCTGCCTTTATACAGCAGAGGAATTTCGTTCCCACTGGTAATGGCAATTGCAGGCCCGCTCATGATTCTGCCAAACGTAGGCTTGAACGAGTGGGGTCATGCATTCTGGTTCATGGAAGAACTCTTTAGTGCACCATTGCACTGGGGCTTTGTGATTCTGGGATGGTCTGGATTATTCTCAGGCGGTATTGCAGCTCAGATCATCACCCGTTATTCCAATCTGACAGACGTAGTTTGGAACAACTCAAACAAGGAAATCCTTAACAACCGGATTGTTCCTTAATTCTGGGTTTAAACCTGCTTATCATTCCTGCTTCTGACAAACCAGAAGCAGGAATGAAATAAAAGTGAGTCGACCTATGTTAGGGATGCGAGAAATAGGCGGCGGTTAAAAACACTTAGAAAAGAAAGGAATCGTCATGTCATATTTAATATTACAAGCTTCAAAAAGGGAGGGAGTTGAGTTATGAATGAAAATGTAATATGGGTACTATTATTCATACCTATTTTGTTTCTATTTGTGCCATTGCTGTCAAAAGGTGAAGGTTACTTTGCGGATATGTTCAAAACGAAGGACATTCTGAAAGCTGCCAAGATGCCGCCAGAAGCAATCCACATGTCACGGTCAATCGATCTGATCTATTTTCCGATTTTGTGCATACTTCTGGTTGGAACATACCATATGCACTTTATGTTGCTGGCAGGTGACTGGGATTTCTGGATGGATTGGAAAGACCGTCAATGGTGGCCGGTCGTGACACCGATTGTCGGCATTACCTACTGTTCAGCCATCATGTATTACCTTTGGGTTAACTATCGTCAACCGTTTGGCGCGACACTGTGTATCGTCTGTCTGTTGGTGGGAGAATGGCTAACACGTTACTGGGGCTTTTACTGGTGGTCACACTATCCCATTAACTTTGTAACCCCTGGCATCATGCTCCCAGGCGCATTGATGCTGGATATCACCCTGTATCTAACCCGTAACTGGCTGGTTACCGCGTTAGTCGGCGGTGGATTCTTTGGTTTGCTCTTCTATCCAGGTAACTGGGTCATCTTTGGACCCACCCACTTGCCAGTCGTAGTTGAAGGCGTATTGCTTTCAATGGCAGACTACATGGGCCACCTGTATGTGCGCACCGGTACACCGGAATATGTCCGTATGATTGAGCAAGGCTCACTGCGTACCTTCGGTGGTCATACCACCGTAATTGCTGCCTTCTTCGCAGCGTTTGTATCTATGTTGATCTTCGTGGTTTGGTGGTATCTCGGTAAAATTTATTGCACAGCCTTCTACTATGTTAAAGGCAAAAGAGGACGTATCGTGCAAAGAGATGACGTTACCGCGTTTGGTGAAGAAGGTTTCGCACAGGGGATCAAATAATGAATCTAAAAAACATATACAAACGAAGCGTGCTGGGGCTTTACGGAGTCGCTTACGCAGCAGCGGCATTAGCAGTAAGTCTGGTAGTCGATGTCACACCAGTTGCAGCCCACGGGGAACGTTCGCAAGAACCCTTCTTGCGGATGCGTACGGTACAATGGTATGACATCAAATGGTCACCAGAAGTGACTAAAGTCAATGACTTTGCCACGATCAAAGGTAAATTCCACTTGGCGGAGGATTGGCCGCGCGCGGCAGCTAAGCCAGAGCGATCCTTCTTCAACGTAGGTAGCCCAAGCCCGGTGTTTGTCCGTATGAGCACCAAGATCAATGGCCAACCCTGGTTCATCGCCGGACCAATGGAAATTGGGCGTGACTATGAAGTTGAAGTCAGCCTGAAAGCTCGTATTCCAGGTCGCCATCACATGCATGCCATGTTGAATGTGAAGGATGCCGGCCCGATCGCAGGACCGGGTGCATGGATGAATATCACGGGTAGCTGGGACGACTTTACCAACCCTGTCAAATTATTGACGGGAGAAACCGTTGATACCGAAACCTTCAACTTTGCCAATGGCCTTACCTGGCACATCATCTGGATGACGTTAGCGTGCTTCTGGATCGGTATTTTTGTGGCACGCCCGATGTTCTTACCACGCAGCCGTGTGTTGTTGGCTTATGGTGATGAACCCATGATTGATCCACTGGATACAAAACTGGCCTGGGGAGTTGCCATTGCCACTATAGCCTTGGTATGGGGCAGCTATCGCTACACGGAAACCAAACATCCGTATACCGTGCCCATCCAGGCAGGTGAATCAAAAGTCGCGCCATTGCCGGTTGCACCAAACCCAGTCTCTATTCGCGTAACTTACGCTAACTACGACGTACCGGGACGTGCATTGCGTGTGACTATGGAAGTGACCAACAATGGTGACAGCGCAGTCAAATTTGGAGAATTCACCACAGCGGGCATTCGTTTCATCAACTCCACTGGCCGTCAATACCTGGATCCATCCTATCCACGCGAATTGATTGCAATTGGCTTGACGTTTGATGACGAATCAGCAATTCAGCCTGGTGAAACCAAAGAAATCAAAATGGAAGCCAAGGACGCCTTATGGGAAATTCAACGTCTGATGGCACTGTTGGGTGACCCGGAAAGCCGTTTTGGTGGTTTGTTGATGTCTTGGGATGAAGATGGAAATCGCCACATTAATAGCATTGCTGGTGCGGTTATCCCGGTCTTTACCAAGCTTTAATAAGTAGCAAAAAGCAACACAACCGGTGCACCGCTGTCGAGAGACAGAAAGGTGTACCGGTTTTTTTTTAAACCATACTAGTTTTAATCATTAATAGGAGAGTTGTCGTGGTAAAGCAATTAACACAAGCGGGTATTGCGGCTTTCGTTCTTGTTGCGATGCTTTACGCGGGTAGTGTAATTGCCCATGGGAAAGTTTCTTTAGAAGAAGACCCATGCACGCGCCAGATAAATGAAAATATGGTGCATCTAAGTGCTTATCAGCCACAATATGACAAAAGCGCGCATTATTGTACAGAGATCCCATTAGCGGGCGATACCTATTTGGTCATCGATCTGATTGATTCTGCCATTCGTAACATGCCCGTCACAGTCAAGGTTTATCGCGGTAATGAAACGGATGGAGAAAGCGTGTTGCAGTTACCTGCGAAACTTCATCCGGATGGTGTCATTAACGGTACCACTAACCTGGAAAAGGGGTTATATTCAGTTATTGTGACGGCAGAAGGCATTCCACCGCTAAAATATCAATACCGACTGCGTGTTGAAATGGTGGATTATATGAAGCTACTGCGTGCTTCCATTGTGCCGGTAATGGGATTGCTGCTATTGGCATGGCTCATCTATAAAATCAAGCCATTGCAACGGTTGCGCAAATGGCGAACTCCACAACGCTAACAAGATTAAAGTAAGTGTTTTGTCAAAGAAATGATCCTATAATAAAAATTTTATTATCGCCTTGGGGGAAAGAAGAGTGTTTGTAAACGTAATGAAATCTATTTATAAATCCATGGTTATAATTGCATTAGGAATGGCCTATTCCCTGCAGTTATCTGCGCATGGTGGACTGTCACTGGCTGAGGATATGTGCAAGCTTACGATCGGGCCTTACACTATGCATTTTACGGGTTACCAACCTGAGAGCACGCAAGAGCAGGAATTTTGTGAAGATATTCCTATGATAGGCCGCACCGTGGTTGCACTGGATTATATCAATGAGGAACTGCGGCCAATGACAACTGAAGTGCGAATAATACGTGATACCGGGTCAGAAGAGAACTTGGATGCATCAACGATATTTCATATACCGCCGAAAGTGTACTCGAATGGATCGGTGACCTTTGAGCATACCTTTCCAGAGCCAGGCAAATTTGTAGGACTGGTCACAATAAGAGGTGACAAGGAAGAATATGTTTCCCGCTTTCCGTTTGCAGTGGGAACAGGTGGAAAATCGAATCTACCTTATATCATCGGTATCATTGTGTTGGCAGCTGCTGCTGCTTTATTCTT
>NZ_FOUB01000171.1 GCF_900114745.1 Nitrosomonas communis | reverse complement strand
GTGGCGGACAAGGGCTATGACAGCGAATGGTTACGGGAACAGATAACGAAGAAGGGAGCTCAGGCTGTGATACCGAGAAAGCGCAACTCGTTGAAGGGTAATGCAGATATGGATTGGGGTTTAGATCAATACCGGCATTGGGTGGAGAATGCTTTTGCCCGGCTAAAGCAGTATCGGGCAATAGCAACACGATACGACAAACTGAAGCGAAATTACGAGAGTATGGTAGCTATAGCATGTGGATATCTATGGCTACCTATGTAAAATGTCAACAGACCCTAGCATTATAAAGTTAGGGTTACTGCCTTTAAATGCTATTTATTTGATATCTTTTTGATTAAATCCTCTAGTGAATTCACTGTATTGTTTCTATGGCATACTTATTCAGACCTTCCTTAAATTTTGTTATACAATCAATCAAAGCAAATATGCTGGGCAATATTCAATATTGCTGAGTAAGTTACAATTACAAGTTGGTTAAGATTAAAGACTTTGGAGAAAGTATGAGAAAGGCTTCACGTAATAAATGGATTGTGCAATTATGCGTAGCAGTAGTATTGTTATTAGCAACTTTTTCCCTTCATGCGCAGTTGATGCTTGCGCATGAAGGGCATCATGCTGGGCATGGTGGATGTCAAGTTAAAGCGGGAGAGTTTCCGGTAACTATCAGCGTATATGAAGTGCCGGAAGGTAATATTCCTCCCATGCATTCGTATTGTGACCATGTGCCAAATGTTGGAAAAGTGAATGTGACGATCGAGTTGCCTGCTGAAGCGCGTGAGATACCGCTTGCCGTACGCCTTGTAAAAGAAGGGCATGAGGGACATGGGGGAGAAGTTAAGGGCAATACAGCGGCGCATAACAGTGCCAATAAAGAGCAAGATCATGAAATGAAGCATGATGAGCATAAAGGTCACGCTGAGCATGAAGTGAATAAAAGCGAAGAGCATAAAGATAAAGCACACGATGCTGTAGCGAATGATGGTTTTTATATGTCGCCAACCACATACCCTTCTGGAATTATTGTTGTTGCGACAGAACTTAAGGAGCTTGGTCAATATGCAATCTTACTGGAAAAAGTAGAAGGTGATACTGTCCGTACTGCTGTTCGTGTTCCGCTGCATGTTGGTGGAGAGGGAGGGCATGGTGGTCATGGTGGCGGTATTGGTATGCTGGAGATCATGCTCTTGCTCGTCTTAGGAGGCGGGGTCGCGTACTTTTTCTTGCGGCCTAAAAAAAATTCAGCTAAAGAAATTACTGAGAAATCATAATCTAATTAACTGGATAATAATTTATCACTCAAAATCCTTGACACAGATAGGGTCAAGGAAGTAGGCTTGAAAGTTATAAGTAAAGAAAAAAGAAGTATTGGCTAGTATTGATTTTATGCTCAAGCTATCGGAAGAAATGGATAGTCATTTTTAGATGGGCATGAATGGATAACAACATAAGAAAAGAAGGAGAGAGGAATGAATGCCAGAAAATGGCTGAAGGGGCTAGCGATAGCCTGTGGAGTAATGTTTGCGGGAGCACTGCATGCGAACCTGTCGACC
>NZ_FOUB01000126.1 GCF_900114745.1 Nitrosomonas communis | reverse complement strand
CCAAACCCGCCATGCAGCACAGCAGGATATTTTGCAGTATATCGCCGTGTTTTATAACAACCAAAGACTGCATTCATACCTGGGTTACAAAAGTCAGAATCAATATGAAGCAGATGCAGCAAAATCGATAAAAGCAGCTTAACTGAGGTGTCCGATTTTACTTGACCACGTCAAAGGTTCACTTGCGTTCGTCTCCCTAACACTTACCTGACAAAGTCCAGCTTTGCCTTTTTCCTTAATGCTCACTACCCAGGCTCTTTACCTTCGCAGCATAAGGCAGTTTGAAGCCTCCTCCTGTAAAGCGGCTTCGAGGGGCCCACCCTCATCTTTTGCGCAGCACGCACAGGCATTTTTTTTACGCAATACCTTGTGCTCGTGGCACACGAAGAGCGGCGTATCTTTCAGCAAAAAATTGAAGGCTATGAGCGCGAAGGCCGCGTCATTGTTTACCTTGATGAAAGCGGCTTTGCGCACGACATGCCGCGTACGCATGGCTATGCGCCAGTGGGTGAACGCGCCCATGGCGTAAAAGATTGGCATGCAAGAGGCCGAGCCCATGCCATTGGCGCCCTGATCAGAAAGGCACTCTTGACCGTAAGCCTGTTCATGGCCCATATCACCGCCGACATCTTCCATGCGTGGGTTACGCAGGACCTTTTGCCCAATTCCCGCCTGCTTGCGTGATCGTCATGGATAAGGCGACATTCCATTAACGACAGGATATCCAAACCGCCATTGCCCATGCCGGGCATACACTTGAATACCTGCTTGTCTTATTCTCCAGACTTCAATGACATTGAGCCAAAATGAGCCCAAGCCAAAAACAATCAGAAAAAAAGAAGGATATCCCACCGAACAGCTCTTTACCGTCTATGCACTTTAAATCATTTTGTATAGGATCAGCTATAGTGTGATAAATTGAGTCCTTCGCTAATACCGCATCCCTCTTCCCCTAGTCAACATTATGTTGGCACATCGCAAGTCTTTCAATAACCTCTTCCAAGCCGTCGATCACTTTTGTAAGAAATTCATAATTAACCATGATGGGAAATCCCCCGGCTATGCCGGGGGATTTCCCATCATGGTTAAGCTTGGTAACATGTGCATTCGTAATGACATTACCTTTTAATTGTATGATCTTGTGAGCGATCGGCTCAATCAGAACTTTGCTCATTCCTCCTCGAAATGCCCCTATTTGTACACGGTAGAGACGCCTGAGCGCATGAACCATAGGGCCGAAAAAAACATAGGCGCTATATTTTGACGGAAGAAGGAAAAATAAAGCTGAAGTAAACGGGACAATGAAACATTTTATTGTTTCATTAATCAAGGCAAATTTTTGTGCATACTCCAGGGTGGAATATTTATCGAGTTGTTCCGGACGAGCTACATAAGTCGTAATGTCGTCCGAGATTAAGAATTTTAGTAGCTTCCATGATTCTTTCCAGGAGACGAGTTTGTTCCTGAAAGGGCTTGAAAATGTTTTGAAGGGCCTAAATATGGGTAATGCACCGTATATGAACGAAGACCCATTTGCAACCTTTATCTCCACCTCATCTTTCCAGATTACTACATCTTACATCTTTAACCCAGCTTTTTTTACTAGCCGAGGAAAAGCGGTATAAAAACGAAGCACTCTATGCAAGCCAGATTCTACCTCCATTCGACTCTGATTCCAGGAGGAAGTTCTTCCACCAATAAAGGAACTTGCCTCGAGAATAGTAATTTCATATCCATCATTGGCAAGTTCCAGCCCAGCCGATAAACCTGCTAGACCACTACCTATAATGATACTTTGGGCTTAGGCATGATAAGTTAGTATTATTGGCAAAATAAAGCTGTGTCATGGATCAACATTTCATCTTTGTTGCTTTCTTCATTAATAAATATGAAATGCAATTCAATGATCAAGCATGAGTATGCCCAACAATGTATCTTGTTGTTTTACTAACGTAATGATTCTTGAATTTTCTGGGCATGTTCCAAATGCGAGACGAGCGAGGGGCGAACTTTTTTCAGGAGAGCTTTTAATTCCTCGTTCTGTACGTTAGGCACGAGCTTGGTATCAGCGACATCAATAACCTGTTTGTGAAGCTTAACCTCTGCATCGATATAGGCTTTATCAAACTCTTTTCCGCTCATATCTTTCAATTTGTCGATATTTTTCTCACCATCCGACTTGAGCGTCTTGCTGATTTCATTATCCTTTGGGGTTACATTGAGCTTCTTTACTAGACTCTCTGCTTCTTTATTGACATCTGTATGGTCGCTTATCATTCGATGCGCATATGCCTTAACGTCTTCATCTGAAGCCTTTTCCTTGGCAAGCTGGCCATTTTTTATGTCTACCTGATTAGCGGTAACTACAATGTGTGCAATTTCTGCATCACTAACATTCCCTCCTTTACCCGCAGTCTCTGCATAAACCGCAAAAGTAGGCAGCATTAAAGCAACGGCTAACATGAGTAATTTTTTCATAAGATCTCCTTGTGGTAGGTTTGATATGATCGGACGAACAACGTGTCTTCCGATTAACTATGATGAGGGATAAGGTAAACTGATTCTGTTCGTTACCGCACACAAGCCAAACAATATAGCCAATTACACATAAGGGCGCCTCTAAAAATCCAGAGTTCTAAGCAAGACAAGACGAGAACAAAAAATGTTGACGCAGCATATAACTGATAGGTAAGGAAACATTTTTTGTGAACAACGAAGTATTGTGACGAAATATGAATTTTTAGAGGTACTCATAAATTAATTACAACTTACAGATGACATATCCGGTCTCATTTCGCCGTAAGGATTATCCGCTCGAGAGAAGAAGGACTTTACAATCGCGCAAGTGGCCAAGCGTTTTTGTGTAGGTGTTGTCAGCGTGACGCGCTGGATCAATGTTCCCAATCCCAGGACAAACCCGCAAAAGCTTGCATCCTTTGGGTTATGCAGGACCTTTTGCCCAAACTCCCGCCTGCTTGCGTGATCGTCATGGATAACGCGACATTCCACAAACGACAAGATATCCAAATTACCATTGGCAACCAAGGCACACACTTGAATACCTGCCTGCTTATTCTCCAGACTTCAATGACATTGAGCCAAAATAGGCCCAAGCCAAAATCATCTGGAAAAAGGAAGGATGTTCCGTTGAGCAGCTCTTTGCTGCCTATGCGTCTTGAACCATTTTATTTAAGATCAGCCATAGCTTGACTCAAACTAAAAAGTTTCCAGAAAAACCGGGCCGATTCAGCCTATTTCCTGGAAACAGGCTGATAATCAATTTGTGATTCTATTTGGTGAATGATTTACGGATGTCCTAAATAAAATTTTTAACCGGCCCCAACACACTGAATTTCTGACACTACCATATCTTTCCATCATAGAGGAAGCGCGCCATCCATGCTAAGACCCTAGCTTTTTTTCACGATTAACGACAAGAATCACGCATATGGCTCAGTGCGTCGTCAGCATGTTTAGCCGCAATTTTTGGGTGACTCATTGATGCATGTTTGATAACTTCTTCTAAGGATTTGATAGCTTGACCTATATGCTTATTATCTTCGCCATACTCATTTTTTGCTTCTTTAGCATGTATCAAGCTTTCTTTTGCATACTGGAGTGCTTCTTTAGTATGTCCCATTTCCGCGTATACCTGTGCTTTTCCTGCATGCCCCATCGCTTCTGCTACGTGGCAAGCAGCAAATGCATAAACTTGGGTACTCAAGAGTAACGCCAATATTCCAGTTACTATTATAGTTGCCATCATTTTCATGAAAATTACTCCTTCATATGGTCAAGATAAATAATTTCAGAACGCTCTCAACAATTAGGCTATTACCGTGCCATTAAAATGGGTGATTGCAAAAGTAATAAAGGAAAATCCGAATCATTCTATAACCCCATTAACTGTCAGTATACTATCGCATAGATCAGTTTTCCTTCGAATATTGGATTACTTTGATCACAGTCATTGAGCTTTCCACTTATTTGTTTGTTCAACTACTCTTTACTGATCGTTCTATTTGTTTGTTGGTCAACTACAGCTTAATTTTCCGTTTTAGGTCCATATTTTTCTTTAAGTTGTGCAAATACTGTTGGCCAACCTAATCCGATCACAACTGCTGCTTGAGCAGAGGCTTGAAATAAACCTACTAAATTTCCCAAAAACCCAACTATTGATGCGGACAAAAACCACAGAAACCATTCTAGAAGTGTTTCTTTCTTAGTAAAGCTCTGTATTTTTTGTGTGTCATCTATCTTATTTATCTGAATTGCATGATCAACTATCTTGCCTAAAATACTTATTACACCACAGCCAAAAACAAAAAACCAAAACTTGAAATTTTTAAATTGATCATATATGCTTTCATTATTTGCTGCATCTTCAGCATAAATATCATTCCATGCACCTAATAACAGCAAAAGAACTGCCACAGTTAAATTACCTCCGGCAAAGCCGGAGGCTTATTACTGTTAGCCCCTCAAAGGGGCAAGAATTGGAGCCACCTAAAGGTGGCATCACATACCAAGCTTGAGCTGATCATAGTGCTCATCCTCTTTCTCTTGG
>NZ_FOUB01000188.1 GCF_900114745.1 Nitrosomonas communis | reverse complement strand
GTTGAGTTCGATATCAAGAGTCTGTTCGACAAGATCGACCACAAGCTGCTGATGCGCGCGCTCAGGAAGCACTGTCAGACACCATGGGTCTTGCTGTACGTCGAGCGTTGGCTGAAAACACCAATGCAAATGCCGGACGGCGAGCTTGTGGAAAGGATACGTGGCACCCCGCAAGGCGATGTCGTCAGTCCACTGCTGGCCAACTTGTTTCTGCACTATGCCTTCGACAGCTGGGTAGACCGTCATCTTCGGAGTGTGCGGTTCTGCCGCTATGCCGATGATGGTATGATGCACTGCCGGAGTCTGGTGCAGGCGAAGTTTGCTCTGAACAAGGTGGGCGAGCGGTTTCGTCAGTGTGGACTTGAGCTGCATCCTGAGAAGACCAAAATCGTATACTGCAAGGACATCAATCGGCAGGGAGATTTTGCCAGCGTGCAATTCACATTGCTTGGCTATCCCTTCTGTCCGCGTAAAGTGAAAGATAAGTATGGTCGGGTCTATGTGAGTTTTACGCCTGCGGTCAGTCGTGACGCCCTCAAGGCGATGCGGCAGACGATACGTGGGTGGCATCTTCAGCTGAAATGTGACAAGAGCCTGGCTGATCTGTCGGCCATGTTCAATCCAATCCTCCGAGGCTGGCATCAGTATTATGGCCGATTCTACGAGTCGGCGATGTCTGCTGTGTGGAAGCACCTGAATGACTATCTGGCGCGCTGGCTGATGCACAAGTATAAATGGCTGGCTCGGCATAAAACACGAGCTCGGCAAGCTCTCGGGCGACTTGCGCTGAAGTTTCCAAAAGCTTTCTGGCACTGGAGGCTGGGATGTGTGCCAAAGGCAGGATGATGGGAGCCGGATGAGTCGAGAGGTTCACGTCCGGTTCTGCGAGGGGCTGCGGGTGAAACTCCCGTGGTCTACTTACCCCTGCATTTGGACTCAGGAAGGCTGGCTGTATCTGGCGGTTGTCATCGATTTGTTCTCCCGAAAGGTGGTGGGCTGGAGTATGAGCTCACGGATGAAAGCAACACTGGTTTGTGATGCATGACGAATGGCGATCTGGCTACGCCGGCCACCGCCTGGCCTGATCGTGCATTCGGACAGTAAGAATACGTGTACCAGATTTCAATAATAGCTTGACTCAATCATTGAATGAGCAATTATGGGGCTCTGGTACCGTAAGGGTTGCCTGGTTTC
>NZ_FOUB01000127.1 GCF_900114745.1 Nitrosomonas communis | reverse complement strand
CATTCCCATTGCGCCTGCGTCAACGTAAAACAGCGCTCGCCAGAGCCTGGCCAGACAAACCGTCCCTTGTGCAAGCGGCGCTGACATCACCATACACCCGCCCCATCCCATACCCATACCTTGATACGATTACCAGCACGATGGCCAAACACAAAAGCTGAGCCTGCACAAGGCGAGTGTCCCAAGCTTTGCTGTACCGCCATCGACAAACCATCCATACCATGACGCCTATCGACTGGTTCAACCGCTAACCAGATTTGTCCAGGGTGAGCAATTAAGCCAGGCATTTCAATAATCCCCCGGCCATTCCGGTGAGACATTTGCGGGTAATTGCAGTAAATGACCACTGGCTGTGCATAGATGCAATCGTTCTGTTGATGAAGCTGCAGACTTGATGGTGACCGGAATTATCGTCGACACTTGGGTAGCGGTTTGTTCCATCCGGTAAATCCGCAACCAATTGGAAAATGTTTTGGCATTCAGCTTATGTTCGCGGCAATAAGCCGCCTGGGATAAACCACTTGCCTGCCAGGTTTCTACATGTTTTTGTTGCCGCATTGGTAATGTCATCGATTATCCTCCTGAGAACGTTTGAGGATAATAGTGCAGTGGATTATGGTGTTTTAGATGGGAGCGCTGGACGCTTACTAATGATAGGTGTTATTGCTGGAAATAGTAAATTCCACATATAATTATTTCTCCGTTATTTGTTACTTATCAGTCATACACAACTGGTATTCCTGCTGCCTGCGCTTTGTCAGACCTGGCAGAACACGCCCGCCTGCCTTGTCCCAGCGTAATATCTCAGTGCATGCGCCCAGGTAATCCGGTGGAGTCTGTTTTAATTTTTTTACCAGCGTTGATCTGCAGAAAGCAGTAGCCCCAATGTTGTAGGCGAGGCTCACATATGCGTCAGCTTCATGCTGAAACACTGGCACATCTCCAACGCATTCATTAATCTGCTTAGTGATCTCGTTAGCATCACGGTAGAGCATTCTCAATACTCTGACTGGACCGGTCCTATCTCCAGCCTTAACGCCTTCGGTAGTACCGAATCCGATAGTTTGCACCCCTACCCCATCATCGTATGATGTGCCACGGTAGCTTTCAAAGCTCGCAATCATAACCAGAGCAAGCGCTGATATTCCTATAGCTGAATTTCTAGCTTTGGACATGCACCCCTTAGCTAAGTAATGGATACCAACACATAGGAAAGCACGGCAATGATTACCACGGAAGGAGCCATAAACTCAAGCCACGCCTGATCACCCCACCTGGTAGGTTTCCACCAATATAAAATCCCCTGCCCTGTTTCATCCCTGGCTACTTGCTGACCGAGTTCCCGCCCATACCAGAACAGGATCAGTGCAAATGCGATGCCCAATGGATGTGGCAGCATCAGCAGAATCACCGTCATGATTAATGATGCCAGGCAATGCGTAATGACATCTCTCAGATCTTTGCTCATTTATTTCCCTTATTTATGTAATTAAACCTATCCTCGATCATCTGCTTAACCATGCTTAATAATTTCGCAGCCATGTTTTCGGATATGCCCGCAGCTGCCGCACAAATCCCCCATGGGTAGCCAAAAGAATCCAGAATCATGAAGGCTGTTAGCCCAACAAATGCGCTTGTTACGGATTCATCAACAAACTCAATGAAATTGAATACAATGGGATGCTCTGCTTTTATTCTTGAGTACCAGCTGACAAACGCGCCTAGCAATGACATGCCTATAGCAAGTGCCTACGTGGCCGCCCCCCAGTTTGTTGGATCGTTCTCTTGCATTGCGCCTCCCCCTTATTGTTTTCTAATCCCATAGAGCCTGAATGTCCCGCTGGCGATATTTCCGCTGCTCATCATGAATCTGATGCCGGTCAATCCTCCCATGTTGTCGTTTGTTCCCGCTCCAGATATCAGCGCTAAGGATGGGCCAGTGTTCAACATATACGCGCCATAAAAGTGAAGTAACTTTCTGATGGTTGCATTGGTTACATTTCTGATGTGCATAGTAAAATCAAGGCTCGCGCCAACGCCCTCGCCTATAGATATTGCTGCTGCGGCGGCGCTGGCACTGGCGCCATATAAGTTGGATCCATCGGTTGACATTACGTTGTGATACCTGTAACCGGTTGTCTGGTAAGAACCGCCAAGCTTCATGCGACAATTGAGATTCTGTCCGGCAGATGCTGGCACAATTGCTGTTCCGAGTATCATGTACTCATCGTAAGTGCTGTCAAAAGTGGCCTCAAGATCAACTGTGGTGGATGCTGTTCCAGTGAGATGAAATAGCGTCGTATTTGACGACCTCTTTCATTTTTCTCGACCATTGTTAGTTCTTTGGCCATGTCGAGCGTCAGGTGGTATTCGGTAGTCGAACGACCGCCTTTTATGCCTTTGGAGGTTTTTAACAAAATTGTTAAAAAGCCCTCTCCTTCAGTAAAGATGTATTGTTCGATACGTTCTTTAATCCAGTTGGCAAATTGTCGCTGTGACTCTAAGAATTTATGTAGGTCACGGGCATTGCATAGTTGGACGGAGTGATGCTGAATGGTGCCGGTGAATACCGGTACTAAATTGATATTTGTCATGATATGACTCCGCAAGCGGTTTTTAAACGCTCACCCCGAGACCAATCGGGTGGGCGACCGAATGAGGATTGGTCTACCGGTGCGGCACCGGCGAGCCTTGCGGCTCTCCCCGCCCGATCGCCCATAGACGGACATATCCAGGCACAAAAAAAGCCGTAATGCTTGCACATGACGGCCAATCGCCGCCGCTATCAGGAGACCAATCCCGACCACGTTTTTTTCCGTGGCATGTAAAGATAAGCCCGAGAAGTTTTCTTGTCAAATGCGCATCTCAGAATAGTCGCATAGATGCAATTGTTGTATTTACAATAATCTTGACGAATATTAAATTCGATCGTGCCGAACTGCTATCAATACCGCCAAACATGGCGTCTCGATGGCGCTGGCTTCTGAGCTTGACTGAGGATCTGCTCAGGTGTGGCAGGATATCTGTATGGAATACGGTGAAGTACGCATGATCGTCCTTGCTGTTATGAAGGCACGCTTGTTCTATATGGTATGCACAGAATGCGGCGATTATCGCCGCATTATTAGCCTGCGTGAAGTAAACAACAGAGAGGTTAGACGCTATGTATCTCAAGACTAAATCAGGCAGAAAAGTGTATTTGCCGACACCGGAAGAGGACACAGCCATCACAGCAACTGCGATGTCCGATCCGAACGCTTTGCCGCTGATCGGTGACGAGTTTGCAAGATTGAAACGAGTAGGCCGTCCACGTGCCGCCGTCACTAAAAAACACATCTCCATTCGGTTATCACGTGATGTGCTGGACTCATTCCGCTCCATGGGAAATGGCTGGCAAACCAAAATAGATGAAGCGCTCATGGAATGGATACGTGAGCACCATAGTTGAAGGAAATCAAAAATGGCTGATAAGCGCATTCCACCCACCATGACATAGAGTATTTTTCGTACATGAAGATTTGGCTACCAAAGAAGATTTCTTAGCCACAAAAGAGGATTTGCGGCGCGATATGGATTCGCGGTTTATCCAGCTGGAACAACGTCTCATCATCAAGCTGGGCGCTTTGATGGTATGTTCGATCACCGTTGTCGCAGCTTTGGTGAAATTATTAGGATAATTTGAGCTATGAATACTTCTTTCTTTATTGCAAAAGTAAGCAATGACAGCGAATGCGGTATGCTGATTGCCATATGCGATGAGCTTGGATTGGCTACAGAATCCAAAACATACGAAGGCCTGACGGAACGCGTATGGGAAATTGCACCAGAGATTGCCGCAGAAAATGGTATTGATATAAGCATTGAAACCATCATCAGCTTCCAACAGAATCAGACAGCTAAAGACCGGGGTTCCATGTTGTGCAAGGGCAGCAGCGTTTATCCCAAATTGCGAACGATTTTGCACGAAAATGGATGCATGTTCGTTAGACATGGAAAATACAGCCATGCAATATGGGCATATCCGCCCTTTGACAAGTACTTTACCGTACCCGTGACAATCATTTCCAGAGTACTTGCCAATGCCATCCTGGAACAAGCAGACGTCAAACAAAACATCTAGGGTCTGTTGACGTTTTAAGATAAGTATTTCATAGATAGAAACAAACTCGTAATATTGGGGTTCCTACACCACCAACAAAACGAGTTTGCGATGCCCCGAATGATGCTCAATGATGAGTACTGGTCGAAGCTGGAGAAGATTCTGCTTCAAGAATCGATTTATAACAAGCGCAATCTGCGCATGACGGTAGAAGGCCTACTGTATCGAATGCGGGTTGGCTGTCCGTGGCGCGATCTGCCCAGGGTGTTCGGCTGCTGGAATTCTATCTATAAAAGATTCAATGCCTGGTCA
>NZ_FOUB01000130.1 GCF_900114745.1 Nitrosomonas communis | reverse complement strand
CCCATCTGAATGGCTCAAAGATACGCTCCTTAAACTTCCCGCCTGGCCTAATAACCGTATCGATGAATTGTTACCCCTGACACCGGAGTTCATTACATCACTAAGTCAGAGAGAATGACAGGTGGTGCCGTTGAGCGCTTACTATCATTAATAAAGTTCTTAATTTGATACTGAATTAGAATGAACGGGCGCGGGCTAGGGAACAACTGGAAGGGGATCTACAGAAAGCAATAAACCAAGCAGCGGCGGATCAACGTGAAATCAATAAAATTGAGGCGGCTAGTTTCTCTGTTTTTGTGGCTGGCTGGCGCCCTGCTCTGGGATGGTGCTGCGTATTAGAATGCTTTTGGGCTTTCATTGCTCAACCCTTCATGCTTTGGATTGTGCAGGCATTTGAGCTGCCGTTTAAGACGCTGCCGGATATTCATACTGACTACCTCCTAGAGTTGGTATTGGCTATGCTCGGATTGAGCGGGGTCAGAATGGTCGAGAAGATCAAGGGCGTTGCAAAGTGAATTTGCAGTTTGCGCTAGATTTGAGGTGCTTGATTAACTTCCTCTAATTTAAAGAGGTTACAAGTTTATCGCTTGTAACCCCTTTTACATTTATATTGTTTTATTTCAGTGTCTGCAAAGTTACCTTCTCTATAGTTACGACACCTTTTTCTGGACCGTACGTCTTGACCACAGAAATATCGAAGCTTTCTGAATCAATTTTAGCTGCCACCAATTCATCAGTGATGTCGTATCTAAAGGTGTGAGTGCCACCTTTCACTTGTGGATCATTGACGAAAAACGATATTGTACCGACAAAATAGTTTTCCATTGCTTGTTTGCTGGTTGGTTCAATATCTGCGGGAAGACCGACAAACACATCATAGTGACCTTTGGAGCTTTCTTTATAACTTGCGGTTACCTCCAGAATAAGGCGTGATTTGCTGGTTTCCAATAACATGGGTTTTAATGCGGTACGTGCATTGATATGTAGTTTTGCTGGATTGTTATGCTTTACCTCTATCTCGGGCTTTGTCGATACTAGAACGCTTTCATGCAATAGAGGAGCTTTAGCTTTGGCCGCTTCAGCTGCTTTAAGTTTTGGTCGTTCGTCGTATTGATAGTTTATCGAAGAAATATCAGCTAGCACTTCTGGCATCGAAAACTTTACTTCTGCAGAGGTAAAGTCGTTAGAGGTTTTTTCTATCTTAAAAAAATTATATGGCCATTGTACTGACTCGAGCTGAGCTAAAGTGATGTTGGCATTATCAACTAAATAATTTTGGTACAGCCTATCCACATTTGAGTGGTGTAACCAGAAGATGGGATCAAAGCCGGCGCTAGGCACCTCCGCCATCATGCCACAGCCTTTGCCACAACCTGGATCGTACTCATCATTTACAACGGTGTTGTAAATGGGATTAAATGTACCATCTTGACCGCCAATATAGACATGCATAAAACCATGCAAGCCTTGATTCAGCTGATCGTTAAATGTCTCATAATCATGAATCTGATTGAGTTGTCTAAGATATGCCGATATTCTGGCTTTAGCCACGTCATCAATCGGCTTGCCCTTATTTAGGGAAATTCGACGTGATTCTTCATACAAGCTTCCACCATCAGCTGCCTGGAATTCCTTCGGCATTATGTAGTTGCTGCCGTAATTCCAATAAGGAATGGCAAATTTGGAATCACCGGAAACTTCGCGAATAATGCTCTCGAAATAAATTAAGAACATTCTGTGCCAAGGCAAAAAATGAATATCTGAACTAGGACCCGTTGAATTATGCGATGCACAATTTTCCCAGCCAGCAGATAAAGCCGGAGAACTCTTGGTATAAGAGGGACATAAAGGATTTTGTTCCAAATAAGTGCCAAACGATACATCTGGAGTCCAATGCATAGCGCCTTGGTAATACCAGCTAATAGGATCTTTACATCCTCTCTCTTTCAATACAGTTATAGCCTTGCGCATGGAGGCTAATGCTTCCTGCCCTTGGGGCGTATGTGCCTCGTACCTGGTGTAGGTTTGTTGTGCTTCAGCCTGCTCCAGACCGGTGATGGATAGCAACCCAGCTGCTATCATTGATAAACCTTTTTTCATGGCTACCTTTCAAAATTATTAATATTCTTTATTAAATGGATGTTAATGCGAGGCTATGATTTGCAGAATAGATGTCTCTTAATAGAGACAGCCCTTAACCGCGCCTGATGCTACAACAAATTATTGAAATTCTATGGCTAGAAAATATGTGTAATTGCATAAGTAATTCGCATTGACAAACAATAAAAAATCATTTTGCCAGGTATTCCGGCAAATCAAAGCATTGAAACGACCGTTATCAAAGTGCAAAGAATAGAGTTATATACGTTGGTGTTTCTCCTTTCCGCCAGTGAATCTGAACCACGAGACGAAAGAGGCATTTCTGAAACGCTTTACAGCGCAACAGAGGACAGTCTCAACAGCGGATTAGATCAGGTGTGGCAAGACTTCGAGAAATTGAAGATATACGCCTGGGATTTGACTGAGAGGTGCAAGCCTAGGTTTGAGTTGGCTGATTGATCGCAGCAAGCTCCTGTTTCCTCTGTTCAAGCTTTCTTTTTGAAAGCATGATCCATAAATTCGTTTAATTAAAAAGCCGCCTTGCTGGCGGCTATTCTTTAGTTATTTATGAACTACTACTTTTACATCTTCGAGTTTGAGTTCAGAGCCCCATACTTCCAGTGCTTTTCTTTTAACATCTTCAATGTCTTCACCGTGTATATTGTGAGCTTCTTCTCTCTCGACATACTCGCCAGAGCCGGTCATTCCAGTGTACCTAGCTATCCAGCCTTCGGTTGTATGGAATAATTCTAAAACTTTTTCTTTTTTTTCAGTGACATCTCCTAAAACAATATTGTCACACATGACCAGCCTATTTTTTTCCTCTACATTATAAAAAATATTACGTCTAAACATTTTTTATCCTCCTTTTATCCCATGCTTCTCTTGATCGGTATGAACTGAAAATCTTTGTAACGTAGTTTGATATTCGGCACTGGGGACACATAGCTGTTGATCAGTGTGGAGCGTAGATAAGCCAGAACTAAATATCCGCACATTTTGTTACAGTGTTATTCTTCAAATGAGTGTTTTATGCTGTCGACTTCATCATGTACTAGAGACTCGTCTTGACCACCATCGTTCCCTTGGTAGATACGAGCAAATCGACACTGCCCCGCTTACATCGAGCCAAGCTTGACTCTGCCCCTTGTGCAATGCCGTTATTGCGGTATCGAATACCTGTTGGGTTTCCATCTCCCGCAGAGGGTTATGCTGAGAAAGGTCTGGATATAAATGATTATCTGGTACGCAATAAAGCATCGACCTACTTCTTTCGTATCATGGGTGATTCCATGATGGGGGCCCATATCTACAATGGCGATATGCTGGTGTTTGATCGCTCAATCAAACCTAAACACGGGCATATCGTATTGGCCGTGATAAACAATGAATATACTGTTAAGCGGCTGTATGCCTGCAATGGTTTGATAGAACTGCACACTGAGAGTCCAGCATATCCACCTATCCGTTTCCATGAAAATGATGAATTGGAAGTGTGGGGAGTTGTAGTGGGAGTGGTGGCTCGCTTTATCGTATAATCATGTCTACTGACATCATTTCTGTCAGTTATAAAGATCGATCTAGACACCTAAAAAATTAAAGCTATTTAAGATCTGATGTTACGCAGCCTTTAACTTTTGTAACTCCGCATAGGCCTATTGGGTTGCCTTAATATATAGCTTCGCCCGCAGGGCAAATGGTTGGCCTTATGCTTGATCTTCAAACATTCCAGCTTAAATACGGCGTAAATGGACATGAACACGTGGTTACCTTGCGTGGTTACCGTCCGGGTCGGCGACTTTGCTAGCGCCGCATTGGATTTCAACGACTTGTGGAACGCTTCGACTTTCCACCGTTTTTTGTAGATTGCTGCTACTTGTCCACCTTCGCAGAAGAGGCTACTCTAAACCAGATTCAACATGCCGGTGCTGCCGTCCTTGTTCGTAAAGACCCGCCGTAGCAAAAGTACTTCCCGGTCGAAGCCTTTCAGCCAGCCGCGCACTGCCTGCTGATCCGATAACGCCAGTTCGCTTACCTTGACGAAATGGCCTTGTTGTTTCTCTTCCAGCGTCAGCGCTATCTGCCGATTATCCTTCAACGCCGCTACGAAATGCTTACCTGAACGCAGTACCGCTTCAAAGTTCTCTGTCGCCGCGAACCAGATATCGAATA
>NZ_FOUB01000131.1 GCF_900114745.1 Nitrosomonas communis | reverse complement strand
TTTTCCTGCTCAGTTAAACCGTTCAGTGGGAATTTTTTGTCAGGATCGTCTGCGAGCGCCTGGTCACGCCTGGAGCTAAACGAATTGACTTTGCCAGAGTCTTGAAAGGCCGCGATTGCTACCGCGATACGCTTGTAATTCACATCGATATTGGCGTCATCACAAGTGATCGGAATGGTCCAGGCCTGTTCGAAAAGTGGAGCATACTGAGCCTTTTGAACATGCTGACAGACACCCGCTCTATCCGCTTTGTTCTGCTCGACAGGATTGACGAAAGGGCCTAATGCTTGGACGGCGGTCGGCCCGCGCAATCGGCCGTAGGCAGCTTTTAGCCCATCAGGATCGGTCGTTCCCGTAAAAACCTCATCGCCGATTTTGTTTGGGTCAGCAGTGCTTCCGGCGGGAATATTGCCTTTAGCGCGGCCGTCCCAGAATGCACCACCGAGTACCCCGGACGGTGGGCCAACCACACCTTCCTGAAATGGCGGGATGAAACTTGCGTAGGCATTGCTGGGTGGCTTACGGTTTCCGATCGTGTGCGGATTGGCGCCGGTTATCGCCACTTGAGTGAGATTGGTTTGGGATTGCGATCCCGTCCAACCAGCCCTCGGGTCATGGCAGGTAACGCATGCCATGCGCGGTGGATTGGAGATTTTGTCCCAGAAGACTTGCTCACCCAACTGCTGTAGCGCTGCAAGATCAGCAGCGTTCGTGCTGAGAGAGGAAAAGAATATCGGAAACGTCGCGGCTGACGCGACGATGAAAGATTTTTGGATTTCCTTAAGAATCATAATGCCCATCTCCAATAAGAGTAACAAACGTATAGAAATTCATTTCTTTTCATTTGAAGCAGAAGAAATGCATAGGATCAAATTAATAAAGCTTTGTTACTTGTTGCGTGGGTATGCTATAAGAATAGTAAATCGTCATACAATACGGCATTTGCATACATTTTCCTGCTTAAAATAATAAAGGAGGCTATCATTGAATTAATAAAACTTGAGGTCGATAACCACTCGCTTCACCCTCACTTTTTAAATTCATGGTTTTATAAATCAGACGAAAGCCTCCATTTTCAATACTTTTATAGCTGTTCCAGATTACTTGATTCGTCTTGCTACCGTTAACTAAAAAGCGTCCACCAGGTTGCCGGTAACATTTGTTCATACTGTCAGGTGCTCCGCAAGCCGATGCGGATGCCGTGTGCTTCCCCATGTCAGGAACGAACAGAGGGTTTTTACATTATTCGTTGGCAACAGTGACAATGCGGAACAATGGTACGGGAAGTGCAATCATTGCGGATATGAGCTATCAGATTGTGACTCATCAAAGTAGTGAGTAAACAAAAGAGCCAGTGATTGTTGATTCGATGGCGCTAGCGGTAAGCATCACTTATTCCATCTCTAAATAAAACCTGACTTTGTCGGCTTCACCTTGCCGTATTATTTATACTGTCTGCGGCTCGCCTTCGCGTCATTTTTGATTTGGAAATGGAATTAGCACAGCTGGCGTCAAGGTCGCTTCATTGCCACCTTGATCCAGAAGCTGGCCAATGCCGAAGTCGCTGCGATAATAATCCAAAGTTTGACCTACTGATGGTTCAAGGAACCCTTTAGCCATATCGAGATCATAAATTCATATATTTTGTAACATGTGTGGCAAAAGTGTTGCAATTAGTCCAGAAACACTGCATTTAATACGCTGCATTTAATACGCTGCATTTAATACGTTATGCTAAAAGATTGGAGCAGTGCCATAACACACAATATGCACAAGGATTTGTGATAAATTCAGCCTTTTCTACCGTGACAGTCGACCAAGCCGCATCCTTGCACCAAGAATTCACCCAAGTAAGGAAAGATTCTGAAACGTTGTGTGCGCCTCTGGAAATCGAAGACTACGGCATTCAGACTATACCGGATGTGAGCCCGCCTAAATGGCATCTGGCACATACTAGTTGGTTCTTTGAAACATTTCTTCTCAAACCATTTCTCAAGCATTATCATGAATTTGATGAACACTATGCACACTTGTTCAATTCCTACTATGAACAGATCGGAACGTATCATCCACGCGCGGAGCGGGGCCTGCTTTCCCGCCCGACCGTAAAGCAGATATATGCTTATCGGCAACATGTGAATGCTGCTATGCTGGTTCTACTAGCACAGGAAACTCTGCCAGATTATCCCGAAATCGTCCGGCGCTGCATCATCGGTCTACATCATGAGCAGCAACACCAGGAATTATTGCTGACCGATATCAAGCATATTTTTTCGTATAATCCGCTGCGCCCGGTGTACCGGGAGCTGTCAATGGGCAACACAAACCATACCGCTGATTTATTCTGGCATGAACAACCCGGTGGCGTGTATGAGATCGGTGCTGATGCTGCTGGGCATTTCGCATACGATAATGAAACTCCCCGACATAAGGTTTATCTCAACTCGTTTCGCATCGCTTCACGCCTTGTCACCAATGGTGAGTACCTGGAATTCATGCATGCAGGCGGTTACTACAATCCTGCTTACTGGCTGTCCGATGGCTGGAAGATTGTGCAAACTCAACACTGGCAGGCACCGTTGTATTGGGTAAAGCAGGATATGCAATGGTATGAAATGACGCTTGGGGGGGTGCGCAAACTCGATGCTCATGCACCGGTATCGCACGTCAGTCTGTACGAGGCGCATGCCTATGCCAACTGGTGCAATAAGCGTCTTCCAAGAGAGGCAGAGTGGGAGATCGTGGCGCGCCAACAACCGATTACCGGCAACCTGCGCGATGCTGGTTACCTGCAGCCAATGCCAGCAGATTTACAGGGACTGGCCCAATTTTATGGTGACGTCTGGGAATGGACCCAGTCAAGCTACTCACCCTATCCCGGCTACCGGGCAGATTCAGGCGCGCTGGGTGAATACAATAGCAAGTTTATGAGTAGTCAGGTGGTATTACGGGGTGGCTCATGCGTGACGCCGCAAAACCATATACGCGCTACTTACCGAAATTTTTTCTATCCTGGGGACCGCTGGCAATTCAGCGGTATCCGCCTAGCGGAGGACATCACATGAATATCAGCAATGCCACATCCATCGCGTTTCATGATTATCACCCCAAGCCGGCTGATTTTTTTGTTGAGGTGATTGACGGCCTGTTACATCGCCCCAGGTCGATTCCGCCGAAATTTTTCTATAACGAGCGCGGCTCACAGCTCTTTGAGCAGATCACCGGACTGCCCGAGTATTATCTGACGCGCACCGAGCAGGCTATCCTGGAGAAAAATGCCGAGGAGATTGCCCGCATCGTCGGACGCAATTGCTTGCTGATAGAACCAGGTAGTGGCAACTGTGAAAAAGTGCGTCTATTGCTTGATGCCCTGCAACCGCAAACTTATGTGCCCATGGATATCTCCCGGGATCACCTGCGCAAAGCAGCGATTAATCTGTCGGCCGATTATCCCTGGCTGGATGTGCATGCATCCTGTATCGATTTTACCCAACCACTGGACTTGTCGTTTTGTCCTCCTGATTCACAGCGTGTGGCATTTTTTCCGGGTTCAAGCATAGGCAATTTTGAACCAGATAGTGCGACCAGGTTTTTGGCACAGGTTGCCGACGTCGTGGGGCCGGGCGGAGGCATGCTGATTGGCGTAGATTTAAAAAAGGATCGTTGCATTCTCGATGCCGCTTACAATGACACGACAGGCGTAACTGCACAATTCAACCTCAATCTCTTACAACGTATCAATAGCGAGCTCAACGCCGATTTCGATCTGAACCACTTTACCCATCATGCCTTTTACAACGAGCACAAGGGTCGTATTGAAATGCATCTGATCAGCCAGTTACGCCAAGCTGTACACATCGAGCAGCATACAATTGAATTCGCCAAAGGCGAAAGCATTCATACCGAGAACTCTTATAAATATACTATCGAGGAGTTCCAGGCGCTTGCCATTCGTGCGGGCTTTGTACCTGTTTACTTATGGACTGATGCCGATGCACTATTCAGTGTACAGTATTTTGAAATACCCGCATGTTAATTCCACTGAATCCATCCGCCAAACTTCGAAATAGGTATAATTTTATCCTCCACAAAACGAGGTAAGAAGGAAAGCATTGGGTCTACCATCGGATTTTGCAGGATGACACACCACAGAACCATAGACTGATATAGTAAATACGGATGGGGATGTGGCTCTTGGGGTCAGCGGCAGGGATTCTGTCTCGCTAGGCTTGAAATGCCGTCCCCGTCCTCCTGCGTCATCCGGTGTGTCGT
>NZ_FOUB01000134.1 GCF_900114745.1 Nitrosomonas communis | reverse complement strand
GGAAAATTGCTGTTTCGAACACATCAATTTTACTCCATCCCCAAGCCCACTCAGGCTTTATCTCTCAAGAGTTTAGGGTTAACCGGACAGTAGTGATTGCACATAATCGATGATAGCCATCTGCAATAATCACTTTACCATTATTTGAATCCCTTACCAGAAGAAGGGGTGATAACTTCTCTCCTAATTGTATTTTCTGTATATCCCTTTTGACATGTATATTACTTATACCAAGCAAGGGCAAGGTGGATGCTCTGAAGATATCTTTAGCTTGAAATTCTGAAAGCATTGCTTTTTCTAGATTACTTACATAATTAGCAGCTATCTTCTCATCGTAAATTAAACATAATAGGATAAATCAGCACTGTAGTTATGCCCCTCGGACTCGCTTGTCCACTTAATTTCAATTATCTTTGTTTCAGTTTTCTTTGTTTTAGTTGTCTTTGCCATAGCATTCTTATTTTATATACAGAATGTTATTTGAACGCCACTATATTACTTATACGCGACTATTCTATTTTAAAAGCCATATATAGCTGTAACGCTGACTCATAGATAAAAAGATTATTTCAATAATAAATAAAATTTACTGAGAAAAAACCATTGTTGACTTGTGGGATTGTGTGACATGTATTTTTCACTCTAGGTGGCATACCAAATTAGATAAGCACAGAAAAATATATTAGAAGTCAATTGTAGGTCTAAGCTCTCTAATTTATCCAAATTGAAGCGTTTTTTCCAATATTCAGCAATCTACATATCAGGACTTATAACATCATTTAAATACAATTTAATTGTATTTATATAAGAAACAATATATTTCTTTTTTAAATGCTTATTTTTTGTTATTTGTATTGATATTATGCATCATAATAAATTAAATACAAATATGATGAAAAGGGCTAATCTGTTAAAAACCATAATGTTATTATGAATAATATTCAGATAAATCGTCGCGAATTATTAAGTGATGGGCTATGTTGGAAATCTAAGATGTTAATAAGTTTGTTTCCTGTAAAGAACGCATTCTTAACATGGTTATTATTAATGGACTAAAGACGCAATATTTTTGATAGAAATTTTAACAAATAGGGTAAATTAAAGTAAGCCGATGGAGATTTTATGATGAAGAAGTTGACTTTTTTGATAGTTGTTTTGATACTGGGCTTCTTATCCGGCTGTGCTCAAATGAGTCCAATAGCAAGCACTCTAAGTAATGAAAAGGTTGGCACGAATCAACACTCTATAGACCCTAATAATCATATTGCCGTGGCTAGACATTATGAAGATGTGGCCAAAGAGATGAAAGAAAAACTACAGGCGAAGAAAGAACAGCTTGAGGAATACGAAGGACACAACTACTACTATGGAAGAAAAGGGCAAAACTACCGGTCCCATATTTGGGCTAATATGAGGCATTTAGAAGATTCTATTAAAGAGAATTTGAGAGAAGCTGATATTCACCACAAAATGGCTCAGGATCAACAAAAACGAGAGCTTAGTTTTAGTTTAAGAACTGAATAGATCGTAAATTCTCAATTGAATTAGTAGTAAATATTTAGAAGAAAAACATCTAAATTCCAGAGGGCAACGAATACGGAAACGGCCGTGATATCAACTACAGATACGCGGCTTTATTTTTCCCTCCTTTAGCTCTATGGGTTATACCTGATTGGTATAAGCGGGCTTAAATTTTTTTAAATAAAGCCAAATAGCAGAATACAGCTTTTTATTGCATCATATTGCTGGTAAAAAAACCTCGATTTTTTGGAGACTTCTATAGTTATCAAATTCTAAAGCAGTAACCAACCTGGAAACTTAGTTATACCGTAATTGCTGGGGAACACTCACATTTTAGAAGTATTTTATATCCTGGTGAGTAGTAGTCATAAACATCTCTTCTACCACCACTTCGACTTTTATCATGCATTATTTTTGCTGGATTAGTAGCATTTTAAAATTATTTTATATCCTGGTAAGCAGTAGTCATAAACATCTCTTCTATCAACGCCTCGACTTTTATCATGCATTATTCTCGGCGGATCAGTAGCATAAGGGTTATTGTATAAGTCATTCGGATATTGACTGCCATACCCTCCATACGGATATTGATTGAATCTGGCGAGTAAGGAATAACCGGACGACCATAAGGGTTAGACGTTGAATTTGGATCGTATCTCTCGGTCCTCAAATTACCCAAATATTTACCAGTTTCTCGGTCAATCGAATAGGGTGGATCTGCAAATGAAATGCTTGTTAAAGCACCCAGAATGAGTCCAGCGAAGATTTTCATAAACTTCATTTGCCTCGCCCTACTTGTCAATAGTTACAAGATCCACTTCTACGAGGCCTAGAAGCCCAACATAACACCGACATTCCCCGTGTTAATACCCATGAATAAATGACCCGGTGCTACGCCATATGCAGCAGGTGCGGGTGGGTAATATACAGGTGCAGGTGGATAGTATGGTCGGTTGTAATAAACATTTGCTGGCGGAACGGGTGGATAGTAAGGTTGGCCGTAATAAATATTCCGTTGATAGTAATGATTATGCCCATGGTGATGATGCTTATGCTTATGGTGGTGATGGTGATGCCCATGATGATGGTGGTGATGGTGATGGCCTCTTCCAGCTTCAGCCACCATGGGAGTAGCTAAAACCACACTCAACAACATTCCAGATAATAATTTTACTGATGTGTTCGTTTTAGTTATTGTTTTCATGTTAAGTCTCCTTGATTTTTGTGGAGCAGAACTTCTTCTGTTGGTATTAACTTTATACTGGAGAACATGAATAGAAACTGAACAATCTGAGAAAAATAAAAGTGGGGTTACATGCGTCTTGTTAGGCAAAGATTGAGAGGGTTACTATTTTTAAAATAATAAGCTTTTTTATTCCTGTTTGGTGAAGTGGGTGTAATTTATATAGTTTCTGCAAATTTATTTATATTAAATTATTACTTGTCCACAATTTCTGTGGATAACTTTGTGGGTAATCTGTAAATACTGCTGCTAAGATGGTTATTTGTAATAGTCTTTTTTAGATTGATTAAACTTTGTGCATGTAAAATTACTATTTATAATCAATATATTATTATTGTAGATTTATATATTGACTATTCAAAGGATGTTGGTTTATATAAATTGCTTCTGAGAAGATAGTGTGGATTATTTTAAAATGTTAAGAACTCCATCGCACACACTTATATTAAAATTATTAAGATTTAGGTTCTACAAAGAAGAGTTTCCCTATACCGTCCACAGTTAGTTATGGCGCATATGGTGATTGACCTTGGCCGATCAGGATTGGTAATTATGCATAACCTTTGGTCTAAAGGCAACACACATTCTTTGCTCCGCCTCTGCCACTAGCTCTTGTTTGAAGACTTCGGCAGCTTCTTCTACTGCTTCGGCTGATAAATCTAGGGCTACTGGTAACTTTTCTAGCACACCTCTTGATGATATAAGATCACCACAATAAAGGGAATCCAGTCGGCGTTGGGCTTTGCTCACATTCGCATAGCCTAATCGATGTAGAAATTCTCGATTGTTCAATCCAAGTTCAGCGCAACGTTTCGTAATGAGCTCAATAATGTTTATTTTAATCATGAGATCACCCCTTGCTGATCAATTTGTATTGGATGAGGTTTTTCTGGTTAAAGTAAGCGTTGGATCTTTGCGATCGCCTGTACACAGCCAATGCAGTAAATAAGCATCCATATGAATCAGTAAATGCGTAGACAAAATTCACCTGAAGGAAATTTTTCAGTTCAGCTTGAAAAATGAGTAGCGATAAGCCAAGAACGCAGTAGTGCGTCTCCTGGTATACTTGGATTACTTTTTCGTTGATTTTTGAATCTACAAACATAAAACCTTCCATGAAAGGAGAGTCGATGCTTTCCGCTTGGTTGCTCCGATATGGAGCCACATCCGCTTTCACGATCCACCTTGCCCGGATAGGCAGGTTGGCATGGGCATCGACCCATTTCTGAATGTATTAACAACTGATGTTAAGCAGGCCGCCGAAAAAAGCTTATCATTTTGGTCATGAAAAAAGAAAAACTTGAGCTATATACTGATTATCTGATCAGCAACAACGGTTATGCAAC
>NZ_FOUB01000139.1 GCF_900114745.1 Nitrosomonas communis | reverse complement strand
CCATTCGCTGTCATAGCCCTTGTCCGCAACTATTGTTTTTGCGTCAGGCAACCTGGCAATCAAATCAGGTGCGGCAGAACAGTCATTGACTTCTCCACCGGTGATTCCAAACTCAACTGGCAAGCCATAACCATCGACCGCTAAATGGATCTTGGTGGTATTGCCTGCACGGCTTTTCCCGATAGCCTGCGATTCTTGACTCGCTGCTCCCGCACTATGTTGATGCGCTTTAACATAACTGCCATCCATAAATCTCCATTCCCAATCCGGATCAACAGCCAATGCTTTGAAAACATTGAGCCATTTCCTGCTCAATGACCATGGATTGAATCTTTTATAGATAGAATTCCAGCAGCCGAACACCCTGGGCAGATCGCGCCACGGACAGCCAACCCGCATTCGATACAGTAGGCCTTCTACCGTCATGCGCAGATTGCGCTTGTTATAAATCGATTCTTGAAGCAGAATCTTCTCCAGCTTCGACCAGTACTCATCATTGAGCATCATTCGGGGCATCGCAAACTCGTTTTGTTGGGGGTGTAGGAACCCCAATATTACGAGTTTGTTTCTATCTATGAAATACTTATCTTAAAACGTCAACAGACCCTAGTCGTAATGTATATGTGTTAATTTATCAGATGCGCTACAGAAATAGCAGACGAGAATACTGCTAACTAATTATATGAAGAAAATTATCGATACTGAAAGTGTATATACTTCTTAAACTGAAGCATTAAAGTTTGATTGATGATCGGCAATTATTGCTAATAATGAAATATGTTAGCTCAAACTTGAGCTAACAGAGATTAAAAATAAATCTCAATTGAATCTGAAATTAAAAGATTAAGTTCTGCCAAAAGCTGCTATTTGGACGGATTCTATCTAATGACTGGTGAATGCTTCAATATAAGTGTCAAGAAACGGAAGGCCATGATCATGCGATTCCAAATTTACCATCCTGTGGCTGATTATAAATATAGTAGAGTGATTGCGGACTTCAGTTCAATTCCCGACCTCTCCACCAATACCAAAGACCAACCCTTCATCCGGTTGGTTTTTTTGTGCCTACTCTCGCGTGTTTGCGCGGGTTCGTGCGGAATCCTGTGGACTTCGAGGTTTCAATAAATCTCGCAAATCCGCTCAATTTTTCTCTCTTTGCGCCATTCTTCTCTCCTACCCTCCCCATCATTTGAGAACGAAGTCCACAACCCTGTATTATTTAAGCCAAATAAATCAACAAATTAAGCGCGGACTAATCAAGTGGTTTATTTTCATCATTGGTAGGCGGAGGAAACCGCTTACTTATAGAAAATAGATGTTACTAATAAATTAACGTGAGTTCGACTTAAAAATCATTACACTACGGTTGGAAGAACTTGAGAAAATCTAATATTAAGGGATAGTTTCTTCTCCCGAATAATGATGAGACTCTTTTTGAAAATCCTTTCATCAAAAGGAATTGAGATTCCTTTTGCTGCCTTTCTTATCCCGAATCCACGTTAGTTTAATAAAAATTGAGCGAACCTAGGTGAGCTTGAGTTCAAATCAAGTACAAGGGTTTCTGCATAATTTATTAAAAACCTTGCACTCAAAAAATGATTTTTACGATATTTCCACGTAAAAACAATCCATTATACTTTCTGAGTAAGATCTAAGTACCACAGGCTTGGCTCCCAAGGCAATTATAGGAGCAGTCATGCGTAAACTTACAAAGTTGATTTATGGGGTTATTAAATCAGGGCAGCCATTTGATGCAAGCTTTAATCATTCAGTACTTGGAATTCAAGACAGTATCTGACCCCATCATCCTATTATCACCCATATCATCTTGCACCCTGTGCGCTCAAAAGTGAGTCTGTCCCCCTCACCGACCCACTTGGATGCAGAATCTTGGATTTAGTAACCCAAAAGGCGTCAGGGTACTGAGAGTCCAACGAGCCACCTACTCCCCTCGAGGGTATAGCATGCAATATCTGTCCTCCCATCCCCGTTGAAATCCCCCGCTAGGCATTGGTCTGCCACAGAGGCTGGCGCCGGCCCATACCAACGGGCCCCAATCCACGTGCCCCCACTCTTTGGTGCCAGTCCAAGGTGCCACTCCCCCCCCTGTAGCGTATGACACGCAATATCGGTTAACCCGTCCCCGTTGAAATCCCCTGCCAGACACTGGTTTCTAACAGATTTTGGTCCTGGACCGCTGCGCCAGCGACTAGTAAACCATTCGTTTGTTCCGGTTCCCGGTGCCAGTCCAAGGTGCCACTCCCCCTTGTAGCGTATAACACGCAATATCGGTTAGCCCGTCCCCGTCGAAATCCCCTGCCAGACACTGGTTTCCAGCGGATTCCGGCCCTGGCCCTCCCCACCAGTATTCGCTTTCCCATTTACTATGTGACGGTTGTGAGAATCCAACTAACCACTGATCCGATTGGTTGAGAGTATGGCAGGCGATGTCGGTTGAATTATCTTTATTAAAGCGCCCTGCGAGGCACTGATTTGCAACCGAGGCCGGTGCTAGCCCTCCCCACCAGCGGGCAGATTTAAAGCCTGCTGGCCCTGGCGTCAGTCCGAGATGCCACTCACCCCCGCGGAGGGTATAGCATGCAATATCCCCCCATCCGTCCCCATTAAAATCCCCTGCCAGACACTGGTTTCTAACGGATTCCGGTCTTAGGCCCCCATCCCAAGATTGGGTTGACCACTCAGCATATACCTGGCTTGAAATGGGTGAGAGCACGATCAGCAATAAACCAAACCGTAAAATCACGATTCTTATTGGCAAGTCTATCTCTTTCATAGCGTTACCTCCTATTTCATCCTAAATAAATCAGATATAAATGTCTTCCTGTTGGCAGATTAGCATTCTGGCCATTCCTCGAGTTCTCCCTTTCTGAGCTTCTCAAACCAGACACGTGTCTTCCACCGACATATCCTACGACGGATCTCTTCGCGAAAGCCGTCTGGCACTTGAAGGCCAAGCATGGAGTCCAAGACGACGGGTGGCAAGACACTTAGAGTGGTGGCCTCACAAAGCTGAGACGAAGCTGCTCGGTCAATTTCATCAAGCAAAACCAGTGCTAACATGTGGAATACCGCATGAAGTTCGGGGGCTTGTCTCGCTGTGACTTCTAACTGCTCCTGAATCGTTCTTCCCTCAGCATTCTCTAACCTACGGATGAGCTCGCTAAGCGCTATAGAACCAGATGTTCGATTAATCTGCACCATTGGTATTTTCTCCTGTGGTTTATTTGGTGATGAAGAGGCCATTGGATAGGAAGGGGAGTTGCCTCTCCCGTCCTCCCACACCGTTGTGCGTATGGAGCCGATATGGCGGTTCACACGGACCGCGGCATGGCCCAGAGTTGATCGAGAAGGCTCCGGAGTTCCCATGGGGAGTTTGTCCCGATTTGAAATATAGTTTCGGCTGAGCATGATTTTTCCTCCTTATCGTGGTCCGCGGATGGAAATTTACGTGTTTGCTCTCTGACTTCAGGTTGCCCGCAACGTCGTATAACGACCAAGCTCACCGGCGGCAATGGAGTGTAGCGGAATTGCTGTTCGGTGGAGCACCTTGTTATTCCAATTCGGGATAAAAAAGTAAATAATTTTTTACATAAAACTTTTTATTTGCAGTGTATTATCTAATTTTATAATTGGTGAATTCGTATCATAAGTGCATAACCCGTTTATCAAGCCGGGATGTTTGCCAACCAAGCAGCCAAGAGCAAGGTATGGTAAAAGGCATTCCAACAAATAATTG
>NZ_FOUB01000140.1 GCF_900114745.1 Nitrosomonas communis | reverse complement strand
TATCACTTTCTTCCTTATTTTCGGAATAAATACGATATGGTACTTACAGTCCCATGTCGTATGGGCCAAACTCTGATAATCTCTCATTTGATTCTCCTAGCTCTTGATCAAGCTAAAAGAATCACGGTGACCGTATCACACGGTCAAACCTTTAATAGTCCCCCGGCATAGCCGGGGGATTACCTTATTTATTTAGAATTGGCACACCGTGGTACATCAGATAAGCGTTATGCTGACCGGATAAAAACCGTCTAACTATTAGGCAAAGGCTGGTCGGTTACTTAAGTGGCTGAAGCCCTCATAATTGATCGGGAAGCTGTGTGTAATCACTATAAGCGTTATCGCAAGGGAGGCTTGCCTGCTCTGCTCTCCGGAAGTTTGAGGTTGGTGGCAGCAAGTCTTTTCTGAATGAGCTGCAAAGGCAAGCATTAGATCAGCACTGAAATGTCTCTTACAGCGAAAGCGGCATAATCCAACTATTATGCCGAAGGGGCTATGTTTATAAAAAACCAAAGCTGGTGCCAGTTAAGGCTGATGCCGAGAAACAACGCGCTTTTCTAAAATGCTATGAAGCGCTCAAGGTAAATAAAGCGCCTGAAGACCCTATTTATTTCATGGATGCCACTCACCCGGTAGCCGGTTACGGATGGCTCAAACGCGACCAGGACCGTGAAATTCGCATTCATACCGGACGGCAATGCTTGAATATCAATAGCGCGATTAATTTTGTTAGCTATATTCAAACAACCACTTAAGTATTTTGTCATATGTCAAATAACGCGTAGACTTTAGCTTCCCAAGGAAAAATCGGCTCGCATCCAATCCATTCAGCGGGGACATCACGACTCTGGGTAATCTCGCGCCATTTCTTACCAGGGGGTGTGGATGGCCAATTGTGCACGCGATACTCCGCACTTGGATGATTTGCGTTCATCGTTATGAAATCGGAGAAGTTTGCAATGACTACTACTTGGCTGTCACTGGATGGTCGACCCCGACACCACACGACCACGCGTTTGTTGTCGTTGAAATCGACGTGAATAAAGCTGGTGTCATTTATAGATAACGCATCGTACGAAGTGCGAAACTTAATCAACCGCGTAACATAGTCGAAAATACGATGGCGGAACGGCTCATCCACTCGTTCGTAATTCACAGCGTCACGCTGCTTGGGAGGATGCTTGACACTTAAATCATGTTCGTCAGCGAACTCGTCGCCCGCAAAGATCATCGGAATACCCACTGCCGTCAGCAGGCAGGCAAAGGCGAGTTTGATACGTTCCTCTTTGAATACAATGCCATTATTGTCAAGGAAGTTATAAAGCCGCTCGTTACGAAAGCCTTCAACATCGTGACTACCCACATAATTTACTGCCTCGGTCCCGTCGTGGAAACCCATTAAACGGCAGTCAATCAGCTTCCGTATCGTCCATTCGAAGCTTGATTCTTTATCATCATTTCGTCCCAAAATTACATTGCGAACCATGCGCTTAAAGTCCTCGTTCCAAAGACCGTCCAGGCGGTTCTGATGCAATAAGTCAAGCGGCACGGAAAGCTCTTCCCCAACTACAATGAACTTATCGTCGGTGCCACCCTTATTTTTCCAAGTCTCTCTAGCTAAACCCTTAAATTCCTGCACAAAATCCCAGTTGGCGATGTTGTTGACGCTATCCATACGAATACCATCGATAGCGAAGTCCGCTAGCCAACGCAGCGCGTAGGCCTTCATCAGTTGCCTGGCCGGATATAAATCGCCCGTCAGACCTTCAACCGGATCATAGCCATGGACCTTGCTTGCGTATCGCCACAGACGGCCCCCGAAACCTTCACGCGTCCCCTGCCCGCCAGATTGTTGCGTTTCGGGATCGTGTGGAGATAACTTCGGGTCGATATGAAAATCAGGAAAGTTGACATTTTCTAATGCCCCTCGCGTACCGAAAGCCATTACCACATCGACAAAGAAACGAATACCTCGTTCATGGCATGCGGTAACAAGTTGAATCAAATCAATGTTTGATGTCGGCGATGAGTTGCTGATGGGGAAGCCAAGATTATAATCGGGTGCGAAGTAGTTGCTGGTGGCATATCCCCATTCACGTTCAACGAAGCTGTCGGCGGGTGGCAAAAGCTCAAGGGCGTTGATACCGAGTTCTGTCAGATGGCTGTGGCCTTGCTGCAACGACGGTATACCCTCAAAATTCATGGGAGCCGCCTGGGCATTGACAAGCGCGAGCACATCCCGGAATGTTCCCACACCGATCTGGGGATCACCGTGTACGTTAATGCGGGTCCAAGTGGTCGGCAGCTCGTAAATGACGATCCTGTTGTTGGGTGGTGCCTTATTCAATGCAATTCTCGGCGCGGAAATAAATGTTTCACCCGCTGCGTCGCAAGGCACGAGCTTACCACCTTCAAATTTCACCACAGCCGCCGGGTTCCGGTCATTGCCGTCATAGGGCGGCGGCAGCAAATCCGAGACCAATCGCCAATCAACGGTAAACGCGGTAGGGTCAGTACAACAGATACGACCTCCATTGCGAAAAGGACTGCTATCGGTAACTTCAAACCAATAGTGATAAACTTGTGTGTCAATGAGCCCGCACTGGTCGGCGCGAACATGCCACAGATCGGTATGACCTAATACTTGATTGAGGTTGATTTCCCGGCGTCCGGCTAACGTCGGTGGATTGCCTGCCTGAAATTGACCAATTATAAGTTTAGGTGCAATTGTCGTTTTATGCGGCCGCCATAACACGAAGGCAGTTTCTTTCTGGTCGAAAATATGAGCTGACATATGCGCAATCTCCTGATTTAAACCATGTTTCCCAGAGGTATCTAGGTCTGGTAGTAATTTACCTCTTTCGGTAATAGTAATAGGTCCGATCGCAGGGTATAAGAAAAATAAACACACTTCTAAACACTAAACTAATAGCCATTTTAAATAAAAACAAAATCCAAGCAATAATACATTCGCATACATTTTGTATTTCTTATTAACTGCCAAGTGGGCAAAACTTCAAAAACTTTATGCTCAATTGGCAGTAAAAATTACTATAATTAGATGCTCCATATGTGCTTTTTTCGCTTTTTGTGTTGTACAACATTGAACTCTGTCAGGGGTTCTTTATCACCTTCTCCCACCGCATTAAGTAGGTTGGTTCAGGGCTATTCGAATCCGCCGGAAGAAATTATCCGTAGCGGCCTTCCGCGTATTCCAAAATCCGAAGTGCCTCCACCGATCTGACTGTTATCATACTGCCAAGCAATGAAGGCACGCTCGCCAGACCCTTCGCCTATAGTTGTCTCGACACCTACAAAATCCAGATGGGGTGCCTCAGTTGTATTGACCTGGAACTCTTCTTGCTTTTGGCCCATGGGCCCTTCGTCTGAAAAAAGCTTCGCCTTGATAACTGGGCTAGCCTGAATATTGCACGAAGGGAAGTGGCAATTCCATGATAGTTTTTTATAATTCACTGATGTTACGCAGCCCCACGCTGATAGCGTATATTCCTGGCATGAAAACAAAGTATTTAAATTTATACACTGATTATTTGATCAGTACTACCGGCTACGCGAGGGCGACCGAAATAGGCTTTGTGGGTTTGGCCATTGCCGGGAGCAAGCTGGGCTACCGGCGTCTCATCAACATGCAAGGTGCTACCTTGCAGAAGATGCCAAGT
>NZ_FOUB01000142.1 GCF_900114745.1 Nitrosomonas communis | reverse complement strand
TATTGATGAAAGTGGGTTTGCACAGGATGCGCCGCGCACGCACGGTTATGCACCCGCTGGCCAGAGATGTCATGGCACGCATGACTGGCATGCGCCAGGTCGTATCAACGCAATGGGAGCGTTGATCGGAAAGCTATTGATAACCGTCAGCCTGTTTGCAGTCAATATCAGCGCCGATGTATTTCATGGATGGGCGATGCAGGACCTGTTGCCTAAATTGCCGTCACATGCGGTCGTTGTGATGGACAATGCTACCTTCCATAAGAGGCAGGATACGCGCGATGCCATACAAAACGCTGGGCACACCCTTGAATACTTACCCGCTTATTCTCCTGATCTTAATCCCATCGAACATAAATGGGCACAGGCCAAAGCACTGCGTAAACAACAAAAACCAGACCGTTGAGATGCTTTTCAAATCCTATACATTCTGAATCATTCTTAACTGGTTAGGCTATATATTAATCATATGCAGCGCCAACATTTGTTGTTCTCGCCTCGTTTTGTTTAAAACTCTGAATTTTTAGAGGTGTCCATAAAGTTATAAGGACTAATTTTATACTTATGATATGAGAAAGCTCTATTCTGCCAGCAATCTGATCGAAGCACAGATGATCCTTTGCTTGCTAGAACATGCTTATATACCAGCAAAGCTATTTAATACCCATGCACAGGGTGGGGTAGGGGAAATTCCTTTCACCCATACGTACCCTGAGGTATGGATTATTCAAGACAATGATTTTGAAAAAGCACGAGCGATTGTCGAAATATATGAAAACACGCCAGTTGAAGAAGGGTATGTGTATTGCCCAGCATGCCATGAGCAAAATCCACGAAATTTTCAGTTATGTTGGCAATGCGGTGAAGGACTAGAAATTGTGCATTTACAGTTAAACGATACTTAATTAATCTTGCTTGCGTTTATCAGTAAGAAACGGCGCAAAGAGTGCTGGTATGACTTTCTTGCTCGATTGGCTAATAGAATGAGAAACTTTATCAGTGGTATCTAACTTCTTTACCAACGCCACGGGCACATATGGTTGAGTAAAGATCGGGTCAATTGGAATTGGTTGGGATGGTTTATTTCTTCCATAAGGAGCTGGCTGCTGCTTACTCTGACTATTTTTACTCCTGTCTAAGCCAGCTTTATGACGCATTAGCTTGCCATTATGCCCTTGACGATGAGTAGTTTCTGGAAAAACAGAGTAATGACTCTTCCCAGTTTCAAATCCATTCGCTTTCGTCACGGTCAGTTTCGTTTGGAGCAGCTTCTCAATACCTACGAGATATTCCTTTTCATTTTCACTGACTAACGAAATGGCATTTCCTTTGCTCCCCGCACGGCCTGTTCGTCCAATGCGATGGATATAATCTTCTGGAACAGTTGGTAACTCGAAGTTAATTACATAAGTAAGACTCTCAATATCCAATCCCCGTGCAGCTACATCAGTAGCCACCAATGCCTGAATTTTCCCTTCTCTAAAATCATTAAGTGCTTGGGTACGTTGCTGCTGATTTTTATCTCCATGAATCGCTGTTGTCATCACATCATACTGCAAAAGTAATTTGGCCAAACGATCTGCACCTTGTTTGGTTCTAACAAAAACCAAGACCTGTTTAAGATCATTTTGCTTAATTAACTGCACCAATAATTCATGCTTACGTTCAAGGGTAACTAAATGAACCCTATGCGAGATGGATTGATTAATCGCATTACGTTTTGCCACCTCAATTAAAACTGGCTGCTTCAGTAACTTGTCAGCAAGTTGCTTGATTTCCTCAGAAAAAGTAGCAGAAAAAATCAAGCTCTGCCGCTGCTGAGGAAGCAACATAAGAATACGCTTGATATCTGGCAGGAAGCCCATATCGAGCATACGATCAGCTTCATCCAGGACTAAAATTGCTACATTAGATAGATTGATCGTTTTCTGCTCAATGTGATCCAATAGACGGCCGGGTGTTGCGACCAGAATTTCTACTCCAGCTTGCAGTTCCTTAATTTGAGGATCGATACTCGTACCACCGAAAATTACCGTGCTTCGTAATTGCGTATATTTTCCGTAGTTTTTGACATTATCATGTATCTGCGTAGCAAGTTCACGTGTAGGTGCAAGTATCAATGCTCGAATGGGATGCCTAGCTGGTGAGGCACTCGAATTTGCATGAGATTGCAATCGATGCAACATGGGTAATGTAAAGCTAGCTGTTTTTCCTGTGCCTGTTTCGGCACTACCCATAATATCTTTGCCCTCAAGGATATGTGGTATAACTTGAGCTTGTATTGGGGTGGGCTGGACATACCCCTGATCTGAGATTGCTTTCAGAAGCTCACTTGATAAATTTAATTGATCAAATGCTGTGGGATTACTCATAAAGCTGCTCAGTCTTTGCGACTGTATTTAAAAATTGTTTAATTATTCTGTCTCCTGTTGAATACTACGTTTAGATTTATCGGTTCTTAGCCACTGATTAAATTTATTGATGATATTTTGGACAAGAGGTGCGCCGCCAATAGCCACTGCATCAACGAGACAGTACCAAGCAGCAACACCACTAGGAGGATTTCCTTGTGATAAGTTAAAAATGGGCTCAAGCTTTGCCCAATACCATGTTCCAGCAGCTGTACCAATCAACTCTAACCAGGTGGTGATAAAAAAAGCAGCAAGATAAACCATGGGAGATCTACCTTTGAATAGATAGATAAGAAACACACAAAATAATATTGCTCCTACCTGATCTCCCTGTTCGGGAATGCCACTAACTCCCCAAAGCGACCAAATGCCGCATACGAATACAACGAATGCAGCAATCTTTCTCGCATATTTAAGAAAAAAACCTGAACGAGCCAGCGCGACTGCCGTTAAATAAACCATTCCATGTCCTGGAGGTACATATAAAGGTACATTTTCAAATCTGTAAGTATATCCCCCCATATAAACAGACGCAAAATGCTCACCTGCTGTCGCAAATGCCACGGCAATCACTACTTGAATTCTTATTTCCTTATTTTCACCTGCTAATAATCCAATTAAAAATACCCATGCTATGATCCCCAGCAGATTCTGTATGATCAAATTTGCAAGGGCATCGATAACTAGGCTTACCGCTACACAAAAAAATGTAAAAGCAGCGATGAAGTAATCTCGCTTCTTGTGAATACAAACAACATCAGGTGCGGGGAAATAACGAAGCATTTATTACCTTAGTGGAATAAAAAATAAAGCTCATCATATCCGACGAGCACACATGTAGCCTTTGTACTTTACATTTGCATTAAGGACCATTAAGCAAAGCAAGCACGCTATTATCTTAATTCGAAAAAAGATAATAGCGGCCATAAGAAAACTAGCTGGGAGATACCACTTTATTCTTCCCAGCATAGATGGGTACTGATGAAATTTTACCAAAAAACAATCGTTTTTATTCTTTACTTTTTTACAGTTTTACTCTTCTTTTCCTTTTTCACCTTCTTTGGCATTGGCCTGGAATTCATCGTGATACTTGAATTTAGGCTCACCCACAAAC
>NZ_FOUB01000143.1 GCF_900114745.1 Nitrosomonas communis | reverse complement strand
ATGATCAGCTCAAGCTTGGGATGTGATGCCACCTTTAGGTGGCGCCAATTCTTGCCCCTTTGAGGGGCTAACAGAAATAAGCCTCCGGCTTTGCCTGAGGTAATTTAAGTTAAAAATCAATTGGTTAATTTTAGAACGTGACAAGGTTTATAATCCAAAATTATTAATTCACAATAAGATTTGAAATCTAATGTTTACGATCTTTTCTGAGTGGATTGGAGATTAATGGGCAGTATTATTCTTACACCCTTAAGACTTTACACATGTTTGTACTACAGAATTAGGTTATATGGCCAGTATTCAATCCGAGTTTGATAAACGTAATACGAAGATTATAGGACTCGGCATTGATCCTCTTAATGATCACGAAAATGGCTGAAAGACGTTGAAGAAGTTGGTGGCTGATCCATTATTTATCCGGTTATAGCCGATACTTATCTTGATATTGTCAAGCTTTATAATATGTTTCCTGCTGATGAAACCGGCTCAACTGAAGGAACGAGTGGGGTCGAACACTGACGAGCTAAATATTATTAAAAACAGTAACTTATATAAAATCATAGCATTCCGCGTGATTCTAGCTCAAGTAGTTAGAACAGAATCACGCCATAAATCTCATCCTGCATAGCTTAATTAAGAAGTTGGTCTATTTCCATCATGCAGAGTATTCCCCACCACAGCAATTTTGTTTTCCAAAATCTTAATCCTCGATTCCAGTTTCTGCACTAAAGCCTTGGCTTCTGGTAAATCTGAAGTTTGAGTTTGGGATGTTTTTGCAGCATTGCTCTCCAATAGCGCTAGCCGCGATTGTAATTGTTCATCGAGATTTTCTGTTTCAGGACCTGCAAGATGTGTGAATTCCATACTGTCTTCATAAGGTTCTCGAGTTGTACCTGTTGCTTTAATAATTGTGCCTGCAATTAATCCGCCTACAATAGCCAAAGACATTGTAATAGCTATACCGTTGAATTGAGCAATTGCTACGTCAGGTACAACTATGAATGCACTGAATCCGCCTAGTAATCCAGGCATTCCATGTAAATTATGTACCCCACACGTATCAACAATTTTGAATCTTGATTCTAATAAAGGTAATAAAAATACATAACCCAGCACTGAAACTGTACCCGCCAAAAGCCCTATTCCAAATGCCCCAATAGGAGAAACAACATCACAAACTGAGCCGATAGCCACACCCCCAGCCAATGCTGCATTGGCCATATCAACCATAGAAGTTTTTCCATTGTGAAACTTCGAACTCAAAAAATAAGTAGCTAAAGTAGCGCCTGATAGAGCAAGTAACGTGTTGGCTACGGTTTGTGGCATATTTTCTAAAGGAACAAGTGCAGTGGCGAAGCTTGGCCAGAATAGCCATAGCACCATCGATCCCAGCATAGCAAATCGATCTGATGTATGATCAGATTCAATTGGCTTACTGCGCTGATAAGCCGTAGTTAGAACTATGGACATACTCAATCCAAAATAGGCCCCAAACGCATGAATTACAATCGATCCAGCCGTATCTTTAAATCCAGTTGTATAGCCTATAGCATTATCTAAAACCAACCATTCATTTAACAAATAAAGTGGAACAACCAGAAGCGCTAACAAAGTGTACTGAAAAACCCGTAAACGCCCCAGCACCGCTCCCATTGCAATCAAGGCCGTTGCTACGGATAACTCAGCGAACAACAACGCATCAAGCGTATGAGGTTGCAATTGATGACCAAAAATTCCATTGGCACGTAATAAGATATAAAGTGGAAGTCCTGTTGCAACCACTAGATAAGTTCCGGTTACAGCACCAAAACCATAACGGCGAACAAATACCATTAAAAAGCCAAAACCAACAAGCAACATGGCCAATATATGAATAATAAAATTATATTTCGCTACCACTCCCGCTTCGCTCAAAGCCTCGGTAGTTCCGGCATTAACCGCATTACTAAAAATTAAGATAAGCAAACCTATTGCTAGAAGCACAGTAAAATTAAAGCTATTTTTCATGTGGCACTTCCTTTTTCTATTGTTTATTCGGATAAACTTTTTGAAAAACTTTTAAGAGGGAATTTACAATTCAATATAAAATCCCTATTAGGAGTGTGAGCTTTAATTACCATAAATACAATATGGTTTATTTATTTATGTGTAAGAATTTCAAATCAAGAGTTCTGCTTGAATTAATGTATGAACTTCATACAATCACAATCGCCTTTGTTTACTTTTCAGTATTTGATTCGGCAGAATTATAATTTTCTTACGTTAAGTTATTAACAAAAACTCGAACGTGACAAATATGTTAATTATTAACGAGTGTTGGCGAGCACAGACGAGTTTTATATTAATAAAAACAGTTAGTTAAAAAACCTGTTAATCCGCAGGTCCCCGGTTCGAGCCCTGGTCGGGGAGCCAATTCGGTATAAATCTGGGCACTTTATTAAAAGTGTCAGTATTTTAGCCTGCTACAGCATGATCAAGTGCTGAATAACTTCCTCTAATCTCGGCTTGATTCCCATTTATGCGAATCTAAGAAATGAGCAAGGATGATTTGCGCACCAGCCATTCAATCCGTCAAACATCTTGGCTCAATTTCCATAAATCAAAACCATGGTTTGGCACTTTTCTCGTTAATTTCATCGCACTTGATTTGTTATAAATGCGCATTTGATCTTGCACTAACCGAAGGAGAAGGTTTGAATTTTGTGGTTTCGGCGGTGCTGGCTATCTTTGCTGGCGACAGAAACAAAGCTGTCCTCGTCAAAATCCAGGTTTGGTAAGAAATAATCAAAGGTGAAATCGACGCGTGATAGTCATTCAGGCTGATATGCCTGTAGTAGTCCGACCAAATGTAAATTTTCGCTCAATTTGGTACTGTTTTGCGCTTTATATGGTACTGTCATTTTATTTTTGAGTTAATAAATAAAAGTTAATATGTATTGTATTATTGCTAACCTGTTTGTTATTGTTTAGCATTAACACAATAAGAAAAAGAAGTTGCTCATCTGAGCTAAATCAATATTCATTTTTTTCCTATATCTTCTTTTTTTCCTCCCAAGAGAGTGTACTTTTTATACTCTCAAGATCAGTGTAGAAACTCGGTCTATTTCGCCCTTTTTCAAAGGATATATTCGGCATGAGCATAAAACACTTTATTTTGCTTTCTATAGTTTATTTGTTAGTAACGTTCGGTACGCTCATCCACGCTGCCAATCTTTTTGTTCCAGCATACTTCCATCCATCTAATCAACCAATTTTTTGGAGCCATTTGGTTGAGGCAGCTCAGACAGTGCCTACTACTGTAATTTTTAACCCCGATAACGGGCCTGGAATAAGCGCTGACCCTAGTTTTACTAACGCAATTGATCGGGTTCGTGAAGCTGGAGGAAAGGTAATCGCTTACGTAAAATCCAATTATGGAGAGCGCCCGATGGACAATATTCTCCAAG
>NZ_FOUB01000146.1 GCF_900114745.1 Nitrosomonas communis | reverse complement strand
AAAAAGGCGGAGGATGAGTTGCATCGGGCCAACTTGACCATTGAGGTGGCGAATCGAGAGCTGCAGCAGGCATTTGGGCGCGAACAACTTAAGGCACGTACGGATGAGCTTACCAGACTGAACAATCGACGGCATTTTTATGAACTGAGTCGAAAACTGTTCAGCTTGGCGCGAAGGTACCAAACCCGACTTTCTGTTTTCATTTTTGATATTGATCATTTCAAGCAGATTAACGACAAATACGGACATCAATTTGGCGATACTGTCCTTAGGCACGTTGCTCAAGTCATCAGTGAACACGTGCGAGAAACAGATGTTCCCGCTCGTTATGGTGGCGAAGAGTTTATTGTGACGCTTCCGAACACCACCGTTCATGAAGCGCTTGCCGCTGCCGAACATTTGCGTGAAGAAATAAGTGCTCCTCGCGAAATCGCCGATGGTAAAAAAATGACGGTGACGGTCAGTGTGGGCGTCGCCGAAATGATGACTAACGAAGATAACCTTGATCGCCTCATTCAGCGTGCAGATCAAGCCCTGTACTCTGCTAAAAATGCAGGGCGAAACTGCAGTAGATTGTTTTCCTCGGAGTGTGCATATTTGCCGACAGCTTTAGAGAGTCAGTAAGAGCACATGTCCCAGATGTTAATAACTGATGTTACGCAGCCCCACGCTGATAGCGTATCATTCCTGGAATGAAAACAAAGTATTTACTCAAGTTTCGGGATTCATTTCTGATAAAGAAGCCATAGTAACCAATTGAATAATATGCAATAAAATCCTCCTAAGTGGTAAAACTTAGTTTGCTTGACGAACTTAACCAACCACAAGGAGGCTTTGATGAATCGTGACACAAAACCATTAAGCTTGCCAAGTTTGATTGGCGATTTATTTACCCACTCGGAACTGCAGATTGATAATGTTTTCGCATCATTGTGGAATAAATTACATATGGCCACTTTGCTGCACCGCGCCGGCTTGCATAAGCGCTCGGGGGTGGCGGTTACGCAAGTTGTTTATTTGCTGTTAGTGTGGGTGTGGTTAAAGGTTGATTCGGTTGGCATGTTTTCGCGCAAATCCATGCAAAGTTTTACCGATGCACGAAAAGATGTTATGTATGATTATCTTAAGCTGGAGGATGTCAATTGGCGACGCCTACACTACCAGATTGCACGACAAGTTGTGATGAAGCATAAGTTGGATGGGCCATGAGATCAGAGCTTTTGTGCTGGATGATTCCGTCAAAGCAAGGCGCGGTAAAAAGATGGCTGGGATTTCCAGTCATTTTGATCATTTGACGGGGCGTGTGGTCAAGGGTCAACAGGTTCTGACGCTAGGCTATGCCACTGAGGAAGTATTTCTCCCGCTGGATAATGAACTTTATATCAGTCAGAAGAATATTGCTGAGCTTAAGCAACCCTTTCGTGATGGTCGCAGCCATGTGGCCAAACGCTACCGGGAGTCGGTGTTGCTGAGCAAGCCGGAAATGGCCGCCAGGATGGTAGCACGTGCGGGGCCAGAAGGGTTTTACCGCAGAGTATCTACTGGCGGATGCCTGGTTTGGCAATAAAACGACTTTACGGTTAACATAGGCAACCGATTTAACGGCCATCTTGCGCATGAAGAAGGATAAAACCCAGTATCGCTATAGCTATTACCGTGATGGAGCGCGATGCACCACCATGGCAGATGCCAAGACACTATATAATCATCATGTTCGCAAGCAGTGGCAAAGCATTCCGGGAACACGTTATCGCTACAAATTGCTGGATGTTGAGCTTAATCTCGCCTCGTCGTCCTATGAAATGCCCCAGTGGATTCCTTACCGGCTGCTGTTTGTTAAAGGAGCCACGGCAGATCATGCAAAAACACCTGGTAAACATGATTGGGCATTGTTTATCACTACGGATACCGCAATGCAAGCAAGCCGTATACTGGAAATCTATGCGCTGCGTTGGGGTATTGAGGTTTACTTCAAGGAAAGCAAACGTCACCTTGGTCTGTTAAAGGAGCAAACCAGTAGTTTTGCCTCTCATATTGCGTCAACTCATCTGGCTGCCATACGATTTTGCATGCTGGTCTTCGCTAAGCAAGCAGGGATCGGATTACGGGTAAGCGAGGTGAGAGATAAATTAGTCGAAGGACTCGTGAATTTGAGTTTCGCAAAACAACTATGGTTGCTGTTTCGGGCACTGATCCATCATGGCTTGTCGGGCATCAAGCACCAGCTTGGTTGTTCCGTTGAACAGATCATGGAAGCAATTGAGGTGCACATAAATCAATTCTTTGTGCAAGCTCTGCAATTAGATCATCTTACCTTGCAGCAAGAAGCCTTGGATAGGAGTGATCAGTGGAATTTTATTCGATTTTGAACTCCGAAACTTGAGCTATATATTCTGAATAATAAATTTTAAGCGAAATTACAAGAAATACTTTTTGATTAGACTCTATAAAGTATAGTGGTTCTTTAACACAGAAGAGTTTTCCATTTAAATATTCAAAGTTAGCAGCGTATGAATAAACAGTCTTGGGCCGTAAACCAACTCTAGGCCTCATTTTATGTAAGCCTTTATTTTTGGAGGATGAGATGAATAATAAAGAAATTGCAAATTTATTAAATGGACTTACCGAGATTTCGCGCGATAGCGCAGACAGTTTTAAAACATGTGCAAACAATGTGAGTGACCCTGCCTTGAAATCATTTTTCGTGGATCGCGCACAAAGTTGTGAAGAAGCCGTTAACACTTTAAGTGTCGAGGTACTGCATTATGGCGGTAATCCAGATACAAGCACATCTGCTGAAGAGGGCTTGCTCCATATTTTGACTAACCTTAAGACGGCGTTTACCAAAAAAAATAATCTCGCGGTACTGGAAGAATGTGAAATGGGTGAAGCTGCAGCAGTTATGGCCTATGAAAATGCGCTGAGACAAGAAATGCCTGACAGTCTTCGTGCTCTTCTAGAGCGGCTATATGAAGGAGTTAAAAAAAATCACGAACATATTGTGCGCCAACTGAGAGACCAAGCAAGAAATAATTCTAATCTTGCTTAAGTCTTATTTTCAATTATCTACTTAATCATTTTTGTTGAGATAACCTTTATAAGTAAATCGAAATTCTTGAGGAGAAATCATCACTTAATATTAGATAAATCTCTGCATAATTAGCTTTTGGGTAATTTAGTATTTTTAACTAATTGATTTTATGAGTTACACATACAGAAAAAATTCTAAAAATACAGCTATACAGATATTTCATCAGCGTGTGCCACTGCAGCCGCACTTGATCGCGAGCGGCTCGAGGCAACTCAAAAAAGAGAGGATAAAATGAACGAAACTGTT
>NZ_FOUB01000151.1 GCF_900114745.1 Nitrosomonas communis | reverse complement strand
ACCGCGGAGCTGGCAGATAACGATGGCTGGCGGATGCTTATCATGCTGGCTGAAAAGATGGGTATGGAGGATATGGCTCGGGATTTCCAGCAGGCGTTACGGGAAGAAGACGAGCATCTTGCTCATATTCGTCAGTGGTTTAAGGAGTCCGTCCTAAAAGATACGATCGAAACTTCAGATAGAGGGAAGGAAAAAACCGGTGGTGAGGGCGGGCATATTGATAAACGAGGGTTTGCTTCCATGGATGAAGATAAGCAGCGAGAAATAGCCAGCAAGGGCGGCAAAGCAGCCCATGAAAAAGGCACTGCGCATGAGTTTGATTCAGAGGAGGCTCGGGAAGCAGGCCGAAAAGGCGGTGAGACAGTCAGCAAGGACAGAGAACACATGGCTGATATCGGTCGGAAAGGCGGTGAATCAGTCAGCAAGGATAGAGAGCACATGGCTGACATCGGCCGTAAAGGGGGTGAATCAGTCAGCGAGGATAAGAAACATATGTCCGAGATTGGTCGGAAAGGTGGTAAAAGCAGCCATGGTGGCGGTAGGCATGATGAGTAGGAAGCCAGCGGGTAGCCCCAGAGCCATTAGGAACAGCTGCTTTCTAAAGTGAACTTTTAATTATTATATAGCTGATCCCATACAAAATGCTTCAAAGTGCATTGGTTCACAGGAGAGACAGATGCGAGCATCCGCCCAAGTGAAATTCGCGATCATGGTACATGGAGGGGCCAAACTCGTGCCTCCTGCAAAAGAGCAGGCCAACCTTGATGGGGTACAAAGGGCGCTTAAAGCCGGACACCAGATCCTTCAAGCCGGAGGTAACGCCCTTGATGCTGCCGAAGCCGCTCTTCGTGTGCTTGAGGATGATCCTGCCTTCAATGCTGGATACGGTTCGAGTCTGAATGAGAGCGGCGAGGTGCAATTGGACGCCGCCATGATGAATGGCGAAGACCTGCAGATTGGTGCAGTCGGTTTCGTGCAGGGTGTCAAGCATCCGGTATCCATCGCACGTGCCATCCTGAAGAAGGAATCCACATTGATCACTGGCAAAGGGGCCCACAAATACGCTAAAGAACAGGGTCTGGAGCTGTGCGACAACGACAGCCTGATCACTGCAGAGCAGATTAAAAAACTGCAGGAAAAACAAAAAGGAAATGACACTGTGGGCTGTGTGGCTCTCGACCAGAAGGGCAACCTTGTGGCGGCTACCTCCACCGGAGGACTGACCGGAACTCCTGTAGGGCGCGTTGGGGCCTCCCCACTCGCAGGCTGTGGCTTCTACGCAGAAAACGCCGTTGGTGCTGTGGTCCTCTCCGGAGATGGAGAGAAGGTCATGCGCTACCGCCTGGACAGCCGCATCATGGAAAAACTCGCTACGGTCGGTCCTGAAATTGCAGTCTCCAGCCTGGTTCGGGAGATGCATGAGCGCATAGGAGGCGAAGCCGGGGGGCTGGTATTATCCCCCGAGGGCGATTGTGGCTGGTTCCACAATAGCAGTCACTTCCCATGCGCGTTCATCACCTCAGAGATGAAAGCACCCAGGGTGTACCTGAAAAAGAGCGAAGAAAAGGAGCAGGAGGAGAAAATTCATGCCCAGCCATAAACAACGCAAAGAAGATAGAGTGGGAACCCTGATCATCATTGGAGGCCACGAGGACAGAGAAGGAAAGTGCGAGATCCTCAAAGAAGTTGCGAGACGGGTCGGGAAAGGCAAGCTGGTGGTCACTACCGTCGCCTCCCAGGAACCAGAAGAGTCCTTCGAGGATTACCGCAAGATTTTTCAGGACCTGGGCCTGAAAGGCGTGGCGCACCTTAACGTGAATCAACGGGCCGATGCGGACTCCGAGGAAAACGGAAAAGTGCTGCAGGATGCCAGAGGCCTCTTTTTTACCGGAGGAGACCAGCTGCGCATTACCAGTCTGATCGGAGAAACCCATATGGAAACCCACATCCACAACCTCTTTGAATCAGGCGGAGTAATCTGCGGAACAAGCGCCGGGGCTTCAGTGATGTGTGAGACCATGATGATTGAATCTGAAGGAGGCGAATCTCACCGCATCGGGCATTTGCGCATGGCTCCGGGTCTGGGCCTTATTCGGGACGTCGTCATCGACCAGCATTTTGCCGAACGGGGCCGCATGGGGCGCCTCCTCGGGGCCGTCGCGCAGAACCCCCGTGTCCTTGGCATCGGCCTTGATGAGGACACTGTCATCGTGGTGGAAGAACTCTGCTATTTCACGGTGCTTGGAGAGGGTGCAGTCTACGTGGTCGATGGAAGTTGCATTACCCACAGCAACATCGCTGAAGAGGCCGAAGACCATATCCTTTCCCTCTTTGACGTGAAACTGCATGTGCTCAGCACAGGAGACACCTTTGACCTTAAAGAACGCCGCCCCCTAAACGCCTACCAACCGGGGCCTGGCACTAAACTTGAAAATTCAAACTCCATTCCTGAAATCGAGAATCCTCAAAAAACCTCTGCAGCAGGTGACTGAGTTGTGCTCCCTATCACGCGAGGTGAGGATGTATGCCCAGAACTGCTGAGAGACTATTTGTCTGCTAATAGCAAAAAGACGCTACGTTAATCCAGAACTCACAAATTCCAAACAGTTCCTTACAATGGAACGTTGCCTTTTTCCCATAATTCGCGTCTCCGGTGCAGTAATTGGTTAGTGGAAAGTCTTGACTAAGTAAGCATAGCTTAGGCCGAATATTTGTTTGTTTTATCGGATGTGTCGTATAAACACATCCGATTAGAACCGGATCTTTTGGCTTTATACATGGCCTGATCCGCGGATTCAAGCAGAGCGATGGCATTTTTGCTCGTCACTGGCAACATTGGGAAGCTGGAAAGTATAGTGTACCTGATGATGTCGCTGAAAAAATGAATGCACTAACAGATCGCAAAATGAGTATGATTGAGACTTGCGA
>NZ_FOUB01000168.1 GCF_900114745.1 Nitrosomonas communis | reverse complement strand
CATTCCTTATCATTTATATCTGTTTTGTATGACATTTCTTAGCTTGTTATCAAAATCCATGATTTTAATGGAAATCGTTTTGCCAGACAGCTTCTGAAATGGTCAGGTGCGCCGATTGAAGCGGTTGCCACCGATATGGGCCAAGCTTACACAGTGCGGTACAGAGCCATATTCCAGAGGCTCCATTAATATTCGATCATTTTCATCTCCTCAAGCTGTTTAATGAAAAACTGACCAAGCTGCACCGCGATCTGCAACGAGAAGCAGAGAATGGGTTGGGGAAGCCCGTTTTGAAAGGCATTCGTTGGCTGCTGCTCAAGCATCCTGACAATCTGGATGACACGCGCAATGAGCGCCAACGTCTGGAGGAAGCACTCAAGCTTAATGAACCCTTGGCAACAACCTGTTATATGAAATTGGAAGGCATCAACAACAAGATCACAACGTTATATAAAATGGCTTACGGCTTTAGAGATGTTGAATTCTTTAAGCTAAAAATTATGGCGTTGCATGAAACCAGTTATGTTCTGGTCGGTTGAATTCAAAGTACGCATTTACCGGATAAACCCAAGTATGCTCAAAGAAGTTAAAGTGTTGCCATATCCGTTCCACCGTATCATAAACACCGCAAAGATTTCCTGCCTCATCTGCAAATCGTGCCCCTACAGCAAAACCAATTGGTAGATGTCATTCTTTTTTCTTTGATTCAGCATGAATAAATTTTATTTCTTTAACTTCCCTAGGAGACTGAAGGCCTAAAGCCAGACTAAACAAGGTTTCACTATTCATTACTTAATAATGCCATACTCACTAAAATTCATATAGAGCCATATATAAATAGCCTATTATCTCCTCATTACCATTTCTTATGTTGGCAAACGTACAGAAAGGACGGGAAATCGCAGAGTAATATATAATAAAGTAATCTTGCTAGGCTGTCTGGAGGAAGTATTATGAAACATTATTCTGCATTAAATAAGAAGCAAATCGCAACAATCGTTAGTGTAATTATTTTTGGTTTTACGGGTACAGCTCATGCTGCAGGCGCTGAGGAACGCAGGGAGACATCGGGACAAGGAGATGCAATAGGGTCTGCTGCCGGGAGCACTTCAGATCAAGGTAATTTCCAGCGACAATCTGGTGGCTCAACCGGAGGTTCATCCAGCAGCTCAGCGAGGGGAGCCTCTAGCAGCGGTTCAACGGGAAGCTTTTCCGGCAGTGGCTCTCTTGGTGGCACGCCAGACTCATCCGCTGGCACCATGGGAGATTCATACGGTGGCTCAACTGGAGATAAATCCAGCGGCTCCGGAAGTTCATCGAGCCGAGGTTCCACAGGTCATTGATTTATTCTGTATCTCCTCGCCATAAGCGAAATCAGCAGGAATTAAGAAAAGCTTAGGATGCAGCAGTTATATTACTTTCCTTAAACGAGTCAAGTTATACCCCAGACTCTATTGGAAATATACTTGGTTATTCTTAATTAACATGAGTTCGACATAAGAAAAGCAGCAAAAAGAACCTGAATTCCTTATGATAAAAAGATTTAGGAAAAGAGTTTCATCATTATTCGTGAGAAGAAACCCTAGCTTAATATCAGACTCTCTCAAGCTCTTCCAGCTGTAGTGTAATGATTCTTATGTCGAACTCAAGTTAAATACTCACCGCTGCTTTGGCCAGTGGTCGTGCAGCGGGCTTGGGAGCTTTAACCTGGCTGCAAACTGGAAAAAAACTTTCATTAGCCACAGTTAGA
>NZ_FOUB01000184.1 GCF_900114745.1 Nitrosomonas communis | reverse complement strand
ATGGATGGCAGTTATGTTAAAGCGCATCAACATAGTGCGGGAGCAGCGAGTCAAGAATCGCAGGCTATCGGGAAAAGCCGTGCAGGCAATACCACAAAGATCCATTTAGCGGTCGATGGTTATGGCTTGCCAGTTGAGTTTGGAATCACCGGTGGAGAAGTCAATGACTGTTCTGCCGCGCCTGATTTGATTGCCAGGTTGCCTGACGCAAAAACAATAGTTGCGGACAAGGGCTATGACAGCGAATGGTTACGGGAACAGATAACGAAGAAGGGGGTTCAGGCTGTGATACCGAGAAAGCGCAACTCGTTGAAGGGTAATGCAGATATGGATTGGGGTTTATATCAATACCGGCATTGGGTGGAGAATGCTTTTGCCAGGCTAAAACAGTATCGGGCAATAGCAACGCGATACGACAAACTGAAGCGAAATTACGAGAGTATGGTAGCCATAGCGTGTGGATATCTGTGGCTACCTATGTGAAATGTCAACAGACCCTAGACTAATAATATTAATTTTAAGTTATCTCTCCAACTACACAGAATTCTAGCCTCTCAAAAAGTTGCTAAATACCCTAAACTGAGCGTAACGTAAACTTTATATGCACTACATTCAAATGGAAACTGTTAAAAATAAACTGTCTGTTTTTATAGTATTGAGCAAATATTCAAAGTAACTCACAGCTAAGACATCCTAGAGCCAAAATGTATAATGGATATATAAATATCATTCATGGATAGCGTTGTTCATTAAGAAAATATGGTGGCTTTCAGCTAATTTCTTTTCTTGTTGATCAATATGGTATGAGTAATTTCGTCAGACTCGACTCCATCGGCGTGCATTTCGCCAAGAATAGCGTGTCGCTCTTCTAGCGTCTGTACCTTGTTGAACAGCGTGGTTATAGGTAACAACATCAGGTTTGATTCCATCGGCGCGCATCTTGTTAAGAATGGCACGACCTTCTTCTAACCGTCTGAACCTTGTTGAGTAATGTGGTATAGGTAATAACATCAGGTTTGATTCCATCTGCCCACATATTGTTGAGAACAGCGCGTCCTTCCTCTAGTGTCTGCACCTTTTTGAGCAAAGTATTATAAGTAGTCTCGTTAGGTTTGATACCACCGGCGCGCATCCCGTTGAGAACGGCGCGACCTTCTGAATCGGCCCGGTTTTTCCGAAGACTTTTTAGTTTGAGTCAAGCTGCATCAGCTGACTCCTTTAATTGGCGATAATATGCCATTTCAAATTCAGCCGGTG
>NZ_FOUB01000155.1 GCF_900114745.1 Nitrosomonas communis | reverse complement strand
CCAAGAGAAAGAGGATGAGCACTATGATCAGCTCAAGCTTGGTATGTGATGCCACCTTTAGGTGGCTCCAATTCTTGCCCCTTTGAGGGGCTAACAGTAATAAGCCTCCGGCTTTGCCGGAGGTAATTTAACTAGTTGTTTTGCATGAGGGAGAAGAGTGGAGGTGAGCCATAATGAATGGCTCAGGTTCGGCCCCGGTTCGGTTTGTGTACACCGGTTCGGTGCCAGATAAAAAACTACTTTGGATTGTTCGTCTATTTGTGGGCATGAGTGACTGAGCTTCGGACTGTTAATCCGTAGGTCTAAATTTACTACAAAAAATATTTATTTATATAAAATAAATATTTACATATAGATGCCGCTGAGGAATATTCTTTTTATACGAGTATGTAGGATTATTGTAGGAAAGTTTAATCTACACTCGTAACGGGTAACCGCATGTTATACATTGCAGTGACGCATAACAGAAATACATCAAATAACACATTAGCTTCTTTTCAAATCTAATTATTTCAATTGTAAAAAGAAGTTATCCAAAAAACCAGCACTTCCAGCACTACCAGCAGTAGCGAGGGTTTTAGAGCTATATAATCAACACTAGGACAGCACCCATCTTTCGAACTAGCTCACTTTATTTAGAACTTGGTGAATATTTGTGCCAACATTATTCCACATTAACAGACTATAAACATTCATGCCTCGATATGAATACAGTGATTATTTACTAGTTAGATATTCCTTCTCATTACAAGAGCCTATTACAGGTACAACCGGCATCGGAGGATTGAAAGAAGAAACGCTCTCGAATTAATTTATCTGCTGATCTGATGAAAGAATGACCTGCAGCCCAAAGCGAATCTGGCCAGATTCTCCGATCACTGATTACAGAGAAGTTGCCAATATGGATCTTCTAGTAAAAAAAATTGCTCAGACATTAGCTATATCATCTGATTTTTTATCTATGAATGCATTAATCTTTACCCGTCGCTCAGCAAGCAACTTCCTTCTCTCTGCAGCCACTTTCATAGCATTCTCGTAGATTGCATCAAGTTCTTCTTTAGGTGGGAAGGCATTGAGATTGGCATGATCCTTAAACTCAACTTTATTTTTCCAGTCCTTCGGCCTGCGATTGAATAGCCAAAATCGCTGGGCAGAAATATTCGGGGAATTTGCTTCTTAAGGGTAACCACTTTTCCATCAAATAACTTATCTTCTGTAACGTAATGCTGGCCAGTTGCAGACTTGAATAAGGAAAATGCCACCTCGGCATCAGCAATCATTTTCCCTTTCTTTATGGACACGGAAAATTCAGAATATACTTTCTTCCATTCATAAATTGTATCTTTATTGACTCCGAAGAAATTTGCAAGTTCTACATCAATTGCACCCAGCAAACACATCCTATATGCTTGTTCTGCATACTCTTCCTTATAAAGAGTTGGCCGACCTACAGGAAGTTTTTTAAGCACTTTTTTAAGCACTTCTTTGATGGCTACATGGTTACTCTTGGATGGTTTCTGCGTAACCGTAGTAACCTTACCATGGTTATCCGTAACTTTAGAAACCTTTAATTCTCCCTTTACGGGTTTTGTTTTTTCTACTTCTTTTTTAGTCCATCCTTCGCGTGTTGCAATCTTGCGAATAGCTTGTGGAGATACATCAAGTTTTAACTCATCAACTAGCCAGGTAAAACCTTTCCGTTCATTTCCTTCCCATCTTCCCCTGACGTTTGCCCATTGTTCAGGAGATAGTTTCGGTTTCGCTGCCATCTTTCATCTTCATTATCAAGCTTGAGTTATGCCACTGGTGAACTCACTACTGCTTCTTCTGCAGCCACTTTATTTGTTCTTTATTAGCTTGAAAATTTTAGCAGGAGAATACTTATATCTTAAGCGTGATATTCCTTCTCAACCTTCTTAGGCTACTTCAAATGATCTACAGGGTATAGCTACAAATAAAAAACGAACAATTTAGACAGCAGCGGGGCGTGCATTCTTGGGAAATATAGAGAAGTCGCAAAACCGGGCAACTTTAGTTCGAACTCATAAAAGTATTCCGACTAACTATTATCCTTTTTTAAAGCTGGCTTGGGCGGTTTGGGTGCAAACACCGCCGACAATATGGCGGAAAGAGTAAAAACAATGAGGGCTGGATTCCTGTTTCTGATGATTACGATGATCCGGCATATTCAGGTGGCAACATGGAGCGGCCTGCGCTGCAGCGATTATTGATCGACATAGAAGCCGGCAAGATAGACGTTATCATCATCTACAAGATTGACCGGTTGACGCGCAGTCTGGCTGACTTCTCCAGAATGGTCGAGGTATTCGAACAGCACAGGGTATCATTTGTTTCGGTGACCCAAAATTTTAATACGACAACTTCAATGGGCCGGCTAATGTTGAACATTTTATTGTCGTTTGCCCAATTTGAACGTGAAGTCACTGGTGAGCGCATTCGTGACAAGATTACTGCTAGCCTGAATATTGCACGAGCATCCAAACTAAGAGCGAATTTGTCAGAAATTTATTTTTAATTCGGATGAATCGTATTTCTAGTTGGAATTTGTTGTTAAACATTATGCTTTTTTGTGTTTTCTGGTGGAGCTATAGCAAAAAATGGGGATTTCTTCAGCTAATAGACATAGCTCACCCCCGCCTAGCTATTTGATGCGGTAAACGGAGATTC
>NZ_FOUB01000156.1 GCF_900114745.1 Nitrosomonas communis | reverse complement strand
AGCGCCAGAAAAATAGCGTTTTGCGCCACACCCAAACGTTTTGCCCGCTCGTACTGATAAGCATCAGGATAATCGCGAATATCCTGCCGCAACACCTCAAGATCAATCTTGCGTTGGCGAAACCCTTGAGGTTTACGATGGATGTTCTTAACCCAACGCGTCACGCTCGCCACGCCAACATCAAACCGGGCCGCCACCTCGGCTATCGTAAGTCCTTTTTTCTCTCTGACAGATAGGACTTTACGGCGGAAATCCAGTGAATAGGCCATCTCTAAATTATAATCAAAATTATCTGGTTGTGCTATAGTTGGCCCAACCTCGGATTATCAGATTCAGTTCCGCAATCCTACTATCCACGCTGGACGCTTTCCAACGCGACGACGTGACGTTATGGATACCCTGCTTTAACCGTTTGATCGCTTTCTTGGAAGGCCGTTTGCCCCAATAGGGATGCCCATCTTTGCCTTAGAACTGGCCCAAGGTATAACCAAGAAAATCAAGATGCTCGTCAGGTAATTTGACTAGCCGAGTTTTCTTCTCATTGACTATGAGTCCCAATCGTGACATAAGGTGACGCATTGCGGCCATCGCTTTCTCCCCACACCCATTTGGACAGAGAATCACCAGATCATCGGCGTAGTTGACTACTTCTGCTCGAAGTCGTTGGCCAAAACCGAATTTCTGCCAAGCCAGAAGGAATCGTCGGAAATACAGATTACTCAACAAGGGAGAAATGATTCCCCCCTGTGGTGTACCTCGTTGTTTGTCCTTGGTTTCCGTGGTTCGGCGTTCGCCGCGCTCGTCGCGTTCAATGACAGCGACCTTCAGCCATTTCCGGATCACTGGCAGCCCAGTACCATCGCTCACCCGGCGGCTCACGCAGCGCATCAGCTCGCCATGAGGAATCGTGTTGAAGTAATCGGATAAATCTCCGTCTACCACTTCCCGCTTCCCCCGTTGAGTAATGCCGAAATGAATTGCCCTAATCGCCATCTTGGCATCCGATCCTGGGCGAAATCCGTATTGCCGCGGCAATAGGTCGACTTCGAAAACCGGACCTAAAACCAGCAGTACTGCCATCTGCACCACTCGGTCCCGAATCGTCGGAATGCCCAAAGGGCGCTGTCCCCCCTGAGCTTTGGGTATCCATACGCGCAGCAAGGGCTGCGGCTGATAACCACCCACCCGCAACTCCTGCTGCAATCTTTCTAGCCACTCGTCCCACCCCTGGTCCTCGATCTGCTTGAAACTGATGCTGTCGTAGCCCGGTGCTCCACGATTCGCGCGGCAACCCCGATAAGCAACCCGCAGTACACCGGTCCGGTAGACCTTGTCCCATAAACTGTAAAAACGAAAAGCTGGTTCTGCCTTGGCTTTCGCCTGTAATGAAGTCTGTAATGTCTGAACTTTACTCATCAAGGTTGGTAGACTCACGTCAATCCCCTCGCTCTTATCACTTTCCTCATCGCGTTTCGAAACAGGGCGCCTTCGCTCTTCCAGTATTACCCGGCCTCAACACTACTACACGCCCATCCGTCATCCCCATTGGCCAGCTCTATCCCTCACAGGATCACCGTTGTTTGTTGCCACCGGACATCCTTGAGGACTTCCCTTGTTGCCCATCCGATCTCTCCCATGCGCGCTGTCACCACTATCCCGGTGGGATTCTTGTGGCTAAGTCGCTCAGCTTCCACAAGAACAACGGCCTTCCCCGTTATTGTGGCGGGTCGGCTCCCACGACGACATTTCGAGGCCTGCTCAGTGTTCACTCTCGTTACGGCCCGCATGGCCCGTTGATCTCCCAGGGAGACCTTTTCTTGTAGTGCTTCAGCCCATTTGTTACCTCCTGGACCGCTACAAGTACTTCCGGCTGGAGCGATAGTTAGCCAAGTCGGATTTGCACCGACGAATCAGATGCGCCTTAGCAAGGCACACACAACAATGCGATCGAAAACACTATTCGCCCCATCGCGCTCGGCAAGAAAAACTGGTTGTTCACCGGCTCCGAACGCGCCGGAAAACGTGCCGCCGCCATTCAAACCCTACTCGGCACAGCAAAACTCAACGGCCTCAATCCCACAGAATGGCTAGCCGACACCCTCGAAAAACTCCCCACCTGGCCTAACAGCCGAATCGATGAATTGCTACCGCTTGCACCGGAGACTATTGAAGCATTGTTGAAGGAATGTGGATAGGTGGTGGGGTTGGAGGGATACGTTGAAATGCTGGCAATGCGCCTTGGTGAGAGTCACTATAACTGGCACAAGCAGTCTCAGCGCCTTTGGCAAATGCTTCGTCTATAGGTGTACTTCCCAGCAAAAGCTGGCAATTTTGCGTACTCTCAGAAAGAGATGGGTTGAGAGATAGTGCCTCTGTTATTTTGGGAATACCGTATCCCTCCAACCCCACCACCTACCCACGTTCCTTCAATAATGCTTCAATAGCCTCCGGTGCAAGCGGCAACAATTCATCGATTCGGCTGTTA
>NZ_FOUB01000158.1 GCF_900114745.1 Nitrosomonas communis | reverse complement strand
TGCATCGGTAATGTCATCGATTATCCTCCTGAAAACGTTTGAGGATAATAATGCAGTGAATTATGATGTTTTAGATGGGAGCGTTGGACGCATACAAACGGCTCAGACAAAGCTGGCCTGGTGTGAGCGGCATGATGTGGGCTACATCATGGGTATCGCCCAAAACAAGCGACTGAATGAGATTACTGCGCAATGGCAGCAAGCGGCAGAGAAGCCGTATGCCGCATCAGATGAGAAAATACGGTGGTTTAACGAATTTCAATACGCTGCAAAAAGCTGGAAGCGGCTGCGGCGCATCATCATTAAAATCGAACATACCGAAAAACGCAGCAATCCGCATTATGTGGTCACCCATCTGACTGGTAAACCGCAGTTCCTTTACGAGAGATTTTACTGTGCGTGCGGGGAAATGGAAAATCGCATCAAGGAACAACAGCTTAACCTGTTTGCAGATCGCACCAGTTGTCATCATTGGTGGTCAAATCAATTTCATCTGCTGCTGTCCTCGCTGGCTTACATCCTGCTGGAAACCATACGGCGCCTTGCTTTGCAAGGCACAGAACTGGCTCAAGCCTATTGAGCACACTACGCCTCAAACTAATCAAAATCGTTGCCGTCATCCTACGTAATACTCGCCGTATTCGCTTTTTACTTGCAAGCAGCGGTCCCTACCAGAAACTGTTCTTCCAAGTCGCAGCCAGACTGACTTCTGGGTAATTCATTTCTAGGATTATGCACTCTGCCGTTTACTGCATAAAATAGCTATGGGGTGGATGTGCTATGCCTATTAACCGAAGAAATTCTTATTTTTTTTTGCCATAACTCCACCAGAAAGCACAAAAAAGCATAATACTTAACAACAAATTTTGTCTAGAAATACGATCCATCTAAATTAAAAATGAATAAATAAGGTAATCCCCCGGCTATGCCGGGGGACTATTAAAGGTTTGACCGTGTAATACGGTCACCGTGATTCTTTTAGCTTGATCAAGAGCTAGGAGAATCAAATGAGAGATTATCAGAGTTTGGCCCATACGACATGGGACTGTAAGTACCATATCGTATTTATTCCGAAAAGAAGGAAGAAAGTGATATTCGGAATGATACGAAAACACTTGGGAAAAGTATTTCACGAATTAGCTGCGCAGAAAAACTGTCAGATAGTAGAAGGACACCTGATGCCTGACCATGTACACATGTGCATCAGTATTCCCCCGAAGTATTCGGTATCCTACGTAGTAGGGTATATCAAAGGGAAAAGTGCAATATCGATAGCGCGGAGATTTACGGGGAAATCAAGGAATTTCACAGGTGAAAATTTTTGGGCACGTGGTTATTTTGTATCCATGGTAGGATTAGATGAAGAGATGGTCAGAGAATATATCCAGCACCAAGAGAAAGAGGATGAGCACTATGATCAGCTCAAGCTTGGTATGTGATGCCACCTTTAGGTGGCTCCAATTCTTGCCCCTTTGAGGGGCTAACAGTAATAAGCCTCCGGCTTTGCCGGAGGTAATTTAACTACATTATTCGATACTTCTGTAAAAGTGAACAGTTCATCAAGCCTATCACTAGAAAAAAAATGAAGCTGCTACGTAAAGGCTTACTTGCCAAGCAAACCGATCCTAAACGAGGAGCGCCCAGAGCCTCACAAAGAGCTCCTGGATTGTCTCCGGCTTTTGTTCGTAATCCAGTGTTTGATAATATCGTCCATCATCCTATATCGCTGCCTCCATTACCCTATGGATTATTACCTTATTTTCCTCAGCTGATGCTTTAAATACTGTCGTAAATATTGTGTTGCAAAGATTGTGCGGCAGAACAGAGGGAGCGTTAAATAGGTTAAGTGGATTTTTGCAGTCGATAGCAAATAAGTTAGCAACGAAAACGGAAGTGCCTCAGCTCTTGAACTGCTGGCACTTCTACCAGGATTTTAGAAATCCCGGTTGATTTGATTACTGGATAGATAGTATATATTCAATTATGCTAGGGTCTGTTGACATTTCACATAGGTAGCCACAGATATCCACACGCTATGGCTACCATACTCTCGTAATTTTGCTTCAGTTTGTCGTATCGTGTTGCTATTGCCCGATACTGCTTTAGCCGGGCAATAGCATTCTCCACCCAATGCCGGTATTGATATAAACCCCCATCCATATCTGCATTACCCTTCAACGAGTTGCGCTTTCTCGGTATCACAGCCTGAGCTCCCTTCTTCGTTATCTGTTCCCGTAACCATTCGCTGTCATAGCCCTTGTCCGCAACTATTGTTTTTGCGTCAGGCAACCTGGCAATCAAATCAGGTGCGGCAGAACAGTCATTGACTTCTCCACCGGTGATTCCAAACTCAACTGGCAAGCCATAACCATCGACCGCTAAATGGATCTTTGTGGTATTGCCTGCACGG
>NZ_FOUB01000161.1 GCF_900114745.1 Nitrosomonas communis | reverse complement strand
TATTGATGAAAGTGGGTTTGCACAGGATGCGCCGCGCACGCACGGTTATGCACCCGCTGGCCAGAGATGTCATGGCACGCATGACTGGCATGCGCCAGGTCGTATCAACGCAATGGGAGCGTTGATCGGAAAGCTATTGATAACCGTCAGCCTGTTTGCAGTCAATATCAGCGCCGATGTATTTCATGGATGGGCGATGCAGGACCTGTTGCCTAAATTGCCGTCACATGCGGTCGTTGTGATGGACAATGCTACCTTCCATAAGAGGCAGGATACGCAAGAGGCCATACAAAACGCTGGGCACACCCTTGAATACTTACCCGCTTATTCTCCTGATCTTAATCCCATCGAACATAAATGGGCACAGGCCAAAGCACTGCGTAAACAACAAAACCAGACCGTTGAGATGCTTTTCAAATCCTATACATTCTGAATCATTCTTAACTGGTTAGGCTATAATCAAATTCCTCCTCTGGTTTAGTACGGTGTGCGGGATTGTTTACAATAAGCGGATTTTAAACAACGGCCAGCTCAACATGCTTACCTGTGCGTGTCACGAGTGTAACCAGCATATCAAGGTTGAATTTTTCCCATTTGCCGCGTACCAGATCAGAGATGCGCGATTGACCGATACCCAGCATTTTGGATGCTTCTTGTTGTGTCCAGCCACGCTCGTTGATTATCTCACGCAAGCGGGTCATCAATTCGGCGCGCATCACTAGCAATGTAGCCTCTTCCGGTGGAAGCCCCATGTCGGCAAACATGTTGTCGCTCGATTCAATAACAGGTTCTTTATCCATGATTCATCCTTCTATTTGTTTATAATGGTGGGCGGCCAACTCGATATCTTCGCGCTTGGTTTTTTGTGTTTTCTTTTGAAATGCATGCAGCACATAAACAGCATCATGCATCTTGGCAACTTAGATAATTCGCCATTCGCCAAGAACATGCATCCTGATTTCATAAGCACCAGAACCGATAGCAAGCATGGGTTTGAAATCGGAAGGCAACAACCCGCACTGCACGGCATAAAGCTCAAAACCAACAGTGCTGCGTACCTCCATCGGGAAGTCTTTCAGACCATCAAGACTGGAGCCAACAAATCGCAGTGGTTTCATAAATATAACTATATAAATACTTTGATAAAACATCAAAGTAATGAGCGCAAGTATTTACGGTCTACAAGTTTTGTTGGGTCAAGAATAGGAGATCCGATTCAATGATGCGTGTTCCCATCTCCATCGTCATCTCTGAAGAGATCGCTGGTTCCCGTTTGTATATTGGCGACGAGATAGTCTCGGATAGAGCTAGCTTGGTTGCTAGGAATGTCAAAGATGAGCCAGCTAAGCCCTGCATTCCTGAGCCAGAATCTGATTCTATTATCTTTGAGTCTTGAGATGACTAGCCGCGGATCGTCTTGCATAGATGCTGTGCCATCATCACTGTTTATAGGTGGTTTTATTGATACTTCAGGAAGCATGTTTGCTCTGATAACTGCCAGCTCGGCTATTAGCGTTGTTAGCTCACTTGCCGATAGTGTTTCATTGATTGACAAGCTTACAGATTTTTTGCCATCGCTTAGCTTCATGGTTTTTCCTTTGTTGTTAATAGTTTGTTGGAGCTTTCTATTCTATCAACATTGGAGAAACCGCCAGTTATGATGCTCTTGACATCGCTAACTTCTCTGGGCTCCTATTCTCAGCAGATACTAGGGTCTGTTGACATTTCACATAGGTAGCCACAGATATCCACACGCTATGGCTACCATACTCTCGTAATTTCGCTTCAGTTTGTCGTATCGCGTTGCTATTGCCCGATACTGTTTTAGCCTGGCAAAAGCATTCTCCACCCAATGCCGGTATTGATATAAACCCCAATCCATATCTGCATTACCCTTCAACGAGTTGCGCTTTCTCGGTATCACAGCCTGAACCCCCTTCTTCGTTATCTGTTCCCGTAACCATTCGCTGTCATAGCCCTTGTCCGCAACTATTGTTTTTGCGTCAGGCAACCTGGCAATCAAATCAGGCGCGGCAGAACAGTCATTGACTTCTCCACCGGTGATTCCAAACTCAACTGGCAAGCCATAACCATCGACCGCTAAATGGATCTTTGTGGTATTGCCTGCACGGCTTTTCCCGATAGCCTGCGATTCTTGACTCGCTGCTCCCGCACTATGTTGATGCGCTTTAACATAACTGCCATCCAT
>NZ_FOUB01000163.1 GCF_900114745.1 Nitrosomonas communis | reverse complement strand
CGATTCATTCGAGCACACCCATGCGAGAAACGTATTGCTTCTATTTCTATGCCATTCATCAAAATAACTCGAACCCGCGTGAACGCGTCATCATCGAGTTTGCTAATCGGAGGTTGAACCAGCTCCTTCCAGGTAAACCGCTGCCTATCTAACGGGCAACCTTTATCTTCAAATAAATTAAGTGCCATTTTGTTCTCCTGTCTCCTCAAGGTAACCCATCTTGCGCTAACCTGAAGAATAATGAATAAATATAAATGTTGATCCGGGTAGGTAAAGCTTAGTTATTAATAGAGTGCTAGCAATAAACTCGATGCATGAGTAACGCTATAATAATTGAAAGTTTCAAATTTCATTTATAAAGCAGCTATTTCTAATGGCTGGTTACTCGTTGGCTTTCTGCTCCTTATACCTACCGTCACCATGGCCGCTTTTACCGCCTTTCCGACCAATCTCGGACATATGTTCCTTATCATTGCTAACTGTCTCACCGCTTTTTTGCCAGCTTTCCGGGCTTCCTACGAATCAAACTCATGCGCAGTGGCTGTCTTATGGGCTGCTTCGCCGCGCTTGCTGGCTATTTCGCGCTGCTTACCTTTATCCATTGAAGCAAACCCTCGTCTACCAATATGATCGCCATCGCCACTCTTTTCCCTTCCCTCTATCTGAAGTCATAATGAAGCTCCTCATATTTCAACTTCGCAATTCCTCCCACAACAAAATCTCTTACCTGCTTTATATAATGTCGTCGGAGTCTTATCTCCGTCTTAAAAGGAGAATGATTTAAATAATAGATAGCAAATTCCTTAGCTTCTGTTCGCTAACTCACATTAAAGTGCTTTTAGTTAAAAATTTCATAGCCAACAGTTGGAAAAAGCTCCAACTATGCAACTAATATTACCTATGCAAATAAATGAGAGTGAATAAGAGCAATGTAGCTTGGTAAACAAAACAAGATAATCGGCATATGATTTTTTATAATGGATCCTTGCTCCTATATGAGCTCACTACAATAATTCGCATCTGACAGTAAATCTTTTCAAACATAAATCCATTAACCCAATGAGATCAATTATGCCTGCCACTCCAAGCAATACAACGGCAAAAGCTATGGTTCAGAAAACGACTATGCGTAGGCCAAACGCCATCCCATCAAATTATTGATGGAAGATCATCACAGGGAAAAAAATGTTTAACAGGGCGTTGAAATAGCGGGTAAAAGCTAATAACCGCCGAGCCAGAACTCATAAAGTGACTTACAAGCGTTTTTTAACCCTTGGGAAGAATTAAGCTACCCCCAGAAACATGGATTTTTTCCATGCTCACATACTCCGTCAACGGCCTAGTAAGGGATGCGATAAACTTGCCAGAAAAGAATGAGGAGAAAAGAAAGGTAGATAGAGTCTACCAAAAAGTATTTCTTGTAATTTTGCTTAAAATTTATTATCCATAATAGATTGTTTAAAAAACGTATTATTGATAACAGTATGTGGTTTAATAAAAATTGATTGGACTTAGGAGAGCTTGAGCTCAAATCAAGACAAGGGTTTCTGCATAATTTATTAAAAACCTTGCACTCAAAAAGTAATTTTTACGATATGATCACTTAAAAACAGTTGTTTATATTCTCTGAGCAAGCTCTAATTAAGAAATATCAATAGAATCTAAAATCTATATGTGTAACGCAAAAAATAATCGAGATCCTGACGTTTTTGTGACGAGTTTGTACGCTGTCGGATATCCTCGCTATAGCGCATGCGGGCTTCGACGGTATGATTTTTATCGATAACCCATTTATAGCGCACCTCGGCTACATAGGCATTATCATTAAAGGATGGCGTCAGTAGCCAGCCATCACCGATACGAGCGAGCGCAAATCCGAGACTGTGCTTTGGAACAATATCGATAAAATTGAAAGAGACTTGGGCTGCGAGCCCATCGGCATTATCCGACGCACCCGTTTTTATCGCGCTGCGTTTTGGTACATTTGGCGCGTATCCTAATTCTCCCCCAAGCATGAAGTTCATACTGCCTGTTACTGGCCATTGCGCCGCAAAACGTCCTACCATGGCCCAATAATCTGTGACGATACCAGAGCCTATACCTCCGCTGTGCAGAGCACTCGGTAACCAGTTAATATCCACCATACGCTGAACAATTGGGC
>NZ_FOUB01000180.1 GCF_900114745.1 Nitrosomonas communis | reverse complement strand
CTGGTTAAAAAAATGTTTCATTTGTATTTTACCATTGCATCATTAAGCAGATTGCTTGAGAGCCTCGGCAATGGATTGGAATAACGCCTGTCGCGCCTTATTGAGTGCTGCGGCAGTCTCATTATCGCTCATCCTTGATGTGACAGCATCCAGCTGTTCAAGTGTTATCCCTGGTTTGAGATAGAGGGTTGCTCTGGCAATGTTTTCAGCTTATCAAAAGGTGTCATCATGTGTTCGTAACGATACTTTTTCCGCTCTTTATCCTTTGCGTCGGTGACGGTTTCAGGAAAGAAGCAAGGACGGTGAAAATCGACATAAGGGTTAAGAAAATCAGTGCAGAATGCGTTGACTTTTTTAGCAAATCGTTGCGGAATATGAGTATAGCCCAGATGTTTACGCACAACGGCACCGTTTGGATTCCACCAAAGCATGATCGTTGGAACGTCGTGGTCGTGACTTGGTGAATTCGATGCGCAGCTTTGCGAGTAAACCTCGCAACTTTGTAGTTGATGTATTCCGAGCCATTATCAGCGTGAAATCCCAGAATGGTGAATGGGAACTGATCAAGTAGCTGCTGGATAACCGGCAGCAGATACGCTTCACTAATCCTCTCGCAAGTGGCGACAAGTTGAAATTGGGTCACGCAGTCGACTGCGTTGATATGATAAACCCCTTTCATGCCATCCTGATCCCCTTGATGGACGCTGTCTATACGAATATAGCCAGGCACGCCATCAGGTTGGGGAGAGCGGCGCTGCCCAATAGGTACAGCAGTTGGGCGGGTTTTCGTCCAATGCCGCCGTTTATCCTGATAAGCCCGGCCAGCACGTAAATTGTAAAGATGAGAGACCGAGATACTCGCCAGCCGTTCGAAACGTGTGTCATTGAAAATGAGGTAGGCTCGCTCCATCAGCTTCTTGGTGGCCGGGCCTGATAAAGTACCGTGCAGCATATCCATCTCAGCCAGAAGAATCGTGTCAGTTAGATTAAAGCGGCGGCAGAATCCATTCTTCTTGGGGGCACTGTTCTTTTTGGTTACTCGGCCTGATTTACCGTACCGCTCAACTAATCGTGTTACCTGCTGCCGTGACAGGTCTGTCATACGTTTGAGATAGCGTAACACTACGCCTTTGTCGCACCGAGCAGTGGGGTATAGCCAAATCGCTTCAATACTCTCTCGATAAACCCATAGTGTTCCGCCTTGGGAACCTTGAGCGCAATATCATGCGTTCCTTCCAGAAACGCCTTAACCTGTGCCACCGTTTGTAGCTTTGCTTCATCCATGTCGATCACCATGCCTCGCATAATGACCAATTCAGAAT
>NZ_FOUB01000165.1 GCF_900114745.1 Nitrosomonas communis | reverse complement strand
ATGAATCCTAGAATTGACGGTACCAAATTTGGCTCTATCACTATTGATGGGTCTGATATCGAACACGATGTTCTCATCAGGCTTTCAGGTAAGATCAAGAAGAGAAAGAAAAAATTATCCAAGGCAGTGTTCGGCACATCACATATCATCTCCCTTGAAGAGGCTGAGCATATATTCGAAAAGGGAACTGAACGGCTTATCATTGGCTCAGGCCATGATGGCAATGTCACGCTCTCTAAAGAGGCATCAGAGTATTTCCAGAAAGAGGGAGTCCGAGTTGATCTCTCCCCTACTCCCGAGGCCATTCACCAGTGGAACAAGGCTAAAGGCCCAACCATCGGGCTTTTCCATGTTACTTGCTGATCTCTGCATCCCGCCATGTATTTATATGACTATTCCTTCGCCGCTCCTACCCAATCGCGACTAGCTCGTCTATCACCATGAGCGATTATCCTGTCATTAGCTGGAACGAAGCCGGCATTAAGCGATCAGCTCGCTGGCATTCAGAAAAAGGAATGCCTGCGCCCAGGCTTGTGCTGGCCATCGATGACCGCATGACTGCAGATGTAGCTTACCGCCTGGTCTGCGAAGGAACAGCACTACTGTGGAAGGGGGATTTCCAAAATGCACGCCAATTACTGCAGGCATTGGCAAGACGAATAGATAAAAAACGACTCGCACACAAAACAACCTCGTCACCTACCGAACGCTTTCATCGGTACCGCCAGACTCAATCCCAACGTGCCCGTATTTTGGGCAATCTACTCATTCCTTTCAATGCAGATCACAGCATTCCTTTACGCCGCGCGCCCGATGTACGCTTGGAGTGTCTTGAAGCGCATGGTCCGCGGACAGAAGCTTATATCGCATCACTTTGTGAATTACAGGGGCTGATCGGGGCCTTTGAGTGGCGTAAAAAGGGCATAGCGTTGCCACCAGCATTGGGTGGCCGTATTCACCCGCATTACGGTGTGTTTGCACCCATTCGAAGCGAATACGTGGATTTGGTGATCAACGCCCCCTTACCCAGGCAAGTCACGGCACAGTCTGTCGCGTTCGATATCGGTACTGGAACAGGCATACTGGCCGCCGTGCTGGCGCGCCGGGGCTTCCAGCGCATTGTCGCGACTGATCTGGATGTACGTGCCATTAATTGCGCGCGCGAGAATTTGACCCACTTGGGCATAACAACCCAAGTTGATCTGGTGCAAACAAACCTCTTTCCGGAAGGACAAGCCTCGCTGATCGTGTGCAATCCGCCGTGGATTCCCGCACGGCCCAGCTCACCGCTTGAGCATGCGATATTCGACCCGGGCAGTCGAATGTTGTGGGGATTCTTGCATGGACTCAGCTTACATCTCGCATCTGAAGGCGAGGGCTGGCTGATTCTTTCCGATTTTGCCGAACACCTTGGGTTGCGCACTCGTGCTGAATTACTTGCTGCCATTGACGCAGCGGGCCTGAAGGTTCTGAGTAAATCAGATATCAAGCCATACCATAAACGGGTGGCGGATACCAGTGACCCGCTGCACGCTGCTCGTGCAGCAGAACTCACCTCACTATGGCGGTTAGCGACAAAATGACCATTGAACTGGAACTTACAGAACGCCTATAAATCCGTGTATTTTTTCGCGACCCCTTTGGATTTAGCAACAGGATACTTCAGCGCGTTCTTTTCAATTTTCTCGAGCATGATTTGTTTAATATTAAAATCGTATTTTTCAGCTAGCAGAAAAGCAAACGCGAAAACATCGGCAAGCTCCTCTTTCACTTTGTCGATATTGGCTTGCTCAGAAGATTTCCAAAGGAATGCTTCCAGAAGCTCGCCAGCCTCAATATTCAGCGCCAAGGCGAGATCTTTCGGATTATGAAATTGCGCCCAATCCCGCTCATCACGAAACTCAACTAATGCTTGGATAATTTCTTCAATGTTGTTCATTAGAGGTAGGTCTAACTGTGGCTAATGAAAGTTTTTTTCCAGTTTGCAGCCAGGTTAAAGCTCCCAAGCCCGCTGCACGACCACTGGCCAAAGCAGCGGTGAGTA
>NZ_FOUB01000173.1 GCF_900114745.1 Nitrosomonas communis | reverse complement strand
CGCGATTATTTTCAGGAAGTCAAACGGCATCCCAACGCGGACATCCTTTACCTCTCACCACCATTCGAAACCGTACATAAGACGTACGTCATTAACATCATCCGCATAATTCCGGGGGAGCAGGGCGAATTTGACGGCCTCGTCTCTGCGACGCTTGATCCGGAATATTTCAAAACCCTTATGATGTCAGTGCAATATGCGCCAAGTATGTGGGTCGCTCTTGCACACAGCGATGGCTTGATATTCCTCATGATGCCTGAAAGAGATAATATAGAAGGAATGAATCTGAGGCATCCTGATTCGTTCTTTACGCGACATCAGAGTAGTGGCAAAAAGGAGGAAGTATTCACGGGTATCGTGTATGCCACTCAGGAGCATGGCATGCTCGCTCTGCGCACTACTTATCCGCCAGATCTCAAGATGGACAAATCTTTGGTAGTGGCTGTCAATCGTGATTCCGATTCCATCTTCCAGTCATGGCGACAGCACGTTTTAGCTCAAGGGATACTTTTTGGAGTAATTGTACTTGCTTCCACCATGGGACTATTTTTCCACCAACACCGCCAGCGTAAGCTCGAGAAAGAGGCAGTGCAAGCTCGTGTACTGATTAATCGGTTCAGTTTTGCACTGGATCGTATCCCCACGTATATTTTCATGAAGGACCAACAGCGGCGTTATGTCTACGCCAACCGGTCGACCCTGGAGTTATTCAAGTGTTCGGCAGAGGAGCTTGCGGGCAGCTCCGATTCGCGTTTTTTTCCACCCGAAACGGTAGCCAAAATGCATGACATCGACACACGTGTGCTCATCCATGGCGAAGATACTGCAGAGAAAGTCATCTGCAAGAGTGAGGATGGCAACATGCGCATCTACTGGGAGATTAAAACGCCGATTTACGAAAACGATAAGAAGACCAGGATCTGTGGGCTATGCGGTATTTCTACGGATATTACAGAGCTGGAGATGTTGAAAGAAAAGCTTGAGCAACAGGCACGCCAGGACTATCTGACCGGACTGTTCAACCGCCGCTTTTTCATGGAGCAGGGCCACGCCGAGCTTATTCGTGCACAGCGATATGGCCATGCTCTTTCCATGCTCATGCTCGACATCGACAACTTCAAAAAGGTCAACGACAGACATGGGCATCAGGCGGGTGATGCTGTGCTCAAACGGCTTGCCGATGTCATGCGCAAAATACTCCGTACAGTCGATATCACCGGACGTATAGGCGGGGAAGAGTTTGCCGTATTGTTGCCTGAGACCGATCCTCAAAGGGCATCAGAAGTTGCGGAGCGCTTGCGCGAGGATGTGGCCTGTACCGCAGTGACGCTGGAGACGGGTATGCCGCTGTATTTCAAGGTATCGATAGGCGTGGCTAGTCTCAAGGATAGAAACACCGACCTAAATACGCTGCTCAATCAGGCAGACAAAGCGCTGTATCAGGCGAAGGAGAGTGGGCGGAACAGAGTGTGCCTTGC
>NZ_FOUB01000174.1 GCF_900114745.1 Nitrosomonas communis | reverse complement strand
ACGTATATGGACTCCTCCGTTTTGCGTGAAATTTTTTTGATCTGGCATGGCTGAAACACTTGCACTCGTATATCCGGCCTGTAACGGGAGCTTTCTTGTCTCCCTGACCTTGATGGAAATTCGCGGCTGGGGCCTCATCGCTCTGTCGTGGTCATTGCCACTGTTCATACGTCAGGCTGCCCAACTGCGGATGTGTCCGCTTTGCCATCACTCGAAATTACACTGCAAATCAAAGAATTCATTTACGTCCTTCTCATGCCTTCATTCATCCATAGCATTCACCACAAGGCAAGCTCGTTGTCATCCTAAAGCGTCTAGAGTTATCCATAGCGTGCAGGCGGGCGTTTCAACTAGCGCGTCGCAGTAGCTGACCGCTGCGGGTAACTCGGATCGTAGGCACAATCCTTTGCTAACACTGCCCAGATTCTGCGTGCCGTTCGGTGGGCCATCGCTACGACGACTTTGTTGAGCGTCTTTCGCTGCAGCATCGCTTGTTGCCAATCGGTGAGCTTATCAGCCCGTTTTGCATAACTCAGAGCCGCACGCGCACCATGAACCAGCAGCCATCGCAAATACGTATCGCCGCGTTTACTGATGCCGAGCAACTGAGTTTTCCCGCCACTGGAGTTTTGTCGGGGTACCAGGCCGAGCCAGGCGGCGAACTGACGGGCACTCTTGAAATTCCGAATGTCGCCCACGGAGGCAACGATTGCCGTTGCCGTCAGGGGACCCACTCCCTCGATTTGAAGGACGCGCCTGCACTCTTGGCTTGTCTGCAGATGGGTTTCGATTTGCTTGTCGAATTCCTTGGTACGTTTCGTGAGATTAACCAGTTCTTGGAACAATGATGAGAAGGTCTGGCGCAGATTGACTGGCAACGTGCTGTTCGGCTCGCTCAGGAGTTGTATCAGGCGAATGTTGAGCTGTTTAAAGCCTTGCGGCACAATGACCCCGAACTCTGCCAACAGGCCACGAATTTGGTTGGCCAGCGCCGTGCGCTGTTTGATGATGCCGCCCCGAATCCGGTGCAATACGAGCACGGCTTGCTGCTGCTCGCTCTTGATTGGAACAAAGCGCATGTTCGGGCGTGTTACGGCCTCACAGATCGCTTCGGCATCACGCGCGTCGTTCTTGTTCGTTTTTACATACGGTTTGACATATTGCGGTGGCATAAGCCTGACGGTATGGCCCATTTCAGCCAGCCGTCGTCCCCAGTAATGAGCTGATGAACAGGCTTCCATGCCGATCAGGCAAGGCGTGAGTTTAGCGAAGAATTCGATCACCTGGCTGCGTGACAGCTTTTTTGTCAGTACTGCGTGACCGGTAGCGTCGGTGCCGTGAACCTGAAAGATATTCTTGGCAAGGTCAATGCCGACAACAGCGATTTGTTTCATGTTGGTCTCCTGTTTAAGTTGAAATTGCTACCGTACCCCTAGCAGGGTGGAGGAGTCCATTCCATTGCTCT
>NZ_FOUB01000176.1 GCF_900114745.1 Nitrosomonas communis | reverse complement strand
ATCTTACCTGAAAGCCTGATGAGAACATCGTGTTCGATATCAGACCCATCAATAGTGATAGAGCCAAATTTGGTACCGTCAATTCTAGGATTCATAAGGGTGCTCCTGAGGGACGCTCCGTTATTCTATGGGCGACGTATGTGTGCAACGATATGGCTTATTCCATTTCCAAATCAAAAAAGACGCGAAGGCGAGCCGCAGACAGTATTAATAATACGACAAGGTGAAGCCGACAAAGTCAGTTTTGATTTGGAAATGGAATTACACATTTCGGCCATAGGTGCCATCCGGATCCAGCATTCGTTTCCATAGTCTACGAGCCTTTCGTATCTCGCCAGCACTGCACTATTGCCTCCTCTCAAGCGAGCAAAGAAGGTCGGCGAGCTAGTAAATAAATTGATCGCTTTTAATATAGCACACTAATCGAGAAGATTTTCGACAGTTGAGACTCGATCTGTCGCGCGCGCAAATGGCGTCCTTGGAACTGAAGCTTGGTTGCTCTTTCTGGCGCTTTGAAGACATTGGTGAGTAGAGAAATCAGCTCAAATCAGCCGGTTGATTTGGCTGAATACTGTCATTGGTGATGCACATGGACTGGATTCTCCAAACGCCGTATTGAAACAGTTTCCTTCTCCACCAATCATACAGCAAGCCGGCCACCTGTGCTGCCTGCACCACGCCCATCGACGGGGTGAGTAGCGTGGTGGCGGCGAGAACCAACAGCGCATGAGAGAAATCGCCGACACCAAAAAGAGCGATGGCACCGAGATAACGCTTGAATCGAGCCGGCAGCCCGCGTAGTAATTCCAATTCCAAATCAAAAATGACGCGAAGGCGAGCCGCAGACAGTATAAATAATACGGCAAGGTGAAGCCGACAAAGTCAGTTTTAATTTAGATATGGAATAAGCCGAAGAACTTCAGCGCCAGATTAGGTAAATGTTGTCGGCCCTGCACCAGCATGAGGAAAGACACGACAGCCAGCAGACCAGGAATGAGCGAGAGCCACAGCACGAAACGGAAGGGCCCTGCATCGTCGCTCAGTGCCAGCGCAATCAGTATTTGCCCGAGCAGCGTCAGGCCATAGCCGGCCAGCAACAGCAGCTTGCAGTGGCCGAGTTTGCCGGCGATGTAGCCCGATATCATTTTGGTGAAACTCGCTACCACATCGGCGATGCCTTCGATATAGCAAAACCAGCTAGAAATGATTCAAAGAGTATTCTCATTGTCTCATCTAGCACAAATGGGCATACGCCAAAGCACTGCGTAAACAACAAAACCAAGCCGTTGAGATGCTCTTCAAATTCTATATATTCTGAATCATTCTTAACTGGTTACGCTATAAGGCCCAGCGCAGCAGCCGGAATACCTAGCACTGCCAGAAAACCCGGTAGGGTCACGGTAGTGGATTCATAGCAGAAGTCGCCTAGCGCACTGGTGATGCC
>NZ_FOUB01000179.1 GCF_900114745.1 Nitrosomonas communis | reverse complement strand
CTATTGGTCATCAATAACCGATTAGGATTGATGCCGGAGCGAGCACATAAAAGCGCCAAGTGGCCCAGAATCTTGCGCAAGTTATAGCCAGCACCGCACAGCAAGGCATTCATGGCATCGCCTGCGGCACCTTTGAGAAAATTTCTCCCCAGACGCCCATCGTTTTTCATGTGTCCGATCACGGGTTCCACCGCGCTGCGCCGTTTGAGCTTCTTTTTGATCGCCACCGTCAGGCCGCGCTTGGCTCCTGCTATCCATACTTTGACCTTATCTGTTACCCCATGTCCTCGATAGCCCCGATCCACATAAACTTCCTTTGGCGCAATACGCGTTAGTTTGTGAACTTGTTCCAAGGATGCTGTCAGCGTATGCCCATCATACGGATTGCCCGGAAATGATTTTATTACCACGACAAAGCTCTCTTTGTTAGTAGTCACTATGCCTACCTTGACTCCAAACTCATAAGGTTTGTGCGCCTTGCCCTTGGCAATACATTCAACTTCCGGGGCATGGACGCTGTACACCTTGTTTTTATCATGTCGTTGCTGCGCATGAATTCTTTTGGCAATTTCCAGCAACCGGTTAATTCTTGGGTATCCTACTGTTGTCTGCTGATGCGCAAGCTTGCGCTCGATATCGCGAATAACTCGTCCCAGGTAAGTCCTGAGCCGCTTTTGTTCGCGCTTGGCGCGCTGCATCTGCCTGGCATGGGCATAGCGTCCATTCATCATGAGTGCGCGTTTGGATAAACGCTCGTAGCTTTGTCGCAAGACAATCCCCATGCGCTTGGCTAGCCTTACCAGCGCACTTCTAGCCTTGTGATACAGCCGAGCATCAGAGGGGCTAACTGATCGCTTTTTCCTGTACCGTGCTATCCACGTTTACCACTGCAAGCGATGTCTGTGACACGGTCTGCGTGCTAATTCCTGCCACTACCGTTAGACTTAGCATGAATTCACAGCCTGCTTCACCAATGCGCTTACGAAATCTCGTCATCTGGCTGGGATCAATTGGCAACTCGTGGCGGAAATATTCTTCGCCGCAGAAGTATTGCCAATAAGGATTCTCTACCCAGCGTGCCACCACCGTCTCATCCGATTCATTGAAAATGTGCTTCAGGTAGTGCAGCCCTACCATCAAGCGAATCGCAATGGCTGGGCGACCTGCTTCCGAATACAGCTGGTCAAACTGCTCTTCTACCACTGACCAGTCAATTTTCTCTGCCAGCTGGTATAACGCATGGTGTTGGTCCAGCATTTGTTCCAGTCTCATCCGAAAAAGATCGTCACAAAGGGTGAGTGCTTGCTTTTTGGGCTTCATCAATTCACCAGAAATAAGG
>NZ_FOUB01000181.1 GCF_900114745.1 Nitrosomonas communis | reverse complement strand
GACCGGGGCTAACTCTCGCAGCCACTCTTTGAGCAGGGCGTGCAGCTCGTTACCAAAGTACGCAAGAACATGAAAAACAAGCTGTTGCCGCTTTTTGACAAGCTCTTGTTACGTAAACGCTCAATTATTGAGACCGTCAATGACCCATTGAAGAATATCTCGCAAATCGAGCATTTCCGCCATCGCAGCCCATTTAACTTCTTTGTTAATTTGATAGCTAGACTGGTGGCTTACACGTTCCGCGAGAAGAAACCCTCGCTTAATATCAGACTCCCTCAAGCTCTTCCAATCGTGATGTGATGGTTCTTATGTCGAACTCACGTTAAAATACTAAATTATCCAAAAAGTCAGCTATGCAGAGGCCTCTCGGATAGATTGTAAATGGTAGCAAGCTGGTGCCTCCGTTGACATAAACTGTCAACCCAGCCAGCATACCGAACAAGCTTACCCAGAAAAAATACTGACACGAATTGCCGTAAATCCCATCAGCAGATTGATCAGGAAAAAAGAAAGGCAGGCACGAGTCTCGAGGAGAGAACAGATAAAAAGCACCATCCCGTTCTAGGCCTTTGTTGATCGCCTCAAGACGATCGCCAAAACGGCGTTGTACTGCCTTACGAAACAGGTAGAGCGTGCAGTCAGAAGAGCAAGTGTGGCACCTAGGGTAGCTGAAAGCAGGGCAACCGGCCTCCCTATCTGGAATTCACCCCATTGCAAGCCATATAACAGCAGAGCCCGGTAAGGCCGCCATGATGATATAACTTTCCCGGTAAAGGCTGATTAATTAAATTGGCTGCTCTTGATAAGCCTGCATAAGCGCATCATAACTTACCTTAAGTGTTCTAGACTGAAAAAATGTCCCAGATCGAAAGTAAAAACAATCCAAGCAACACTAAGATTGGGTGGATTAAATTCTGGAAATTCGATACGAGGTAAGCCACCAGGAAAACCCACTGCCTCGAATACTTAGCTAAAGCATCTGACTATTTCTTCTGCCTCTATAGCAGATCCCATATAAAATGATTTAAATTTCATAAGCGGAAAAGAGCTGCTCGATGGAACAACCTTCCCTTTTTCTGATGGCTTTGGCCTGAGCCCATTTGGGTTCAATGTCATTTAAGTCTGGGGAATAAGGCGGCAGGTATTCAAGTGTATGCCCGGCATGGGCAATGGCGGTTTGGATATCCTGCCGTTTATGAAAGGTTGCGTTGTCCATGACAATCACGCAAGCGGGCAGAAGTTTAGGCAAAAAGTCCTGCGTTATCCACGCATAGAAAATGTCAGCGGTGATATCGGCTATGAACA
>NZ_FOUB01000183.1 GCF_900114745.1 Nitrosomonas communis | reverse complement strand
ACTCAGTTTAATATGTCATGGAATGCCTGACTTGATCTGACCCGTGCTGGGATTGGCGAAGTGCCTTTGCGTTGACCTGTCGATCTGGTCCAGGTATTCCCCGAGCGTTGCCGGGCCCAATACTCGTGACCTAATAGGAGCCTTGATTTGCACCGTGAGTGTCCTGTCCGGTAACTGGGGTTGGTAATGCACTAATCTTGATTAAGGAGTATGAATATGGACGGCACACTGGTTAAAAATGAAGTTATTCTTGGCGTTGATACCCATTTAGATACCCATGTTGGCGTGGTCATCAATGATCAAGGTAAAGTGATAGGGATACTGACTTCCATACCGACTAATAGAGCAGGTTATCTGAAATTACTGACGTGGGCACGATCATTAGGAAATGTTCGTCGTGCTGGCGTTGAGGGTACAGGAACATATGGCGCTGGTCTTGCCCGTTTATTGCGCGAACAGGATATTGAAGTATGGGAAGTCAATCGTCCTGATCGTGCCAAGCGCCGGCTTCAAGGAAAATCTGATCCGACTGATGCTGAGAGTGCAGCACGCACAGTACTTTCCGGTAATGCAACGGCAACGCCAAAGTCACAGTCAGGCGTGGCTGAAGCGCTGCGTATGTTATCGGTTGCCAGACGTAGTGCAGTCAAGGCAAGAACACAAACCATCAATCAACTCAGATCGTTATTAATCAGTGCACCGGATGATCTGCGTGAACGACTCTGGAAAACCAAACCGGAGGAGTGCGTAGCAGGCTGTGCACGACTTCGGAAGGCAAAAGGCAGTGTTTTGCATCAAACATTAGCTGCAACACTTCGTTTGCTGGCCAAGCGCTGGCTAATGCTTTCAGCAGAACTAAAAGAGATCGATGTGACGCTTGACCGTTTGACAAGTCAATCAGCGAAGCGCCTTCGAAATCAGTTTGGGGTCGGGCCGCAAACGGCAGCGACACTTATTGCCGTAGCGGGAGATAATCCAGAACGTTTAAGGAATGAAGCGGCCTTGGCTGCGTTATGTGGAGTAAGTCCACTGCAGGCTTCCTCTGGAAAAACTATCCGCCATCGATTAAATCGAGGAGGCAATCGATCTGCAAACAACGCGTTATGGACAATCGCGATGGTACGTATGCGCAGCGAACCAAGAACCCAAAGTTATGTGGCACGACGCGCTGCTCAAGGGATGTCAAACAAAGAAATTCAACGCTGCCTGAAGCGTTACATTGTTCGTGAATTGTATCCGCTTATTCTCGCAGATTTATCTGATGCTGCTGCAATTACTTGACATAGGAGCGTCAA
>NZ_FOUB01000187.1 GCF_900114745.1 Nitrosomonas communis | reverse complement strand
CCTGGGGTTTAGGACGCCTTACGAGGTGTTCCGAGAATTGTCAGGAACAGATGCCGAAAGATTGGTGGGTTATGCACTTATTACTTGAATTCAAGTATTGAAAAATAGTTAAATTCTATAATAATTATAGCATCCTGAGATTAAACAATATTTATTAAATACGTACATTATGTGAATTAGCTTTGAATGCTCTTTTTTTCCTGTATTGCATCTCTTCGCTGAAATTCATCACGTCTGAAAAAGCTGCTTAAACGATCAATGTTCTTGAGATCTTCCTACAATAATACCTCTTTCCTAAAAAATTTTAATCATACTGGGATGCCCTCGGCAGTTAAAAGCAACCCTGTTTGTTCTGCCAGACGTGAAAAAAGGTGTTCTTCATCCATTTCCTACCTCCGCCGTCATATAGATTTTTCTGATTTCTCTCTCTTTTAGCTGCTCTGTCAATTAGTAATTTTTAACAATTAATATATGAGTTTGTGTGAACTATCCGTTTCCAACGACAATATGTCAGAGCAAGTGAGTTAAGAATGATTTGTAATGCTTGGTTCAGTTATTTGCTAATAATATTTTTCAAACTTGGGTGGTTGCTTATTACGAATCGATTGCAGCAAACGATGAAGGCTAATCCAGTCGACCAAATCCAGGAAACATGCAATATCATGTGTTCCATAAGCCCATATTTTCCATAAGGGAATTTTCTATTGGAAGCCATTAGAAATAGTATTGCGTACTACAGGAGGTTTCATCCGCCTACCAATGCTGAAAATAAACCACTTGATTAGTCCGCATGTAATACATTGATTTGTATTATCAAAAAAATTAGAACTTGTGGACTTCACATTTGCATGACGGGCAGGGGTAGAGAGAATATTGGCACAAAGAGAGAAAAACTGAGCGAATTTGGTGAATCTCTTGAAGCTAGGAAGTCCGCAATAATCCGCATGAACCCGCGCAAACACGCAAGAGTAGGCATAATAAAACCAACCGGATGAAGGGTTGGTTTGTGGTATTGGTGGGTAATGCTATTGCTTGGCTAAAGCAGTATCGGGCAATAGCGACACGATATGACAAACTGAAGCGAAATTACGAGAGTATGGTAGCTATAGCGTGTGGATATCTGTGGCTACCTATGTGGAATGTCAACAGGCCCTAACTGCTCCTTAATAACCATCTAATAGAATTCTCTCTTCTGTTCTAT
>NZ_FOUB01000189.1 GCF_900114745.1 Nitrosomonas communis | reverse complement strand
TATCACTTTCTTCCTTATTTTCGGAATAAATACGATATGGTACTTACAGTCCCATGTCGTATGGGCCAAACTCTGATAATCTCTCATTTGATTCTCCTAGCTCTTGATCAAGCTAAAAGACTCACGGTGACCGTATCACACGGTCAAACCTTTAATAGTCCCCCGGCATAGCCGGGGGATTACCTTATTTATTTATACTGTCTGCGGCCTGCCTTCGCGTCATTTTGATTTGTAAATGGAATCAGCTATAAAATCCTTTCAGATTGAAATTCACAAATTTCAATCACTTTATGATCTGTTTGTAGGTTGCACCAAGTGTCATTGCTGATGGTCATAGCCTTTTCAACTGAGCAAAAACATCACTTGTCCCAAAGTACAATAGATTTGTGTATCTAACTTCTTTAGATTGCTATTCGACTCCTCAATACCTAAAAAGATAAGAAATTGATGCTACCGTTTTACCTGATTAACTTTTAATCAGTTTAATTCTCAGAACAAGGGATGTTAACGGAGCGATTTGTAAACGGATTTGTGCATCCTGCATAAATTAATATTCGCAATTATTGGTGCAGTATGCTGGTAAGTTTGCTGCAAACATTTTGCGTAAGCGCTCACTTGAACTGGTCTGCTCTTCATCTTTTGCATCATGTAAGTGAATGGTCTCGTTGACTATGTTGAATAGGAGAAACCCATGCTGCTTCGAATTAATCAGCCCAAAAAAACTTTATATAGGCAATGGTTATGGCTCGGTCTAATCCTGATCGCTTTGGGTGTGGGAATTACATTCAATCTGTATTTTGAGCATGAGCGTACTGCTGCCCGTGAGCATGACAGATTGTCGATTCAGGCACGGGTAATTGCTGAGAACACGGAGTACCAGCTGACAAGTGCGAACCTTGCGCTGGAAAACGTTCGCAGCAATCTGGCTCACTGGAAAGACGAAGCCGGGCAGCCAGCGGTAATACGGCACCTCAAGGCAGCCAGCATCATACCGGGCATACGCACTATGAATATCGTCGATAAAGAAGGTACCATCACGGCCTCGACGAGTGCTGAATTGATCGGAATGAATATTGGTTTCCGCGATTATTTTCAGGAAGTCAAACGGCATCCCAACGCGGACATCCTTTACCTCTCACCACCATTCGAAACCGTACATAAGACGTACGTCATTAA
>NZ_FOUB01000192.1 GCF_900114745.1 Nitrosomonas communis | reverse complement strand
AGCGCCAGAAAAATAGCGTTTTGCGCCACACCCAAACGTTTTGCCCGCTCGTACTGATAAGCATCAGGATAATCGCGAATATCCTGCCGCAACACATCAAGATCAATCTTGCGTTGGCGAAACCCTTGAGGTTTACGATGGATGTTCTTAACCCAACGCGTCACGCTCGCCACGCCAACATCAAACCGGGCCGCCACCTCGGCTATCGTAAGTCCTTTTTTCTCTCTGACAGACAGGACTTTACGGCGGAAATCCAGTGAATAGGCCATCTTTAAATTATAATCAAAATTATCTGGTTGTGCTATAATTTGCAAATGTTGGTCAAGAGAGATTATTTTATTCCATTTCTAAATCAAAACGACTTTGTCGGCTTCACCATGACGTATTATTTATCCTGTCTGCGGCTCACCTCCGCATCATTTTTGGTTTGGAAATGGGATTAGGACCATACTGAGACACATATTCAGGGCGGATTGATGAGAGCATTACTTGATACGACTTTCGGTCAGGAGGAATTAACTTTTCCCTCTGAAAAGATCAATGGCGCTGTCAATAAGCCAAATACTGCCTATTAAGATACTAATACCGATGGCGTAAAAGAATGTCCATATAACAATACCCTTGATTGGATTGAATATCGGCAGGAAGAGGTTAAGTAAAAAAGTGTTCCCAGAAGAGTGAGCAGAATATTGAGCAGTTGTGTATTGAGTGGCTGAGGGGGATGTTCGATGCGTTTGCCTGTTAATTGAATTCGCTGCTTCCATTCTAGCGATCCATTCATCATGCTCTCGACGTTTGTCAGGATCAGACAACACTTTATATGAAGTGTTGATGATCGCCATGATTCGAGCAGCCTCAGCATTTCCCGGGTTCTTGTCCGGATGAAATTTCTGTGATAGCCTTTTGTATGCAGCACGGATGACTTTTAATGGAGCATTACGTGCCACCTTGAGGTTATCATAATGGGTATGTAACTTTGCCATACGTGCTGAACCTAGGGTCTGTTGACATTTCACATAGGTAGCCACAGATATCCACACGCTATGGCTACCATACTCTCGTAATTTCGCTTCAGTTTGTCGTATCGCGT
>NZ_FOUB01000195.1 GCF_900114745.1 Nitrosomonas communis | reverse complement strand
TCAGGCCAAAGCCATCAGAAAAAGAGAAGGGTGTTCCATTGAGCAGCTCTTTACCGCTTATGAAATTTAAATCATTTTATATGGGATATGCTATACAAGGTAGTCTGGTGCCCTTGTGTTGCTTTCTGTCCAATCGCTTTGGACGCTGCAGTGGGATCAGCTTCATTGATTCGACCAAAATCAGTGTGTGCCACAGTCACCGCATTGGGTCGTATAAAGTAATGGCAGAGTTTGCTGCCAGGGGGAAGACCAGCGTGGGTTGGTTTTATGGGTTCAAGCTGCACCTGGTCATCAATGACCAAGGGTAATTGCTGGCAGTAAAAAAATCACGGCAGACAATATTGATGACCGTGACCCGGTACCCGAGTTGGCGCGCTCCTTATTTGGCAAACTCTTTGGTGACCGGGGCTACCTTTCGAAGCCACTCTTTGAGCAACTGTAGGAGCAAGGTGTGCAGCTCATCACCAAAGTACGAAAAAACATGAAAAACAAATTGTTGCCGCTGTTTGATAAAATCCTGTTACGTAAACGCTCGATTATTGAAATCGTCAATGACCAATTGAAGAATATTTCGCAAATCGAGCATTCCCGCCATTGCAGGCCAGTTAATTTTTTTGTTAATCTGATAGCCGGACTAGTGACCTACACCTTTCGCGAGAAGAAACCCTCGCTTAATATCAGACTCCCTCAAGCTCTTCCAATCGTGATGTGATGATTTTTATGTCGAACTCACGTTAATTTAAATACAAATGGTTGTGAGTTGTTTACGACATTTCGTATACACAACGTAAGCGTCCAGCGCTCCCATCTAAAACACCATAATTCACTGCACTATTATCCTCAAACGTTCTCAGGAGGATAATCGATGACATTACTAATGCGGCAACAAAAACATGTAGAAACCTGGCAGGCAAGTGGTTTATCCCAAGCGGCTTATTGCCGCGAACATAAGCTGAATGCCAAAACATTTTCCAATTGGTTGCGGATTTACCGGATGGAACAAACCGCTACCCAAGTGTCGAC